>DATCRQ010000001.1:0-979712 GCA_036568905.1 Saccharimonadales bacterium (SeqCode) | reverse complement strand
TGGCTTGGGCTACGACCACACCAGTACGTCCAAAGACTGAAGTGACCGGTGCACTGGCCGGTGTAGCATTCACCCATTTGCTGCTCGTGCTGTTATACGTTAGCACCTGGTTGTTGGAGAGGGTGGTGAGGGCGACGTCGGTGTCAGAGGCAAGGCTTGAAGAACCGGCTGTCGGCGTTGACCAAGTTGTTGTGGTGGGGCTCGTCGCCGTCAGCACTTGGTTGGCCGAAGGCGCAGTGCCAGGAAGCGCAACTCCGTTGATTTGCAAAACGCTCGGCGATGTGGCGCTGCCGCCCAGATCACCGGAAAGTTCTACCAAACCCAATGTCGAAGCTCCGGCGTTTGGCGTGGCGTCGGTGACGGCCGTATTCACGAATGCCGTCGTGGCAAGTTGTGTTGTGTTCGTCCCGGATGTTGCCGTTGGCGCTGTTGGCGTGCCCGTGAAATTCGGGCTGGCCGTTGGAGCCTTGCCGGCAACCGTTGTGTTACTTGAAATAATGTTCTCGACGTTTGTTGAGCTGGTTAACGTCGTCGCATTTCCTACGCTCGTTATATCACCGGTGAGGTTAGCGTTTGTCGTCACAGTTGCGGCGTTGCCGGAGATATCGCCAGCGATAGTACTTGTAAACGTCTTCGTACCGCCGACCGTTTGCGTCGTCGAAAGGTCCACGAAGTTCTGCGTAGCCGACCCAGTGCCGCCTTGGTTAATCGGCAGCGCGCTCGAAAGATGCGTGCTTACGACCGTCGGTGCCGTTGCGCTACCCGAGAGGTCATTGGTTAATTGGACAATGCCCTTGCTGCCGGTCGTGGCATCGCCAACCGTCGTGCTCGTTACCGTACTTGGAATCCACTGTGTTGAGCCGGCATTGTACACCAGTACTTGGCCGTCGCTTGGCGCAGATGCGTTGACCGTAACGCCACGGATCTTTGCTACCGTTGGCGCATTGTAGGTGCCCGTCAAATCGCCGCCGGGCACACCGCCGGGTTGCAAGGCCGTATTCGCTGCGGATAATGAAGCTTGTACGGCCAACGTAAGGTCACTTGCCGGGATGCCGCCGCTTGGTTTCGAGTAGAACGTACCGTCCGTACGAATCTTGAGGCTGCCATCGGCATTATGCTCAACGAGCAAAAAACTATTGAGAATATCTCCCCATAGACCATCATCTTGTCCGGGAACTGGAAGCCGCGCCATGTCGCACTTAACCCTCTGCTTATGGTTATTCCCTTATATTACAGGAAGGCGCTACAAAAATACAACAAAACCTACGACGTGATAGCCTGCAAATGCAATGTTCGTGGCGTCAGCGCCAAACTCTCCTTTTACTTCGCGTATCATATCGTCTTCGGCGGAAATGTCCCATTTTAGACCGCCCGCATCTTTTACGGATTGCCGAAACGCTCCAAGTAAAGTACGCTATAAGCCAAAGGCGATGGTGCCCGCCTCAAACCGCTCAGTCGAGCTAATAGCGCCTACAAAGGATCGTTGCCTTTGTAGGCGTATTTTATTGTTTAAGAAAGGAAGAACAAATGGTAGAGATGCTGAAACGAAAGACACTCAATGCGTTATTCCCTAGAGACACGCACCCCGAGCTGCCGCTCGACCCTGACGCTGAACGCCCGGGGCAATACAAGTTTCCGTTGCACTTTATGCCGGGGCTCCAACTCGTTGTCTTCGTTGGCGGTTGTTTGGGCACGCTCACGCGCTACGAGATCGAAAAAGGCTTGCCGACAGCATCCGGTAAAATCCCTTATGGCACGCTGCTTACTAACCTATCGGGAGCGTTCGTACTCGGTCTGTTGTTGGAGAGTTTGGCGCGTCATGGTGAAGATCGCGGCAAACGACAATTAGTGCGTTTAGGCTTCGGCACCGGCTTTATGGGCGCATATACCACGTACAGTACGTTTGCCGTTGAAGCAGGCACATTGCTGCGCGGCGATCATATAAGTGCCGCGACATTATACGCAGCGTTAAGTGTTGTTGGTGGTCTGATTTGTAGTGCGCTTGGCATCCAGTTAGCGGCAGCCTACCACCGGAAGGAGGACGCATACTGATGGTGTTACTTGTTTGCTTAGTCGGCGGCGTTGGCGCAGTAACCCGCTTCATCACTGACGGAGTTGTGCGCTCGAAAGTCGGCCGTAGGTTTCCGTGGGGTACTTTGCTCATCAACCTTACGGGCGCTTTGTTGCTCGGCACTGTAACGGCATTAAGCTTGCATCACCATATAACAGCCAATGAGAAGGTCATATTTGGTACTGGCTTTTGTGGAGGGTATACGACGTTTAGTACGGCAAGCTTTGAAACGGTACGCCTTATTGAAGAAAAACGGTTTGCCGAGGCGCTATTTCACTCGCTCACAAATCTTTGTGTATCCGTTGGGCTGGCAGCTATGGCCTTGGCGTGGGCATGAGGCTGAATTCACCAGGCGCAAGTTCTGCCTCCCAATCGTTCGCACGGAAGTGGGGTACGGCCTAGCTAACGCGCCCCTTTGTTCTCTCGGCCCAGTACGCATACATGTCAGCTGTATAGAACTTACCCGTGAGCCATTCGTGTTCGCCGTCTTTCATGGGCGCAAGAAAGCCACTTTGGATTTTGAAGGTATGCGGCTCATTGTACGACGGGCCGCTCTCGGCCGGGATAGATTCATAATCCACGACGTAGCCATTGCCAAGAATTCTTTTGCACAAAAAATCAAGCCGAGGGATGCGGAACGAGGCAACAACAAAGAGCAATTTGGTCATATGATTTGGGATAAAGATTTGCGTTTTGAGATAATAGATATTGCTGATTGTATCCCGCGATTGTACTTCGGTGAGTACCTTATCCTGAGGAACGCCTCGCTCTATAAGCATCTCAGCCAACTTCTCGGCTTCCTTAAAAGGCTGCTTAATTCCTAACGTATAAAATCGCAAAGCCTTATCTCCAGATGTAACGACAACCGGCGCCCTGCCCGCACGAAACAGTTCTGCGGTCTTATCGGCGCATCGCTTGATTTGCTCGGGAAACTCAAACGTGTCGGGGTCTGGCTGGGAGCCGAGAAGAATGATCGCATCGTAATGGTTCATACGATGAGTATAACAGGCGAGCTTACGATACGGCTTTAAACAAAGGTCACGAGGAATACCACCGAGGCAGTAACCACTGCATAGGACTGCCAATCGTCTCCTACTCGCCTTCGACTACCCACGTCGGCGCTGCCGTATAGGTGGGTGTGAGAGTCGTGCCGGCAGGGACACGCACGGTTCCAAAACCAGACGCAGGGATGGTAACCGTAGGGCCGCTCGATATAGCGAATGTGCTTGTGCCAGTAGAGGTAGTAATGTAAAAAGTTCGATCAACTGCTGCTGCGGCAACAGCAGTACCAGTCCCCGGAACGGTAACCGTGACCGATCCTAGCGGGTTGTAGCCGGGATTGTTCCTAAAAATGACCGAGGCAGCCGTTGACGCATTAGTGATCACCGCACTTGTATAGTTGGTCAAGAAGTTGCCCTGGATCAAAACGTTACTGACGGTAGCGTCCGTAACATCAATGCAGTATTTCTGCGATGCTGCAGCTCCTGTTGGTGATTCGCCGATGCGATTGTTAGCAATGGTGATATTTTGCGATTGGTATGAAATATTTATGCCATTCTTTGAGCCGCTTGATTGCGTGCTGTTACCGTAGATGCGATTCCCCAGAATATTGCCGTCATAGGCCGAATGTGCCGCAGTGGCTCCACAGGCAATACCATTCCAACCGCAACTGGTGATCGTATTATCGGATATCGTAAACCCTGCAACATTGTAGAGTCTGATCCCATCGGAGGTCGAGACGGTACCGCCATCAATAGTGTTGCCGACAATCTTTACATCGATCACAGTACCGCCGTAATTCGCTACGTCGCCGTTTACTAGAATGCCCTGCCCAGAAGAAACGTTAAGGAAGTTATTTCCGATAATGTTAATACCTTGAGATCGATAGTTAAGGTTAAAAACATAGACTCCGGCGTTAGAGCTGACGTCCGTCGTATTTCCTTGCAGAATGCAGTCCTTCGCGTCGCGGATCAGGTAGCCTTGGTTAGTCGACCCGTATACGTGGTTACCCTTAACAACCGAACCAATACAGCCCGAGCCAGTCTCGATCCCTGTGTCTCCTGCACCGCGGATCGTGTTGTTTTCCACTAGTGTCCCTATGACTGCGTAGAACACAGTTGGGGCGCACTGTTCACTCGTAGAGAGCGTTATTGAGCCTGTCGCAATAGTAACTCCAGTCAGTGTGCTGCCAGATATCCCAGTATATGTGAAGGGCGTGCCAGCCGAGGAACCGAATTGACCCGGTCCGCCAAACAGGCCCGTGCCTGAGGTCCCCATACTTGAAAACGAGGTCGTTGAGGCAAGCGTGACCGTCGCGCCCGTCTGGTTGATTGTCTGTCCGTTTGAAGCGACCGCTACCGTAGTGGGTCCGTTCGAGGCCATATTTTCAGTCACGAAAATAGCATCGTGGTCGGTGGTATTGATAACGTTCCCGACGATCTTGTTATTGTTAGAGGTATAGCTGCCGGCGGATTCGCTGATCTGCTGACCTATGGTAATAGCATAGCCTACGGTAGCAAAGTAGTTGTCTTGCACGGTGCAATAATTGGCGTTTTCAAGAATAACTGCCGAGTTGCCGGTGGGCGCATTCTGAAACGTGCAGTGGCGAATGGCCCAGTTTGTCGGCGAAATGGCGTAGATCATGCCATTAGAGGTAGCCGTAGAATTAGATCGATTGCCGTCAAAGGTCAATCCGTCTATGACGGCCGAAGCTATGCCGGAGCCAATGCTACCAGCTTTAACAATTGAGTTCGTGGAGCTAGCGGGACGTTGAATGATTGCGTTAGGTGCGCCGGTCCACTTCTGCGCAGCGAGCGGCGCTAAGTTGTCTGCTACATATGTGCCGGCTTGGAAATAAAGCGTTCCTCCCGCGCCGGCCGTACTTATCGCCGTGGCTATATTGGAAGCATCTGTGGCCTGTACGCCTGTGGGCGCAGCAACAATCGTTGCTGTCGCGCTCCCACTCGGCGTCGTCCATGTGCCTGAAGCATTGAGGAAGCTAGTGGCCCCGCCACTTGGCGCGGCTATAGTCGTACCTTGAATCTTAGCAACTGTAGTAGCATTGCTGCTGCCGTTAGTCGTAACGTCACCGCTCAAGGCAGGTACGGTCGTGACGGTATTGGCCGTAGTCGCTGTCGCGGCATTACCGGATATGTTGGCCGCAACGGTAGAGGTAAAGGTCTTTACTCCTCCAATACTTTGAGCTGAGCTGAGGTCGACAACGGCGAGGTTAACGGCACCGGTCTGTGCGCTCCCGCTGTTAATAGCGACGCTACTCACAAGAGGATTTGTATTCTCCCACTTGCTGGCACCACTATTGTAGGTTAAAACTTGATTATTTTGAGGACTGCTGAGCGCCACATCTGCGTCACTGGCCAGAGTGCCACTACCGCTACTTGGCGTAGCCCAAGTGCCATCACCACGAAGAAATGTAGAGCTGCTCGGGCTTCCGCCACCTAAATTAGTGGCGGGGATAGGACTGGGTAGGGCACTTCCTACTGCATTGCTGTTTAGTGTGCCGTCACTATTATGGGCGACTCCCAAAAAACCGTTAAGGACATCTCCCCACGCTCCATTGTCGCTGCCGGGAACTGGTAGTCTTTGACTCACTGTCATTTCTGCGTGCTCATAATATAAATTCTTATGCTTTTTGTAGTATATCGTGTAGGTCGCTGCGAGTACAGCAACTTGTATCACATCTGCGTCATGAGTCCGGGAGCTTACGTGGTTCCGATAATCTTAGCTATTACGTCGTAAAAGGCGGCCGGGTTATCGTTCATAAGTGCATGGCCGCTCTTGGGCACTTCGTAGACAATGGACTTGTCTAGCTCGGGCACTACATCTTTTCTACGTTTGCCTTTCTCGCCATATATGTAGGCCTTTTGTCGCAAAGCCCTAAATCGCGGTAAAAGCTCACCGCCGTCAGACCACTCAACCAAAGACTGAATGCTCCTGTGAAGGCCCAGCGGGCTGGCTTCGCTAAACCACTTTGCCCACACTCGCATAGGGCGCTTCGGATGTAGCCACAAAAGAATTTTAATCAAGGGTAAGGTAAAAAACTTGAACAGCCAAAACGGCTGCTTAGATAGTAGGCGTGCGCCTGTGCCGCTGCCACTAGGCGCTAGGTTACTGTCAGCATCAATAAAAATCGCTAGGTTTGTAATGAGCGGAGCGGCTAATGTTCCGATACCGCCTCCCATACTATGGCCTACTAAGTACACCTTCTTTGCCTTAAACGAGTTAACCGCTAGCGCCGCAATATTGGCTTGATCCAGCAGGTCATATGAAAAACCCGCCGGTTGATCCGACTTACCAAACCCTAGTAAATCTATGGCGCACATGCCGTAGCCCTCTAAAGCATCATACGAGAAGGCGCCGTCAAAACATTCTTTAGCACCGCCCCACCCATGCAAGAAAACTACGAGATTGTCGAGAGGCGGTCTTAGTCGGGTAGAAAGGTTATACGTTTTGCCTTTGTAGACCACTCGTAATCCGTCTGAGCGATTGTCCATAGGCTCATCATACCAGTAACCATACAGGATACGAACTGATGCAACAGCTTAAAAGCGTATCCTAAAATAAAAAGAAGACCGCGGTTGGTCTTCTTCGTTGTAAGCATTGCGTGGTACGCCCGATAGGATTCGAACCTACGACCTTTGGTACCGGAAACCAACGCTCTATCCAGCTGAGCTACGGGCGCACGTAATGTTCAGCGTAACAGATTGAGCTTGCGATGCCAAGAGACAAGAGCCGGCTACGCCGCCGGCTTGTCGCTGGATTTATCTTGCTTGGAGCTTTGCGTTGACTCAGGAAGTTGGCGCGGCTCGGAATCTTTCAAGGCGGATTGCAACGCGCTCAGAACGCTGTGGGCTTGCGTGCGGCTCATGCCAATACGCGCCGTGGTGAGCGCTTGCGGTGTTCCGGCGGATTGTACGAAGTTCATCACAACACCGCGAGAATTCGCCACGATGTGCACGCCGTCGCTGTACACAATGCGCGGATCAACGGCAAGCACCAGCATAGCGTTACGGCCGTTCGATTGGTCTTCACGGTTTGAGGAAGTTTCGCGCCGCGGCTCGTCGTCGTCTTCTTCGGATGGTTCGTAACCGGCAAGTTCCCAGAGATGATCGGCTTCTTCCTCGGGAAGATCAAAATGGCTGATGAGGAGTAAGAGAATGTCTTCGGTCGGGCGCTCGCGGCCTTGCTCGATGCGCGCCAAAGTCGGCTCGTCAATCTCGACGGCGCCGGCGGCCTCGGCACGGGACTCACGCCGTCGGCGGCGCATGTCCTTCAGGTGCGATCCCAAATCTTGCAGTGGTGATTCGTTTGCATCGTCACTCATACGCCATAATGGTAACTCCGTTAGCCTCGGAGCGCAAGAGCGTGCGGTATAATGAGGCCATGCACATCGCACACAACATCTCCCTTCGAGAATACTCAACGATGCGCTTGGGCGGCATCGCACAACACGTCGCCGAAATCCGCAGCCGCGACGATCTCGTTGAAGCCCTAGCCTGGGCCAAAGCTCACGGCAACGTGCCTGTTCTGATGATTGGCGAAGGCAGCAACATCGTATGGCGCGATGAAGGCTTCGACGGGCTTTTGATGATCAACCGCATTCGCGGCTTCAAAGAACGCGTTGAGGGAAACGACCACTTCGTGACGATTGGCGCCGGCGAAATGTGGGACGAAATCGTAGGCAAAACTGCTGCGGCCGGCTTGCACGGCATCGAAGCGCTCAGCCTCATTCCCGGCACGGCCGGCGCAACGCCCGTGCAAAACGTGGGAGCTTACGGCCAAGAAATTGCCGACACGCTCGTGAACGTTGAAGCCTACGACCGCCAGCTCGAAACGTTCGTTACGATTCCCGCAGCCGAATGTGCCTTCGGCTATCGCACCAGCCGGTTCAAAGTGGCCGACCGCGGGCGCTTCCTTATTACAGCCATCACGCTTCATCTCAAATATGAGAATCCGAAGCCGCCGTTTTATAACGCGCTGCAAGCGTACCTCGATGAGCACAACGTCAAAGTTTTTACGCCGCAAGTTGTACGCGACGCCGTTATCGCTATTCGTCAGAGCAAACTGCCCGATCCTAAGGTTGTCGCCAACAACGGCTCATTCTTCGGCAACCCGATCGTCAGCGAAACGAAGGCCAGCGAGTTACTCCAGCGTTTCCCCGATATGCCGCACTGGCCGCTCGGCGACGGCGAGGTTAAAATCCCTGCCGCATGGCTAGTCGCCGAGGCCGGCTTCAAAGATTACCACGACATCGCAACCGGCATGGGAACGTGGCCGGCGCAGAGCCTCGTGCTTGTCAACGAACACGCCAAACGCACCGGCGACCTCCTCACCTTTCGGCAAAAAATCCTTGAAGGCGTTGAAGAAAAATTCGGCGTCAACCTCGAGCAAGAGCCTGAGCTTTTACCATAATAACCGTTGACTTTTTTACATTTCCAAAACGATACGCATCCTTTACAGTGCAAGACGCACATAAATAAGGAGCAGTTATGCCTAAGTACATCCTCATCTACAAAAACAACGAGGCCGAAGACTGGTCCGCGCAGCCAGAACCCGAAGTGAAACGCGTCATGGAGGCGTGGGGACAATGGGTTGGCTCGATGGCTAAACGCGACGCTGGCGAAGCATTCAAGTTCAGCGGCAAAAGCGTGAGCAAAGACGGCACGAAAGACGCCGACAATTTGTTGACAGGCTTTTCGGTCATCGAGGCAAAAGACTTCGACGAAGCGCTCGCAGTCGCCCAAAAGGCGCCGGCTGTGCTTTGGGGGACCGGCAGCATCGAAGTGTACGAAGCCTTCGGCTTTTAGCGGCGTCTGCTTAGAGACTTCAGTGGCGCCGGCCCAGACAACCTCGGGCAAGTGTCGGCAGATTTCGTTTGAATTTTGCCGGCACTTTTTTGCCGTTGGTTATTTCATCGGCACGTCGCTCGGCAATGGGAATTGTTTGGCAAAGGCAATGACTTCGTTATGAAGTTCGCCTAACTTTTTGTCATCTTTGCGGGCGTCGATGGCCTGCTTCATCCAACGCGCGACTTGTTCCATGTCGTTTTCCTTAAGGCCACGCGTAGTCATTGCCGGCGTGCCGAGGCGCAGGCCGCTGGGGCGATACGGCGGCAACGTATCGAACGGAATGGCGTTGCAGTTGGCGCTGAGGCCGATTTTGTCGAGGACTTCCTGCGCTTCTCGGCCGTCAACCCCCACGCTCTGCATCATGTCGATTTGAATCATGTGGTTGTCGGTGCCGTTGGTGACGAGCTTAAAGCCTTGGCTCTGAAGTTCTCCTGCCAAAGCCTGCGCGTTGCTCAAAATTCCCTCGGCGTAGGTTTTGAACGACGGCTGCTGCGCCTCGTAAAACGCAACGGCCTTGGCCGCGATGGTGTGCATGTGCGGGCCGCCTTGAAAGCCGGGGAACACTTCGCGGTCGATGAGCGTGGGCAAATTCTCCACGGTTTTTTCCGGAGCTTTCAGAGGATTGCCGGCAATTCCTTTAGAGAGAACCATGCCGCCGCGCGGGCCGCGTAAAGTCTTATGCGTCGTCGTCGTAATAATATGAAAGCCAAAATCAAATGGGTTCGGCAAAACGCCCGCGGCGATGAGCCCGGCGATGTGCGCCATGTCGGCCATCAACACGGCATTTACTTCGCGGCCGATCTCGGCAAACTTTGCATAATCCAACGATCGAGGGTAGCCGCTGAAGCCGGCCAAAATGATCTTCGGCTTTGTCTTCAACGCAACTTCACGCATATGGTCGTAGTCAATCTCGCCCGTCTCAACATCCTTCACGCCATAACGTACAAAGTTGTAGAGCTTGGCGCTGCTGGTCACGGGATGGCCGTGCGTGAGGTGGCCGCCGTGGCTCAGCTCCATGGCCATAATCGTGTCGCCCGGCTCCAGCCACGCCTGATACACGGCGATGTTCGCCGGCGCGCCGGAATGCGGCTGGACGTTGGCGTGGTCGGCTTTGAAAAGTTGCTTGGCGCGCTCAATCGCCAATGTCTCAACCTTGTCAGTGTTGTCTTGCCCACCGTAATATCGGCGGCCAGGATAACCTTCGGAGTATTTGTTAGTAAACACGCTTCCTAAAGCGTCGAGCACTTGCCGACTCACGTAGTTCTCCGAAGGAATCAGCTCCAGACCTTCGTGCTGGCGTTTCTCTTCGGCGATAATCAATTGTTGTACGGCGTCATCAAACATAAAATCTCCTTCAAAATAATTACGAATGTTGTTCGCCGCTTAGATCATGCAGATATTGTAGCAATATATGCCAAAAGACAGAAAGATGCGGGCAAGATAGTAGTTTTTTGTGCAACAAAGCATTAGAGTAAACGCTGTAAGTTCTTACTATTTTCACATTTCGAGCTTGTGCTTCATATCATAAGTGATATACTTTTAAAGCTATGGATACAACCAACGAGAAAATCGGCCATCTAATTGCTCAAATCCGACAAGAACGTGGCCTCACACAAGCAGAATTCGCAAAACGTTTAGCAACCTCACAATCTGCCGTCAACCGCATGGAACGCGGCAAGCAAAACCTCAGCATGGAAACGCTTGGACGCGTTTCGGACGTGCTGAACAAGCAGCTCATTAGTTTGAGCGGCGGCAGCGTCAACTTGCGCGTCGAGGGCGGCCACGAGCTGCACGGCGAGATTACGCTCAAGCGCAGCAAAAACGCCGCCGTCGGCCTGCTTTGCGCCAGCCTTTTGAACGAAGGCGTTACGCGTTTTGAAGCCTTCCCAAAAATCGAGGAAGTCTTCCGCATCATTGAAGTCCTCGAAAGCATTGGCGTCCAGATAAAATGGGTGAACGGCAGCGACCTCGAAATCCGACGCCCCGCAACGCTCAAGCTCAACCAAATGAACGCCGAATCGGCCCGCAAAACGCGCTCGGTCCTTATGATGATCGGCCCGCTGTTGCACGATTACCCTTCCTTCAAAATCCCGTACGCCGGCGGTTGTAAGCTCGGCACGCGAACCGTCGAACCGCATCTCTTTGCCCTGGAAAACTTCGGCGTCGAAATCGTCGCCACCCAAGGCCACTACAACGTCAAGACGAAGAAGAAGCCGGCCGGCCGCGTCGTGCTTTACGAATCCGGAGACACCGTTACGGAAAACATCATCATGGCCGCCGCGCGCTCAACGAGCGAGACGATCATCGAACTCGCCAGCGCCAACTACGCCATCCAAGACGTGTGTTTCTTCCTGCAAAAACTTGGCGTAAAGATCGAAGGCATTGGCACGACGACGCTGAAAATCCGCGGTGTTAACACGATTAAAAAGAACGTCACCTACGCGCCGACCGAAGATCCGATCGAAGCAATGTTCTTCGTAAGCACCGCGATTACCACGAACTCCAACATTACGATTCGCCGCGTGCCAATCGAATTCATGGCGCTTGAACTTCTCAAGCTTGAGAAGATGGGCGCAAAGATTGAGCAAACGCCGCGCTACAAGGCTGCCAACGGCCAAACCGACCTCGTTGACCTTGTCGTGCACAAGCACAACGGCAAACTCAAGGCATTGCCCGAGAAAATTTACAGCCGGCCGTATCCGGGCCTCAACGCCGACAACTTACCGTACTTCGTACCAATCGCCGCAGTCTTGAACGGCCGCACGCTCATCCACGATTGGATGTACGAAAACCGCGCCATTTACTACACCGAGATGACAAAAGTCGGCATGGTCGTTGAGTTGGCCGACCCGCACCGTTTGTACATCACGGGCGCAACGAAGTTTAGCAAGGCCGACGTCGTGTGTCCGCCCGCACTTCGTCCCGCAAGCTTACTGCTCATCGGTATGCTCGCGGCCGAAGGCATTTCCACGCTGCGTAACATCTACACGATCAACCGCGGCTACGAAGACATCGCCGAACGTCTGAACTCGCTCGGCGCGCACATCACCGTCCTGCACGAAATTTAGACGTAAGACGTCAAACGCCCTAAGCTTGAGGCTGGCCACAAAAGCAGCCTCAAGCTTATATTGCCAAACACCTCACAAGGCTCGTAACATTTGCTATAATAAGCAAGTCCTGCACGCGGGTGTGGTATAACGGTTATTACATCAGTTTTCCAAACTGGCTACGGGAGTTCGACTCTCCCCACCCGCACCAAGCGTTTGAGATAAACATACAGTTACTCAAGCTTCATGCCCCGGTAGCTCAGCTGGATAGAGCAAGAGACTTCTAAGCTCAAGGTCGCAGGTTCGAATCCTGCCCGGGGCACCAAACGGACCTTTTATGACAACTATGAAAAACGACGAACTCAAACAACAACTCCGTGCCGCGTACGACGCCGACGCACAACGTCGGGTGGTTGGCGGCGACGGCCGCGAGGCATGGAAGCTCGATGCGCGGGCGGAGTTCGCTTCCCTCGCCAAGCAAGAACATAAAAAGACAATCCTGGAAATCGGTGCCGGCGCGGGCCACGACAGCGTGTACTTTCAGAGCCGAGGCTTTGAGGTTCTGGCAACCGACCTGTCTCCGCAAATGATCGAAGCCTGCAAACGGAACGGCGTGAAAGCCCAAGTTCTCGATTTATACGAACTTGAAAGCTTAGGGCGGCAGTTCGACGCAATTTATTCCTTGAATGTTTTATTGCACGTTCCAAAGAAAGACCTGAAGCGCGTCCTGCACGGCATTCACGAAACGCTCGCACCAAACGGTTTGTTTTTCTACGGCGTCTATGGTGGCGTGGAAAAAGAGGAGATCTTCACCGACCCAAGCAAAATGAACTTGCCGCGCTACTTCTCGTTCCTTGGCGACGACACGTTGGCAAAAATTGCCTCGGACGAATTTGACGTTGTCAGCTCAAAGGCAATCGCCTTAGAGAAAGATAAAAACGGCTTGCATTTTCAGTCGCTGCTGCTGCGAAAAAAGTAAGGCCAGTTTGTTATACTGCGAGCATGGATCTCAAAGCGCTTATTCAGCAGTACTTCAAAGACAACAAGCACATGCAGCTGGCGACCGTTCGGGATGGCAAGCCGTGGATTTGCACGGTGTATTTTGCAGCTGACGATGCGTTCAATTTATATTGGACGTCAAGCCGCTCGCGGCAACATTCAAAGGAAATCATGAATGATCCACGAGTGGCCGTCACCGTCGTGCGCGACGCGGAACGCAAGCAAGCGCTGCAAATGACCGGCGAAGCTTATGAAGTTGCGGATGACGACCTCGCTCACGCCCACGAACTCTACCAAGGCAAATTCGGCCCGAAAGATTACGACCTCAACGAGATCAAACAACACAATGCTGACGGCCGCGCGTACTGGGTCTTCAAACCGACAAGCATTTCGTTCTGGGATGAGGTGAATTTCCCCGACGCCCCAAAGCAAGTCTACAATCCGACGACATAGTTATTCTTTGCGGCGGATGGTAACCGAGGCAAGGACGAGCGCCGCCACGCCGTAACCACCTACGACGAGCAAGTCGCGCGTCAAGGTTCCCGACCATGCCACGCTCGTTGCCACGCGGTGCATCGCGTCAACGCTGTAGGTCATCGGGAAAATGTCGGCACACCATTGCAGCACTTTGGCCATGGCTTCGCGGGGGACGAATAATCCGCAGACCAAAATTTGCGGCATAAGCGTCGGCATCACCAACTCAACGGCTTGGAACTCGCTCGTTGCAAACGCGCTTACAAAAAGTCCGAGCGCCGTGCCGAGGAACGCCGCGAGCACCGCGGCGAACAGAATCGGAAGCGTGCCGCCCGCAACAGTTACGCCAAGAAAGCCGAGCACCACGAGGCTCACCGCGCAGGCCTGCACAAGCCCTACGACGGAAAATGCCAGCGCGTAGCCGAAGATAAAATCGAGCTTGGAAATCGGCATCGTCATCAAACGGTCGAGCGTGCCGGTCGTTCGTTCGCGCAGCGTGGCGATGGACGTTATGAGGAACATCATAAGTAACGGGAAAATGCCGAGAATCATCGGGGCGATGCCGTCAAAGAGCTGGCGTTCGCCGTCAAAAACGTAGCGCAAAATCGTCACCAACACACACGGTACGACGATAACAATACCAATGGTACGCGGGTCGTGTCCCAGTTGTTGGCCTACGCGGCGAGCCGTGGCAAGCGTGCGGCGAATACTCATCGTTTTTCTCCTACGAGTTTCAAGAAACTTTCTTCGACCGTTTTGCTTCCGGTGCGTTCGCAGAGTTTGTGTGGCGAGTCGTGGGCAAGGACTTTGCCTTCGCGGATAAGCAAAAGGTCGTCGCAACGCTCAGCCTCGTCCATGACGTGACTCGAGATGAGTAAGGTCGTGCCATTCGCTACAAGCTCGCGGAAAAGTTTCCAGAGTTGCTCACGAAGTAACGGGTCGAGGCCGACGGTCGGTTCATCAAGCACCATAAATTCTGGTTTGCCGAGCAAAGCAATTGCCAGAGACAGCCGTTGCTTTTGGCCGCCGGAGAGGCTGCCGGCAACCTGGGAAGCTTGCGGCGTCATGTCCACGGCTTTGAGTGTTTCGGCAATGGCGGCTTTGATTTGTTTGCGGGGCATGCCGGACATCGAGGCAAAGTACCGTAGGTTTTGCGTCACCGTAAGGTCGCCGTACACCGAAACTTCCTGCGTCATGTAACTCATGCGCTTTCGTAAGCCTGGCGAACCGGCCGGCAGCCCGGCAACCGTAATACTTCCCTCGGCGATTTTCTGGCGGCCAACAATACTACGGATCAGCGTCGTTTTACCAGCGCCTGACGGCCCGATAAAGCCTACGACGTTCCCGGCGGGTAATTCCACACTCACGCGGTGCAGCACGTCTTTACCGCCCAGCCGGACGCTCACGTTTTTGATCTGCATGCTTGTCTCATGCATAATTGCCCCCTTTTATTTCTGCGGTTATATCATCGACAAAATAGCGTTGTAATGTTGGCCCCAAATATTGCACCAATTCCTCGGGCGTCGCCTTAACCAACGGCGGCATTTTTAAAATGTAGCGCGATGTGACGAGGCCTAGGAGCTGTGACTGAACGAGGCTTGCCCTGATTTCAGCGTGCTCATCAAGAACTGCAGCAGTTTTGAAAACGCGAAGTATCGGCCGTGCGAGTACGTTTTTGAGCATTGCGGCAGCCAACGGCTCACTACTCGCCGCACGAATAAGACCGACGACGATATGGCCAGTCGCTTCGTTCTCGAGCATACCGACAAAAAAGCGGGCTGCGCGAATACCAATTGTCGCCGGGTCGCCTTTAAGAATGTGGGCAATTGCAGCAGGTCCACTTGTCGTTGGAGCCATTGCCGTAACAAACAGCTCTTGCTTCGTACCAAAATAATGCGCGATGAGCGCCGGGTCAACCTGCACTTCTGCGGCTATAGCGCGCAGCGTTGTGCCAGAATAGCCGTGCGCCGCAAATAAAGATTGCGCCGCGGCAAGGATATCTTCCTTAGCGCTTTGACCTGCCGGCCGCCGGCCGGCTGTTTTACGGTGCATGAAGACCATATAAGTAAGCATAGTGCATATGTATATTTAATTCAACAAGCGATGAATTAAATGGCATCCTTTGTGTATAAGTTTCATAAGATATCAGTTGCTAATAATTTTAGCTTCTAATACAATGAGCGCATGACTCGCGACGAATTGTTCCAGGAACTCGAGAAAGCGACACTCTACGTTATGAAGGGTATGCACAAGCAGATGCCCAAAAGCGACTGCTCACCGGCGCAAAGCCATATGCTTATGATCCTTGATGCGGGCGAACCGACGACGGTCAAGGAGCTGGCGACGCGGCTGGACGTAACCTCTGGCGCAACCACCCAGCATATCGAAGAACTCGAGCGTATGGGCCTTGCAACGCGCAAGCCGCATCCTGACGATCGCCGCAAAGTCGTCGTCACTCTTACTCGCCGCGGCCACAGCACGGCCAAAGCGACGCTCAAGTACAAGCGCCAAATGCTCAACGAATTGTTTGCTGATTTAAGTGATGACGAGCTCGCAACACTCGTTACGTTGTTGCAAAAAGCGTGCCGTAAATATCAACCGAAGGAGGATTAGTATGAAGCGATTTGCAGAATTTGTTGTACGGCGTAGGTGGTGGATTTTGGCGACGTGGCTTGTCGCTGCGATTCTCATCGTCGGCTTGTCGCCTACGCTCACGAGCGTTGAGAGCAACGATCAAAGCAGCTTCTTGCCAAAAGGCTACGAGTCTATCGAAGCCATTAACGTCAGCAAACAAATTTCGCCGCACAGCCAAAACGCCACGGACATCATCGTCTTCACGGCAAACGGCAAAGTGCTCACCGCCAGCGACAAGCAGGCGATTACCAACGCCACGAAGGCCGTCGCAGGCCAGCATCTTGCGCATATCAGCAACATTACGAGCAGCTCAAGCGAAGTTTCAAAGGATGGCAAGGTTGAGCTTGGACAAATTTCCTACGGGAGCGACGGACAAGACACCGGAACGATCAACGCCGTCAAAGCCGTACGCGACGCGCTTACTACGGCGCTTGATGGCAGCGGTGTAAGCGCCGGCGTCACCGGTGCCGAAGCCATTAGTTACGACACGCAAGATGCATCGCAACGAGCGCTCAAGATCGTCGGCCTTGGCACGCTCCTCTTAGTTTTGATCTTGCCGGCGTTGGTATTCCGCAGTCCGCTTGCCGGTTTGTTGCCAATCGTTTCCGTTGGCGTCGTGTACACGATTGCCAGTTCGTTAATCGCCGACGCCGCAACCCTCTTCAACTTCAAAGTAAACCAGCAGCTGAGCATTATGTTCACCGTCGTGCTCTTCGGCATCGGCACGGATTACATATTGTTCCTGTTGTTCCGCTACCGCGAGCGCCTGCGTACGGGCGAGCACACGAAGGCTGCCGTTGCTTTTGCCTTAGGACGTGCGGGCGAGGCAATTCTTTCGGCCGCGCTCGTCGTGCTCACCTCATTCACAGCGTTGTTCTTCGCGAAATTCGGCATCTTTTCGTCGATGGCTCCAGGCCTGGTGATTTGCGTTGCTGTGATGATGTTCGCGGCCGTAACGCTCGTGCCGGCGCTGATTGCCGTCATCGAACAAAAAGTCTTCTGGCCAAGCAAAGCATGGAAAAGCCCCTCGCTCAAACCGACGATCTCCAAGCGCATTGGCGGCATGGCCGCGAGGCAGCCAGCCCGGCTCGTAGCTATCGTAGGCGCGTTCCTCGTTGTGTTGAGTGGTTTTGCGTTGACGTACAAATCTGACTTCAGTTCGTTCAGCCAACCGCCTAAGGGAACGCAATCCGCCAGCGCGTACAACACGCTTGTGAACGCCTTCCCAGCCGGCGTACTCGACCCGAGTGAGGTATATGTGAGCAGTTCGCACGCTCTTACGACTGCAGATATTGCGCCGCTCCGCCAAGCGCTTCAGAACGCACAAGGCGTTTCCAGTCTTGCCCCGACCACCTTCAGCAAGGACAGCAAAACGGCAGTGATCGCCGTAACGCTCAAAGACGATCCGTACAGTTCGGCCGCCATTAATAATGTCGCCGGGCCGATTCGCGCGGCCGCGCACAGCGCAGCAATTAACGGTTCGCACGTATACGTCGGCGGTTCTACTGCCGTGATCGTTGACATGCGCGCCGTGACCAACCGCGACTTGCGCGTCATCTTCCCGATTGCCGCAGCATTCATCTTCATCATTCTCGCCGTATTGCTGCGCAGTTTGGTGGCGCCGATATTCTTACTGCTATGTGTTGGGCTTGGCTACATCGCCACGCTCGGCGCGTCCTCACTCATCTTCTTGAAGTTTGGTGGCGACCCTGGTTTGATTTTCTTCATTCCGTTGTTCATGTACATTTTCGTGGTGGCCATTGGCACGGACTACAACATCCTGACGATTACGCGGTTGCGCGAAGAAGTGCGCGGCGGCATGAGCCCGCGCCGTGCGGCCGACATGACCGTGGAGCACAGCAGCGCAACCGTTGCCTCGGCCGGATTGATTTTGGCGGCGACGTTTGGCTCGCTCTTGCTTGCCGGCATCAGTTTCCTGACGCAAATGGGCACAGCCATTGCGCTTGGCGTTGCCCTTGCCGCGTTCGTCATTGCGCCGTTCCTCATCCCAAGCTTGTCGGCGTTGCTCGGCTACGCTATTTGGTGGCCAGGCCACAAGCCGAAGAAAACGGCTAAATAAAGCCGCGCCGTCCGTCAAAAGGTAGATTTATTGGGGCAAAAGTGCTACAGTAGTCTGGTACTTTTGGCGGGCGTAGCTCAGTTGGTTAGAGCGCTGGATTGTGGCTCCGGAGGCCGTGGGTTCAAATCCCATCGCTCGCCCCAAATAAAAAAGATCAGGCAGCAGTCTGGTCTTTTTTATTTGCCGTTCTTTTTCGTCTCTGCAGCGGCGGCTTTGCCCTCGGCAGCCCATCTCTGTTATACTTTATGCAAACGGAGTTTTTCATGTTCAAAAAATTGTGGCACTTTTTTAAAGAATACAACCAATTCGGCATCGCGCTGATCGGGGCGATCGTGGCATTGCCCCTGGATTTGAGCGGCCAGCATCTTGCGGCGCACTGGCTGCTGGGCGTGACGGCTATCGGCCTTGCGTGCCCGCTTGTGTGGGGCATGTGGGAAGATCTGCAATCCGGCGCTTACGGCATTGACGTGCTGGCGGCGACAGCCATCGTCACGTCTGTCGTCATGAAGCAGTATTGGGCCGGCATCGTAATTGTTTTGATGCTGACCGGCGGCGAATCGTTGGAAGATTACGCCGAGCATCGTGCCAAGAGCGAGCTCGACGCCTTACTCACGCGTGCGCCGCAAACCGCGCACGTCTTGCGTGGCCGCAAGCTCGTTGACGTTGCCGCCAGCGAAGTCCGTACCGGCGACAAACTGCAAATCCGCTTTGGCGAAGTCGTACCTGTGGACGCCGAAATCCTCGAAGGCGACGCCAGCTTCGACGAGTCCAGCCTCACCGGCGAAAGCATCCCGCAAGTTAAAAACATCGGCGAAGAAATCTTGAGCGGTTCCATCGACCTCGACGGTGTCGTCACGGTTCGCGCCCTCAGGCCGGCCAGCGAAAGCCAGTACGAGCAAATCATCCGCTTGGTTCGCAACGCGCAAAACTCCCAAGCACCGTTCATCCGCCTCGCCGACCGTTACGCCGTGCCCTTTACGGTTATTTCCTTCGCCATCGCCATCTTCGCGTGGGTAACGAGCCATCACGCCATTCGGTTCCTCGACGTTTTGGTTGTTGCTACGCCCTGCCCGCTCATCTTGGCCGCACCGATCGCGATTATTTCCGGCATGAGCCGCGCCTCGAAGCATGGTGTAATTATCAAGAACGGAGCCAGCCTCGAGAAATTGGCTCTTGCGCAGACCTTTGCCTTCGACAAAACCGGCACGCTCACCAAAGGTGAACCCGTCGTTGACCGCGTGCAAACCTTCAACAAATGGAAGCAGGGCGATGTCCTCACGCTGGCTGCCAGCCTCGAGCAATCGTCCAACCACGTACTGGCGCGCGCCATCGTCAAAAAGGCCGAGGCGGGCAAGCTGAAGCTGAGCAAAGTAAAGCACGTGCACGAGCTTGCTGGCCGCGGCCTCGTTGCGAGCGTTAACGGCAAGGAAGTTTTGGCCGGCCGTTTGGCGTTGCTCAAAGAATACAACGTTACCCTGCCGAACGCTTTTGCGGCGAAGGACGTGCAGCAGACCGCAACGTTCGTAGCTTCCGACGGCCAACTCGTCGGCGTCATCACCTTCAAGGACGAAGTGCGCAAAGAGGCCAAATCAACGCTGAAGAAGCTTAAAGAACTCGGCGTTAAACATTTCATGATGGTAACTGGCGACAGCACGGCCACAGCCAAGGCCGTGGCCAAAACTCTCGGCATCCGCGAAGTCCACGCCGAAGCGTTGCCCGGCGACAAACTTGCCGCGCTTGAAGCCGTCAAATATCGCCCGGTCGCCTTCGTAGGTGACGGCGTAAACGACGCACCAGTGCTCACAGCCAGCGACATTGGCATTGCCCTTGGCGCGCGCGGCTCTACGGCGGCCAGCGAATCTGCCGACATGGTTATCATGCTCGACGACCTCAGCCGCGTAAGCATGGGCGTCAACATCGCCCGCCGTACGTTCTTCATTGCCAAGCAAAGCATCCTCGTCGGCATTGCACTCAGCATCGTATTGATGCTCATCTTTTCCACGGGCCACTTCCGCCCGTTGTACGGCGCGATCATTCAGGAATTTGTTGACGTCGTAGTAATCTTCAACGCACTTCGCGCCCACGGCAAAGTCCGTAAGGTATAACAAAAAGTTATAAGCTACTGCTGAGCATAAGTGCCACGATGACCGGCACGGCGATGTTATCAGTGCCGTTCACGGCAAGGTTCTCTGCGGCGGTCGCGAGTAACGGCATCCACACGTAATCGAGGAACGCGATGTGGCCGTGGCCAAATACCGCATAGATAATCAGGATAAGTTCAGAGCATACGAAGAATGCGATTGAGCCGGCGCGGCTTTTGGTGTGTTTAAAGACTTTGTACTGGTTGTTGTCGCCGTACAACGTGCCGACGATAGCAGCCATGCCGTCGCCAATCGCAAGGTTGAGCATGGCAGCCGTAAAGATCCACTTCGAGCTGCTGATGAGCGCCATGCCGCCAATAGCCATGGCAAACAAAATCTCGCCGGTGTTGTTACGCTGCACGGCGTGAATCGAACGAAAAATGTTCAAACGAATCGAAAGCAGTACGACAAACAAGAACAGCAAGCTGATAGTCTCAATAATCCCCCAGCTTAAAAAGAACGGCCAAAACGCCACGAACGTGCCGACGCTCATGTGCACCAGCTTACGTGTAAGCTCGGTATGAATTGACGTTGTGCGCGACAAATATTCAGCAAGGGCGAGGATGCAGAAGACCACGAGGATGGCCGCGAGTGTCGCAATCATGCCTCCATTGTACACCTTCTGCGGAACGATCCTGCAGGCCGTGTACAATAAGACAATGGCCTCCCGCACACTTTCACTGGAAGAAGTTTACGCCACCGCTCAACGCCGCGTGACATATCCGTTTGAAACCAGAGACGGCTCTCCATTCATACCGCTCATAAATCCGCACGTCGGCTATGTGGCGATGTGCGGGCAAGGCGCGCGAGACTTACTGCCGGATTTCGTGCCAGCGAATCGTTACGGATTGTTCGTTGGGATGTCTCGGCACCTCACAGCACTCATCGTGCAGCCAGACGGCTCCGGCGAGGCGTTTAGAGTCAACTACGAGCGTACCAACGGTGGTCCGGATCCCCAAAAAGCTACGGTCGCACTCGACCCTTACGTGCTTGATATGCGGCTTCGTAACCTCGTAGACAGAAGCCTCATCTTGAATCCTGAGCAACTGCGCGACTACATCTCCAATGCCGCAAGAAGAGAACCGCCCGAGGCCTTCACCTACGCACAAGGAATCTACAACGAGGCAAGCAGCGCCGGCCCTAATGACGTTTTTCTTGGCGGCCAGGCTTATAGCCCGCCTAAAAACTTCATCAACCTTAGAGCCTTAGAACCCGGCTGCACGCTCGCATAGAACGACTTTGCAAAAAGAAAAGATCCCGTTAAGGATCTTTAAAATTCTATATGGTCGGGGTGAGAGGACTTGAACCTCCGACCTCGGCGTCCCGAACGCCGCGCGCTAGCCAACTGCGCCACACCCCGATCTTCGGCACTTTACATTTCATGGCCGACATCGGAAAAACCAGGGGTATTATAGCAGAAATTGCCTGCTTTGTGCACCCGGCAAAGCATCATAGCAAAAAGTACAACGCCATATAAAGCGCTTACGTATTGACGGCAGACACTATCGTGACGCATGATAAAAACACTATGAGACACAAAAAATGGGGCGTGATCGTGGGAATTGTGTTGCTGCTGGCGGTTGGCAGCACGGCCACTATCGTTGCCGTCAAACACCACAACAAACAAGCCGCTATAACCAAAGTGCAGACAACGCACGAAGTAAGTTATTCCGGCAAAACCGGTAACTCGGTACTTGTCCTGCTAAAGCAGCACGCAAGCAGCGTCGTCGTGAAGAATTCGTCTTACGGCGCGTACGTCGATAGCATCGACGGCGTCAAAGGCGGCACCGACGGCAAGTACTGGATGTACTACGTCAATGGCAAGCTCGCCACCGTAGGCGCTGGCACGTACAAAACCAAGCAGGGTGACCAAATCGTATGGAAGTTCGAGTAGGCCGCAGGCAACTCCTCGTTGGCGTAGCGCTTGTTGCCTTTGGCGTAGTCATGCGGCTCGTGCCGCATCCGGCCAACTTTGCTCCCGTGGGCGCAATCGCGCTTTTTGGCGGAGCGATATTTGGTAAGCGCTACGGCTGGTGGCTGCCCGTTGTCGTCATGATGATATCGGATTTGTACCTAGGCTTTTACAGTTCCATGCCATTTACCTGGGCGGCATATGCACTCATTGGCTTGATCGGCGTGAGTATGAAACGTTGGCATGGCTGGTGGCGTGTGCCCGTTGGCTCGGCGGCCAGCTCGCTCACCTTTTTTGCGGTGTCAAACTTTGGCGTATGGATTAACGGAGGTTTGTACGCACATACGTGGAGCGGCCTCGTGCAATGTTTTACCCTTGCCTTACCATTTTTCCGGCCAACGGTTGTGAGCGATCTCGTCTTCAGCGGTATTTTCTTTGGCGTCTACGCTTTGGCCGCCCGGCTGGCGGCGGTACCGCTTTCTTTGGAACAATAAAAAACTTCGCCTTAGAGCGAAGTTTAGTATTCTGGCCGGCGGCAGTACGAGAATATAGCCTTCGATGGTGAACTTTGAGGAGATTGGCGTGCAAGAGAGACGAAACCTTATAGACGAAGACGGCAGCGGTGAGCTAAAGGGGGAATCGAAATGTTAAGCGATCTCCTCCAGCGATACAAAAATTGAACTCCCGGCTTGCTAACCTCAAAGCTACTCAACGAAGATACGTTCTGTCCACAACTCATGAAGGACTTGGACAATTGTGGCAGCGAGCTGATTATCGAATGTCATTCATAACGAACAGGCGACTCAACCGACTGCTACCGACTCTGCAAAAACTCATGGAATGTAAAGTACGGGTCGTCATAAATACCCGCAACCCCATGAATACGATGAAGAGCGAAGACAAGATGAAGCGCATAAGGCAGTCGCCAAACTACAACACACAGGTATCCACGGCGAGAAGAAAAAGGTAGCGGCCGCCAGGATTTTCGACGACTACGGTTTTACTTACCGCATCCACGTTACTGGCGAACCCTTGGAATACTCCTGCGTGATTACGCCCAGTTTTTACGCAAGCAGCGCTTGAAGTTGCGCGGGGTATGCATGATTGGCCGGCCTATGATCCGGCGCGAATACTAGGCACTAAGGTATCGGGTTCGTAGTGCTTCCCATTGATCTTTCGTTTTGGCTACGACCATGATGAGTGCGTTATACTAAGCTCACATGAATAGAGCCAACAACTTCGACGAGTCGTTTACGGCGCAGGATATGAAAGGCGGGCACATCTGTGCATTGGAATGGCAGGGGCGCAAAACCCCCTTTAGGTTTGATGGCGCGATTAACATTGAAGACCTATGAAAGTACATGTCTCCATCGGTGATTTCTCGCCGTTGCTTCGCAGCCCTGAATACTTGTTTAAGAATCTCCGGCAAACTGGCGTGGATGGCATTGAGCTATGTATCGGATTCAAGTCTCGTTGGACGCCGAGCTACTATACACGACTCTCCAAGAAATACGACTTGCCGATCGTCTCAGTTCACCAGCCGTTATGGGCAGCGACTGGTATTTGTTTTGACGCAGGATCTTTTAAGGTAGCGCAACAGCTTGGCGTGCAGTGCGTTACCTGCCATCCGCTGCCAAAGGTGAGCCTTCAGAGCGACCAGATGCGCCATTACTTTGAACGACTGGCAGATATACAGCGGCAAACGGGTTTGCGGATAGCAGTCGAGAATATGCCACGGCAGTATAGGGGCGGCGCACTGAGCCGAATAGCGCCTCTTAATGCGGGCACGAGTGATGTCCTCGGCGTATGCAAAGCCCTTAAGCCGTATGGGCTTGGGCTAACACTCGATACCGACCATGTGCACGTTGCCAAGCCGTATGAGGAGTCATGGTTTAATGAGGTGTTCCCAGCAGTTAAGAACATCCACTTGAGTAGCTTCGATGGTGATAAGCGCCACCTGGCGTTAGACACAGGCGATCTCAATACGGTGGGATTCATACGCCGGCTGAAAGAAAAGCACTACGCCGGCCTCATAACGCTTGAGGTGAGCATGTCAAAAGGCATTACAATGCTTGGCTATGACTTTGACCGGATCAAGCGTTCAGTGGAGCTTTGTCGGTGAACTGTAGGTAGAAGAGATGCGTCTCATTCCATTAAATGCAAGGAATTGTATCAGCTTCATTGTATGAACGGGTATCCTGTGATAAATACCCCGCCTCAAACGCAGCGATATTACTGTCGACCAGGGTTTGTTATCTGTTAGATACGCCAATTTCGCGCAAACTATAGCCCAAAACGTATTAAAACTAAGGAATTGCTAGGAGCTAACTAAACGAGTAACCAAACCATAGAAAATAGTAAGGATAACGGAGGAAAAAATGAAAAAACAACTACGTCCTATATGGTCGGGGTGAAAGGACTCGAACCTTCGACCTCCTGGTCCCAAACCAGGCGCGCTAGCCAACTGCGCCACACCCCGAGAACAGTGATGTATTATAACGTATTGCCGTCTGTTTTTCCACAAAAATTCGCGCGCTTGCCAGACGTCGGCCGCACAGGTACAATTGTCGGGTTATAAAAACTGTTACAGCCGCCGGAAGTGAGGGCTTTATTTTATGTTAACCAGAGAGAAAGCCCCTAACCCAGACCGGACTCGCCGTGTGCAACGAACCGGAGCCGCCCTCGGAAGCATTGGCCTCGCAGTCGCAGTAGGCGCATGCAGTGGTCTCTACACTCAAAATACGGTGCTTATCGAGCAGCATCTGCCCGGCCTCGTCTCCCAAGCGCAGGCGCTTCAGAAGGAGCGCGGCCCGCAAAGTCGTACACGAGTAACCGCGGGTGATTACACGACATCATACCGGCTTTTCGCAGGAGGTAATGCGACATATGCAATCGATGTCGTAACCACTGACGCGAAGGCGACCCAGAACAGCCTCATCGGCATCGATGTACAAATTCAGACAGCAAAAGATACCTATTACGGGCTGCAGCTTTCTCAGAGCCGCGACGGATGGGAATTACGGCAAGCTTCCCAGGAAGGCGGCGAAAGCTCGACCGCCCACATCACATCGCCGAACGCCGCAAAGAATGAACTCGACTCCATGAGCGTCGTGCTCACCGATGCCGCCAACGACATTCCCGCCACGCCTGCACTCGAGCAGGCGATTTACAACTTCGCCCAGCCTCCGCAGAGCTAGTGCTCAGCCGCCATTTGCATTTCATGGTATAATACAGAGGTAATGAAGTACGCGTCGGTTTTTGTCACCATTGTGTTAATCTGGATCGCCATTATTTTGATGGCATTGACGCGCAAATCTCCCAACGATGTCTTTGAATTGTACGTTTCGGCCATCGTCGCAACACTCGCGCTGTTCATGATCGGGTTTCGTAAACGCTAAGTAAGGAGGGCTCTGGTGGCCGCGAACGAACTTTCTATCGCCGCACTTAAACGTCAGCGCACCAAGCAATTGGCCGCCCTCGGCGCGCATGTGTACATGCTTCGCAAGCGCGGGCACGAGCAAGAAATGTACGACGCCGTGTGCGATGAGTTCGTACAGCTCGGCGGCGTGTACGTCAAATTCCTGCAGGGCGTTTTGCTGAACACGCCCGTCATGCGCCGTTGGCACAACCCGGCCAAATTGCGCATCTTCGAGAACCTCGACACCGAGCCAATGGATATCGTCAAAATTCTGCAAGACGAGCTAAAGCCCGAGCAGCTCCAACAAATCGCCCTCATCCAGCCCGAGCCGTTCGCGGCCGGCAGCTTCGGCCAAGTGTATCTCGCGCAGCATCAAAACGGCAAGCGCATCATCGTCAAAGTGCTGCGGCCGATGATCCGCGAACTTTTGAAGTACGATCTGCGTTTACTCAGGTTGTTTAGCAAACGTTTTGCCGCCAAAGAATACAGTAACTTTACGGTGAAGATGGACGAAGCCCTCAAAGAATTTCGTGCCGCGACGCTCAGTGAAACCGATTATATTACCGAAGCCCAATTTGCGCACGACCTCTACGAAGCTTATCAATACCATCCCTACGTCGTCATTCCCGAAACGTATTTGGATTTATGCACGCCGCACATTATCGTGCAGGATTTCGTGGAAGGCATTTCGGGCGTTGAGCTTTTGCGCGTCAAAGAAAGAGGCGAAGACGTCAACGAATACGTGCGCGAGAAGCTTGGCTCCGACCTCGACGCGCAGCTTACGACGTTTGGCGTCGAGGCATTGGCGTCGTCGTTTACCTTGCCGCGCGTGCAAGGCGATCCGCATCCCGGCAACCTGCGTTTTTTGCCTGACAACAAAGTGGGCATGATTGACTTCGGCATCTCTGCGCCGGCGCCGCGCAACCGGCCGGCGTTCTTTGGCTTGATCTACGAATGGAGCCGCATGTATGACGACAGCGGCACGGTCAGCCGGCTCTTTGAGCAATTTATGCGCTACTTCGTCAACGATTTGTACCGCGCGCTCAAAAAACTCAGCACACTTTTGCCGCAGAACGTCGTGACCAACGCCGCGCACGCGCAAGTGAGCGAGTACGTCGTGCAACCCGTCAAAGAAAAGGGTCCGGACTTTGTGCACGACGTCGGCCACATTGTGCAAGGTATTTTCGATAGCGCCACCGGCACGCGCGATGTCAAAAGCATCCTAAACGACGGCCGCATGCTGCAATCGTTCGGGCAAATCGTGAACAAGGGCAATCGTTTGGGGCTGGTGCTCAACCTTGAATCTTCAGAGATCTTGCGCGCCGCGCAGACGTATATTTCGTTCCTCGACGCCACCGGTCGCCGTGCTGATCTCATGCCAAATATTCTAAAGGAAGCCGTCGCCCGCGTTGAGGCCGAGCATCCCGACATCGTCAACGATGGCGAAGACCAACCGAGCATGTCGCAAGCCATTGGCACCGTTGACCGTTGGCTGGAGCGCATTGCCGTGCGCGACCCGGCGCTGTTCCGCCAGCTTTTTAACCGTATTCACTCAAGTGATATCAAGTCGCTCAGCCAAGAGCCGCCGCAGCAAACCGTAAACGAAGGACCAGCACATGGCAATGGTTAAAGAAATTATTCTGTTCATCAAATATCCGTACACTGCCGGCGTAATCGCAACCGTTTGGCTCGGCAGCGCCATCCTCATGGCCATTAGCAGCAGTGTCAACGGCTTGCACATCGCCGTCATCAACGTCTTTGTGAGCGTCGTCCTCGCCGGCTTTGGCTTTGGCGGCAAAGAAGAAGGCTAGGCTTTTAGGACAGTCGCCCTGCAAAGCCGCCGTTCACTAAAGGATTACGCGGATTGCTTTGGCGGATTCGGCCAAGCCGGAGGCGTTTGTTTTGACAAGCAAGGCATTGAGTTGGCGGCGGCCAGAAGTTTCTAAAACGTTGCGTGTTTTGACGCCGTCGCGCCAGCGCGGGATCACGCTCGCAAACGTTACACCCAGGCTTCCGTCCAACGCGCCGCACATGCCGACGTCCGTTTGGTGCGCTGTTCCCTTTGGCAGAACTTGCGCATCGTTCGTTGGCACGTGCCAATGGTCGCCAACAATCATAGTCACGCGGCCGTCCAAGTAATGTCCAATAACGACTTTCTCGCTCGAGAAGTCGCCGTGGAAGTTGACGATCGTTGCAACGCGCCGCTCGTCTTTCGTTTCTTCGAGAATTTTATCAACGACTTTCAGCGGGTTGTCCACGGCGCGGTCGGCGTCGCGGCCAACGATTTGCCCCAGCAAGCTAACAATTAGCACGTTGCCTTTCGGCGTCTCAGCAAATTTGTAACCGAGGCCGGGCGTACCTTCGGGGTAATTTGCCGGACGGATAATTGGCTCGTCGGGATCATGTAACATAGGAAAAATTTCATCGCGGAAGAGCGTCCAGTTGCCGCCCGTGCAAAAATCCACACCGGCGGCTTGCAATCGTTCGAAGTCAGCAACGCGGACGCCGCGGCCGTCGCTCAAGTTCTCTGCTTGCGCGACGGCGAGGTCAACGTCGTGCTTGCGCTTTAGCTCAGGCAAAAGCCTTTCAACAACCTCCAGCCCAACGTCGCCCATCACATCGCCGAGGTACAAAATATTCATGCGCGTTTCCTTTTTGCTTCGAGCCACGTTGGCGTTTCGCCGAAAATAATCTCTGGCCAGCTGTCGACTTCAGCTTCGGTAACGTCGTACTCGGTTTGGTAGGCCACCTCTACGCTGCCGTGTGTAGCCTCTTGCCAATCAAGGCCAAGCTTTGCCGCGATGTCCTTGACGGCCGCCTCGCTTGGCCCTTCGATTTCGAGAAACGGCTTGATCCACGGCCATTCATCAAGCTCAATTTGCACGCCGTCAAGTTCCCAGCTTTCGCGCATTGTCTCTTGCAATGAATTTTGCCCAAGGCCAATGGCCACGAGAAAATCGTTCGCTGCATCGAAATCACCGACGACCAATGACACTTCTTTGGTGCCGTGCAATGTGCGATCGTTGAGCTGCTTGTAGCTCAACGTTACTTTGTCGCCCTCGTTGCGCAAACGTACCCAGCCGCCAATGTTCTCCAAGCGTCCGTTGGCATAGTCGTAATTTTTGCGCTTCATCAAACGCTTTTGGTGCACGCATTTTGCGCCGAGCTTTGTAAGCTTCGCACGCATCGTATCGTGGTTAACATCCAAGAATTTCGCTTCAATCTCTGTTTGCATAGAAATATTATAGCGCGAACTCGCGCCAGCCGTGGATGATGTGCGTTGGGTGATGCGCTTGCAACTCGCCGAAATCGTACAAGGCCGTGTGCGACGGCGGATAAAAGAGCAGACTATCGACGTCGGCATTGCGTGCAGCTTCGATGTCGTTGCGCGTGTCGCCGAGCATCAATGTGCGCTCGCTTTGCGCGTTAAGTTTTTGCATAGCCAGCAGCAGCGCCTCGGGATTTGGCTTGTGCGCCTTGATGTCTTCTTGCGCAACAATGGTGTCGAAAACATCCTGCACGTGACGGTGAGCAAGCACCGTTTCGATATTTGCGCGGCGCGAATTACTAATGAGCGCCAACTTTTTGCCTTGTTGCTTGAGCTTACGCAGGACTTCCTCGGCGCCGTCGTACAGCTCAATGCCGCTCAACTTTTCGTTGGCGGCCGCGGCCATTTCTCCATGAAATTTGTCGTTGAGAGTGGCTGGCAAGCCGAGCTTCACCGGCATTTCGTAGTCGCCGTAGAGCGCCGAAATTTGCTGCTTTGTTGCGCGGATGTCGCGCT
Source organism: Saccharimonadales bacterium (SeqCode) (assembly GCA_036568905.1). Lineage (GTDB taxonomy): Bacteria > Patescibacteriota > Saccharimonadia > Saccharimonadales > UBA4665 > DATCRQ01. The sequence goes on along the minus strand of DATCRQ010000001.1, from coordinate 950,286 downwards.
CGGCAAGGCAACGCTGCACAACGTCCAGCCACATTTCCACGCTGCGCGCAATCGTGCCGTCCCAATCAAACAAGTAGGCGTCGTAAGTTTTCATGAGATTCGCCTCTTTCTTTGGCCGGTTACTTGGCAAATTCGACGGCGCGGGTTTCGCGGATAACGTTGACCTTAATGGTGCCAGGATATTGCATGGTCGATTCAATCTTGGTTGCGATGTCGCGCGCCAAACGAATGGCCGCCAGGTCGTCTACGTTCTGCGGTTTGACGAACACGCGTACTTCACGGCCGGCGCTGATGGCGTACGATTTTTCGATGCCTTTAAAGCTGTTGGCAACGTTCTCAAGTTCCTTCATGCGCTCCACGAAATTCTCCGCAGAGATGTTGCGCGCGCCAGGACGCGAGGCGGAGATGGCGTCCACGACGCGGATGATGAGAGCTTCAACGCTAGTTGCCTCAACGTCGTCGTGGTGTTGCTCGGCAGCCAAGGCAACTTCCTCAGGCGCGCCGTATTTGCGCAGCATCTCACCAGAAATGTGGTGATGCTTGCCTTCCATTTTGTGCGTGAGGGCTTTGCCGAGGTCGTGCACGAGCGCCGCGTACTTCGCGGTCTTCACGTTCGCGCCAACTTCCTCGGCGATCATGCCGGCGATGTGTGCCATTTCGGTCGAGTGTTTGAGGACGTTTTGACCGTAGCTGGTGCGGTACTTCAGCTCGCCGAGCAAGTGCAGAATTTCTTTGGGGATGCCGATAACGCCGACTTCGCGAGCGGCGTCTTCGCCGGCACGCATGACGTCTTTTTCAACGTTCTTCTGCGCTTTTTCAACGACTTCTTCGATGCGGCCCGGATGGATGCGGCCGTCCTTCATAAGCATTTCGAGTGTCTGGCGGGCGACTTCGCGGCGCACGGGGTCAAAGCTGCTGAGCACGGCGTAGCCCGGCGTGTCATCAACCATAATGTCCACGCCAGTCGCGCGCTGCAAGGCTTGGATATTGCGGCCTTCCTTGCCGATAATGCGGCCTTTCATTTCGTCGTTCTCGAGCTTCACGCTCGTGACCGTTCGTTCGGCCGTGACTTCGCTGGCCATGCGCTCCATCGCCGTCGTGATAATCAGCGCCGCTTGCTCTTCGGCTTCGTCCTTCGCTTCGTTTTGCATTTTGGCAATGAGGCCGGTGAGGTCTGAGCGAATGTCGCGCTCGGTCATTTGCATGAGCTTGCCGGCGGCTTCGTCGGCTGTCAGTTTGCCGATCTTCTCAAGCTTTTCCTGCTGCTTCTTGCGGATGTCGCGGATTTCGTCTTTGAGCTGCTCGACCTCGTTCTCGCCCTTGCGCAGCTTTTCGGTGCGCTTGTCGAGTTCGTCGAGCTTTTTGTCCAACGCTTCTTCACGGTTTACAAGACGCGCTTCGAGATCTTTAAGTTCGCGGCGGCGCGATTGTTCCTCGCGCCGGCCTTCGTCGGCAATCTTTGTCGCTTCAGCGCGCGCCTCGTCGAGCACTTTTGTTGCCTCGCGTTTTGCTTTGCTCAGCTCCTTGTCGGCTTGATCCTGCGCGGAACCGAGCTTCTTTTTGGTGACAGCGGTGTTGGCTCCAAAGCCAACGGCAAGGCCCGCCACAGCGAGAACTATGGTGATTGGGTCCATTTTGGTCCTTTCTATCGCAGACGCCGCCGGAAGGCAATCGCTATCACTTCACTAGCCTTTTCGCGGACAATCTGAATATCGAATTGAAGTTAGAAGTTTTTAGTCGGATCGCTAGACACTTTAGACAAATCCTTGTCTAAAATTATACGCCGCAGTGACTCATGCGGTCAAACATTTTCAGCTGCAAGCTGTGGCGCGGGCGCAGACCCTCCGCCCTTCATACGCTTTGCGAATAATACGGCGCGTAAGATGAGCGCTTCACGATTGAGTAATCGCTCATGGGAGTGGTGCGTGCCAAACGTGCCGATACGCATCATCCAACGCGTTACTTTTTCTGCGGTGCCAACGGTATTCAGATCTTCACCTTGCGCATTAATTTCAAGGACGTCTGCCTCTTTTAGTCTAAATGCCCAACGCGCCGCGTCCACACAACGCGCCATATGATCGGGGTGCGAAACAACACCAAGGCGCCGGTTTGGCGAGAACGCCTTGCCGCCGTGGCCCCGCGGAAGGAAGCTACTTTCCGCCGCATACACCGCGTCGCCAATGGTGGTTGAGGATTCAATCTGCTCATCGAACTCAACAAGGCCGGCAAAATAATCCACCATGCCCATTTCCTTAGCGAAATCCATCATCATTCTCGCCTCACGGTATTCTTCGGGGGGTGGCGTTTGAGCCGATGCAGCCGCGTAGCCACAGCTGAACAGAACGCGAAGGACAGGGCGATTAAATTTTGTGGCGCGCTCTTTTAATTCCGCCTCGTGCGCAAGCGCGTAAGCGCCAATGGCTCGGACGCGTTGTTTGCCAGCCTCGCTCAGTTCCCGCGGTGTTGCTTTGTCGTTTAGGCAATTCTCTACAATTTCGTCGAAGGTTGCACGCTCTGATTCGGAGAAGTCTACGATGTCACCTTGAGGGATCTGCTTTTCTACACTGCCGCGGCCAAAGACATTGGCCGCCTCAACCAAAGGCAAGCTCCGAAAGTCCTCTACCTGGTCAATGATACTTTGATCGAGTTGCGGCTGCGTACGTTCAAGAATTTCAACGCTCATTAAACTACATTATAAAATATTGTTTACAAAAATACTACTTCTTCTGCATCGTAATATGCACGGGCGCACCGTAGTCCGGCACGGCAACAATTGCATTCTTGCCGCTGCGTAATTCGCTCGTGGCTTTTTGCGCCCAATCCTCGCCGCCAGTCGCAACGATAGAGATGTCCAAGGCATAGGCGAGCGCATTGGCGACAGCAAGACCGATACGCAGGCCGGTAAAACTTCCCGGGCCGGCAAAGCATGCGATGCCGTTTAGGTCGTACAATGTCTTACCGTTTGTCTTTAGAAGCTCAACGATCTCCGCGTGGATTGTCTCGGCCAATTGCCTGTGCGCTTGCCATGTTTTTGTTGCCATCCGTGTTGCGTCGTCGAAAAGCGCAAGTTCAGCTTCAGGCTTATCAGTACGGATTGCAAGAATGAGCATGTTATACGTTATCTTACACTTTACAGCATGAAATTTCTAGCCTAGCAACTGCCGGCAAGCCACGCGGCTGCCTGCAGAATTTTCTTAATGGCTCTGGAGGGCGGCAATAAGGTAGCTTAGCGATTCGGGGCAACGAAATGTCAGACGCCGCGTGCCGACGGGCAATTGCTCGATAACGACGGTCAGCCTTTTGCCAGGCAGCACATGTTGTACGACGTCGGCCCATTCCACAACGGCAACACTTGATGAGTCATGCACAACTTCTGCCAGTTCATCGGCAATAATGCCCGGTTCGTGAAGCCGATAGAAATCGAAGTGGTGAATTTCGAGCGGCATTGGCGGATGGGTGGGGTCGATCATGCCTGCAGTTTGGCGCGCTGGAGCCTCATAGATACGACTAATGGTAAAGGTTGGGCTTGCCACGTGATCAACACTTCCGGTGCCTCGAACGAGCCCACGGACAAAGGTGGTTTTACCGCCGCCAAGGTCGCTCACAAGCTCAACCACTTCGCCACCGCGCAAGGCTTGCCCGAGCTTCACGGCGAGCGCTTCGGTAGCTTCGGAGCTGGTGGAATCGGTTTGCCACGTCACGACGGTACTCATATGCCCCGTATAGTAGCGCGAAGAGGGCGGCAAAGGCAAGCACACCGGCATGGATAGGTGTCGGCGTCGTACTTGCATCGAGAGACGCAGACGGTGTATTTTTCGCCGTCGAGGCGGCCTTCGTCTTACTGCTCGCCTTAGTCGCTACGCTCTTAGCCGTCGTCTTTTTGGCTGCAGTGGTCGAAGCCTTCGTCGTCTTTGCCGTAGCGGTTGCGGGTGCGACTATTTCGTTCGGGGCGTTGGGCGTTGGAGTTGTTGTCCACGCCCAAGCTCCTAGAGCCAGCGCCCAAGCCTCGCCATCCTTTGCCGTGCTGTAAGGCGCAGTCTGATTTAGTACATCGCCATTCGGGTCTTCAAGCGCCACTTTACCGCCATCATTCGATAAACTCAGCCTGGTGTCGGCAGAGAAAAATGCCGTGAAACTTCGGGGTGCCAGCGTTGTATTTGCAGGGAACGTGTACGTATGCGTGGTTGTTTGTCCGGCGACTAACTTGAAGTTGGACAGGTCGAAGGGCACGCCGTTTGCATTATACAGCTCAACAAACTCATCCTCGGCGTCAGTCTGCGGTGAAGCCGGATTCGGCAACAACTCAGTAAGCTGCGGCGATACGAGACCAACGTCGGCAGCGGGCAGGCCGGATGTCGTTGCCGTACTTTGTTCAGAACCACTACCGGTAGCCGAACTGCCAGAAGCCGTAGTAACGACCGGCGGCGCGGCGCCATCAGTTGGATCCTGTAAGCCGTCATTATTATTGCCCGGCTGGTCGCCGTCCTGCGACGAACCGTCTGTATCGGTCGCTCCGGAACCGTCCCCCGAATTTGCGCCGGGAAGAGTACACGACGCGTCCGGAATGGTCGTTGCGATTGGCGGCGTAATGCCGCCCGCACTCGCGTCTGTTGTTCGGAGCGTATTTGTAGAGCCGGGCGTCGCAGAGCTTGTGCCGAAATCAGTTGCACTGTCATATGTTTCTAAGTAGTTACCGTCAGGCCCGATATACCGTTGGTAGTCAACGTCTTTGGAAGTCGTGGCGATCGGCGTGCCTTGTCCGAAAGTTCCAGAACCCCAGGCAACTGCGTCCTCCACACTTAACTCGCATGTTGCAGCGTTGGGTTCGAGAAGGGCAACGCTTCCGCCGCTAGCCGGTAAAGTGTACGTATATACTTGGCCGGGCACATCAGCCGGCAGCGCGACAGTCGAGGTACGCAGTACGAAATAACTTCCTGCGGGGAGTATCATTTCTTTATTATTAGAGGCTGGCGAAATCGTTATAGTCTGCGTCGGGGCGCTAAGCGATGCCGATGAGCTTGAGGATGAAACATAACGCACCTGCCAGTTTGTGATGTCGACGCTCGCCGCACTGTCGTTGTATAACTCGATAAACTCGTCCTTGCCACTTGTGCTAGAACCGGTTTGAAGTTCCGTTATAAGCACTGGCGGCGAAGCAATGTCGTTAGTGCTGGCGCCGTCGGCCAGGGTGCTCGACGGCGCCAGCACAAAAAGCACTGCACTTAGGCAACTGCACAAAACTCGCGTGAGAATTTTTTGCATGGCCCGAGGATAAGCAAGGTTGCCCCGCTTTGCAAGCCATTTCTATCAAAAAGCGTTGTAATTATGTCGCAACAGCGCAGTGCAAACAGAATCAACTCGCGCTATACTGATCGTATGTTACAGCTCAGCAACATGCTTATTAACCGGCCGGTGCTCAGTCTGCGCACTGGCACTGAAGTTGCGACTGCCGTTTCGCCCATCATCAACCCCAACAACTTAAAGATCGAGGGTTTTTACTGCCAGGACAGCTTTAATCGCAAGCACACTCTCGTGCTCGTCGAGCAAGACATTCGTGACATTCTACCGCAAGGCATTGTCATTAACGATTTTGACGTGCTGGTATCTCCCGAAGAACTCGTGCGATTGCGCGATATTATGGATATCGACTTTACCCTCATCGGTAAGCCGGTCGTAACCGCCGACAAAACCCGCATGGGCAAAGTGGGCGACTTCGCCACGGATGTAGATAGCATGTTCATTCAGAAATTGTACGTCACGCGCTCTATGATCAAGAGTCTTACGAGCGGCGAGCTAGGGGTTGACCGGTCGCAGATTATAGAGATAACGCGCAAGCAAATTGTCATCAGCAATCCGCTGAAGGGCGTGCCGATGCGCGCTAATGCAGTCGCCTAAATCGTTTTGCGACATCCATCAAACACCTTTGCACAAGGCACACCACTTGTAAATGTTGTAATTATTGTACGACGCAGTTCCCTCTAGTCGTCCGGTTCCTCATACGTAAGCGCGCGTTTAATATCGTCATATTGAAAACCACGGCGCGCTAAAAATTGCATAAACTTCTGCCGGTCAGGGTAGTGGGCGCGTTTTTTCGCGATGAGTTGTTTGAGCGCGGCGAAATCATCGTCAACTTCGTTAGCAAGTACCTGCTCGATAGCCGCCTCGCTCACGCGCTTTGCGCGCAATTCTTGCATTATTGTACGACGTGAAGTAGGTTTGAGCAGCTTACGGTTTTGCACCCACGCTTTTGCGAATGCCTCATCGTCGATGAGTCCAATTTCACTTAGCTTGCTAAGAATAGTTGACGCCAGAGGGGCAGGGCACTTTTTACGCGCGAGGTATTGCTCGATTTCCCAACGACTGCGCAAACGCATGGCGGCGTAGCGCATGGCGTTGCCGTAGATTTTGTCGTCGTCGGCCGAACTTCTGAGCGCCGCGACTTCCCGGTCGCTCAATTCTTGCCCGACAAACAACTTGCTGTCGAGGAGTGCATTGTCACTGAGACCAAACGAATATTTGCCGTCGATAAAAATAGAGACGCGCCCTGCCCGCTTCACTTGCCGTTTGATGGCTGTGACGATCACGCGACGCTGACCTCAATAAAATCGCCCTCAGCAACACAAAGCAACGGTGTCTCTGGAAATCGCCGCAACAATTCTGCTTCGGCTTGCGTCTGCACGGCGGCGTCTTCCCCAACGTTTCGCCAATGCGGAATGCAATTTGCCTTGATCCAGCCGAAACCTTCGAGAATCGTCTTCTCTTGCAAATACGAGAAATGCTCGCACAAAATATCCATGCCCGCGCTGGCGCCGACGATCACTTTGCCGTCCCAAAGTTTGGCGACGTCACCGCAAGCTTCGAGCGCGGCTTTGAGTTTTGGAGGTTTGCCGCCGGGCATATAAATAACGTCGGCCCACTCTGAGACTTCGGCAAAGTTTTGGAGCGTCATCGTTTGATATGCAATTGTACATTCGCCTTTAAAGCACTCGATCATCGAAACGTTCAAGGCGCGCGTCTCTTCCCAATCGCCTTCGGGCTGGGCAAAAATGCAAAACGCCAGCTTCACTTTTGCGGGAAAATAGCGCAGCAAAACCTCAACCTGCCGTTCACCCTTGTCTGCGGCTTCCCACGGCCGGCCGCCCATCAAAATCAAACGCTTCACGTTGCCTCCTTTAATACGATTGTATCAAGGCTAGCGCCAAACGCGCTGCTTGTTGATCTCTTCTTTGTCGCGCAGCGCTTGCTCAAGATCGATGCCAAGCATGTTGCATATGCCGAGCAAAATGATGAGCACGTCGGCCGCTTCGTGCGCGGCCTCGTTCTTTGCCGAATCCGTTGCCAGGCGCATGCCCGCTGCTTTGCGCGAAGCCTTCGTAAGTTCGCCGACCTCCTCGGTGAGCATCATAAACTTCTTCGCGATGTCGCCATCCTTATCAAAACCGCGCTCCAAAACCATCTCGCGCATATATTGTTGCAGGTCTGCGAGCGTCGGATTTTCTTTGAGGTGCAACTTGCTGGCCATTATGATTCCAATGCAGCTTTGCGGACTTTGGCCGCGATCTCTTCCATGACTTTTGGATTTTCTTGCAAGTACGTCTTAGCAGCTTCGCGGCCTTGGCCGATTTTTCCTTCGCCGTAGGCAAACCACGCACCGGCTTTTTCGACGATGTTATGCGCCACGGCCAAGTCCAAAATGTCGCCGCTCTTGCTGATGCCTTCGTTGTACATGATGTCGAACTCGGCCTCACGGAATGGTGGCGCGATCTTGTTCTTCACGACTTTGACGCGCGTGCGGTTGCCGATAACGCTCTCCGCTTGTTTGATTTGCCCGATGCGGCGGATGTCCATGCGCACGCTAGCGTAGAACTTCAACGCGTTGCCGCCGGTCGTTGTCTCCGGGTTGCCGAACATCACGCCGATCTTCATACGGATTTGGTTGATGAAGACGACGGTCGCCTTGGATTTGTTGATGACACCGGTGAGCTTGCGCAAGGCTTGGCTCATAAGACGAGCCTGCAAACCTGGAAGCGAATCGCCCATGTCGCCCTCGATTTCCGCGCGCGGCACCAGTGCGGCAACGGAGTCCACGACGATAATATCAACGGCGTTGGAACGCACCAACGTCTCAACGATTTCCAGAGCTTGCTCGCCGTTATCCGGCTGGCTGAGCAGCAAATTGTCAACGTCCACGCCGATACGTTTGGCGTATGACGGGTCGAGCGCGTGCTCAGCGTCGATGAACGCTGCCGTGCCGCCGCGCTTCTGAACTTCGGCGATCGCGTGCAAAGTCAACGTCGTTTTACCGCTGGATTCCGGCCCGTAAATTTCGATGATGCGACCCTCGGGAATACCGCCGCCCAAAGCCAGGTCGAGTGAAATACTGCCCGTCGGCATCGTCTTCACCGGCACTTGCTGCGCGGTGCCGAGCTTCATGATTGCGCCTTTACCGAACTGCTTTTCGATAGATTCCATCGCCAGCCCTAAAGCCTTCGCCTTGCCGTCGCTCGGCGTCGCGCCGGACGTAATATCGCCCATCGTCTTCGCTGCCTTCTTCGTCTTCTTTTCATCCGCCATATCAAAACCCTCCGGAACGTTAGCCACCCGTTATCTTATAAGTATACCAAAAGAGGCGAAGGTATTGTATGCGAAGCTTCTTGAAATGCCGAATGAAAGGCTGACAATGCTTATGCTTTTCATATATAATGAGTGCAGTATGGGTGCGAACGATGTAGTTTTAGGGCGGTTGCTTGGCGCTGCAGCACAGTTCAGCGATGAGCAAATTGCGCAAACAGTGGAAATGTTGGTGGCGCACGGGTTCGCCCAAGGCGCGAATGTGCTGCATATTGAGCCACACGAAAATAGCGTTGCCGTTCGCTACCGCGTGGATGGCATTTTACGCAGTGCGCACAAACTTCCCTTGGCCGCTTTGGGACCCATGGTTTTGCACCTCAAAACGCTAGCCTCGCTCGCGGCGGACGAACGGCGCGTGCCTCAACAGGGCAACTTTCAGATAATTGTCGAGGGCACGCCGGTGCAAATTTTGCTGAGCACTATGCCAGCCGTTGGCGGTGAGCACGCCGTGCTGCATCTTTCGGCGGCGAGCAGCCGGCCGGCGCCGTTGGAGGCCTTAGGATTTTGGGGCGAGAGCTTGCGCGTCACCCAAAAAGCCTTGGCGCGGCCGCATGGTTTTGTTCTCGTAGGGGGCGAAAAACGCAGTGCCACAGCAGCAACGCTGCTCAGCCTTGTCGCTTCCCTCGCTCGCCCGAGCGTGAGTATCGTAACCGTTGAAGACGAAATTACACAGCGTGTTCCAGGCGTCGTGCAAACGGAGCTTGCCAACAGTGGCGGCACGGCTGATGCATTACGCGCCGCATTGCATCACGATCCAAACGTCATCATGCTTGGCCATGTGGCCGACCGTGAAAGCTTGCAACTGAGTATTCAGGCCGCCAACAACGGACACTTGGTGCTTGCCGGCGTACACGCTTCCTCGGCCGGCAAGGCGCTGTTGCATGTTGCGGCCGGCGGCGTGGAGCCGTTCTTGCTTGGCGCGAGCGTGCAGCTCGTGATTGCCCAGCAACAAGTGCCAAGGCTTTGCCGCCAATGCCGCGAACGGCATGAGCTTACTGAGGTTGAGCAGCGCGCACTTGCCACAACTTTTGGTATTACGGCGCGCGACCAAATTCGCGTACACGCCCTGGAACGCGCGGCGCTTGAAGCCGGGCTTGGCCTCGGCGATCCGCTTGGCAGCAGCACTACAAACGTCACGCACCTTTGGCGGGCTAAGGCCAGCGGCTGCGAGGCCTGCCATCACCGCGGCTGGGACGGCCAGCTGAACCTTGTCGAAGCCGTGCCAATGACCGACGTCGTGCGCACCGCCCTCGTCAAAAATCCTACCGAGGCGAAACTTCAGGGCGCGGCCGTCAAAGCCGACGTCGTGCCGATTGGCCTTGACGGTCTTATAAAAGTTCTACGCGGGCTTACGACGCTTGAGGCCGTCGCACCATTATTGTAGAAGGCAACGCCGCACAGCAACGCTCACTTTAGAGAGCTGGCTACGGCGGGCTGATCCTTAATTACAGAACTTAGTTCAAGCTGCTCTTGACGTAGGTAAGTTGGCCGCCCTCAAGCGTTGCGGTAAGCGTGTAGTGCGCGCACGGTTCGGTCGTATCGTTGCAGGCGTCGCCGCCAGCGTCAGTGACTTGGTAAGCGTAGCAGTCCACGGCGGGCGTTACGCTCAGAATCGGCTGCTTATCCGCCGTACAATTTGTTTTGACGCTCCAGCGCGGGTCGCTGATGATGTCAGTCGTAAGCTTCGGCAAATTCTTTGCACGCCACGACGGGTCGTTCAATTGGGCGAGTGTTGGGTATTCGCCGTTAGCGCTGGCGGCATAGTACGTTTCGAGCTGCGTTTGCAAAGTATTGATGTTGCTCTGACGCTGGTTGTTGCGATTCTTGGCTTGCACGCCGTTGTACGTCAGCGCGACAAGCGTCAACAGGATGCCGAGTACGACGGCTACGACAGCCAATTCGATTACCGTAAAACCGGCTGATTGTTTTTTGAGTGAACGAAAACGAATCATCCTTGCTTTTCCTCGTATTGTTTGTGGTTCATAAAATCTTCGCGGGCCTCGAGAATGAGCCGCGCATAATACGTCGGGTTTGGACAATACGGAAAAACGAACTTGGAGTGTTCGCCGGCCGTCTCAACATGCAACGTACCAAAGTTGAACGAATGTTGCACAAAGCCGGTCTGATCAACGGTTACGTCTTCCAAATTTTCCATCGAAAGCTGCGCGGATTGGCGCGTGAATAGGCCGAGCTGGCTGATTTGCGTAATGCTGTCGGACGTTATGATCCATTCGTTTTGCCAGTAGACCTTCGAGGCAATTGCCAGCATACCGGCGGTGCCTACTGCCAAAAGCAGGAGCAAGCCGAACGCAGCCTCTTGAATTTGCGAACCGTTCGCGGAATTCTGCGCAAGGTGCGGCACGAGAAACAGCGCGGCGGCGGCAGCCAAAACTATAACGATGCCACCGCTCACATAATTGCCGACAATGCCAATCGGGTGCCGTTTGATTTGCGCCACGATGCGTTCGCCCGGCTGCAGAACAACCATGGGATGATCGTGCTTTTGCGGTGGCGTTGGCATTGGCGGCGCAGGAGGTGTAGCCATTTGCGGAACCGTAACTTCTGGAGCCTCAGGCGCAGCCATTTGCACTGAGGAAAATTGCGACATGTCGGGCATAGAAAATTGCGGCGCAGGAGCTTGTTGCGGCGTTTCCGTAGCGTACGGTTGCGGCGCAGGAGGCGTTGGTTGCTGCGGCCATTGTTGCTGCGTAGGCTGCGCACCCGGCCACTGCGGCGGCACGGGCTGCATTGGATCGGCAGGATACTGGGGTTGTTGGCCGTACGGCTCGTTAGGATTCATAGCCCTCCTATTATAGCGCGCGTTGCACCGTTGCCATACATTTTAGGCGGCGAGTTACAACAAGCTTTCTTGGTCTGGCGTTTTTGGCGGCGTGCGCTTGAGGTGCGTGTAAGCCTTGACGGTCACTTTGCGGCCACGCGGCGTGCGCTCTAGCAAACCGATTTGCATAAGGTACGGCTCGATAGTGTCCTCAATCGTTGAGCGTTCCTCGGCCGTGAGTGCGGCGAGCGTCTCCACACCGACCGGGCCGCCTTTATAATTTTCAATGATGGCCGTAAGCAACATGCGATCAGCCGGGTCGAGGCCAAGTTCATCAATATCCAAAAGTTTCAGAGCCGCCGCACCCGTCGCGCCGTCAATGCTGCCGTTGCCGTGCACATCGGCATAATCGCGCACACGCTTGAGCAAACGGTTGGCCACGCGCGGCGTCAGGCGCGCACGGGCTGCCAGCGTTTCGGCAGCTTCGAGTTCAATCGCAACGTCCAAAATACCCGCGGCGCGTTCAATAATCTGGCGCATTTCCTCGGAGGTATAAAATTCCAAACGATGCACCATACCAAAACGGTCGCGCAACGGCGCCGCCAACGCGCCGGCGCGCGTCGTAGCACCGATAAGCGTGAACTTCGGCAAATCGAGACGCAGGCTACGCGCGCTTGGCCCTTTACCAAGCATGATGTCGAGTTTAAAATCTTCCATCGCCGAATACAAAACCTCTTCGACAGCGCGATTCAGGCGATGAATTTCGTCGATGAACAATACGTCGCCGTCGGCAAGGTTTGTAAGCAAGCTTGCAAGATCGCCCGCGCGCTCAATCGCCGGGCCGGACGTAATGCGGATCTGCGCACCCATTTCATTAGCGATTACGCTGGCCATCGTCGTCTTGCCAAGACCCGGCGGCCCGTACAGCAGCACGTGGTCGAGCGGCTCGCCGCGCTTTTTGGCCGCGGCAATCGCCAATTGCAAGTTCTTTACCAAACGCGCCTGGCCGATGTAACCCGCAAAGTCGCGTGGCCGCAAACTGTTCTCCAGCTCCACTTCCTGCGCGTCGTCATCCTCGTCCAAAGTGGTAGTGATAATCCGTTCAACAGCCATCAGCGTTTTCCTTGCAAAGCCTGCTTGATGCGCGTTTCCGTTGGAAGTTCCGTGGGGACGCCAGCCAGCGCGGCGGCGGCGTCCTGCGGTGCATAGCCAAGGGCGATGAGCGCTTCGGTGGCTTCATCTTGCGGCGCGTTGGAACTGTAGAGCAAACCGGTCGAAGTAAGCTCGACGCCTTCGAGGCCGACTTTGTCTTTGAGCTCCACGACAATGCGCTCGGCCACGCGCTTGCCTACGCCGTTCGCGTGTTGAATAAACTTCACGTCGCCGCCGGCAATCGCTTTTCGCACGTCAGTAGCGTTGCCGATGCTCAACACGTTCAACGCCATCTTTGGCCCGACGCCGTTCACGCTTAAAAGTTGTTCAAAGAGTTGTTTTGTGTCCAAACGGACGAAGCCAAAGAGATCGTGAGATTGCTCGCGAATGTGCTCGTACACGTACAACTTTGCGGTTTGGCCCGAACTCAATGCGCCGAAATCTTCAGAGGTCACGAGCAAGCCGTAGCCCACGCCCCCTACGTCGAGCACGACAACGTCAGCAATCTTTTCGGCAACTTGGCCACTCAATGTCGCAATCATTATTACTAGTATAGCAAGAATCGGTCGGCCTTATAATCTCGAATAATTGCAGCGAGAACTAGGTACGGGGTTGACGTGCGGCGGCATTGCCTCTGCTTACGTGACGGCCTTCTTCAGGAGCAGGACCACCGTCAGCTATCGTGGGAGGATCGTAACCTGCCTCATCTCCTCTGCAGGTAATGCATCCAGCTCAGCTTGCGAGGCCCGGCCATAACCACGTTCGCTGCCGGTCGGCTGCCCATTGCCGCCGCGAAAGACTGTCATTATACCGCGCACTGCAGCAACACCGGCGTCGACAATGTGCGTCACCACTGATTCGCCTCCCAAAGGCATCGGATTAATAGCAAATTCAGACATGTTCCCCCTAGCATGTAACATAAGCATTATGACAGTGCAGAATGATAGTCCATACTGCACCATTTAGCAAGGACTTTACCGAACAGTTTGCGCGTGGGTGAGCGCGGCGGCGATGGCGTCGGCGCAGTCGTCTGGTTGCGGCGTTTCTTTGAGGCCAAGGATGACGCGCACCATCTCCTGCATTTGCTTTTTGTCGGCCTTGCCGTAACCGGTCACGGCCTGTTTGATTTGCATTGGCGTGTATTCAAAAATTTCGAGGCCGGCTTGCTGGCCGCAAAGCAGCACGACGCCGCGGGCTTGGGCAACGGTCATCGCCGTCGTAACGTTCTTGGCAAAGAAAAGTTTTTCTACGGACATCTGTTGCGGCTTGGTTTGGACAATGATATCGGTGAGTTCCTCGAAGATCGTCTGCAACCGCACGGCGTCGTCCTCGTGCACGGGCGTGCGGATGACGCCGGCATCCACAAGCTGCACTTTGCCCTTGCTCACGTCAATGACGCCGAAACCCAAAATGCCTGTCCCCGGATCAATACCTAGAATCCTCATACCTTGTAGTATAAGATAAGTCCGTGACCGATCAAATTGCTCTGAAGTTTTATACAAAGCCCGAATACTTTGCGTGGCTTGCCGAACGCGCGCGCAAGGCCACGCGCGGCGACCGCTTGATTGCCGCAACGATGTCCTTTGCGCCGCACGAAATGCCCGTGCGGAAATTCCTCGACGCGGCCAACGCCGCCGCCAAGCGCGGCGCCGACGTGCAGCTGATCGTTGACGCCTACAACCTCATCTTTGCCGAAGAAGTTCGCATGCCCGGGCCGCTGTGGATCGGCCGCGAGCCAAACGTCAAATCGCTCAAGCCGTTCCGCGAAGTCGTCGCCGAAATGGAACGGTTGCGCTTGAGCGGCGGCAAGTATACGATGATCAACCGGCCGGCAAAACGCTTCAGCAACTTCCTTGGCGGCCGCTCGCACATCAAGTTCGCGCTCTTTAATGATGAAGTTTTGGTTGGCGGCTGCAACCTCAACCACGTCAGCGACCTCGACGTTATGATCGGCTTCAACGATGCCAAAACCGCCGAGGCTCTCAAAAGCTTTGCCAAAGATTTGAGCGAAACGCCGCATGTTCGCAACGTTCTGCACGACAAAGGCCTCAAACTCGCCGTAGATAAAAGCACAACGCTCTTCATCGACGCCGGCGTGCCTCGTCAGTCAGCGATTTACGCGCAGGCCTTAGAAATTATCGATGGGGCCAAGGACTGGCTCGTGCTTTCCAGCACGTTTTTGCCGCACGGCCGCACGATGGAAAAGTTGCTCGAGGCTCGCCAGCGCGGCGTCAAAGTCGAGCTGCTTTTCTCTCATCCCAGCCACCATCCGCCGATTGACGCGCAGCTGCAATACCTCGTTTTGCTGCGCGAGAAACTTCGTTTGCCCAAAGAATTCCTGGCCGGCCAATTGCCAAAGACGATGCCCAAAGTGCACGCCAAACTCGTGGCCAACGAAACTTGCGCGATGCTCGGCAGCCACAATTACGTGCCGACGGGCACGAACTTTGGCACCGCGGAAATCGCGCTGCTTCGGCGCGGCGCGGCGTTTGCCCGTGACGTTTCCCTTGCCGTCGTCAATCAAACGCATCGTGCAGAGGATCCGCGGCTCAGCTTTTTGCGCGGATAGCTTCTGTGACGATCGGCCGCCAATCAAAGCTGCCGGCAAATGGCGTTCCGTCGACCTTTTCCAAGGGCAGCCACTCGGCCATCTCGGCGTATTTTTGCTCATCTTCATCGAAGTTTTCTTTGGAAAATTCGCCGCCGGCGAAATCACAGACATAAAACAGCAAAAGCGACTGCACGACCTCATCATCGACAAAAGGTAATTTGAAGAATGTTGTGCGCACGGCGGCGAGCCGCGGATTTTTTACTTCGATGCCCGTCTCTTCTTTGACTTCACGGATGACGGCCGCTTCTGGCATTTCGCCAAATTCCATGCCGCCGCCCGGCAAATTGTGTTTACCGAAGTGAATCGGCGTAAGCAATGCGCCGTCCTTAACAACAATACCGTACGCCGACGGCCGCCAGCACAGCTTGCTCACGGGCACGACGAATTCGTTGCCTTCGATATCTTTGGCAACGACCGTCGGCTCGCTAGGCACCGAAGAGTTCTGCATACAATCCCCGTCTGCCGATGAAGGCACCTTTAATTAGGCCGTCGTAGCGCTGCGATCTGCCGTAGATGTCGGTAACTTCAAAGCCCAATTCGTTGAGGGCAACATACTGCGCGGCGATGTCCCACGGCTTATTGCCGGCATACAAAAGCCCTTTGAGTTTGCCGCGCATGATCAGCGTGCTTTCGTAAGCAGAAGACGTAAAGTTGGGCATTTGATATTTGGCGGCGCGGAGTTTTGCAACATGCATGCCGATATCGTTCGGCGCGGCGTGCCAGGTTTCAACTGGGAGAATTAGCAAGGGATCGTTTTGCGGCGGCAAAAGTTTTTCGCCGTTGCAAAATGCGCCGAGACCTTTGGCGGCGGCGTACAAAAGATCTTTGCCAAAGTGATACACGACGCCGACGACCGGCTCGCCGTCCTCGACAAGCGCCAAGCAAAATGTGGAGATTGGGATGCCCAAGGTGAACGGAATCGTGCCGTCGATGGGATCGCAAACCCAAAGCAAGCCGCTCGTCGGTTCGGCGTTGAGGCTCTCTTCTTCGCCGAGCACGCCGATGTTTGAAAACGTCTGCTGCACGCGCTCGATCACCAGCCTATTGATTGCTTCGTCGGCGGCCGTAACCGGACTGTTGTCATCTTTACTGACGACGTGCAACGCCGTGTCTTCGGCGGCGCGTTTGGCAATGGCACCAGCCTCCAGCGCCAGGTTTTTTGCAAAGTCTAAATATTTTTGGAGATCCTCTGTGCTCATGTGAGCAAACTCTCGTCGATATCGAAGTTGACATGGGTGTTTACGACATCATCGATATCGTCAAGCGCGTCCATCAGGCGCATGATTTTGCCGGCCGTGTCTTTGTCAGTTACTTCGATGGTCGTGTTTGGAACGTAGGTAAGTTCGGCTTCGAGAATCTCGACGTTTTGCTCGCGCAACGCGTCGCGCACTTTGGCGAGGTCTTGCGGCGCAGTGTAGACAATGGATTCTTCGCCCTCGTCTTGCATGTCGTCGGCGCCAGCTTCAAGTGCTTGCATGAGCATGTCGTCGCCACCGCCCTTGACGCGGATCATACCTTTACGGTCGAACTGGAATGCCACGGCACCTTTCTCTGCAATGTTGCCGCCGTGCTTACTGAACGCCAAGCGGACTTCGGGATAGGTGCGGTTGATGTTGTCGGTTGCACATTCGACAAGGATGGCAACGCCGCCCGGGCCGTAGCCTTCGTACAAAATTTCTTGCAGTTGCGCGGCGTTTTTGTCGGCAACGCGTTGAATGGCGCGGTCGATATTCGCGAGCGGCATGTTGGCCGCCTTGGCTTTGTCGATTGCAAGACGCAGCGCAAAGTTCATGTCCGGATCAGTGCCGCCGCGTGCCGCAATAGCAATGGCATTGCCTAGCTTCGTAAAGACAGCGCCGCGCGCGGCGTCCTTCGCACCCTTTTCCCGTTTAATCGTAGACCATTTGGAATGTCCGCTCATGCTCGGCAACCCCTTCCGTTTCAGTTTTCTTCTCTGTTATTGTACCACTTCTGCCAACCTTTTGCCAGAGCATGAGCACCGCAAGGGCGACGATTACGTAGGCGCCCAGCATTGCCGTGCCCGAAAACGAACGGTTCTGTACAAAAACGTGCGGAATATGGCTGAGGAGCGTAGCGACATCAATCATATACGTCAGCAACAATCGCGCCGGCCAAGCAAACCAACCTACAAAACTCGCCGCCAGTGCGCCGGCGACGCCAGCCGCCAACGTTGCAATCATACCGAGCGGCACAAGCGCGACGACCAGTAAGTTCGCGGGCAGCGCCACCAACGACAGTTGCCCGAAGACGTGGAGCACATACGGCACGGTCATCGCCTCGGCGCACAGGCTTTCAATAATGATCGCAGTGAAGAGCTTCGGCTCCTTCGCACCGAAAAATCTTCGCGTAAGCAGCGGCGCGATAATCATCACGCCAAAAAATGCCAAGAACGACAAATACCATCTAACATTGCCCTGCAAATAAAGCGGATTAGCAAGAACGCTGACGCTCGCCGTAAGCAGCAGCAAAGGTAACGGTTTGATCGTTCTGCCGTAGTGCCATGTGGCAAGGCCGAGGCCGCTCACCCACGCCGCCCGGACAATCGAGGGGCTCGCGCCGGCGATTCCCAGGAAAACAGCCATGAGCGCAATACTGCAAGCCGTTGTCTGAAACTTTGAACGCTCGCCCAACATCTTGCGCGCCGCACGGAGGATGATCGTGAGGTTATACCCCGACACGGCGATAATATGCGTGAGGCCGACCATCAGCAGCGCCTGCGAGACATTCGCCGGCAACGTGTTCCTTTGTCCAATCAGCAAGCCGAGGCCAAAGGACGCCAACGGTTCAGGCAGCGCCGATTGCAAACCGGCATCGAAACGCCGCCGCAGTTGCTCCAACGTGTCTGGAGGTTTTGGCCTCACCTGCAATTCGGCGAAACTCATACTCGCTTGATCGCCCCCAAGCGTCGGCCACAATTTGCCTGTCGCTTGCACAATATCTCCACGATGGACAATGCCCGCACCGAATCCGCTCACGCTAATCACCCCGGGGAGCCGCGCCGTAACTGGCGTTTGCAACGTCACACTTCCCAGCGTGAAAGAAAGCTGCTCACGCGAACCGTAAGCGCCGTCATCCGCAGCAACGCCGGTAACCGTGACCTTTTGCTTCGAGAAGGTTTGGTACGGCCGCAATGCAGCGTAGCTTAACGATCCGCGCCACAGGCCAAATCCAAAGCAAAAGCACGCGACACACGCAAGCGTCGTAACCGTCTGCCGCCGCCAGCTAAAAATCATTGGCGGAATAAAAAGCCAAAGCACAGCACCGTCGCTCAGTTGCCACCGCGCAGCGCACGCCACGCCGGCCAGAGCGGCTAGCGAAGCAGCGTTTACCACCCACGCACGTCGGAACCGGTGCTGTGTAATCCGCCTCAACACGCGCGCATTCTAGCACGAGTTACCTCACGCGCAACACATTTTATACATCACTGGCCAGCGGCGAACGCGCTTGTCGTGAATCCCGGGCAATTGTATTGCACAAGCGGCGCCGCGAGGGAAGAAGTTGCTCCGGCCGGATAAAGTTCGATGTTTGCCGACGCACTGCCGCAAGCATTCGGCGTGCTAAAGTTGTTGTGGTCCGGGAACCCCACGACAACGTGCGCCGCTTTGCCAGGCGCCAGCGTAACGGTCTGCACGGCGCTCAAGGTATTAAGCCCCGCACCCGAGCCGATGGGATTATTGCCCGCGTCCGTCAAAAATACCGCAGGGTAGCCGGTAATCGTGCAAGCAAAATTGCCCTGGTTCACCACTACGACGTGCGTGTATGACGTGCCTGCCGTCCCCTCGGTCGTGCCAACAGATAGATGCAGATTTCCCGTCGCACAAACCGGCGTTGGGCCGCCGTAATGATAGTGGTGCCACGTCGCGTACCAGCCGCCGAGCGCAAGCACTAAGAGAATCGACGCACTGATAAATCCCAGTGCTGCCGAACCACGGTTGCTTGTTTCCCTCACCTTCATAAGCCACCTTTGCAGTGACTTCATTTTACGCCCGTGATAAAAACCGTGCAAGCGGCGTTATACAAGCGGCTTCTCGGGGACGATGGCTGCGCCCGCAAGCAACGTCGCGTTCGGCAGCGCCACGACCGTACCATTCTTCTCCTGCAAATGCGTGTGCGTGAGGCCAATGTCAACGATTGTTCCCTCGTACTTGCCGCCCAACGCACCCGAAACCAGCGTAAGTTCCTCGCCCACGACGAACGGATGAGAGACGATCAGTACGATACTGGCAAAGAAGTTTCCAAGAGCCTGCTGCGCAGCAACGCCCAAGATGATACCCAATACTGCGCTGCCGAGGAGCAAGTGGCCGACCGGCACGCCAACACCATCAAGCGTTGTGAACATGATTGCCAGATAGCCAAAAAGCCGAAGGATAAATTGCAGCGCGGCCGCGCGGCCCACGCCAAGCCGATGCGCAACGATAGACTTGCGTACCGCGCTCGTCAAAACATGCAGCGAAGCAATGGAAAAAACGACGAAGAGAGACACGCCGGCCAAGGCAATAAGCTTGTGGTCAAAATTCCCGTGCCGAACGTTGCCGTAGTGAAAACTCAGCGAGATGCCGCCAACAAAAAGCACCGCACACGGAACCAATCGAAGATACGCTTTGCGCCAAAAATGCCTATCCATATTTCCAGTATACCAGCACCGTCGAGCCGGCATGTGTGCGTATTTACAGGCTACGTCGTAGCATTCAACGGTGCGTCCGAATTTTTCTTTGCAGCCGACTTTTTCAGTTTCTCGTTACGCTCCTGGCAGTCGTTCCTCATCATACAAAAAGATCAAAGACGTTATATAGACCTTACTATTACTGATAAAGATTTTGCTAATTCTCTGTGAGATTGCTTATCAAAATGGATTCCATCTCTACCTGCTTTTGCCACCGTACTGGCATCGAAGAATAGTACCCCTGTTTTATCGGCCACGCTCTGTATGAGGCGCGCTAGCTCCTTGGACTTCTGAGCCGATATATTATCGTAGGCACCTTCATAGTATTCGGCAAACTTTGGTGCGGTATCGTCAATGTAAATTGGGCTTATGAGCAGTATGTTTGGGTTGGATGCCCCAGCCTTTGCGATATGAGTGTAGCTGCTAAGTGAACCCGCTATTTCCTCTACTGATCTATCATATTGTATTTTTAGGTCATTTGTACCGAGCATGATGACTACTAAATCAGCTGGGCTATGGCTTGCGAGGCAAGCAGCGAAATATGTAAGCCCATTGCGAAGCGGCTTCGCGGGATTGGGGTGTTCGAGGTTAGTCGTTCTGCCACCTAGACCCTCCTCGATGACGTAAAAGCCGTCGCCCAGTATGCTTTGCAGCTGTCCTGTCCAACGGACGTTTGACTCATAGCGGCCCGCAAAATTCTTGTCATCATTCTGGCCCCAGGTATTGCTATCACCATAACAGAGCACTACTTTTGCTTGAGGGTTAGTATTCATAACGCCAGTATATCTGTTTACATTTTCTAGATCTATAAACTAAAACGCCGCCGTAGTGGCGACATTCTCGTTAATCTGTAATTTCATTTGGAGGGCCCACTGGGACTTGAACCCAGGACACCCTGCTTAAAAGGCAGGTGCTCTAACCAGCTGAGCTATGGGCCCACTCCGACTGGCGATAACAGGTTATATTATCCCGATTTTGGCAAAAAAGTCAACGCTTGCGCCGGTGGCCGTCTTCGTTCGCCTTTTGGCGTTTGCGCGTCGACCACAGGAAGACGAGGCTAAGTACAGCACCGAGCAGTACGACTAGCGGCCGTGCATGGTCAAGCTGCCGCCACGAACTTTGTACTTCAATGGCTTTGCGTAAGCCCGGCGCAAGCAACGGCACGGCAAGCAATGCCGCAAACAACGACGTCGCGGCAGCCGGCAAGGCGTTCATGAGCATGCGCATCCGACCGCGCATACTAAAGATCATAAACAGCGCCGTCAATGCCGGAGGGACAAATAACAGGGAAAGTTGCATCGTGCTGTTGCCGATCGGGCTCACGCGCGCCGCAAAAATCCGCATGAAAGAATTCATATCGTTCGAGACGAACTCAACCAAAACCTGGCCGAGGCACAAACTGAGGAACACAAACGCCGCGTTAATGCGGAGTGCCGTGAGCGCTAAGAACGGCCCGGCGACCAAAGCAAGCAGCAAAAAATCGTGCGGCATACTTTCATCATAGCACGCTTACGCTTGGCGGCGCGGCGTTAGAAATTGAGCACTTCACCTACGCGTACACCGGCACGCGCCGCTTGCCCGGCGTTGAGTTCAATAACATACTGCGCGTTATCCGCGCAATACGCGTTGGGATACGTCGAAGGCGAAAGCTCGGGCACGACACGCACGACACGTTTGCTTTGATCCGTCCAAATCATGTCGAGGGAAAAGTGCATATCCTTCATCCAAAAACATTGGCGGCCAGCCGCAGGAAATACAAAGAGCATGCCGGCGTTCTGGGCAAGGCCGGCACGATCACCAAGGCCTTTCTCACGCGAAGCGTTGGTGTCGGCGACCATGAGCGCATACCTTTGGCCGTTCACGACAAGCGTGTCAGATTTCTGATCTTGTACGAACAACGCGACAGCCGCCAACAAACAGATCGCCGCAAGAAGCGCAACGACGCTTCGCCGCACGCCGACGCCGCTATGCGCCGACGCGGTCTTTGCGGTGGCGTTGTTTGGCGTTGGTTTCGACATAGTCGATGATCTTCCCGGCCACGTTGCGGCTCGTCATCATTTCGGGCGTTTTGATGCTAGCGCTGGAATTTACCTCAAGTACGAGCGGCCCGCGTTCGGAACGCAACATGTCCACGCCGCACACCGGCAAGCCCATGGCCTTCGCGGCTTTGATAGCCACGCGCTCTTCTTCGGTCGTCAGTTTGATCGGCTTACCAACGCCGCCTTGGTGCGTGTTGGAACGGAAATCGTCGTCCAAACTTTGCCGTTGGATACTCGCCACAACCTGACTTCCTACGACCAACGCACGAATGTCCACGCCGGCCGATTCCTTCACGAATTCTTGTACGAGAAAGCTCACGCCCTCAACGTAAAAGGCTTGCATTACAGCTTTGGCGGCCTTGTTCGTCTCGGCAAGCACCACGCCGTTGCCGTGCGTGCCGCGTGCAACCTTGACGATGAGCGGCGCGCCGCCGGCTTTGTCGATAACGTCGTCGAGGTCGGCAGTTTCGTGCGCGAAAACGGTCTTTGGCACGCCAACTTCTGCCTTGGCGAGCAGCTGATAAGCGCGAAGTTTATTACGCGAACGGTCAATGGCAATGGACTTTGCCGTCGTATATACGTCTTGCATCTCGAATTGGCGTACCACGGCGCCGCCGTACTTCGTATAACTTTGGGCGATGCGCGGGATAATCGCGTCAAAGCCGGACAGCACGTTGCCTTTGTAATACACCACCGGATTTCCCTTTTCGATGGTCATATAACATTTGGCGTAATTGATAATCTTTACTTCGTGGCCGCGCTTCTCGGCTTCTTCCTTGAGGCGTTTTGTGGTGTAGTTTGCCGCACCACGGGATAGGATTGCAAATTTCATTCGTTAGTCTCCTCGTCATCAATTGGTTGGCCCTCGGAAACGTCAACAACGTAGCGTCCGCGCAACAGCTTGCGGCCGATAAGCACAGGATAAACCTTCTGCGAGCGATCCGTAAGCGTAAAGTTGGTCGGAACTATTTTCGTGCCAAGCCGAATCCGAATGTGCACGCTGTATCGTTCTTCTTTGTCGCCAAAGGAGTTCTCAACCTCGACCCGTTCGTACGCGCTCGTCTCGCATTCCTTGCCTGAGTAGTACGGCGATTCCGGCCCGAGCATCGTAAACTTCAATACGCCGTTTTCTTCGCGTATCGAGGAAGCCCAAAGCGCCGAACGAAATGCGCCCGTATCAATTTTGGCGGGCACGCCTTTGATGTCGCCGTCGGGGAAATCGACTCGTTCTGCGCGGCCCACAATTGCCTTCAGCCTTCGGTTCTCAGCGGCCATAATGCCCTTTCTTTCGTATTTGTATCTTTAATAGTACCAACTATGTCTAGCAATTGAAAACCTTACCACAGTTACCTCAACAAGACAATATGTTCTTGGGATACAGCCACTGATATACTGGATGGGATGGACTTACGGCAACGCGTTTTGGCTTACTACCTGGAAAATTTCCGGCAACTCGAAATTCCCGAGCAATTTCACTTCGCCACGCGTATGCGCGCGTGGCTGGGGATTCCCGAAGCATCGGATCATTTGCAAACATTGCGCGCGGAAATAGTTCCCGAGCCTGCAACACCAGAAGTCTTTACGGACATGTTCCGAGAAATGATTCGCACAGAATCGTACGACGATGTCAACGCCCTCAACCTACGCGCACCGTACTTTGCGCAGTACGCACCGCTTCGGGGGCTTGAGCTCGCGCTTTTTCGGCTTCATTGGCTGCGAGCCGTTTACGGTTACGATGCGCGTCAGTCTCTCCTTGATGTCGTAAACCTGCCGTCGTTGCAACGCCTCGAAAAAACGCTGCTGCAAGATCACGACGCGCTGCGCGCGCTCTCAACCTACGCCGTCAACTTTGTGTATTTGCTGCATCAAGATGTTCTAGGAAATGCGGACGTTCCTCAAGAAACCTTCTACGGAATTGGCGCGTCTTACGACACGCGCGACCTAGCGCAGCTACAGCTATTCATCTACCTTTACACGCATTGCATACTTTGCGAGGCTGGTTTTTACACGCAACGAATTCCCGCAGAGCGCTTACCCATGTGCCGTACGATGTTGGCGGATTTGGAGAAAACGATCGGCGAGCATTACGACAACATCCACCTCGACAACAAATTGGAGTTCTTGGTGTGCTGCCGCGTCTGCAACTTTTCAACGGACCTAAGCGAACGTATCGAGGCAGAGTGCCAAAAATCCGTGAGCGACGAGGGCGTTTTCCTTATTGATAAGCACAACGCCAATCCCCAAACCCACCGGCGCAGCTTTGCCAGCTCGGAGCATCGTAACGCGCTGTTTATCATGAGCGGATCCGCCTACGCGCCGCACTCCATTGCTGTAAGTTAGGCCGAGGCGCGCTTTGCGTCAGCTGCCTTTACGAGGAATTCCCGCATAAGCTGTTGCTTTTCCTCAAGCAGTAAGCCTGTTTGAACCTGAGGCTGCGTATTTATCTCTAAGAAATAATATTTGCCCGTTTCGAGATGCGGAATGACGTCGATGCCGGCCAATAGCAAGCCGAGCCGTTTCATAACGACGTGCGCCTGATCGATAATAGATTGCGGCAAATCGTCGGGGCGTAACGTAGCCTTGCCGCCTTGGGAAGTGTTGTTGAGGTGCGAATCACTCGGGCCACGGCGTTCAATTATAAGGTGGGAATCGCCCATAACGAGTAAACGGTAATCCCTGTCGTTCGGGCAAAATTCCTGGGCGATGAAGTCGATCGTCGGCTCGGCCTGCAACGCCGCCTGTGCTTGCTCGAGGCTGCGAATGAGGTAATTTGATTCGCCGCGTTCGCCGCGGCCGTCCTTTAAAATGTAAGGGTAGCCGAAGCGTTCCTCGGCGTAGCGGATCAACTTCTTGGGATTCGCTATGTACAACGTGCGCAGGAACGGCACGCCCACCTCGCGGAAGATAATCGCTTGGGCGACTTTGGTTGCCGGATAGTACACAGCGTAGCTGGTCGGGCAGCTGATATGGTTTTGCTCGCAAAACGTGCTCAAGTAGAACGCCTCATCCGTGCGGCTTACAATGCCATGCCCGCGCAGAAGTATGCACGCGACGTCGTTCAGCAAGAGGTCGTTACGCGTATCGTAAGCTTCAAAAGTGTCCTCGCCGATCGTGTACAAAATGTCGTCCATAAAGGTCGCGCGGCACGCGATATCCTCATCCGCAACAAGCGAAGCGGCATAACCGGACACGCGGGCGAGCGATTCTTGGCTCAGCTGTTCTTCACTTCTGCTGCCAACGGCGACGATAATTCGGCTCATGATGGATCATCATATCATCTGCAGCGGGCCAAGTCCACGTCTTCAGGGATCTTTGCATGAGTTTATGATATACTCCGCCTGATGAAGCAAACACCTACCCCGTGGCTGCGCGTAACCGCCATGGAGCTTACTGATCGTGAGCTCGTTTTCCGTTTTACCGACTACCTCGCGCGGACGTTTTCTATAAGGCTCGACTTCGACCGGCCCATCCAGGAGCCGCTGCAAGCGTATCCAAAGGCGGTCGTAGCGCGTTTGCTCAACTACATCGCGCTAGCTCAGGCCATGTACCTTTTTAACTTTGATTATTACGAAGAAGTTATCGGCTGGTACGAACTTAGCGCTGACGAATCTCAATTTTTCAGTAAGCTGTACTTTGCCGGACTGGCCGAGTTTCGTTTTACCAATGACATTCCCCTTGCAACGCACGTTGCCTTCCGCGGGCAACATGCTCTTGCGGCCGCTGAAGGTCACAGCATACCGCCGAAGTTGGACGGAGCACTCGTCGGGAACGGCGGCGGCAAGGACGGTGCGACGGCAGGGGAAATTGCCAATACCATTTTCGATAATCTCACTTGGTTTAGTTTTTATAAGGTGGGCAAGCGCCAAGAAATCATCGACGCCTCGCCATTCCAAACGCAGATAAGTGCCAACCGAACGGTAACGCCCGCTACAAACGGCCAAAAGTACGCTGGCCACAAAGCGGTCAGCGCCGACATCGCGTTACAGGCAGTTCTGGCTGCGATGGTTACGCGACGGAAATACGTCGTTGTTGCCAACGAATACTCGGCCAACGAGGGAAACTTCGTGCGCGACGGCGTTGAGGTAAACCACCAGTACACCAAATCCCTTGCGTACGAAACCGACTTTGCCAGTTTCATCCGAAACTTGGGCGTAGGAATTGAATATTTCAGCGTCGTCCGTCCGCTGTACGAGTTACAGATTCTTCGCATCTTCAAAGATTTCCCCGCGTACCACCACATCTTTATCAGCTGCAACCATAATGTGCGGGATGCTTACTGGTGCCTTGAGTGCGCCAAGTGTGCCTTTCTGGTATTAGCGGTCACCGCGTTAGACCCGGCTTGGGCCGAGCGCGTTTGGGGCGACAAATTCGTGATAGCCAAACCCGAGCTTCGCGAACATCTCGTCGCACTTGTTTCGCCGGCCCTCGATAAGCCGTTTGAATGTGTCGGGACGCTTGAGGAATGTCAGCTTGCGGCCGGGCTTATCCTCGCCAACGAGGAGTTCTTCGCCCAACTTCCCGCCGACCTTCAAGAGATTATCCAGAAACATGCGCCGGCGGATTTCGACACCCTATATGATCGGATCATGCGTACATTTGACCGCGCCAATAATATTCCGGACGAGATCCGCCCTGAAGTATACAAGTTCTTTGAGCAGCATGTACGTTAGATTATACGCAGCGCGAAATACGGTTCGGCTTAATTAAACCAACCCTTTTTCCCGCTCGTGCTCTCAAATTCCTCAAGCAATTCACGCTGCTTTTTCGTAAGCTTGGTTGGCGTTTCCACGACAACCGTTACGATGTGCGCGCCGCGCGTACTGCCGCGCAGGTGCGGAACGCCGTGACTAGAGAGCTTGAAGTCCGTTCCGCTTTGCGTGCCGGCTGGAACCTTCATGCGTACTGCACCGTCAACCGTTTCTACGTCGATTTCCGTGCCTAAACTTGCCTCGACCATTGAAACGTGTTCTTCACTCAAGATAAGATCGCCCTCACGTGTGAATTTTTTGTGCGGACGAACGCGGACGTGCACGTAGAGGTCGCCTTTCGGGCCGTTGGCCACGGCTTCGCCGCGTTCGCGCAAACGAATCGTTGCGCCGTCGTCAATGCCTGCGGGAATTTTCAGCGTAATGCTTTGGTTCTTGCGCTGCGTGCCGTTGCCCTTACAAACCGTGCAGACTTTCTCGGGGACTTTGCCTGTGCCGCGGCACTTCGGGCACGGCGCGGCTTGCTGGATATTGCCAAAAACCGTACGCATAACGTTGACGATTTGGCCGCTGCCCTTACATTCGTCGCAAGTTTTGAGTTCACTGCCTGGCTCAACTGTCGTGCCTTTGCAATGTTCGCAGGTGTCGTCAATGTTGAGATGAACTTCATGCTCAACGCCAAAGACAGCGTCTTCAAAGCTGATATCTACTTTGGTTTCAACGTCGCGGCCGCGCGCTTGTTGTCCGCGTCCGCCGGCGTTGCCGCCGCCAAAAAAGCTGCCGAAGATATCGCCGAGACCGAGGTCGCCAAAGTCGAAGTTCACGTTTTGGCCGCCTGCGCCGCCAAAACCGTTGAAACCGCCGCCAAACGGGTTCCCGCCGTCCGAAGCCGCCGATCCACCGACGCCGGCGTGCCCAAACTGATCGTAGCGCTGCCGCTTGCTCGGGTCCTTCAAAACTTCGTAGGCTTCGTTAACCTCTTTGAACTTAGCTTCGTCGCCGCCTTCTTTGTCGGGGTGATGCTGGATCGCGGCGCGCCGAAACGCCTTCTTAATTTCATCGGCGCTCGCGTCTTTGCCGACGCCCAAAACTTCGTAGTAGTCTCTCTTAGCCATATCGCAGAATTCCTATTATAACAGCACCTTGCACGAGTATCCATAAACATTCGGTGACCATGATCGGCTTGAGCCGATGCACGATGCCGTAGATGAGCCACGTCGCGGCAAATATTTCGTAGCCGCCCCACGTCACCAACGAAACGCCGACGGCTGCGTGGCTGCCGAAGATCACAAACACCTGCGGTAAGGTTATGAGCGGCTGCGCAATTGCCGTTACAAGAATGACGATGTCGATGGGCTTGCGCAGCTCGCCGTGCTTGCGTAGGGCGTGATGCCGGCCCGAGGCCAGCGGCCGTCGTTTTTGTTTCATAGTTTTATTTTACTGTACGAAGTTGTTTCTGACGATTACTTTTCGTCGTCAACGACTTCGCCTTCGACGGTGCCGTTTTTGCCCTCGTCTTCGTCGGGAGTTTCGGAGTCTTCCGAAGACTGCTCGTCCTTGGCGCTTTCGTACATCTTCGCGCCGATGGGCATGATTTTGTCGTTGAGATCTTTGACCGCTTCTTCGAGCTTGTCTTTGTCGTCGGATTCCGCAACTTCTTTGGCGGCCTTCACAGCGTCTTCCAAAGTCTTCACGTCTTCTTCGCTCAACTTTTCTTTGTTGTCGCGAGCCATTTTCTCAGCCTGGTAAATAGTGTTTTCGAGGACGTTGCGGGCTTCGATTGCCTCGCGCTTTTTCTGGTCTTCTTCGGCGTGGGCTTCGGCTTCTTTGGCCATTTTCTCAACGTCGTTTTTGTCGAGGTTGCCACTGCCTTGGATCGTAATGCTTTGTTCTTTGCCCGTGCCTTTGTCTTTGGCCGTGACGTGCAGGATGCCGTTGGCGTCGATGTTAAACGTCACTTCAATTTGCGGCACGCCGCGCGGCGCTGAGGGAATTCCATCGAGGATGAAACGTCCTAAGCTCTTGTTATCGCCGGCCATGCCGCGTTCGCCTTGCACGACGTGCACTTCGACTTGCGGTTGGTTGTCGGCGGCCGTTGAGAAGACTTCGGATTTACTCGTTGGAATCGTCGTGTTGCGGTCGATGAGCTTGGTCATCACGCCGCCCATCGTTTCAATACCAAGGCTCAACGGCGTCACGTCGAGGAGCAAAATGTCCTTCACGTCGCCCTGCAGCACGCCACCCTGGATGGCTGCGCCAACGGCTACGACTTCGTCCGGGTTCACGCCCTTCATCGGGTCTTTGCCAAAAATGCTCTTCACTTTTTCTTGGACGGCTGGCATGCGCGTCATGCCGCCAACGAGCACGACGGCGTCGATGTCGCTGGCTTTGAGGCCGGCGTCTTTCAGAGCTTTTTCGCATGGGTCAGCGGTCTTTGAGATAAGTTCTGCAACGAGCTGCTCGAGCTTTGCGCGCGTAAGCTTGTGCTCGAAGTGCTTCGGGCCGTCGGCGTCAGCCGTGAGGAACGGCAAGTTGATGTCGATTTCCTGCGCCGTCGAAAGCTCAATCTTCGCTTTCTCAGCTTCGTCGCGCAGGCGTTGCATGGCAGCCTTGTCTTCAGCGATATCAATGCCACTCTCTTTTTTGAATTCGTCCACGAAGTAATTGACGATGGCGCGGTCAAAGTCGGCGCCGCCGAGGTGCGTGTCGCCGTTGGTGCTCTTCACTTCAAAGACGCCGTCGCCCAACTCAAGGATAGAGACGTCGAACGTGCCGCCGCCGAGGTCGTAGACTGCGATCTTCTCATCTTTTTTGTCGCCTTTGTCGAGGCCGTACGCCAAAGCCGCGGCCGTAGGTTCGTTGATGATGCGCTTCACTTCGAGGCCGGCGATTTTGCCAGCGTCTTTGGTTGCCTGGCGCTGCGAGTCGTCGAAGTACGCAGGAACCGTAATGACGGCTTCAGAAACTTTGTCGCCAAGGAAGCTTTCGGCGTCGGCCTTCAGCTTGCCAAGGATCATGGCGCTGATTTCCTCAGGCGAATATTCTTTGTCACCCATCTTCACCTTCACGCCGTTGCCGCTCTTAACAATTTCGTAGCCCAACAGCTTGAGGTCACGCTGCACTTCTTTGTCGTTGAAGTTGCGGCCGATCAACCGTTTGACTTCATAAATCGTGTTCTTCGAGTTCGTCACCTGCTGGCGGCGCGCAACCTGCCCAACCAAACGCTCGCCGTTTTTGTTGATGGCCACAACGCTTGGCGTCGTGCGGTTGCCTTCGCTGTTGGCGATAATTTCCGGCTTGCCGGATTGCATCACGGCCATCGCCGAGTTTGTCGTTCCGAGGTCGATGCCAATAATTTTGCTCATGAGATTTCCCCTTTCGTTAGCAAGTAGTTGCATGGAGTGCTAAGACAATTCTAGCATAAAAAATTAGCACTCACATGTCAAGAGTGCCAATGTTGTTATTTCTTCTTTTTTTGTAAGTTCTTGGCCGCTGCATTCAAGGCTTGCATACCGGCGTCGAGCCGCTCCTCGTGGTCTAACTCGCGATTTCTAAGGTAATAATACGGCGCGGCAGAGATGCACACCATCAAAAAACCGATGGCAAGCAACGGCCAATATCTGTCCGATGCCGAGGAGATAGTCTTCGCAATACAAACAATAATCAACACGCCGCCGCCAAAGAAACCGATATTGCTCAGCCAGGCGGCACGACTCCGCGGAGCGACCATCATCATACCGTATATGGTAGCATAGCGGCCTTAGATTGATGACGAAAGCGGGCAAACCTTTCGGCAAACTAACTTTTGACGCGGACCATTGCCGGGCGAAGCACTTCGACGTCCGAACCTTTGCCGAGTTGGTAGCCGGCTTGGAGTTCTTCACTGACGATTTCTTGGTTGCCGTCGCCTTCTTCGACACTCACGGCCTCATGAAAGTGCGGATTGAACGGCTCGCCAACGGTTTTGATTTTCTGCACGCCCATGTCAGCCAACGTTTTGTCGAATTGCTTTACAAGGCCTTGCACACCTTTTACAAAGTCGTTCTTCTCAAGCTCTTTTGGCACGTGCTTGAGCGCGCGTTCAAAGTTGTCAACAACGGGCAGCAGATCGCGAACGACGCTTGCCTTGACGGTCGTTTTGAGGCTGGCGATTTGTTCGTCGTGTCGGCGGCGGATGTTCGTCGTATCGGCACGTTCGCGCTGCAAAGCTTCTGTCAGCGCAGCGATCTTTTCGTAGAGTTCCGCGGTTTCGTCATCAACGCCGTCGGCTTGATCCTCGAGCTGCGCCTCGATGTCTTCATTGGTCACTTCTGGCTCAAGGCCGAATTCGTCTTCGTCAAAATCGTCTTTACTCATACAGAACCTCCTCTAAAACTTCGCCGGTATGGCGGACTAATTGCATAACGTCACGGTAACTTTGGCGTGTCGGGCCGAGCACGCCGATGTAACTTTGGTCGGAATACGGGCTGCGGAATTTGCTGATGATGAGCGAGCAGCCGGCCGAACGGCCGATAGGGTTTTCCTGGCCAATGTACACGCTCAGCGGTTGGTTAGGGGCGGCTTCGCGCAGCCACGGCTCAAGGTTGTCGAGGAGCTGGGCGACTTGGCGAACTTGGTCGGCTTGCATGAATTCCGGCTGGCCGAACAGGTTGCTCAGCCCGCTCATATATAATTGGTTGCCAATGGTGGCAAGGCCAAGGTTGTGCGTCAGTTCCACGAGCGTGTCCACAGCGTTTCTAATCGTGCGCTCTGGCAGGCCGGCGTGCTGCACGCGTGCAGTAAGCGCACGTTCGGCGCGGGCCGAGCTGTCAATTTCCCTCGGCAAATCCTTGGTCGCGGTAAGGTTGTTCACGTACAAACGATAACCTTTGTCTGTCGGCACGCGGCCGGCGCTGGTGTGCGGCTGCATGATGAATCCAAGCCGCTCGAGTTCGGCCATTTCCGCGCGAATTGTTGCGGAGCTGACGCCGAACAGCTTTGCCAAAAGGCTCGAGCCGACCGGGCTGGCGACCTCGGCGTACTGCTCAACGATGGCGTCTAAAATCTGTCGTTGGCGATCCGTCATATTACTTATTAGCATAAACTTCTAGCACTCGATCGTCAAGAGTGCCAAGTGGAATACGCATGCGGCTCCAAAATTACTGCAAGCAGCGTTTGCAGCTGCCCTTTCTGCACGACGCCCAGCCCGTCGAGCGCTGCAGATTCAAACGTTTGCATATTTTTAAGTATGGCGCGTTTCATTGCTTCGCCCTCATCGGTAAGCGACAGAAACTTTACGCGGCGGTCTTGCGGGCTCTCGGCGCGAGCAACCAAACCTTTCTCGGCAAGGCAATCCACAATGCCGGTAACGGTTGAAGCATCGCACGTCAGCAGCGAGGAGACAAAATGCGTTGGCACGACTTTGCCATGTTCCATCGAGCATAATACGTACAGCTGCATGATATTTAGATGGTTGCTCTCAGCGAGCTTGGCTAGACTTTTCTTGGCGCGCATCGATACTTGCAGCAAATTCCAATACAAACTTTCCCCGGAGCTGCGTTTTACCATGGCCTTAGTCTACACCTGAAAAATTTTGTCGGAAGGGTTTAAATACGCAGCAATGGCGTACTGCAATCGTTTCGCCAGTTCGCGTGCTGTTTGCTGCTTCTCGGCGCTGTGCTTGTGCAAACGCACAATATCATCGATATCCTTCACGGCACGATCCAGATCGAGGTTAATGACGAATGTGTAAAAGTCGCTTTCCAATGCAATACCAATCTCGCGGTGCGCAGACTCGAGGCGCCGGCGAAGCTCGTCCTCAGGCACATCGCTGCGGTTATGCAACCTGGCCATCCACACGTCGAAGCTTGGCGGGAGGACGAAGACGGCTTCGACATCAGGCTTCAAAGCATGGATCGCAGCCGCGCCCGTTGGCTCGACATCCGTAATTCCAATACGACCTGCGGCATGGGCATGTTTGATCTCACGAATACTAATCCCTGAGACTTGCTGGTCATGAATGAGGGCTGCCTCCACAAACTCGCCACGTTTTAGCTCCTCCAAAATTTCGTCTTCGGTACGGAACCAGTATTCGCGGCCGTCTTTCTCGATCGGCACACCGTCTTTGGTGCGGATTTCGCGCGTCGTATCGGAAACGACGTGGTAGTAATGACCGGTCTTATTAAGCTCGACGTCAATCGTGTTGCGGCCGCTGCCCGTTGGACCGACGAGCAAAACCATTGGCGTATCGTTCAACGTTCGCCGAGCCGAATCGGACAACTGGTAATTTTTCAGTGCCGCCCGGAAGTCGGCAATCCGCTTGAGCTCGTTCATGCTATATTTATAACAGAACTTAGTTTGCTTTAGGAGGGTTTTATATGCAACAGGCACCTGACTTTTCATTGCTCGATCAAGACGGCAAGCAGCATAGCCTGCACGATTACGCCGGACGCTGGCTGGTGCTCTATTTTTACCCAAAGGATAATACATCTGGGTGTACTGCGGAAGCTTGCAGTTTTCGCGACGAGCGGGAGGCAATTGCCGACTTGGGCAACGCCGTGGTAATCGGCGTTAGCAAAGACTCCGTTGCCTCGCACAAAAGATTTGCGGAAAAGCACGGGCTTAACTTTACCTTACTAAGCGATCCGGACCACACGGTTATCGAAGCGTACGACTCATGGAAGCAAAAAAAGTTCATGGGGCGCGAATATATGGGCACCGAGCGTAACACGTTCATCGTTTCGCCCGCAGGCGCCATAGCCAAAAAGTACGTGGGCGTCGACCCGAAGTCGCATGCCGCGCAGATCATCAAAGACCTCAAAGTATTGCAAGCGGCGTAAAGCGTTCGGTTCTCCGTCCGGCTACCTTTTTATTGGCGGCGGCCTTTCAAATTCCTTCCGCCTTATAAGCTTTACGATGCCCGCAGAGGCGATCATTGCCAGCACCAGGGTCAGCGGTATAAATTCGGGCAACGGTACTGGCGCGGCAAGCGCTATGTCAACCTCGACACGTTGTGACGTGCCACCGGCACCCATTGTACTTGTTGCCTGGCCGGAATTTGTTCCATCGCTCGACGTTGCAACCACCGTCACTGTAGCGCCGTCATCACATTGGCCGGCAACAAAGCTTGCATTATACCGGCCAGTACTTGAAGCCGTTACGTTACGTATATGTTGGCCGCCGCCGGCTGCCGTGCACGAGATGCTCACCGCGGCGTTCGCAGCCGCTGCGCCGTTGAAAGTTACCGTACCCATAACTTCCGGCGTTGTCGCCGCGGCGGCGCTTGCGCCCAAACTCAACGTACCCACGGCTAACGCCATGAACCCTAGCAGCCATCGTCGTTTCGTCACTATTTTGTCACTCCGTTTATTGCTTCGCGCGGAGTATACAACGAAGTGCCTTGTCGTATAGTTGTAAAATTAGTAACGAATTTTACGCTAGTCGCGCTTGAGCATCACCGTGAAGGCCTCGGCCGGAATGTCCACTTTGCCAAAGCGCTTCATACGTTTCTTGCCTTTTGCTTGTTTTGCCAAAACCTTTTTCTTGCGCGAGACGTCACCGCCGTACAAGCCGGTCGTTACGTCTTTGCGGAAGGCGCTGAGGTCTTCGCGGGCGATGAATTTGCCGCCGATGCCAGCCTGCAACGCCACGGCAAATTGTTGGCGCGGGATCACGTCCTTCAACTTTTCCACGACGCTGCGGCCGACGCGCGGCGCTTCGCTCCGGTGCACCATAATGCTCAGCGCGTCAACTTTTTCGCCGGCAACGTAGAAGTCCACGCGTACCAAATCTTCGGCGCGGTAATCTGCCAACTCATAATTAAATGAACCGTAGCCGGACGTAATACTTTTGAGCTGGTCGTAAAAGTCAGTCAAAAGATTGGCGAGCGGCGCCTCGAACGTCACAAGCGCACGCGTGTCGATGTACGACAGGTTTTTGTGCACGCCGCGTTTGGATGTGATGAGTTGGATAAGCGGGCCGACGTATTCTTGCGGGGCGACGATTTCGCCGTTGATCCACGGTTCGCGGATTTCGCGGATCTTTTCGGTGGGCGGCAAATCGGCTGCGCTTTTGATGTCCAGTTCTTCGCCGTCGTTCAAAAAAATCTGGTAATCCGTGGAAGGATTGGTAACGATGAGATCCAAGCGATACTCGCGCTCCAACCGTTCGCGTACGATGTCCATATGCAGCAAACCGAGGAAGCCGATGCGCACGCCAAAACCTAAAACCGGCGAATTCTCGGGTTCAAATTGCAGGGCCGAGTCGCTGAGCGAAAGCTTCTCAATCGCATCCTTCAGGTCCTGATAAAATTCGTTGCTCTCTGGGAAAAAACCGGCGTAGACAAACGGCTTGACGTCTTTGTAGCCGGGCAAGGCTTCGCTCGCTGGCGAACGCGCCAAGGTTACGGTGTCGCCGACGCGTGCCTCGCGCGTACTTTTGAGGTTCGTCACAATGTAGCCGATTTCGCCCGTTTGCAAATCAGCGAGCGGCGACATGTCTGGCTTCAACGCGCCAACTTCCAATGCTATACCTTGTATATCGTTGGCCATCATTTGCACGTTTGCACCTTTTTGAATGTGGCCGTCCACGACGCGCACGTACAGGATGACGCCGCGGTAATCATCGTAATAACTATCGAAAATCAGCGCGCGCGTCGGCTTCTCGCCGTCACCACGCGGCGCAGGAACATCTTTGACGACACGTTCCAAAACTGCGTCCACGCCCTGCCCGGTCTTGGCCGAAATGTGCAAAATGTCCTCGGCCTTACAACCAAGCAGATTGATAATCTCGGCGCTGACTTTTTCGACATCCGCCGCAGGCAAATCAATCTTGTTCAAAACAGGAATAATCGTAAGGTCGGCCGCCAACGCCAAATACACGTTAGCCAGCGTTTGCGCCTGCATACCTTGCGTGGCGTCCACGACGAGGATCGCGCCTTCGCAGGCTTCGAGGCTACGCGACACTTCGTAGCTAAAGTCCACATGGCCGGGCGTGTCGATCAAGTTGAGCTGAAAGCCTTGGTACTCCATGCGCACCGGCTGCAACTTAATAGTAATGCCGCGCTCACGCTCAAGATCCATGCGGTCGAGCAGCTGCTCCTTCATGTCGCGCTTCAGCACGGTGCCCGTCAGCTCTAGCAAACGGTCGGCCAACGTCGATTTACCGTGGTCGATGTGCGCAATAATGCAAAAGTTACGAATATAGTCTTGCTTCATTGCCGATTATTATAACAGAGGTAAGCGTTTTTTGCTTGGCAACTCACTGGTACTGGATGTGGACAGGCTTGAGCAACACGCGCTTAACCCAACGGAAGATCGGCCGCGCTTCTTCCAGGCCGAAGAGTCCGGAAATCAAAATGTGCGTGAGGAACGTGACGCCGGCGATGATACCAAGCTTGAAGCCGAGACTTGCGCCGACGTCCTTCAAACCAAGCGGCAACAACGAAACCATGACCATGCCGACAACAATCGTAAAGCCCGTTACGGACAAAATACGCATACAGCCACCCCAGAATGCACGGTCCAAAAGCTTATGGTCACGAATGAGCATAATCGTGCCCAAAATACACACTTCAACCATAGACACTACCGATTGCGCCATGCCCAAACCGGCGACACCGTACGACGAGTTGCGCGCCCACATCGACACCAGCAAAATGTTCAGGGCGATAGTAAACACCGAGACGAATAGCGGCGTGCGTGTATCTTTTTGGGCGTAAAACCAACGCGACATAATCGTGTACAGCGTTCCAAAGAAAATCGCGAGCGTGAGGTAACCGAAAATCAAAGCAATTTCCGGCGCGTTACGCGAGAAGATCAAACGCGCGAGATATCCGCGGCAGAAGTAACAAATAATCGTAACTGGCGTGCTCACCCAAATCATCAGCCGAAGGATACGCAAGAAATCTTTACGGAATAAATCCGGCCGGCCGTGTGCCAAGCGATTGTTGAGCAGCGGGAAGACAGCCGTGGAAATCGTCGTGCCGATAAGCAGCGTCGGCGCCGTTTGCAGCGTGTTGGCGTTGTTGTAGTAGCTGATGTTCCCTTCGCCGAGGCGACGCGCAAAGTTGGTCTCAATAATACTTTCAATTTGGTCGATGCCTTGGTCAAGCGAGCGCGGCGGCAGCTGTTTGAGGATCATCTTGAAGTCCCTGCTGCGCCACAAAATCTTCGGCCGCCATCGGAACTTCATTCCTCTCAAACCAAGGCACACAACGCCAAGCTGGAGCAACGCGCCCACCACGGCACCAATGCCAAGGCCTTCGATGCCGATGCTCGTATTACGAAAAACGTAGACGCTGGCAATAATCGCCGAGTTATAAAACAGCGGCGCGATCGCATAAAAGAAGAAGCGGCCGAGCGTTTGCTGAACGGCATTGAGGATACCGGAAATCGTAAAGATCAGTGGGTCGAACGCTAGAAAACGCATGATGGTCGCCGCGACATTGAGCTGTTCCGGCGTGAGGTTCGGCGCAACAATGTGATGAATCAGCGGCTTGGCAAAGATGAAAATAACCAGCCCGGCACCGAACATCACCATGCCCAAAAGATTCAAAAGGCTGGACGCAAGTTCCCAAATACCTTTTTTGTCGCCCTTATGCAAGCGTTCGGCAAGCACCGGCATAAACGCCACGCCCAACGCGCCGGCCGCTAACGTGTAAAAGAAAAAGTCTGGGATGTTAAACGCCGCGAAGTAGGAGTCGGTGCTGTGCGGCCCGACGGCCGGGAAGTTCGCGTTAACGATTTTGGTACGCAGAAAACCCAGCGCTTGACCGATCAGCGTCGTGACAATCAAAAGCATCGCCACATTTCCGAGGCTCGCTACTCTTTTTTTCTTCGGTGTGGGCGTTTCCTGCATGAATTAGACGAGTTTTATGCTCTGTTCCAGTATAAACCAGGGCGTTCAAAACGGCCAGGAGTAAGGCCTATAAATCTGAAACAATTTTATTGTAAAATCTCATATAAAATGAGAAAATATACTTATGAAACTACGCGACGTTGATCAAGTAGCTAAGGCTAATCCTACCGACAATGAAGCCACCGCACAGAGACGCCGGCAAATCCACGGCCTCCTCGGACGGGCAAATCATCATATGCTCGTCTCGTGGCTTGTCGCATCGTGGGCTGGCGCGGAGATTCTCACGAACGACAACAAGTCCAGCGCGGTTATCGGCCTCGGCGCTGTCGCATATGCAGGATTTAAAGCCTATACTGCGAACGCAGTTAACTCAGTAGCGGCCGAATGGGCAGAGTCTTTAACTATCAAAGACCAACAAACTGCGGTTGAGCATGAGTCGGTTGGCGAAGCCGCTCAAGCAACCCCCACCGATCAACCGCTCACGCGTGAGTTGCCACCATCCGAGTAACCTACAATTCTGCAGTAGCGGGAAGTTTGGCACCGGCGAAAAGTTTCTTGACCTCATCGGCTTCGACGGTTTCTTTTTCGAGCAAGCGGTCTT
Source organism: Saccharimonadales bacterium (SeqCode) (assembly GCA_036568905.1). Classification (GTDB taxonomy): domain Bacteria; phylum Patescibacteriota; class Saccharimonadia; order Saccharimonadales; family UBA4665; genus DATCRQ01. The sequence continues at coordinate 912,247 of DATCRQ010000001.1, read as the reverse complement.
TGAGCGCTTTGATTTTGTCGAGGTTGGCTTTGATGACAAAGCGCGCACGGTCGGCGGCTTCGCGGATCAAGGCTTCAACTTCGTCGTCGATGACTTTCGCGGTTTCGTCTGAGTAGTCGCGTTCGTGGACGAGGCGGTCAAGCATCATGCCGTCGTCAACGTGGAAGACTTGGTCGCGGAGTTTTGTGCCCATGCCTTGATTCACAACCATGTCGCGTGCCAACTTTGCGGCCTCTTGCAGGTCGCTGCCAGCACCGGTCGTAACGTTCTCTTTGCCATACATAACTTCTTCGGCGATGCGGCCGCCAAGCATACGCGCCAACATGTCTTTGAAGTCAACGATGGAATGATAGCTGCGGTCCTCTGGCGGAATGAACCACGTCACGCCGCCGGTGCCGCCGCGCGGAATGATCGTAACCTTATGCACGAGGTCGCTGTGCGGCAAGACGTGCCCGACGATGGCGTGGCCGGATTCGTGTACGGCCGTCATTTCCTTTTCGGCATCGTTCATGACCTTGCTCTTGCGCTCCGGGCCGATGGCAACTTTTTCAAACGCGGCCGTTACGTCGTCGTTCGTTATCTCTTTGTGGTTTTTGCGTGCGGCATTGATGGCCGATTCGTTGGCAATGTTAGCGAGGTCGGCACCCGAAGAACCTGCAGACTTTGCGGCAAGCGCATCGAGGTCAACATGCGCGCCCAACGGCTTCTTCTCAAAGTGCACTTTGAGGATTGCTTCACGATCCTTACGGTCCGGAAGGCCGATGTTCACACGGCGGTCAAAACGGCCAGGCCTGAGAAGTGCCGGATCGAGGACATCGGCACGGTTGGTTGCGGCAAGCACGATAACGTTTTGGCCTTGCTCAAAGCCGTCCATCTCAACAAGGATTTGGTTGAGCGTTTGCTCGCGCTCGTCGTGGCCGCCGCCCATGCCGCTGCCACGGCGTCGCCCAACGGCGTCGATTTCGTCGACGAAGATAATGCACGGCGCGTTTTTCTTTGCCTTGGCAAAGAGGTCGCGGACGCGTGAGGCGCCGACACCGACGAACATTTCGACAAACTCGGAACCCGAAATACTAAAGAACGGCACGTTTGCCTCACCGGCCACGGCGCGGGCGAGCATCGTCTTACCCGTTCCTGGAGGGCCGACCAGCAACACGCCCTTTGGAATACGCGCACCAACGCTGGCGAACTTCTTCGGGAACTTGAGGAATTCAACGACTTCTTCGAGGTCTTGCTTGGCCTCGTTGGAGCCGGCGATCTCCTTAAATGTCACTTTGTCTTTCTCGTTGCCGTAGAGACGCGCGCGGCTTTTGCCGAAGCTCATGGCTTGGTTGCCTTGACCTTGGGCGCTGCGGAGCATGAAGTAAAGTACCGCGCTAATTAAGATGATCGGCCCGACGGTTTCAGCCAACGTCGTCCAAACCGAAGAACTTTCAGAGACAGCCTTGTACGAGACTTGCACCTTTGAAAGGTTGAAGCCTTGGTCTTTGAGGCTGGCGTTCGGATCGTCGTAAGCCTTCAACGTCGCTTTGCTTTGACCGGCCGGCGTAATGTCCAGCTCGTTGCCGTTCACCGAGATCTTAGAATACTTGCCGGCGTTGGCGTCCGTCACGGCTTGCGTGAGATCGACTGTTTTAAGCGATGTCGTTTGGCCGTTCGCGGCGATTACGACCAATGCAAACAGAATTAAAATTGCAATAAAACCTGCGTTGCGGAACCCGCGCCGCGTGTTGTTATTCCTCGAACCACCCCGAATATTTCTTTTCTTGTCATCCATACGAAAGCATTATACATCAAACATCTGTTTTCGAGAGAAGCTTAAAGTGTAGTGAGTTTTACTTCTGTCTTGCCGACGTACAATTGACGGCCGTCGTTGGCGTCGATACGCTTACCTGGCGTCTGTGTTTTGGCTGCCACGACCAGACGGTGCAAGGTTTTTTTGTCGAAGCCCACGTTGTTTGCGCGAAGAAAGGCGGCGAGGACTTCGAGGGAAACGCCGTACGGTAATTCGATGAACCAACTTTTGCGAAGTGCCCTAGCGTTTGGCTGCGCGGCGAGTTCCTCACGAAGCCTCGCGTCAATTTCATCGTTCAAACGTTTTGCCGCCGCGATCTTTTCCAGTAACTTCGCGCGGCCGGCCTCGCCCAAGCGCGGCACGACATTACGGCGCACATAGTTCCTCAGGTACGTTTCATCGGCGTTGGTGCTGTCCTCGCGCCACGCGACGTTGTGCGTCTGCGCATGGGCACGGATCTTTTCCTTAGAAACGGCGAGAAGCGGCCGGATGATTTCTTCGGTTGATTGCAGCGAACTCAAACCTTTGCGACCCGTGCCGCGCAGCAGATTGAGGATGGCCGTTTCCAAAACGTCGTCCTCGTGATGAGCGGTTACGATCTTTGCGCCGTGTTCCTTAGCTGCGCGCTGCAAAAATTCGTAGCGCGCGTGCCTTGCCGTGGCCTCGCTTGCGCCAGCACCCAAACGGACTTTGTCATATATATATGCAAGGTTTTTGGCCGTGGCCGTTTGACGTACAAGCTCTTCATCTTCATCAGCGTCGCCGCGAATACCGTGGTTAAAGTGTGCCACGATAAGTTCGAGTTCCTTTTGCCGGGCCAAAATATCGAGGAGAACCATCGAATCCACGCCGCCCGAAACAGCCACGATATATTTGCCCGGTGCGAGGCTTGCCAACTCCAATGATTTCATGCTGTAATTATAGCAATGACATTACCTTTTATCACCGGAAACCAAATAAAGTTCAATCTTGCCGCCGAGAGCTTGCGCGAGTTTGGCGTTAAACTTGAACGCCTCACGATTGATTTTGAAGAAATCCAATCTGAAACCGGCGAGCCGATCGCGCGCCACAAGGCGCAGCAAGCCTTCGAGCAGCTCAACCGTCCGCTCGTCGTTAATGACGACTATTGGATTATTCCGGCGCTCAAAGGATTTCCCGGCCCATACATGAAGTCAATTAATACTTGGTTTACGCCCGAGGACTGGCTACATCTAACGAAAGACCTCGACGATCGGCGGATTATATTGCGGCAAGTTGTCGTATATCAAGACGCTCACGAGCAAAAGCTATTCGCTGTCGATCTCGAAGGCATTTTACTGCGCGAAATACGCGGCAAATCACCGTACGCGCACAGCACCATCACATCGCTTGACGGTGGCGAACACAGCGACGCCGAATATCACGAACAGAACACCAACGCCGGCATCGGCCATCATAACGCCTGGCACGAGCTCGGCGCATGGCTTGTCTCGCAAAAATAATCGTCCTAGACTAGGCGCATGACAAACGACCCAACTATTCAGCGCATTGCCGAACTGCAGCAACTCATCGCCGACTTTTCGCGCGTCGAGCGCGCCGTACAACTCGCCGACACCGAACGGCTCGAGAACGACGTTGACCACAGTTTTGGCCTTGCACTCACCTGCTGGTTCCTCGCGCCGAAGATTGCGCCGGAATTAAACCTTGAGAAAATTTTTGCCTACGCACTCGCCCACGACATCGTTGAGATTCACAGTGGCGACACATTCATCTTTAGCACTAAGGACAAAATCGAGAGCAAAAGCAACCGCGAGGACGCGGCGATCGCGGAACTTCAAAAATCCTGGCCGGACTTTGCCGAGCTTACCGACGCCGCGGCTGGCTACAAAGCCAAACGCGACGAAGAAGCGAAGTTCGTCTACGCCGTGGACAAAATCCTGCCAATCCTCATGGTCAACCTCGGCGAAAAAGAAAAGTTCTGGGAGCGCCAGCGCATAACCTTCGACATGATGAAGGAGAACAAACGGCCGACGATCACAACCTCAACGATTGTCGCGCCGTACTTTGAGCGGCTCGTCGCGTGGCTCGAAGATCCAAACTACTTTTACGATCCCGCAAAATCGGCTAGCCAACAGCGGTAATTTTTGGTATAGTACGTTTTTGTTAGCGCACTTTCTGCGCGCAAAACATGGCGGCGTAGCTCAGCTGGTTAGAGCGTGGGACTCATAAGCCCGAGGTCAGAGGTTCAAGTCCTCTCGCCGCTACCAAATTTGATATATAGTATAATATATGTTATTATTAACATATGACACATGAGCTGTTTCCTGTAGATCCCGAAATACCCGATCCCGTTGTTGAAAAGAATCTGGCCATGATGGCCGGCCCTGAGATGTTTCATCATATTAGTAAGGTCAGGCGTCTCTCCTTACCTACAGAAATAGACGGCAGAGTAGCGTACTGCGATGAGGCTCGCGGCTACGTTGACAGGGCGACAGGCGGCATTACTGCCTTTGGCAGGCCACAGGATGTCGATGTCGACGAACGAACAAAGGTACGAGATGAGCCTTTCCGTTTTGTAGTCGGATACTCGCAGCAAACTCTTGAAAAAATAGTTACTGAGTATTCGCTCAACGAAGATGCGGTAAGCCAAGAGGCACGATCCAGGTTCGCAGAATCGGTACGCCTTTTTAACAAGCAGGCGCCTGAACGGGCTCGTCGTGAAGTGCAAAGAGCTAAAAGGAAGTACGGTGGCGAAGCGACTCTCCGGGCGCTTGGATATACTGGACTGTAAAAAGGCAGCAAAAACCTGTACGAAAGTCTTCCGCACGAAGGACTTTTTGCTATTATAGGACGATGATTGTCGTAACATCCGGCGCACGGTATTTGGACATCGATGCGTATGCGTGTTGTGTTGCCTACGCCGAACTTTTGCGGTTACTCGGTGAGGACGCGCAGGCCGTTTCTACGGCAGTACTAAATGAGAGCATTACGCCGTCGCTCCGGGCGCTGTCCGTAAATTTCTCCACTTCCTATACGCCGCACGATACCGACACATTTGCGTTGGTTGATATTTCTGACCCGAGCGCGTTTGATACTTTCGTAGACCTCAAACGCGTTTCGGCGGTGTTTGATCATCGCCCCGGCTTTGAAGCCCAGGAGCTCAGCCCGGATACGCACATCGAGCCGATTGGCGCGGCGGCCACGCTCATTTACGAAGAGTGGCAGAAAGCCGGAAAGCTCGGACATATGAGCGTTGAGAGCGCAAAGTTGCTCGCGTGCGCGATCCTCGACAACACTTTGGACTTCAAAGCGCACGTCACAACGCCGCGCGACACGGCGGCATACGAATTTCTCGCCGAGCACGCATCGTTGGGTGATGAGTGGGAAGCCGCGTATTTTTCCGAGTGCCAGCAGAGCATCGACGCCGACGTCGCCAAAGCGCTGCATAACGATACGAAATTCTTGCACTTTGCAGGCCGTGATGACGAGCTGTGCGCAGGGCAACTCGTCGTGTGGAACGCGCGCTCATTCGTCACGGACGATTCAACCACGGTCGCCGACGTATTACACGCCATGCAGCCGGCCTGGTTCGCCAACGTCGTAAGCATTTCCGAAAATTGCAGCTACTTTTTGTGCGATGACAACGCGCTGCAAGAATGGTTGCAGGAGCTGCTCGGTGTTTCTTTTGAGGGCAACCTTGCAAAAGCAAATCGCCTCTGGTTACGAAAAGAAATTCTCAAGGCCGCCCAAGAACGCTCCGCCGTCTAGACAACTTCCCGACCCGTAGTATCATCAAAGCATGAAGAAACTACTCATCGTCAAAAATATTACGCGCGAAGGGCCGGGCTTGCTCGCAAATGTCTTAGAGGCCGAGCACATTTCCTACGACGTCGTAGACTTAGGCGCCAGCGCGGCGTTTCCTTCAACGGCAGATTACGATGCCGTGGTTGTCCTCGGTGGCCCGGACAGCGCCAACGACCAAACAAAGAAAATGGTGAAGGAACTTGCCGAAGTGCGGCACGTGTTGGACGAGGGAAAGCCGTATCTCGGCATTTGCCTCGGCTTGCAGGTCGCCGTCAAAGCCGGCGGTGGAAAAGTTGTGCCAGGGATCGTCAAGGAGATTGGCTTCCACGACCAAAACGGCAAGCAAAACGTCGTTACCGTAACCGCAGACGGCGTGAACGATCCGCTGTTTCGCGGTTTTGAGGACGAATTGTGCGTCTTCCAACTTCACGGCGAAACCGTTGAGCTTGCCGACGGTATGCAGCTTTTGGCAACTGGCGAACATTGCCGCAACCAAATCGTCAAACTCAGCGACAAAGCCTACGGTATTCAATCACACTTCGAGCTCACACCCGAAATGCTCAGCGTTTGGGCCGCCGAAGATCCCGGCCTCATCCCCCTCGGCAAAGCAAAACTGTTGGCCGACTTCGACGCCATCAAGGCCGAATACACCATGGTTGGTGAAACCTTGCTCCGCAACTTCTTGCGCATTGCCGGTCTGCTCAGCTAAATACATTTTTCGTTTGGCAATTCGGGCATGGCGACGATATGCTTAAGACATGATTAGCATTTTTCAAGCCGTCGTCATTGGACTCGTACAAGGTTTTACGGAGCTATTTCCGGTTTCAAGTCTCGGCCATAGCGTACTTGTGCCGCAACTTTTAGGTTGGCATATCGGGCAAAACTCATCGTACTTTTTGACGTTTTTGGTGGCGACACACTTGGCGACAGCGATCGTTTTGTTTGTCTTCTTTTGGAAGGATTGGGTGAAAATTTTGCGCGGGCTCGGGCGTTCCATTGCTTCGCGAAGCATACAGGACGACGCCTACGCCAAGCTTGGATGGCTGCTTGTCGTGGCGACGATTCCGGCCGGCGCGTTGGGCTTGGCACTCGAGAAACCGCTGAGGCAAGCGTTTGCCTCAGGCAAAATTGCGGCAGCATTTTTGATTGTCAACGGTTTGATCCTTTTCGCCGCCGAACGGTTGCGCAAGCAAAGTGCCCGAGGCCGGCGTCGTGAGACGGCTCAGCAAAGCGACGAAAACCTCACGCGGCTCGGCTTTGGCGAAGCCGTAGGCATCGGCACCGCGCAAGCCGCCGCGCTCATCCCGGGCATTTCGCGCAGCGGTTCGTCGATGGCCGCCGGCATGCGCGCCGGCCTCAACCACGAGGACGCCGCACGTTTTAGCTTCTTGCTCGCTACGCCCGTGATTGGCGCTGCGGCGTTCCTCAAACTTCCCGAACTTTTCAAACCGTCTGCCGCGCCGATGCGTTCCGCAATTTTGGCCGGCGCGTTGTGCGCTGCCGTCACGGCATTTTTATCGGTACGATTCCTTGTGAAGTATTTTCAGACGAATACGCTTGCGCCATTCGCTAAATATTGTTTCTTTGGCGGCATTATTTTCCTTGGCTGCCTTACGCTTAAGTAACCTGCGGCTTTGCCCGAATAATGCAACTTTTCTTTTGACGAAAAGCCGGATATAGTTATGAAGTAAGCACGCATGTGCGCACACGAAAACATATGCAAGAAATAAAACGAATCGCAAAATTTGGCGCCGTCGGCGTTATCAATACGCTGATAGATTTCGTGGTTCTCGATATTTTACACCTCAAGTTTGGCATGGAACTCATCCTCGCCAATCTTATAAGCACGACGATTGCTATGGTCTTCAGCTTCTTCGCCAACCGCACGCTTGTCTTCAAACATCACAGTGAGCGCGTCGCAAAACAAATGGTGCTGTTCTGGATTGTGACGGCGTTTGGATTATACGTTTTGCAGAGCGGCATTATTTGGTTCCTCGGACATCCGGCGCACGGCGTGCTGAACGCTTCGGTGCGTTTGGTGCACAGCGCCGGGTTCCGTGACTTGAGCGCGGCGTTTATCACGACCAACGTCGTGAAGCTGATCGCCGATTTGATAACGCTCGTTTGGAATTACATTGGCTACAAAGAATTTGTCTTCGTAGGTGAAACTAAGGGAACGGCGAAGTGATCGACGTCAGCATCATCGTTCCGTCGTTCAACGAGGAAGCGATCATCGAAACGACGCTTACAAAAGTCGCGGCATATATTAATGACAACGACTGGCTGGGCGAATGTGAAGTGATCGTCGTGGCGGCCGGTTCGGACAAAACGGCAGAAATCGCACGAAGCCTACGCGGCAAATTTAAACACCTGCACATTGTCGAGCCGTCGCGCGCCAGCGGCAAAGGCCGCGACGTACGCGTTGGCTTTGAGCACGCGCACGGCGCCGTACAACTTTTTATGGACGCCGACCTTTCAACGCCGATGCACCACATTAAGCGTATGGTTTCGTTGCTGCGTGACGGCATTGACGTTGTTATTGGTGAACGCAACTTGGCCAAAATTCATCCGGGCGCCGGGCGCAGCGCGTTGTCGCACGCCGGACCGCTGGCCAGCCGCATTATTCTCGGCCTCAAGTGGAAGGACACGCAGTGCGGCTTTAAAGGTTTTCGGGCCGACGCCGCGCAGAAAATCTTCAGCGAGATGACCACCAACGGCTGGGGCTTTGACCTCGAGCTTCTCGTTCGCGCCAAAGAGGGCAAGCTCAAAGTGCAAAGTATCCCGGTCAACGACTGGGACGAAGGCCGTGCCGAGGGCTTCCGCGGCGATTCCGTCGGCGTCGTGGCGCTGCGTACATTACGCGAGTTGCTCACGATCCGCGCCGCAAGTTGGAGCCGCTTCCTCGCGCGCCATGCTTCGGCACTCATCTTTTTCGCCAGCGTCGCGGCCGGTGTAATTGCAGCGTGCCGCAACCTCGCACAAAGTATTTGGTTTGACGAAGCGTTTACTACGGGGCTTATCAACCGATCCGTGCACGGCCTCATCCAAGGCACAGCGCACGACGTGCATCCGCCGCTGTTTTACCTCGTCCTCAAGCTGTGGGCCGGGGCGTTTGGCCACAGCATCGTAACGCTGCGCATGTTTAGTGTTTTGTGCGGCGCGGCCGCGGTATTCTTTGGTTTGAGATTGGTGAAGCGACTGTTCGGCGCGCGGGCGGCCGTGTGGGCGGTTCCGTTCGCGGTGCTCGCGCCGTTCTTGCTACGCTACGACATCGAGGCGCGTATGTACGCTATGGCGTCGCTCATAGGCATCGGCGCCACCTATGTCCTTGTGATGGCCATGGAACGCACACGGGCAAAGCAGCGCAGCTTTTGGCTGTGGGCAGCCTATGCCGTGCTGGTTGCCATGGGCGTGTACACGTTGTATTACACGGCGTTGATTTGGGTGGCGCACTTTGTGTGGTGCGCGGTTTTGTTCCGTCGTGACCGCAAGAAACTTCGTACGATTATTCGTCAGCCGTGGCTGCTGGCACTTATCGCCAGCGTCGTGTTATACCTTCCGTGGCTGCCAACTTTCTTACATCAAGCACACAACATTCAAAATGGTTTCTGGATTGGCAAGCCTTCGGTCAACACGATCGTAAGTGCGTTTTCGCTGGCCTTCAGCTGGCAAGCGAACTGGCAGCTCAGCACGTGGGAATCTTTACTGTTTATGCTCGCAGCGATTGCGGCCGTGTACTTTGTCGTGCAAGCTTGGCGAGCCGTCAAGCAACCGCAGCGTACGTACCTTTTGCTTTTCGCGCTGTATGCGCTTGTGCCGTTTGCCGTGTTGTACGCCGCGTCTTTGCCGCCGTTCCAGCCGGTGTTTGATACGCGCTACGTCAGCCAAACGATCATCAGCGGTTATCTGCTTGTCGGCGTGGCTGCAGCAATCGTCTGCAAGGCGCGCCCAAGTGTGACGCACTTCGCTGCCGCCGCGGTCGTTGTCTTCGCCTTGTTTGAAGGTACGCTCACGCTGCAGACCGTAGGCAACTACAACTTCGACACCGTAAGTAAGCCAAGCGCTAAGCAAGTTATGAATTATTTGTACGGCCAAAACGCTGAGGATGGCACCGTGCTGGCGCAAACTTCAGAAATATATCTTGAGTTGCATTACTACGCGCCGAACGCGCCGTGGCTGCGGCCAACCGTAACGAACGTCGTACGTTTGGCGCTTGGCCAGGTCAGACAACCCCGCACAATGCCTCGGACGCGCACCGTTTGGTACGTGTACAGCAGCCAATTCCCTTCCGGCAACCTCACGCCGCAATTGCCATATCATGCTGTCAACTACTACAATATTCCCAACGGCTATCACGTCGCGACCTACGTGCGCAGTTAGCGTTCTGAAGATTAAGGGAGGGTTACATATGATCGACAACACACGCAAAACCTACTTCTCACCGCAAGACGATACGCTCAAAGCATTCCTCGCATTCATCGGCACGGCAAAGAAAAAGATTCGCATTGCGGATTATTCGTTTAACCTTGAGCCGCTCGTTGAACTGCTCATTACCAAACAAAAGGACGGTATTGACGTGCAGCTTGTCCTCGACAAAAGCCAATCGGCCGGAGCAACCGAAAAGCCAGAGGTAAAGCAACTTACGGCCGCGAAGATTCCCTTCGTCCTGGGCACGTCGGACAAACACAAAATCATGCACAACAAGTTTACGATTATCGACGACGAATGGGTGCAATCCGGCTCGTGGAATTATACGAATGCCGCGAGCGACGAGGATAATTTCTTTGACATCGAGCATTCACCTTCACGCGCCCAAGCCTTTACGGCCGACTGGCAAAAGATGTTCGATTGGATTAAGGCGAATGAGCCGCAAGCGTAGTTTACGCGGGCGCCAGCAGTCCTAAACCTGTGGAAAAACTCAAGCATTTGCAGTATAATTAGCACGTTATGCGAGACGCACGACGAGCAAACTACCGCTATCGCGAGGCACAAACACGGCGGCCTCGGCGCAAGCATGCCTTCATGAAATTTATTGTGCTGCTCGTTATTATCGGCGCGTTGGGCGTGGGTGGTTTCTTTGGGTGGAAGCACTTTTCCAACAAGCCTGCGAAGACGACCGCTTCCACGTCGGCTTCGACTTCTTCCAGCTCGACGGGCGTTTCGTCTGCCCAATCGTCATCTTCAACGGCAAAGCCGGCCGTCAACCAATGTGCCTCGAATACAAGCGGCCAGCTCATTGTCGTGAGCATCAGCCAACGGCATTTGTGGGCGTGCCAAGGAACGTCGTCGGTGTTTGATTCGGCCGTCGTAACCGGTATGGAGAATTTGGCGGCCGACCTCACGCCAACGGGCACGTACCACATCACGTCAAAGACAACCGACACACATCTCATCGGTCACGACAGCACGGGCAGCTGGGATGATTTCGTAAATTATTGGATGCCGTTTTTGCACAACCAATACGGCTCCTACGGTTTCCACGACGCGACGTGGCGGCCGGCAAATGCCTTTGGCAACATCAGCCCATACTCTTCGGATGCTTCGCACGGCTGCGTGGAATGTCCGCTCGATACGGCCAAATGGCTGTACAACTGGGCGCCGGTTGGCACGACGGTAACAATCGAAAGCTAGCCGGGCAGCCGTTAGCGCCTCTCGGCATGCTACAATAAGCGGGACGCGCTCGAGCGCCCAACGTTATGATTGCCATAGATTTACACACGCACTCTGAGGGTTCGCCGGACGGCGGTCTGCGCTTGCGCGATTATGCGCGGATGCTGGCTTCGGGCACGTTGCAGGCCATTGCGATTACCGACCACGACGATATTTTGTTCGCGCAGAGCGTGCAAGAATCGTTGGGCGACCAGATCATCGTAGGCGAAGAAATCTCTACGCGCGAGGGCGAGCTGATCGGCCTGTTCCTCAACGAACGGATTGCGCCCGGACTTTCGGCGCGCGAAACGGTCGAGACAATCAAAGCCCAAAACGGCCTGGTGTACGTACCGCATCCGTTTGAAACCGTGCGCAAAGGAATTTCAAAGCAAACGTTAGACGGAATTGCCAAACTCGTTGATATCGTTGAAGTCCACAACGGCCGTGCCATTTTTCAAAACCGCGGCAGCCTCGCTCAAAAATGGGCCGAAGAAAATCATAAGGCAACAGCCGCGAGCAGCGACGCGCACGGCAGGCGTGGCTGGGGCAAAACGTTTTCGGTTATCACAGAGATGCCGCGACAGAGCACGCTCGTCGAGCTTCTAAAGTCCGCGGAGCTTTCACGCGGCACCGTTGGGCTGCGCGGCGCGCTCTATCCAAAGCAAAATCGTTTGAAGCGGAGGCATAGCTGATGCACAACGTTCTCCTTGCGCTGTGGTTTTTTGCCCCGGCCGGTGTCGCCAACATGATGCCCGTCTTCGTCGCCAAAATGCCAGTCCTCAAAAATTGGAATGCGCCGATGGACGGTGGCAAGTCGTACCGCGGCATTCGGATTTTCGGCTCGCACAAAACGTGGCGCGGATTTATCGCCGGTATCATTTTTGCCACGATTACGCTAGGAATTCAGCAAGTCCTCGTCATACATCAGCCGTGGGCTGCGAATTTTACGAAGTCGATTAGCTACCGCACGCTACCAACGCTCGTTGTTGGGCCGCTCTTTGGCATCGGGGCGTTGGGCGCCGACGCTATTGAAAGTTTCTTTAAACGGCAACGCCGCATTCCACCGGGCCATGGCTGGTTTCCATTTGACCAAAGTGATTACGTCGTTGGCGGCGCCTTGGCCACAGCGCCGTACGTTCGCCTCAGCATCATGGAGTACGTTTGGCTGCTAGTGCTGTGGTTAGCGGCGTCGTTGCTTGCGAGTTACATAGGCTTTAAGCTTGGGTTTAAAGAACGCCCGATTTGATTCTCCTAGACCAAAAAACAAGACCCGGGAAATTCCCAGGTCTTGTGCGGTCGTAACGACCGATTCAAAAGTTTGATTCACTCAAGCTTTTGCGAGCAGGTTGTCAATCCAACTCGGGATGCCCTTCGTTCGGGCACTTAGCTCAAACGAACCGATTTTTGTTTTGACTGCCATCTTTTGCAGCTCCTTTTTTTGTTTTTAATGTTGTGGTTTTTGTTTGTGATTACCACACCTATTATTATACATAATTCTTATGCTTTGTCAAGGTGTATACCACTTATCTTTATAATAGCAGCTGCGCAAATCAAACCACAACTAGATTTTTGAGAATTTTCGTTTTGGAATAATCATTACGTGTGCTGCTGTGGAACGCGTGGCTCGTAAGGACCGACGACGCCCTGGAAGTGATCGGCGCTTACGGCAATCCAACCTAGGGGATGCACCATTTTTCGGCTCGCTAAATCGGGCACTCCGTCACGACGCTCAAGGCCGTCATTCGGAAAGTAGCCTACCCAAGAGACTTCTCCGCTTTCGGTGCGCTCAGCAATGAGAGCTTTCGCTGCATCAGTCATTCCGTACTGAAAACCGTTAAACGTGGGGTGCTCCAGGTCTAAGTCTCTCCACGTGACGCTGACGCCAAGTGTACCCGGCTCGTAGTTCGGTGCCGACTTCGCGGCCGTAAGCGGCTTCTCGTATGCCGCCTTGAATATAGCGTATTGTTGGTCGTCAGTAGCTGCGACGACTGATTCACCTAACGGCTCGCCAGTACGCGGATCGTGCAACGTACCGTCACGAGGCCTAAGCGGCACGACTAATTCACGGGGAATGGTCGACGGATATAACGCCATACCGTTATCAACGTGTCCTTGCAGTACGGCCAAGGTTTGTTCGACACTAGGAAAAGCGAATGTTCTCATGCGGCTAGTATACTGCAGAAAAAATAATAACCAATAGCATTTTCGTGGTGGGGGCGGCTGGACTTGAACCAGCGACCAAGCGGTTATGAGCCGCCTGCTCTAACCACTGAGCTACGCCCCCGTGCAAGTGGTAACAGAGATGAGTATAGCAGAACTCGCGCCCGGTGGTATACTCAAAATGAATGCTCGAAAAAATCAAACACTACCAAACGATCACGCTGGAGTACGTTCAACGGCTGCAAGATGTACGCAACTTGGCGACGGCCGGATTTGTGGTAATCGTGCTGCTTGTAAGCTGGAGCGGCGTGAAAGCGATCGACACGAACTTCGGGCTGCAAAAGCAAATTTCTAGTCTACAACAGCAGAACGCCTTACTGCAGCTAGGCAACACAAACGCGCAGCTTTCAAACGAGTATTACAATACCTCGCAATATTTGGAGCTGGCTGCGCGCGAGAACCTCGGCCTTGCCGCGCCGGGCGAGAAAGAACTTGTCGTGCCTGAAGATGTTGCCCTGACGCACACAGTGACGCTCCCGCAAGACACTACAGCACCGAAGACAAAGGCGACGGCCGGACAACCGGCATACGTGCGGCATTTTCAGGATTGGGTTGATTTCTTCTTGCACCGAGAGAGTTAAAAGCATGGACGCGCTTAGGGATTGACAAAAATCACCTCTGTTTGGTATGATACGTAGGCTTTCGTAACGCGGGGTGGAGCAGCGGCAGCTCGCGTGGCTCATAACCACGAGGTCGCAGGTTCGAGTCCTGCCCCCGCAACCAAAAGCATCATAAGCCTCTACTTTCCGTAGAGGTTTTTTGTTTCTAGCGGTTCCTTGCCGCGCTATACTTCGCGTTCAACGACGATAGTACATTCAGTTACCAACGCTGCGATCGCACCCACCGCGGCGAGCGGCGGCGCAAGCAACGTTCCCACAACTCCAACGGTGAGAGGAATTTCAACAATCGATTTGCCTTCTTTGTTCTTAATAACAATGCGCCGCACGTTGCCTTCCGAAATCAGCTGCTTAACCTTCTTCAAAAGTTCTTCGCCGTTCACTTTGAATTCTTCTTTTTTCGTCATCGTCGGACCCTCCTTATATGAGTTATTTTAGCGTACAATGAACGGTAGATGTGGAAGATTGTTGCCTCGCTTCGCGGCGCGCTTACGCGTCTCGAAGCAAAAAAGCCGTTTACGGAACGCGAAGCGTGGAACGTGTTCCGTTTGGCTGCGATTGCCGAGGCTTTCGGCTGGACGTTGTTGATTACGGCTGTCGTTATTAATCGTTATCATTTACCTGGGCAAAGTATTGCGATCCCGATTGCCGGGCAAATTCATGGCACGATTTTCCTCGCATACTTTGGGGTGTTGATCGCAACATATTCGAGCCTGCGCTGGCACCGCCGAACGGCAATCATCGCCGCGTTGGCCGGTGTGCCGCCATACGGCACGTTGGTGTTTGAGCAATTCGTAGCGCACGCGCGAAAGAAAAAGTTGCGGGCGCTGGAGCATCGTGTCGTGGTGCGGGCAATCATTGCCAAAGACAAAACGCTGCTCGCATGCCAGCCGGCAGAAAATACGTCGTGGGTTTTGCCAGGTGCGTATGTGACGCGCGGCGAATCGCCAAAAGAAGTCTTAACACGCGAAGTTTATGAGCTTACGGGCGTGAAGCCGGAGGTTGGCGAACTTCGATTTGTTGCGCAGGCAACGCGCCACGGCCGTAACGAACTGGAATTGTACTTTAACATCACGAACAACGCCGCGTTTGCCTCGCTCAACCTCAAAAAAATCATAAACCAAAGCGAGGCAAACGACGATATCCAGTTTGTTGCGCCGCGGGAAAACGAAGATTTGCGCCCAATGTTTTTGAAGACAATATCCGGCGCGCAGCTCTTCACAACCGACACGGCACCGGTTGATTTCTACTAATTACCTTCAGCAAACAGACAGTTCGCGGCGTTATACTTGCGCCCATGGAACACGAGACGAAGAAGAAGTTGCAAGTAAAAAACTTGCGCCGCCTTCGCAAACCGATTGCCAGCGCAGCGATTGCCGTTGTTGTTGCCGGTGTTGGATTTTACGGCGGCGTGAGCTATCAAAAACATCACACGGCAAGTAATAACGGCGTGGGCACGATGGCCAGCGCGCAAAACGCAAGTGGCCGCAGCGGCTTCGGCGGCGGATTTGGTGGAGGTGGTTCGCGTGCCGACCGCGTTATCGGGCAAGTAACAGCCGTGAGCAGTACGAGCATCACGGTGCAAACGCAGAGCGGCAGCTCTTCGACACTCGCCATTACGAGCAGCACAACGATTACCGATAACGGCCAATCGGCAACAACGAGCGACATTCAAGTTGGCGACACGGTTTTCATTACCGAGGATTCGAGCAACACGTCGCAGGCTTCACGCATTATGGTAAATCCAAGCTTCGGCGGCGGCCAAAGCTCGCAGAGCGATGCGCAGACGCAGAGCGATTAACATAACACGCTAATTTTCAGTCGCGGCTTCGATGGCGCGAAGGAGATCTTCGGCTGTCTGTGAGCGCATGAGCTGTTCACGCAGTTCCTTCGCGCCATCGAAGCCGTTGACGTAAATCTTGCAGAACTTGTTGAGCACAACGATGTTGCGCTCATCGCCAGGCCACGTTTCGGCAAAAAGCTTAACGTGCTGTGCGTACAATTCCAGACGTTGCTGTTTGGTGAACGATTCCCATTGGCTATACGTCGCAAATGCAAACGGGTCAGCAAAAATACCGCGGCCGATCATAATGCCGTCTAAGTTATATCGCTCGGCAAGTTGCCGCGCATGTGCGTAGTTTCGCACGTCGCCGTTGCCCACGATATACGTAGCAGGCGCTATGCGATCGCCCAGTTCACGCACCTTGCCAATCATTTCCCAATCGGCAGGTACGGCGCTCATTTGCACGCGCGTGCGGCCGTGGATTGTTAGCATGCTCAGGTTTTGCCGCAACAAAAGCTCATGCCACGAAAGGTCAACGCTTCGTGACCCCAAACGCGTTTTAACGCTCACCGGCAATTTGCCGTCGGCGCCCTTTTGGGTTGCCTTGATGATCTCTACGGCCAGCTCACGATTGTCGATCAACGCACTGCACGTGCCGTTCTTCACGACGTTTTTTACCGGACAGCCCATGTTGAGGTCGATGCCGGCGAAGTTGACACCTTCTGGCGCGCCGGCCTCGCGGGCCAATGTTCCATCGGCAATTTCCCGCGCCGTCTTCTCAAAGTTGGCTGGCACTTTGCCCCAAATCTGCGCAACCAACGGTTGCTCATTCGCAGTAAAACGCAGCTTCTTCAGCAAATTCTTGCGGCCGGGGCTTTGCAAGCCATCAGCATTCACAAATTCCGTGAAGAAAACATCCGGTGGCGCCAGCTTGGCGACTATCTGCCGGAACACCGTGTCCGTTACATCGTCCATCGGCGCCAGCACCAAGAACGGTTTGGGCAACGTCTCTAAGTACATTAAAAAATATTATACCATTTTTTAAAGAGTATATCCTACTCCCAACGGAAAACACGAAATGCAATTGCGTAAATTACGATAAGCCACAGCCCCATAATGCCGAGCTGCGGGCCAAGGTCCAAAAGCCCCTTGCCTTCGGTTGCAATAAGCCGCGTGCCGTCGATCACGGGCGTCAACGGCAAGTAGTTGGTAATGTGCTGCAAAAATTCCGGCATGAGGTAACGCGGGAAGAATGTGCCAGACAAGAACATCATAGGAAACGTGATGATGTTGACGAGCGGTGCGGCCTGACGTTCGTTCTGCGCCCAACCGCCAACCGCGAGCCCAATGCCAAAAATCATACCGATGCTCAGCGCCAAGAAAACCGCCAGCTCGGCATAGTTGCCTACGACCTTCAGATGGAACACGGCAATGGCGACGCCGAACATCACGACCATGGTTATAAGGCCGATAAGCGCCTGCGTCACCACGTTTGCTATAAAGAATTGCCACACGCGAATCGGCGTCGTGTGAAAACGGCGCAGTACGCCCTGCTTCTTAAGCTCGGGAAAGGTGTTGACCGGACCAAAAATGCCAAGCCCGAGGATCGAAAAGCCGAGCAAACCGGAGAACGTGTAATCGAACTGCGTGAGTCCTGCCTTGCCCGTCTGCTTCGAGGCAACGGTAAACGGCGTCTGCGTCTTAACGAATTGCGTGTTCACGCCGGCAAACTCAGCTTGCAGCAGTGAGGTTAGCGTTTGCGCGGCTTCGGCGTTGTTCTCGGTGTAGTAAACCGTCGCGTTACCGGTCGGAATCTTAGAATCTTTGGCAACGGCGCCAAAGTTCTGCGGCAAAACAATCGTGGCGTCGATGGTGCCGTGTGCCATTTGGTCGTCGGCCTGGGACATCGTGGTGATCGTTTTGTTCACCTTGATGGCGTCGTTAGACTCCAGCTGCTTTACCAGCTGCTGCGAGTAGGGCGCGTTGGAATTGTCGAGCAGCGCAACTTTAAAGCTCACGCTCGTATTCTTGCCGAACAAACCGCCGAAAATGAATAAGAAAATAAGCGGAAAAGCGATGGTGAAGAAAATAGCCGTGCGGTCGCGGAAGTAACGGCGCGTATTGATCTTAACGAACGCGAAGATGGTGTAGAGTTTGCGCTGCGTTGGCGTTAGTGACTTCTTAGGCTTGGCCGACGTAGTTTTTTGCGCGTTCGCCTCGGCCGGCTTGCGCTTCTTTGTAATCCGCCAGGCAATACGTGCGGCGACCAGCGCCGCAACAACAATCCAAATAATACTCGTCGTGCTCATCCTCGCAGCTCCTTGCCAGTCAAATCAATAAATACGTCTTCGAGGTTCGCCTGCTCGACCTTTTGCTCCTTCGTGAAGCCGCGGCCAAGGAGTTGTTTGATGAGCTTGTGCGGTGAATCCAACGCAATGATTTTGCCTTGGTCCATAATTGCCACGCGGTCGCAGAGGATTTCGGCTTCATCCATGTAGTGCGTGGTGAGGACAACCGTGATGCCGCGGTCGCGGACTTCGCGCACGAGGTCCCAAAGGTTGCGGCGGGCTTGCGGGTCGAGACCGGTGGTTGGCTCGTCAAGGAAAAAAACTTTGGGGTTGTGCACGAGCGCTGCGGCGATGCTGAAGCGTTGCTTTTGGCCGCCGGAAAGTTGCTCCACAAAAGCGTTTGCTTTTTCCCCAAGCTGCACGTCGTCCAAAAATTCTTTGACGTTGACGCGTTCGCCGTACGCGGCGGCAAAAAGCTCGATGAGCTCGCTCAGTTTGGTTTTGTCTTGAAACGCCGGCGTTTGCGGCTGCACGCCGATAACACCGCGAATAGTATACGGATTTTCTGCGACATCAATGCCGTCGATGGTGGCGGTGCCGCCGTCAATTGGCCGGAGCGCTTCAAGCATCTCAAGCGTTGTTGTTTTGCCGGCGCCATTTGGGCCGAGAATGCCGAAGATCTCACCCTTTTCGACGTTAAAACTGATTCCGTCTACAGCCGGCTTCTCTCCGTAGATTTTCTTTAGGTCTTTGACCGCTATCATTGTTTTTGCCATATGGCTTTAACTATACCAAACTCTTGCCCCGGCTGAAAGTAGGCCAGATATTCGGCAAACAAAAACGCCAGGGCAAACCCTGGCGTTTTGTATTGTAAGGTACAGCCTACTTCTTGCGGCGAACGACCAAGAAGGCGTTGCGCTGGCTTTCAAAGACTTCCATGTCAGCTGGCAAGTCGGCAGCGGTGTCTGCTCGCTCGTCTTGGCTGAAGTAGTAAATGGTCTGCTGTTTGCCACCGCGGAGCGTGACGACCTTTGAGTTCAGGTAGTAGGTCTTACCTTTGGAGTTAGTGTGCTTATAACCCATTGCTTATATTCCCTCGCTTCTTTTGCGTTAGTAATGGTACCCCTACCATACGCCGAGAGATTTTTATTTGTCAACAGGTTTTTATCTCGGGGAGCAGTTTTAGCGCTTTTGTTTAAGCCGCTTGCGCTGCATGACGCTTATGTATTACACTAGGAAACATAATATAGCTTGGAGAATGTACATGGATTTTCAGCGTCGCTCAGTTGCATCGCCAACTTCTCATCACGTAACTCCGCAGGCCGGTGCAGCTGTAGCTCAACCGCCTGCGGACATGCCGCCAGCACCAAAAAAAGGTCTAATGCGCATGGACACGGAAACGCCAAAGTGGTTGCGCGTTATTTCTGTCATTTTGCTCTTTTCGCTAACAGTCGTTGTGGTTGGAGTCGTCGGTTTGCTTCACTACGGCAACATCAACGAGAACAAACTCGTAGACACCAGCAAATACCAAGCAGTCTTTCTCAACAACAACCAAGTTTACTTTGGCAAGATTAAAGCCATCAACAGCAAGTACGTCGATCTCCAAGACATCTTCTACCTTAACAACCAAAGCACGCAAGGCTCTTCAACGACATCAAGCAGCACGAGCACTAACACAAGCCTGCAACTCGTCAAACTTGGCTGTGAAGTTCACGGACCTTACGACGAAATGGTCATCAACGCCGACCAAGTCACCTTCTGGGAAAACTTGCGTAGCGACGGCCAAGTCGTAACCGCAATCGGCACCTGGCAGAAGGAAAATCCGAACGGCCAAACGTGCAACAACAGTAACAGCTCAAGCAGCACCAACCAAAGCTCAACGAGCACCGGTTCCAGCTCGACCAGCAGCACTGGCTCAACGTCAACTTCATCAACGAAGTAAGCCAGCGGGCATTGCAGCAAAAACCTCTCTAAACGGAGAGGTTTTTGTTTTCTGCTACAACTCATCCAAAAATAAGCTAAGATAAGTACAAGCATGTTCGACAAAGATCAGCTCTATCACCTTTGGACGCGTATCAGGCCAATCAAGACGCTGTATTTATTCGTGGCGTTTCTGATAAGCGCGAGCATCTGCATCGTGGCGCTACGCCACAACAACCTTGAGATGGTCAAACTGCGCACAGCGGTGTACAGCGCCGACCAAAACAATGGCGACGTTAATGCTGCGCTCAAAAAGCTGCAGACGTTTGTGGTCGGCCATATGAACACCAGCTTGAACGGTGGCAACGGCTCGGTGTACCCGCCGATTCAGCTCAAGTATACGTACCAAAGATTGCAGCAAGCCGCTTCCGATGACGCCAACGCCGCCAAAACAAAAATCTACACCGACGCCCAAACCTACTGCCAACAGCTTGACCCAACCGATTTCTCGGGCAAAAACCGCGTGCCATGTATTGAAAACTACGTTACGACGCATCCAGTCGCGGCGGCGACTGTGCCGACGGCTATGTATGAGTTCGATTTCGTCTCGCCGTCGTGGTCGCCGGATCTCGCTGGTTGGAGTTTGCTCGTGAGTATTGCGCTGCTCGCCGCGACGGCAGTTCGCTTTGCGCTGGGCAGCTGGCTCAAACGCGCGACCAAATAGACCTTAGAAAAACAAGCGGACGCCGCTGACGATAGCAAATGCCATTACGGCGACAAACAGCCACAGCAGAACAGTCGTTGCCGCGCCGCGTACGCGATGCTCAGGCGCGGCTAGAAGATATTGCGAATCCGAATAAACAGAGCGTTCATTAGCCGGCAATGCCGGATTGGTCATACCGGCCGGCAACGACGGGTTGAAAGCACCGGGCAGCGGAACGCCGATTGGTGCTATGGAAGCCGTCGGCTGCGACACGCCACCACTCGGAACTTGGCTGTCACGCGGTGCATGCGGACGCGTCTCGGACTGTCGCTCTTGGTGGTATGCCTCGCCATAGTTCACGCTTGTATCCACAACTTCACGGCCGGCGCTGTCTTTGCGCATGACCGTACCGCGCCAAGCATCAAAGCGGATGCGCTGCTCAGGTTCGAGTGCCAACGGTGATTGTTCGTCGGCGCTCTCCGGAGTTTTTGTAGCCGTTCGCTCGGCGGCAGGCCGTTCTGCTGTCGCGCTCGGCGCAGTGGTTCGGCGCTCGGCAGCCGGTGTGGTTGTACGCGCAGCCTCGTTCGACGCAATGGTAGCCGCGCCAAAGGCTTCGGCAACGCGCTGGCGTTCGGTTGCGTGTTGCTCAAGTTCGGCCGTATGCGCCTTGGCGTCGTTGAGTTCGTGATGCTGCTTATTGATCGTTTCGCTCTGGCGCTGCAACACTTCGCCCTGTGCCTTAAGCCTTTTGTCAAATTCCTTGCCCTTCTTTTCCAATGCAGCGTCGCCGCCCTTGCGCTTACTGCGCTCAAAAAGAAGACCTACGAGAGCAAGGCCGGCAATCAGGTTGCCGCTGCCGCGCTCAACAGTGTGCGTCCGCTCGACGACATTCGTTATGGCGTTTGCCGAGGTGGCAAAATTTGGCGCAGTCATGATGTTAGCGTTCGATCCATGCGGTGCAGGGTTGTAATTATAATTCGGGCCGCCGTTGTTGGGCGGAAGATTATTGAAGTTACCGCCGTTAAAACCGCCGCCTCCACCGCCATGATTCGGCGGAACTGGCGGCACAAAATTACCGCCGGCGTGAGCGTTTGGCGGCGCCGTGGGCGCGGGCGGTAAGACGTTGTGATTTGGCGGCGCTACGTTGGGGTTGGCAGGATTGGCAGAGGCGAAAGCCAGCGCCTCGCGTACCTGCGCTTCGGCGGTTTCAACGCTCTCCACGTTTTGCTCGGCTGCAGCAAGTACGACCGATTCAGGCGCTACAGGCGCCGGCGTTTCGGCTGCTGTTTCGGCTAGTCGCTGCATATGCTGCGCAAGCGTACCGTCGCGCATCGGCGGATTCGGGTGTACGCGGCTAGACGATGGCTGCACTGATTCATCTTCCTCGTCGTTATCGTGCTCGGCCTGTGCGGCTTCAGGCGCCGCTGCACCGTCGATTGCCGAGAGCGGCAGCGGCTCAACAAATTCCTGCGGCGGCACGTTTACTTCGCGGAGCGGGACTTCAACGAACGGCGATTCCGTAGACTCAGCGGGTTCTGGCTCGCGAGATTTTTCCTCTTTGCGGCGAAGTGTGAAAGATGTGTCGTTTTCCTTCTCATCATCGTCATCATCGTCGTGCTTCTCAACCAGCTCATGCAAAGGCGGGCCGGCCAAAACATGCTGGTCGGTGGGTGTGTGGTACGACTCGGCGGACTGCGGTTTGGGATGAAAAAGCAGACGCCGCGCGTTCCTTTTTTTGTCATCGTCATCAATATGCGAGCCTGAAAACTCGAGCGTAGTCGCCATAACGTCACTATTATACCGGAAAAAGTGTCTGCCGTCAGCGCGGGTTAGCGATTGTCGCCGCGGCCGCGGATGACGCCACGCGTTTGGCGTGAGGCAAGTTTGGCGTTGTTGGCCTTGGCGATATCGCCGAGTTTGAGCCCGAGGCTCTCGGCAAGCACGGCCAAATACCACAACACATCGCCCATTTCCTTAGCAAGTTCGGCGACGTCATCCGACGTTACTTCACCGTTCTGATAAGCAAGGATTTTCTTCCATTTATCTGCGACCTCGCCGGCTTCGCCCGCAACGCCAAGCGCCAGAATAGTCTTGGCTACCATCGAGTCGTGGCCGCCGAGCATTGTTGTGAGGGCCTTTTGCTGGTATTCATCAAATGTCATAGTTTCCCTCTTTGATCTGCGCCGCGCCTTGGCGAAGCACTTCTATTTTACCGTCAGTGATCCGCACGACCGTTGAGGGGGCGCGGCCGCTGAGGTCGCCACCATCGACATAAAAATCAACCTGATCGCCGAAGTATTGCTGAGCCTCGGTAAGGTTGACGGCCGGCGGCAACCCAGGTTCGTTGGCGCTACTGGTGATGAGCGGACCGGTTTGCTCAAGCAAAGCGCGCAGCTTTTCGTCCGCTGGCACACGTGCGGCAAGGCTGCCGATATCTTGATGCAAGTAGCCAAGCTCCGGGCCGGCAGTGATGACAATGCTCAACGGGCCTGGCCAATATTCTTTGACCGCATTGAGTTGTTCTTCGTCCAAACCGAGGGCGACGAATTGTGCGGCCGACGCCGCGATGATCGTCCCCGGTTTGTGTTCACGATGTTTCAAAGCGTACATACGCGTCACGGCCGCCGGATTTTTGGCTGAGGCCATCAGTCCGTACACGGTGTCGGACGGCACAACGCCAACCGCGCCGTCTTGTAAGGCACGCAGCAACTCTGGATCTTCGACAGATGAAAAAATACGCATTACTACTTCTTTGATTGCATGTAGACAGCAACGGCCAAACTCATCAACGCAAGCATTACGATAACCGTGACAACGATAACACCGATGGGCGCCGTGCCCGGTGGCTTTGATTTTTTATTCTTTGCCGCGGGCGTTGCCGGTGACTGCACGGGCGCCGGAGCAGCGGGCTTCCCATCATCCGCAGGCGCCGGGCGAACCGGGACGTGCGGCGTCGTGTCTGGTGATGTCGGCGCAGCCGGTGGTTTTGCGGGCGCAGCAACCGGCGGCGTTGGCGACTCAACTGGGCGCATCGGCGGTGCCGGCGTTGGCCTGTGAACTATCGCGGCGACGGGCGCATCAGGACGGCGCGGCGGCGCAATATCAATGCCCGGGCGAGCTGGTTTTGGTGCTTCCATAATTGCTATTGTATCACGAACAACAGATCGTTAGAGCTGGTAAACGCCGTTTTGTTTGGAGATCATCTCCTCGCGAAGCAGATCATCAAGCACCGATTGCAGACGCCCGTCGCTGACTTCCGCTGCAAGCTCTGCGAAATTCTTTGGCCGTTCCTGCAACGCCCGCAAAACCGTCCCACGTACTTGCCGGCGCGAGCCGTGAAATGCCGATTGCTTCGCGTAACCCGTGCTGCGGCGTGCAGCGTTTCCGGTCGTTTGTTTGAGGAACGTGCCGTAATCCATAAGCGCCCAATACAGTGCGCGAGGCTCCGGCTCACCATTCAATAACATTTCCAGCTTTTCGATGATGGCCTTATCGGCAACTTTCTCCTCATCCGCAAAAAAGTGATGAATGAAAACGCTGCGAATGTTCGTCTCCACAAAAACGGCCGGTTGGTTAAACGCATACGCCAAAATGGCGCCGGCGGTATTGGGGCCGATACCGGGCAAGGTTATAAGCGCCTCGCGGGTTTGTGGCAACGTGCCGCCGAAGTCTTTACTTACGACCCGCGCCGTTTGCCACAGAAACTTTGCACGGCGGTTGTAACCCAGGCCGCTCCATGCGCGCAGTACGTCAGCCAGCGGCGCCGCAGCCAACACTTTGAATGAGGGAAACTTCACGAGAAAATCGTTGAACTTTGGAACGACGCGCGGCACTTGCGTCTGCTGTAACATGAGCTCGGAGACGACGATTTTGTACGGATCAAAAGACCCGTCAGCTTCAGCCATACGCCACGGCAAATCGTGGCGGCCGTTTTCCTCATAAAATTTCCAAAGCTCTGCACGGAGCGCTTCGATCTCTTCGTCCTTCACCCGCCGATTATGACATACGAACGAATAAGGCCAAAGTTACTCGCCGGCCACAAAGCCGTTTGCGCCGAAAACGCTCACGATTTTCTTTGCCGTACCGCCCGAAATGCCAACACCGTAATCCGCCGGTGCCGTACCGCCGGCGCGGAATACCACGGTGTTGTCGTTGAGCCAGTGAACCGGATAGGTGAGCGCCGGCGTAGTAAGGTTCGTCGTTTTGCCGCTGGCGACGTTGGTGATTTGCAGGGTTGCTGTGCCGTTTACGTTGACGATTGCAGCGGCGTTGTTACCGTCCGGGCTGAGCACAAACGAGACGTTCGTATGGCTTGCCGGCGTAGCAATTTGCTGCGGCGCGGCCGAGCTATCCAACGAGTACGAATACCACGCGTCGGCCGTTTGCGCAAGCAGCGTATTGTAGTTGGTTCGATACAAACCAAGTACCTCTTGGCTCAACAACGTTTGCTGACCGCCGCCGTTGTCGTTGACTTTGTAGAGCCCGACGGTCGTCTTGTCGTTGCTGCTGTTTGGCGAATAAAACACCGAACCGTCAGCTGCGAGTACGACATCAAAATCGCTGGAGCTCGCAAGTTCCTGGCGCGTCGCGGTTTTGTAGTCGTAGGACAAAATGGCGTACTGCGCGGCGTTGCCGCCCGAAGCTTGCGTAACGGCTTCGTAAACCAACACCGTACCGTTCCAATCAAGCAGCCGTATTTGATCGGCGTGGTCGATGACCGTTGCCGCGGCCGTGCCGACGTTCACCAATGTAAGCGCTTGTTCTGCATTGCCGTGCGCGTCGACGGTATTGTCGCGCAACGAAACAAGCGCGGCCTCGGAGTTATCCGGGCT
Source organism: Saccharimonadales bacterium (SeqCode) (assembly GCA_036568905.1). GTDB lineage: Bacteria > Patescibacteriota > Saccharimonadia > Saccharimonadales > UBA4665 > DATCRQ01. Next base: position 886,657 of record DATCRQ010000001.1, on the reverse strand, counting down.
GGCGGCCAGCGACATTTGGTTGGTTTCGAGGCCAGTCCCCGCGAGCAGTAGCTGCTGGTTTGAACCGTCGGCATTCGAGGTGTACACGTTGTACTTACCGCTCTCCTTGGCAATGTACACGTTCTGTTGGTCGGGCGTAAGCATGACGACGTTCGTGGTGTTTGGCTTGAGCGTAGCCGACGTATTGAGGTATCCTTTGGCGCCCACAGCCACCGTAGCCGAAGTGTTGCCATTAGTGTCGAGGGAAAGCGTGATCAACCCGTTTTTGTCAGCTGAGACTTCGGAATTGTCGCTTTCCGTAGCGCTCGCGCCCGTAATGGCTGCTCCAGAGAAATAATCAACCGCCCTTACAATGTACTTCACGCCCGTCGGCTTCAGCGTAACTGGCGTGCCAAGCGGATTCTCTCCCCAGCCTACGACAATATTCTGCGTTTGCGTAGCATATGCCACACGCGAAACCGTCAGCGTTTGCGAGCCGAGACGCAGATGATGCAGCGTTGCCACGCCGTTACTGTTGGTAGTAGCCGTTTGGCCGTCCATCGAAATCGTAACGCCTTCTAGCGGCAAAAGTGTGCCGCCATCCGTAACCGTCGCCGACAAACTCGCCCGCACGCCAAAGCGGTTAAGCACCGTATAACGCGCTGTAGGAACCGCAAAAATTCCGGCGGCAACGGCCACTATAACGATGAACGTCAGCCATCGTCCGAGCGATGTGCCGAGCCATTTCTTGAAGAAATGGTGTTTCTTCTTTGGCGGCTCCACGGGTTGTCCGTTGCCATTTTTGGCGTCTTCGGCGGCAAGGATTTGGTCACCTTCGTCACGCACAATGTCATCGACGGCAGCATCGGTTTTGGCGTCGGCGAATTCGTCTTCTTCGGCCGTGTCTTCCGTAGGCAACGGTTCCGGCGCTGACGTTTCGGGTTCGCTGTTTGCTTCAGGAATTTTATCATTCGACGACGCCTCGTCCTCGCCGCCAAGCAACGGGTTAGATGTTTCAACGGCGTCATCCGCTTGCTTCGCTGGAGCCGAAACTGGTTTCGCCTCAACACCCGCGTGTTTCACTTTGACCGCAACGGATTCGCCCTTGGCCGAGGCCGAAGTTTGCGGCGGCGCCACGACGCTCGTCAGTTTCTTGAGCTTGCGCGAAAGTTCCAATGGCAGCGCGGGCGCCGACAACGGCTCGTTTGCTTCAGGTTCGTTTTGCTCTGTAGATTTGTTACTCATGCCTTGCCCTATAATCCGCCGTAACCCTTGCCGTAGCCATAGAAGCTTTGCGCAGGTTTATAGTAATCGCTAATCTTCAGCGGCGTGCCGCCGGCGACCGGCATAATGTACAGTTCGCTGGAATTCTTTGAGACGAGCAGATAGTTGTCAGTGTACCAGCCGTAAATGTCGTAGTCGCTGAGCGTAGCAATTTGTTTGCCATTGTCGCCTTCATCGTCGCCGACAAGCAAATTGTTCTTGCCATCGGCGCTTACCGACCAAAACGTTTGGTTGCCCGAGGGCGAGAACAAATAGGTCGGATATGTGTTGTTGTAAAAACTCAATTGCGTGAGTGTCGTATTGGGTTTTAGCGCACCGTCTTCATATGTATAGAAAAAGTCGTTATGCGCATCATTAAAGTACACATAGAGTGCGTTCGGCTCATACTGTTCTGTCTCTATTGCCAGCGAGTACGATTCGGGCATTCCAGTGGCACGCATAAAGCTGTGTATAACCGTACGTCCTGTTCCGTCAGGCTTAACACTTATAAGCTGGGCTTGCTTTGGATAGATCAACACAGGAACGTTGTAGCCAACTTGCCAGTTCGTCGCATAGACAAGGTGGTCGCCAATGATATTCACCGTTCCAAATTGCTGGCTCACATAATCCAGCTCACTGTCGCCGTTGGTTGCTGTTGTTTGATCGAGCACTGTTATCTTGCCTGTCGTTGCATCGAAACTTTTAATCGCTTCTTTGCCCGATTGCCAATCCGGTATGTTCGTGCGCTGCACGGTGTAGATGAAGTCATCCCCATCCCAGCCGGCAAGCGTGAAGTTGACATTCGCACCCTCATCAATGTTAGTCACCTTATCACCGTTGGTCGTGTCGATGAGATTAAGCTGCGCACTGGCGTTTGAGCCGGCCGTGCGCACCGATTCCAGCGCCAAATATTTCCAGTCGCGCGAGGCGAGCAGCGACGTGTTGTTCGGATCTTCGTAACCCGTGCCGGCCAAAACCGTTTGCCGGGCCGAGCCGTCGAGGTTTGTCTTTACGACGTCAATCTTGCCGCTCAAATTTGAAAGGAAATACAGTTTGCCGCTGGGCGTGAGCGAAAAGGTGTTGGCGGCGACGGCTTGCGTCGTAATTTGAACGGTCGTCGCCGCATCGTTGTAACCGCTGGCCGAGATCGTAGCCGCAACGGTCGCCTTGTTCGGCGGTAATACGACGATCGCTTGGCCTTTGGCGTTAGTTTTCGCCTCGCTGCTTGCAGCCTTCACTTCAGCGTTTTCCAACGGTTTGCCGGTAATTTTATTGAGGACAACAATCGGCACTTGGCGGCCCGTGGAGATAAAGCTGGCACTTACGACGTGCTTCGGTTTGAGGATTGGCACAACGGTGCTGAACGTTTTAGTTTGGTAATATGCCTTGGTAACCGTAACCTTCGACGAGCCGACGCGCACATGCAGCTTGGCGTCGCCGTGGTTATCAGTCTTGGCGCTCACGCCGGCAAGTGTCACATCCGCGCTCGTCACCGGTGCGTTCGTTTGGCTGTCAACGACAGCGACGGTAACGGTTTGCTTCAAGAAAAGTCCGGCGATTTTGTAACGCGTCCACGGCACTGCCGCGAGGACAGCCACCACGACGACAACGCCGCAAACGGCCGACCATACTTTGTGGCGGCCAAAGAATCCCAGTAACCGGTGAAACTTGCCCCGGTGCACGCCGCCAATAACAGCCTTTGACATGTCGGAAGTTTCTGCCTCGACGTGTTGCCCAGGCTTGTCCTCGGCGTCCGGCGCATCTTTGTGAGCTTCTTCGGCTGCCGTTTCCTTTGCCGCAGCGCCGTCTTCTTTTGGCTCTACGTTTCCGTGCGCGGTTTGCTCCGCCTCGTCTGCGAGAGATGAAACTTCCTCTTCGTGGCGTTTTTCCATTGTGGTTGTCCTTTTACTTGAAGTCTAGCAGAACTTCGTGCGAAGCAACAGTGGTTTTGCGCTACAATAGCAGCATGATTACGACGATTGATGAAGCGCTCAAGAAACGCGCCGCCGAAGAGCTTGCAAAGCACGACCCGATCCTCGCGGCCGTTATCGCGCGCGGTGGCTTGTGCGACATTGAGCCGCATCGCGATTATTACCAAGCGTTGGTTACGGAAATCATCAGCCAGCAGTTAGCCGTGAAAGCTGCGGCCAGCATCCGCGCCAAGTTCCTCGCACTTTTTGGTGGCACGTTTCCCTCGCCCGAAACCATTCTCACGAAGGATCTTGAGGAGTTACGTACTGCTGGCCTCAGCCGTGCCAAAGCAACTTACGTACGCGACCTTGCCGAACACGTCGTAAGCGGCCGGCTGCACTTTGATGACCTTGACGATTTGTCCGATGCCGACATCATCACCAAGCTTACCGATGTAAAAGGCGTCGGCACGTGGACCGCGCACATGTTCCTGATGTTTTGCATGGGCCGGCCGGATGTTTTGCCCGTTGGCGACCTTGGAATTCGTAACGGCATTCGCAAATTGTATGGCCTCAGCAGCCTCGCAACACCCGATGAAATGGAAGAGATCGCCGAGAAAAATGGCTGGCATCCGTACGCCACGATTGCCTCGTGGTACGTATGGTTTTCCCTCGATAATAAACCGGAAATCGCGTGATGGACATTGACGACCTCGCCCGGCAAGCCCGCGCAATTTGGGGCGACAAAACGATGACGCTTGAAGAAATTGCCGTAGCGCTCGGTGTTGTCTATGGTGACATTTGCCGTGAAGCCCGCACGAAGCAGGAGGACGGAATTGTTGACGAAACCGCATTACAAAAAGAGCTGGGCAACGTCATCTTCTCGGCAATTCGTTGGTGTGTTGAGCTAGGTTTTGATCCCAACGCTTGCATCGCTGCCGCCAAAACCGCACAGGAAAACTACGCGGCGAAATTCAAAGTTTAGCGATAACCTTCGGCCTGCTTCTCGAACATTTCTTTGTACAAACCTTTTGACAGCTTCATAAGCTCAGCATGGCTGCCTTGCTCGATGATCTTGCCGTCGCCAATCACGACAATACGATCGGCACGGCGTACGGTGCTAAAACGGTGACTAATAATGATCGTCGTCTTCTCAGATTGGTGTTTGAAGATGTTATTAAAGATGTCGTACTCGGCCTTGGCGTCAATAGCCGCGGTCGGCTCGTCGAGAATCAACACGTTGGCGTTACGGTAAAAAGCGCGGGCCAACGCCACGCGCTGCCATTGGCCGCCGCTCGGTTCGGTGCCTTTTTTAAAACTGCTGTCCAAAACGGTTTCGAGCCCGAACGGCAATTTGGCAGCGATGTCGTCTACGCCGGAATCGGCCAACGCGCGTTTGAGTTTCTTCTCATCCTTTTTTCCGTGGCCGCTGATGGTAACGTTGTGCTCGATGTCCAGCGGGTATTCGTTGAACTGTTGGAACAACGTGCCGAGTTGTTTGTACCAGCTGCTTAAGGACAATTCGCGCAAATCATGGCCGTTTACCTCGATCGAACCGCGTTCAACGTCGTAGAAACGAAGCAGCAATTTGACGAGTGTCGTTTTGCCGGCGCCGTTTTCACCGATCAGCGCAATGTGCTCGCCGCGTTTGATCGTAAAGCTCAAATCTTCAAACACCCAAGCGGAAGCGTTCGGATAGCGGAACCAGACGTTTTTGAAAACGATCTCTGGCATTTCAGTTGCCTTGAGCGTGATGCCGTTTTCTTCGTTGTGCGGAATGCTCGAGGTCACTTCTTGGAAACCGTAGAAATCGTTGGCGTACAGTAGCGTTTCTTGCATGCCTGTATAACTTCCAACGGCCGTGTTGAGTGCGCCATTGATGCGCGAAATAATGCCGGAGTAAAAGATGTAAGAGCTGATGCTTATGTTGCCCCGGTACAACAAACGGACAAGCAGCCAGACTTCGGTTGCCGCAATGCCGACGATTTCAAACACTTTGGCCGGGCCGATAATCCAGTTAGCGTTGCGCAAAATCGTGCGTTGTTTGAGCTGAAACTTGAAGAGCATGACATCGACCGTTTTGATAAGCGCGTCCTGCGCTTGCAACGCTCGAATTTCCAGCTGGTGTTTGGCACGCGCCATTAAATAAGAAATACCCCAGAAGATATGGCGCTCGTCGCCCTTTTCGTCCCACACGAACCAGCCGGCTTTGGCCGTTTTGCTTTGTGCGATGAGCGACGGAATCAAGAAGATGACGAGGAACGGCGCAATCCACCACGCCACGGTGGCTACGACGGCGATAATCGCCGCAGCGCGTACGACGCCATAGATAAGATCCAGCGAGTTCTGGGCAACGTTGGAAATTTGCCACGAATAACCGCTGTCGAGTTTGTTGATGAGGTTACGCGATTCGGTGTCGTGGAATGTCTGAATATCGATCTCACAAAGTTTTCGCATAAACGCCAACGATGCCCACTTCGAAGCAAGAATGTACAAAATGCGTTTGCTATACGTCATCAGCCAAAAGCCAAGGTTCGTCGCGAGCTGCGCGGCGACCGTTGCAGCAAGGTATATCCAAACGGTGTGACGCTGCTGATGGTTGCTCACGGCCGTGAACAACAAGCTTATAAGCCGCGCGCCAGTATACGTTGACACCAGCGTGCCGCTGATTTCCAGCAATGCACCGAAACCAAACAACAATACCTGGAATTTGTCTAGCTGCCACGACAACTTCAGTGTGCGGCCAATAGTCTTTAGCGCCGAACGGTAGGCGATTTTGGTGGGCTGGGGATTTTCGTCCATAATGCTATGCCCTCTTCGGAGGCGTTAGATATGCCGAGGCATGTGGTCTAATTCAAGGTTATTGCAGCTGCAACGATTGCAGAATATTGAGTGCTTCGACGGCCGTTGCGTTGCTCGTCCATTCCGCGTTGTTGACACTCAACGGCGTCGTGCACGTGTTGCCGGAGCAACCGTAGAAATTTACGGTGATGACCGGGTCAAGGCCCGCCAAATCTCCCGTAGTAACGCTCGCACCGGAGCTGAATGACGTAACACCCGTGATCATAACTTCCTCGAACGCGCCGCTAGCCTTCTCGCCTGTGGTGAAATGCAGGAAGGTAATGTACGGATATTTGTGCTGACCCGAGGTTGGGTTGGTGTAGCCGATTTGTGTTGAGGCTTGCGCGGCCGTGGCCGTACTGTTCGTCAGTTCGCTGATGCCGGCACTGGCCGGACGGATCGTAACCACAGCTTTGCCGGTGACGCTCGCGCCGCTTGCGTCAGTAAACGTTGCCGTTGGCGAGGTAAGCGTAATGTTTGCCGTGCCGCTTGCCGTCGTTGCCGTTGGCGAGGGTGTCCAGCCGTCCGGATAATTCAGCGTGAGGCCGAGGCTGCTCTCGTTCGAGGTGTACGTGTTTGTGCCGGCGGCGACGTTGGTGCTCGCACTGCCCGAAGTACCCGACGAGCTGCTCGCAGAAGAATTGCCCGAGCTTTTCGATGATGCCGTTTTGTCGTTCGTCTTCTTGTGCTTAGCAAGCGCAATGCCGCCAAAAACCAGGCCGGCGATAACGACAACCGCAGCTACACCGATCAACACATTGCGCCAGAGATGCTCAGGCTTCTTCGGCTTTGGCACGTGCGGCACCGGGCCGTAACCAGCGTCGAGCGGGTCGGTCGACAAACCGTTAAACACTTCGTCGTTGTTCGCGTTTGAACCAAGCTTCTGGTGATCGTTGTTCATATCCAGCAGTATACACCCGCCGACAACAGTTGCAAAAAGCACAGCAAAATCTTCAGCGGGCATCCAGCAGCGACAAATTCCTCGCTACTTAACTTACTACGGCGTCAAACGGTTGATGTCGCGCGGGAAGAGAATGGCTTCTTTGGCGTTGCCGAGGCCGATGGTCTTTTCTGCAAAGCGGTCGATGCCGAAGCCGCAGCCGCCGTGCGCCGGCAAACCGTGCTTGAACGCCAACAAGTAGTGGCTGAAGCCGGGATGCTCAGGGTCGACGCCGGCAGCTTTCATCTGCTCGACGAGTTTGTCGTAGCGGTGTTCGCGCTGCGGGCACGTTGCAATCTCAACGCCGCGGAACAACAGGTCTGCCGACTTCGCGCTGGCGCCGTCATCGCCTTTCATGTGATAGAACTTCATTTTGCTAATTGGCAAATCCGTGGCGAAGACCGCTTCGCAGCCGTCGTGTTCTTTGGCGTAGGCGCAGATCCATTTTTCTTCGTCAGGCGTGAGGTCGATTTCGTGCGTCATGTCTTTGCCGGTTGCGGCTTGGTACATTTCGTGGATTTTGGCCATGCTGTAGCGAGGGAACTTTTCGGTCAACGTAAGCTCCGGTGCGTTCAAACTTTTGAGGTCATCGCCAAGTTGCTCGTAGGTTTTGTGCAGCACGGCGTAAACCATGTTTTGAATCATATCCAAAACTTCTTCGTGGCCTTCGATGAAACCCATTTCGATGTCGAGCATCGTGACTTCAGAAACGTGGCGCGTCGTGGCGCTGGGCTCGGCGCGGAAGGCCGGGCCGATTTCGTAGACGCGTTCAAACGCGCCGACCATCATTTGCTTGTACAGCTGCGGACTTTGGGCGAGCGTAGCCTCTTGGCCAAAGTAATCAAGCTTAAAGACTTCAGCGCCGCCTTCGGCTGCGCCGGCAACGATCTTCGGGCTGTTGATCTCAACAAAATCTTGGCCTTGCAAAAACTCGCGGATGTTGCGCACGAGCGTTGCGCGTGTCTTAAAGATCTTTTGCTCCTGCAAGTTGCGCACACCCAACACGCGGTTATCAAAAAGCGTGTCGAGGTTCTCTGGCTTGTGGCTTAAAGGTTTGTCGATTTCAATCGGCGGCTCGGTTTCAACGGGAACGAGCACCGTGACTTTGGCGTCATGAAGTTCAACGCCGCCCGGCGCGCGCGGCTCTTCTACGGCCGTGCCGTCGATCGTCAGCACTGTGCCAATCTGTAATCCGCGCAGCTTTTCAACTTCTTCTTTGTCTTTAATGACGACCTGTGTGAGGCCGCTGCGGTCGCGCACGTTGACAAACGTCAGGCCGCCAAGCAACCGCTTTTTGTGCAGCCAGCCTTCGATGTGCACCGTTTCTCCAACATGGGTTTTGAGTTCAGAACTTAACAAACGCATAGATTCTCCTTATTGCTTTCGAATCGGCTGATCAAGGGACGATTACTTCGGACGCGCGCCAAATCTACGCGCCGAAGCCGGCCCGCTGATTCATATTCGAATTGGCTCGCAAAAAGTTCATTGGCAACATTGTATCACCTCTGAAGCTCTTCGTAAAACTCACCCAGCCTATGCACCTGCGGCTTGCGGCAATGATTCGGTGTCGCCGGGCATACTATAATCCTTTTATTCGTCTGTTAGAGACTGTATTTCTTCAATCGGCTCAGGTTCGGATGGCTCTTCAGTTGTTTCTACAGGGACGAGTTCCGGTTGCAAAACGTCCTGTGACGAGGCTTCGATCTCCAGCTCTCCCTTGGTTTCCGGCTCCTTCGGCTTCTCAAACGTTTCGCGGCTCGCGGCAACGCTAGCACGGTCGTCGTAAGCGATCCCCTCGTCAGGCAAGTTGCCCGTCAGCTCGTGCACCAAATTGTCGAGTGTAACAACTCCAACGATTTCCTCGGACACATTAACCACGACCGCGAGCTGCTGGCCGGACGACGTCAACGCCGCCAAAACCTCGGGAAGCGTGAACGATTCGTGCACATACGTCACGCTCGGGCGCATGGCGCCCGCAACTTCGCCGCCCTGCTTCGCCTTAAGCGCGTCGCTCAGGCCAAGCACGCCGACGATGTGGTCAAAACGGCCGTCAAAGACAATGAACATGCGCTGCTTGCTGGCATGAAGTTCGTCGAGTAAGACCGGGCCGAGCGCTTCATGGGCTTCGACGGCGCGAAACTTCTTGCGCGGCGTCACGATATCTGCGGCGCGTTTGTCGCTGAAAGTGAGCGCGCGTTGCGCGCGTTCGAGTTCATCCTCTGCAATACGGTTGTCTGGCTGGAGCTTTTGCCGTTCAAGCAATTCCTGCACATCGGCTTTCTCGTACAAACGGCTGTGCGTTTGCGATTGCCTACGACGATTCAACACGCGCGCAAACGACTGCAACAGCGGGTCCGTACGTTGCAGAATCCAGGCCATCATCGGTGCAAACCATACGGCAAGCTGCGCCGACTTACTCGTCAGTGCAAGCGTAGGCAGCCATACAAGCATCAGCGCCAAAGCCACGAGTAATACGAAAACCGACAGTCCAAAACTCGCACCGCGCGCCAAAACCAAAAACCCGAACGCCAACGAGGGCGCTGCAACCAGCCAAAGCAACAATCGCAAGCTCACGCCAAACGCTACCGGCTGGTACACCTTTTGCGCCAGTGCATCACCTTGCGAAGCCAAACGTTTTAGCTCACGCGCCGGCACCGCGCTGTACAACCGCTGCAACGCCACTGCAATCAAACCAATGAGCAGCAGCAAAAATGAGACGACGTATACCATGAGCTTTATCTTAGCACGCTGCTAAAAACGTATCGAGATGCACTTCTATTTTCTTCGTTAAGCCAATTTAATACGACGATACAAGCTGGTCATTAGCCAGGTCGTGCCATAGGTTGGCCATCTTACCCGTTAACTCAGCAATACCGCCATCGTTGATAACCGTGAGGTCTATGTGGCTTGAGGGAATCCCCCCCTCCAAAGAATGGATTGCCGTGTTATTGTTCGGGTTTACAACTTTTACGATACGCCCACTTATATCATGAATCATATCCGCGTCGCCGGGAAATCGCACACCGCCTACCGTTATTAACTTGGCGCCGTTCTGTGTGTGCATCTCAATCTCTGATGACACGATCTGTGACCAAAACCGAGCATCAACGTGCGTCACCATCTCGTATCCTAGCCACTGCAGTAACGGTCGATGAACGTTCTTAGTGTCGATGGTTATCTCGCGCTCGGGGAGTCGGATGTCCTTACGTGTTTCTAGATACGCCTCTAGACCCTCAACAGAGAGAGTGCTCAACTGAGCATCAGTAATTGTAAGACCGTATAATTCGTCAACTGCGTGTTGCAGTAGTCCAAGGTTCGCAGCCCCTGCGTCAGCGGCCACCGATATCTTCCCCATCCAAGCGCGAGCAATATCTAAAACAGGGCCAGAGAACTCTACATGGGCTGCTGAAATATTAGCCGTTTGTCGTAGGAGTCCTGCGGCCGTGGTCTTACCGGAAGCGATCGCGCCAGTGAAACCTAAAACTTTACCCATCATAGCGTCCTTCCCCTGGCATCATACATCAGGCCGTTACTAAATAGAGTTTTGCGAAACCCTTAACCGAATCGAACACGTCGTTTGCACGCAGGATATCGGCCCTCGTCCGCCATTGCACGGCAGCGACCTCCTCCAACTGCGCGTTGATAGGTACATCGTCATCCGCCTCAAGCATGAATAACATGTCTATATGAATATGCTCAACGTCTTTACTGCTAGCCGGAATGACCTCATACAGCACGGCGAATGGTCGAGGCACTTGTGTGTCAGAGACGTTCGCAAGGCCTAACTCTGGGTCGTCATTAGATACACACCGGGCGTGTACACCCGTTTCTTCAAGCGTCTCTCGTAGGGCACCTTCGTGCGGCAATTCATTCGGCTCGAGGTGACCGCCTGGAGGCAACCATTTGTTCAATTTATTGTGGTGAATCATAAGAAGTTTTGTTCGCTCTGGATTGACCACATAACCCGTAACGGCAAAGTGTCGTTTGTGCCCTGCTGTTGATGATGTAAGTTCCATATTCGTTCCCTTCTTCATTATGTCGGCTATCGTTTACGGGGAAATTCCTCCAGCCATAGGCGGGCGATTTCTTGACATTCATTCCCATCTAGCGAGTGAATAACCCCTTTCGTGAGCTGCTTATGTGGCTCCGTAGCGTTTACGATTGACTTTATTATGGCAGCCTGTACTAAGTAAATAAAATCCCCCAACGAAGCGTTATAGAGGAAATTTACCGCATTCCCTCCATTTAGAAGGTAGAAACTATTAGCCTGACTAGTGGCCTTCGTATAAGGATCTCCCGACTCGGTTATTTCATATTCCCCTTTCAGGTATTCTAAGTTAAATTCATCATCGGACGAAGTTACCGAAGCAACATACATCCCGCTTTTTATCTTTCTAAACTTATGTATATCTAACGACTGTGAGCCAGTGGCGCAAAATAATGTATCACATGTTTTAAGTAATTCGTCAATAGTTCCAATATCGCAACCGTGGTTGTAGGCTCGAACGAGTCGTTCTGAGTTAATCTCACATACAACCGGTTTAACCTTCATACTCATAAGATACGCACAGACCCCTTGGCCTACCTTTCCATATCCGATGACTCCGCACCTTCCAAAAGACATCAATGTGTTAGTCTGGCGTAATATCGTGTCGGTTGCATGGGCTACGGCATGCCCCACTAGGTAATCCTCGTTGTCCTTAAGCGGATTGCGCGCGACAGAGTATATAGGGATACTTATGTTCTTGAGAAGCCTCTCATACTTTTGGTGTCCATTCTCGGTGTCTTCGACGATTCCTAATATCTTTGCGTTTATATGCTCAGGCTTCGTGGCGACCGTAGCAAAGTAACCACCTATGTCCGACAATACTACCTCGTTATGGCCTTCTAGGGTCGTGTTCATCCACTCGGTTGTTATATCGCCTCGTTGCACACGAATGATCTTGATACCTTCGGCTTCAAGCTGTCCATAGATTGACTCATCAATTGATTTCGGCTTCGCAATAACTCCTACTAAATTGAAGTTATTCTGCATAAAACGCAAGGGCGCCAACATACTCGGTAGAATATGTGAGACCATTAGGATCGGAACTTTGGTCTTATTAGATCCGATCACCGCTTTCAGAAAATGCTCAGGGCTCTTCCCTAGCATCTGTTCTATCTTCATAGCCTGGACATTAAAGATTCCGAGTTGTTTGAACTCGCCCCAAGACACCCATCTCCATGAATCCGGCGGAAGAGAATTAAGTTCAAGTTCCCGCTCATCCAAAGTCGTAACGAGGTATTGAAAATCGTGATGGTAGTGCGCCGGCTCGCCAGATTTTACATCCTCAGGGATATGATGAGTGTCTATATGGAATGGGATCTCTTCTTTACCAGGCACACGAGGTCGGTAGCTCACTCTGTCCTCTGTTATCCCTGTCTCGCTTCTTAATTTTGTAAAGGTTGCAGTTAACAGTGAATCGGCTGCCCCATCTATGTGTCCACCCGGCTGCAGAAGTCTTCCCAACTTCTCATGTTGCAACAAAAGCACCCTCCTGTCTGGCGTAACAACAAACACACTTGATGTAATATGCCCTACGAAATTCTTGCGAGAGATGATCGACTCCCATGACTCGACACGACTTTGCTCGCGTAGCAAGCTAAGGAGTTGAGTGTCTCCGCTCGTATAGGAGATATATTCACTAACGAGGTCATCTGGATCTGGCCGGGCAAACATATCTTTCTTCCCAACATGCAATGTATTATGTATATACGTTTATGCTTACATATATACACAAGCATGTTGCGCAATGCAATACCGTACTTGCTGCAATTTCAAAAAGCATATACCATTCTTGGATGGACGCGGGTTCCATCCAAGAATAGGAAAATCACGGAATATGCTCGTAAATTTTATTGCTTCTCGGAGAGATATGGGCGAAGACATGCCATACTTTAGGCATATCAATCAACTTGTTCGGGACAGTGGACATGAACTAGCTCGCGACTGGATAGAAGACGTCTATCAAATGGTTACCAGCGGTCGATATGAAGAAGAGGTGAGGAAGGCAGACTGGAAGCGGATCAACAAGGAGCAGATTGAAGCTCTGGGTAGAGCTGATGTCGTTATAGTAGAAGCGACTGCTAGAAGCTTCTCCACGGGATACCAAGCCTGTCTAGCCATACAATCAGGCAAGCCGACCCTGATTCTTACACGGCATGATCCCTTAGGTGGCACTTTTCGCTCTAGCCTTTCTTCCGATTTTCTGCGTAATGTAGAATACGGTACAATGGAAGAACTAGATATGCATGTCGCTACCTTCCTCGAGGAAAATAGCATCAGTAATAAAGATCTGCGTTTTAATTTCTTCATCGATCGCAAGATACATACATACTTGCGTTGGGCTTCTTACAAAACCGGCAAGCCTCAGTCCGAAATCGTCCGCGAACTTTTGAATAGAGAAATCGACAGGAAACAATAGTCGGGCCGCCTGTCGTCATGTTTGTGATGTTATACTAAAAATGTTTTCCAAGAAGGAGTGACTTTATGACTAAACAATTCTGGGCAATCATTGCCATCATCGTCGTCATCTTTGGCGGCATCCTGATTTTTCACGGCAACAATAACAACACCGGCAATAGCGGCACGCCAACGAACCACGTCGAAGGCAGCGCATCTACCGGTGTGACTTTGGTTGAGTACGGCGACTACGAATGCCCGTACTGCGGCGAGTATTTCTCCACCGTCCAGCAAGTCGCCGCGGCTTACAACCAAGAAATCCAATTCCAGTTCCGCAACCTGCCACTTGCCCAAATCCACCCCAACGCCTTTGCCGGCGCCCGTGCCGCCGAAGCCGCCGGTCTGCAAGGAAAGTTCTGGCAAATGCACGATTTGCTCTACGAGAATCAAAACGAGTGGTCGGAGTCCACTGGAAACGTTGAGCCGACGCTTGTTTCGTACGCAAAAAGCCTTGGCCTCAACACCGCGCAGTTCCAAAGCGACTTCAGCAGCCAAAAGGTCGACAACCTCATCAACGCCGACATCGCCGCCTTCAACAAAACCGGCCAGGAAGAAGCGACGCCAACATTCTTCCTCGACGGCAAAAAGATCAGCCCGGACAACACCGTCGCTTCGTTCGAGACGCTTATCAACGCTGAGATTTTGAAGAAGACCGGCAAGCCTTCGAGCGTTGCCGCCGCCAGCACAAGCTCAACGGGCACCGGCGCAACGTCCGGCCAAAGCAAACAATAAAATTAAAACGCGGCCGTAAGTTCGCCGAGGCGACGGCCGCGTTTTAGTTTTAATACGTCAAAAATTCTTGCCAAGCTGGACGCTCAACGGCAACCACTACGCACGTTGCGCGTGACGGAATAATTTTTATTTTGATTGGCATTTTGGAACTCCCTCAAGAAAATCGCCGGCCAAAGACGATAAACCCGAAATATTGTATGTTAGTTTTTACTCATTTTTGTCTCACACTGAACGCGTACGTTCAAAACACCATGACATGGTAGCGAAAGCGGTTGTGGTTGTCAAGGCTTAGGCCGTTAGAGTTGATATTCCTTTGAGCCGTGACATGTGCAGCACGTAATGACTTTCCTGTTTTCCTCGGGAAATGTATCGATATAAGCGTCAACGCCGTCTTCCTTGCACAACGGGCAATGCACGCAGTACATCCACTCGCGCTGACCGTTTTTCTTCTCTTTGCTGCCTGCGTCGGATTCGGTGCCATCGAAGCCGCACATGTTGGCACGGGCCTTGTTATGGATGCTGATCCGCAAAAGCTCTGCGCCTACGAGGTCTCCTTCAGCAAGCCGGCGATCGCGTTCGCGCATGTCGTTGCAGGCGGCAAGTCCGAGAACTTTCTCACCCACAACTCTGCGCTCTTCAGGATGATCAATCAAATATTCTACAGCGTGGTGCTTTACGATCTTTGCGAGTTTGTGCGCGACGGCCATGTGGTTCTGGCTCTCAACATACGGTTTGCTGGCTGCGATGACTTCATCAATAATCTCTGGAGTTTTGGCAAGTAATGCTTTAAGCGCATCTGCACGTCGCGCAGCGTGCGCAACATAGTCTTCCCGTTTGCCTTTTTGCCCGAGGTAATAATCTGGCCCGAGTTGGTCGTCGTTACGTTCGGCGATGTCTGCAAACGGATTGTTCGGGTCTTTGAAGGCACTACGCTTACGTAAAAATCCGCGTTGCATTTCCTCGATTGACTTTGGTGCTGGCAAGCCGAGGCTCTCATACACTCCTACGATCGCCTCAAGGTCATGACGGCGTCCGAGCCGATTCTCATACATTTCGTCAAGCGCCTCTGCGCTCATGGCTTTATCAGGGTCCTCCTCGAATTCGTCCGTCTCGGCGCCCGCCGTAAACAAATTGCGCATTTTTAGGACACCCGGGCGGTCTTCCCATATAAAACTCCACGACACGGCAATATTTTCAAAGTGGCCGTATTGGCGAAGAGACCGGCCGGGCACGCCCTTCGGCACTGGGCGCGGAACGACCAACACATAGCCATCGCGAAAATAACCAGCCCGGTCCAGCACGTCAATAGCGTGATGGTTCAACGCCTCAGTACGATTGACCGCATGGAGGCCGGGATCGTCACCCGGGTGCAGGCGTAGCGTATTGGCATGCATGTCGTATAAATACGTACCATTTTGATGCAGGCCCTTCTCGTCACGATGAATTTCAAGTTCGTCCGTGGCACCTTTGCTTGTCAGGCTTTCGATTATAGCGAAACGAACATCTTCGGCGAGCGGTTCCATGTCTCCGTTTTGTGCGCGCTCCACTTTGCCGAGGATCGCCTGTTTGTTGTCGTGGACCTCACCAACGCCGAGCGCTATCGCGCCAAGTCCGCGGGCAAACTCTGCCTGGACAAGAGACTCTTCGTGCAAATCCTGTATACGCACGGCCGATGGCAACGCAAAGAGATCATTCAATTCCTGAACGCTTACTAGCCTCTCTCCTTCCATGACGGCCGCATGAGCCATAAAAAATCCCCGCTGTACCGAGCAGGGACTTTGAGATTGCAAAGTCAAAAGTTCCTGCTCGGGACCTACACTCACGCACTGTATCGGACTTCTGGCGAACCAGTTACCGTTGCGGCACAGCGTACGATTTACACGTACTTCCGGCGCATGAGTTTTACTTATTAATGTCCTTAGCATACCGCTATACATAGCGTTCGCATAGTGTAAAAAGCACTATAAATCAACAACGCAGCCGTCAACTTCCGTCACCTATCTCCCACGTACCGTTCGGGCCGTTGTCCTCACCAAAGTAGGTCGTGGTGGCAAGGACGAGTTGTTGCGGGTTGGGGCCGTTGGCGGCAAAGATTTCTACGACACCTTTGTCCGTGTTCTGTGTCTTGGTATAGACAAGCTCCGGTGAACCGCTGTTGTACATGTCTTCGAGAGAAAACTTGCCGTTTGTCGGATCGGTCATGCTGAAGAGCGTGCCGGTTGATTCCGTAATCAACATATAGTTTTCGCCGATTGGCGCCCGGAACAGCTCGACTGAGTTCGTGCCGGTGTTCTGCGTCTTGATGTAATAAAGGTCTGCGTTTTCAATTTGGAAGTAGCCGTTGGTTGCATCGGTCGGGCTGAAGGCTGTGGTGTCGCCGATATCGATTTTGCTGTAGCCAGGGCCGTACGAGACGAAGACTTCAACGTGGCCAGAAATCGTGTTGCGCTCCTTAATGAAGACGAGGTCCGGGATGTTGTCGTGGTTGATGTCGGCCATCTGCCACTCGCCGTTGCCGGCATCGAGTTCGCTGAAGGGCGAGGTCGAATGGACGTCGGCAGCCTGGTAGTTGGAGGCCGCCGTAGCATCGTGGACTTCGATGGTGCCGGCCGTATTCTGGGTCTTGATGAAGTACAGGTTCTTGTGCCACACTTGCCACGTGCCGTTCGGGCCGTCGACTTCGTTGAAGTACGTGGCCGTGTGCAAGTCGGCTGTCTGGTACGCTCCGGCGGAAATGGCGTCATGAATCTCGATGGTACCCGAGCCGGTGTCTTGCGTTTTGATGAAATAGAGGGTGTCGTTGGGGGCGGGCGGTGCCGGAGGCGGTGGCGGCGGAGTGGAACCTTCACCATCCGCAGGCGTACCCATGTGGATATACCAATCGGGAGCTGCTTTGCCACCGGGATGGTTTGCGGAGGTATAATTGTCAGTGAATTGGCCGGTTTCGTGGACGTTGTACTCGTCGAAGGTCGCTACGCCATTCGCGACCGAGCCGACGTACGCCACGTGGCCGTAGCCACTCGCCACTTCGGTTCCCCAGACCGCGATGTCACCGTCTGCTGGGCCGCTATCGAGCGTGTAGCCAGCCTTTTGGGCGGCAGCGGCCCAGTTGGCGGCGTCACCCCAGCCGGAGACGTTGCGGCCATTGAACTCTTGGCTGATTTTCTCGGCAACATAGGAAGTGCAGTTGCGTAACCCGTAGCCCCATGGATCGGCCTCGCCATATGTCACTCCATTCAGCGTATACCTGAGATTCGGATAATTCTTACATCCTATATCGTCGGATGGACATGTTGCGTATCCATAATCGTCGGTCGACTCACTGAGCGGGTTAGCATTGCCCCACGAGTAGGTATTCGCGTCGGCAGCGTGGGCGACCGGTGGGTCCATGGCCTCAAGGCCGACAGTTCCGCCTACAGCGAGCGAGGCGGCAAGTAACGCGCGGCCAGCGGCTCGGCGCCAGCTTGGGACGTATTGAGAAGGTGTGACAGATGGAGCTGCCTCAGGAATTATGACTTCTGGTAGTTGGATGGGAATTGCTCCCGGAGCTTCTATGCTCATGTTTAAGGTACCTTTCAAGAGGGCGCTGATGAGCAGCGCCCTCGTTTAGCTGTCTAAAGGGTGGGCTAGTTAGCGCTCGGCGTGTAAGCTAGCGACTCTAAGATCTGTATGGCAGTTTGGGCGTTAGCCGAGCTAAGCCAAGCTTCAGAGCCGGTGACTGTCTGTATCGTGACAGCGGGTCGTGCAAGGAACGAGCCGTTGAATCCGCTGTCTGCAGAGTACTGGTCGGTAAATTGGGCGTTCGTCGGGAACTGCCCTTGCTGGTTGACCGTGAGCGGATGGGCATTTAGTAGCGAGTCATCGACTATCTCGTAGATAGGTATGTTGTTTCCTG
This sequence comes from Saccharimonadales bacterium (SeqCode), assembly GCA_036568905.1. Taxonomy (GTDB): domain Bacteria; phylum Patescibacteriota; class Saccharimonadia; order Saccharimonadales; family UBA4665; genus DATCRQ01. The sequence continues at coordinate 868,595 of DATCRQ010000001.1, read as the reverse complement.
CCAAGCCGTTGTCGCCCGAGCTCGGTATGTATCCGCCAACGAGAGTCAAGTTCTGTCCGGCGCTAGACAACGCCAGAAGCTTGGTTGCGAAGAAGCCGACAACCGAGCTGTCCTTCGCGTAGGCATTGCTGTAGACAACCTGTACGGTCTGATCCGGGCTCAGCAGGTCAATGCCGCCTTCATCACCCGCCTTGGACGCCGCTGTTGTATCCTGCACCGTCCAATTACTCGGGTACTTGAAGCAGTACTTATACGTAGCATCGCAGTACGTCTTCCACCCAGCGTATGGGTCGGTTGTCGTAGCGATGTTGGACCTTGTGCTCGATGTTGAGGATGGTTTGCTTTGCGAGCTAGCCGTCTTCGTCGAAGAAGCCGGCGTCTTCTTGTCGTGCGTGTGGCGCCATGCGAGCCAGCCACAGCCAGCAATAAGCGCGAGAACCACGATGGTTATGAGCGCTTCAACAACCGAAAACCCTTCATCTGAAAGTCTCTTCTGCATTCGTTTGCCTGTTTAGGTTTAGTATAGAGTGCTCAGGCCTTCCCTGCGAGGTTGGAGGAATAATACGCACAGATGCCTAAACTTTCAAACGTTTTTTACCGCTGTTAATCGTTGTATAAAAATCTTCAAAGCAATTGAAGCTAGCCGCCTATACGTTCTTTGAGCGCGCTTAAACGAGGAATAAAACTTTGTGCTGCGCCTTCGAGGCCAAGCACGCGCAGCGCGCCAACGAGCACGTAAAGCTGATCGAGAGCAGCTTCGGCAATCGCACCGGCGCGTTCCAGCTCGCTAAAAAAATACTCCACCTTTTCCACGAGCCACTTCTCTTCGCTGGGTTTGATGGAGTTGCTTGGAACCTTTGGTGTTTTGAGTTCATCGACAACCGGCGTAACTACTTCGAGCGACCGCGCGCTGCGGTCGCGTTTGCGCAAATGGCCGCGGCGAATGAGGTTGTTTACATGCAACGAAACGGTCGCCACCGAGGTATAGTCCAACCCGCTCATAATTTCGCGGTAGCTCGGACTGTAGCCGTGCTCGGCGATAAACTGCTCGATAAACGCCAACAATTCACGTTGCTTTTTGGTCGGCCGCACGTTTGGTTCACTCATGATTCCCCCCTTTTGATTTGCCAAAGAATACCCAAAAACGATACCAAAAATAATTCCAAACCGTAAAGAATCCGGCAGAAATAAAGAAACCGGCGTACGGGCTGATGCCAATATGCTTGAGGCCGCCGACGATAGCGTAATCCAAGGCAAAGTTCAAAGCCGTGAGCACGGCATACTTAAAGAGTGCCAGTCCCTCACGCTTTTTGGCATTACGATTCGCAAACGCCCAATACCGTTGCAAAAGATAGTTGAGTGTCCACCCCACAATGTCGCCGGCCATTTTTGCCGGCCACCATTGCCAATGGAAGCCGCTGTAACAAATGGCAAAGATAAGGTAGCCGCTCCAAAAATAGCTCCACGATGCCATAAAGTAGCGCAAGAACTGAGCAATGTCGCGGCTGGAAATCGAACGTTTTACGAACGTCATGCTTTTTATTTTACGCTCTGGCTGGTGCAAACGAAATAACGTCATCAGCAAACAGTGCTACAATCGTAACAGGTATGAAAAATAACGCCTCGTTAATTTACAACGTTTGTTTGGTCGTCGGCGACTTTTTGGCTTTAGTGGCGGCATTCGTTGTTGCGTACATCGTGCGTGTTAAGGTTGACACCGCGCCGCTTATCCACACTATTCACCCGCTTGCCTACCTTGGCATTTTTCTCGGCGTGCTGCCGTTTTGGATTCTCATCTTTGCTTTGCTCGGGTTGTACGACAGCAATATATATGAGAAGCGGTTTAAGGAATTCGGGCGATTGCTGGTCGGCTCGTTCATCGGCCTTTTGTTTGTTGTGTTTTGGAGCTTCGTCTCAACGCAGCCGATTTTTCCGGCGCGGTTGGTGCCGATTTACGGCTTCATATTTGGATTCCTTTTCCTGCTCGTCTTTCGCAACGCCGCACGGTTTACGCGCACACGTCTGTTTAACGTTGGCATCGGCCTCACGAACGTTTTGATCGTCGGCAACACGGATACGACGGGCGAACTCGTTGAATCGTTGAGCGGGCATCGCAGCGGCTACCGCATCATCGGCGTCGTCGGCGGCAAGCGGCACGTGGGCACGCGCGCCATTCCCACGTTTCCACGGTTTGCCGACTTCCTCAAGGGCAATGTCAAAGGCGTAAACAGCATTATTCAAACGGAGTTGTATGCTGACGAATCGCGGAACGCCGAAATTCTTACCTACGCCCAAGAACATCACGTGAGCTACCGGTTTGCGCCGGGCAACACCGAACTGTTCGTCGGCAACATCGACGTCGAACTTTTCCGCAGCGGCCTGCCGATGATTGTCGTCAACCACACGGCGCTGCTCGGCTGGGGCCGCATCGTCAAGCGCCTCAGTGACCTCGTCTTTAGTGCGTTGCTCATCGTACTGCTTTCGCCGCTCTTCCTTATTATTATGATGCTTGAGAAGTTCACCGAGCCGCACGCGCCAATCCTTTACAAGCCGGCACGCCTCACGCGTTTCGATCACAGCGTACATGTCTTCAAGTTCCGCACGATGAAGAACGCATACAACGGCATTACGCCGGAGCAAGGTTTTGCCAAGCTCGGCAGGCCGGAACTTGCCAAAGAATACCGCGCCAACGGCGACCAGCTGAGCCACGATCCGCGTATCAGTGCCCTCGGCCGCGTTCTGCGCGCCGCCAGCCTCGACGAATTGCCGCAGCTCTTCAACGTCTTCCGCGGCGAACTGAGCTTCATCGGCCCGCGCGCGCTTGAAGCCGTTGAACTCAACCAATCCGACAAAAAGAACCTTATCCTTAGCGTCAAATCCGGCCTCGTTTCCCTCGCCGTCGTGGCCGGCCGGCCCGGCATCAGTTTTGAGGAACGCCGCAAACTCGACTTGTACTACGTACAAAACTGGAGCTACTGGCTGGACGTGACGATCTTCCTCAAAACACTACGCGTCATCGTAGGACGTTTGCTGCGCGGCGGAGCGAGGTATTAATTATGAGCTCTCCGGCGGCAAAGCTCATCAAAGTGAGTCTCCTTCCCGAAGTGGAGCCGGAGAGGTGGCAAATGAGATTTTCTTGTTCAAAGAAAAGCTCTTTTGACATCCTCGCCGCGCGTGAACGCTCATCTTTGATGAGCTTTGCCGCCGGAGAGCTTCCTTATATTTTCAAAGCGTCCGCAGCGACTTTCGTCGTAAAGGATCATCTATGAAAGCTGCGAATAGCTTGCGCGTTGCAATCGTGCACGACTGGCTCGTTGGCGGCGGTGCCGAACGCGTCGTGGCCGAACTCCACAAAATGTTCCCTGGCGCGCCCATTTATACGTCGTACTGTTCCGACGAATGGCGCGAGCGTTTGGACGACAAAGTCGTCACCGGCTTTTTGCAGCATTGGCCGTTTGGCAAGCTCCGCAAGTTCGTAGGCGTCCTTCGCATTTGGTGGTTCAAACATTTGGATTTGAATGAGTTTGACCTCATCATCAGCAGCACCGGCAATGGCGAAGCCAAAGGCATTCGCGTCCGCAAAGACGCCGTGCACGTTTGCTATTGCCACGCGCCAACGCATTATTATTGGCGGCACTACGACCAATATGTGGCGCGTCCCGGCTTTGGCGTGTTTGACCCTTTGGCGCGCGTCGGCCTCAAGTTGCTCGTCGGCCCGTTGCGCCGTTGGGATTATAAGGCTGCGCAAAAGCCGGACTTTTTCCTCGCCAATTCTACGCACACGGCGCGCGAAATCAAAGAATTCTACGGCCGTGAGGCAACGGTCGTCTTCCCGCCGATCGACGTTGAACGTTTTGTAATTCCGATGCCAAAGGAACGTCACGGCTTCGTCACAACCGGCCGTTTGGTGCCAGCAAAACGCAACGACGTACTCGTCGAGGCCTGCACAAAACTCAACCTACCCCTGAAAGTCATCGGCCACGTTGGCCCGGACTCCGAACGTTTGAAGAAACTTGCCGGGCCAAACGTTACGTTCATCGAGGACGCCTCCGACGAAGAAGTCGCGCAGCATCTCGTCAGCGCCGAGGCATTTCTCTTCGCCAGCTACGACGATTTTGGTATCGTAACCATCGAGGCTTTGGCCGCTGGCACGCCGGTGATTGCCTTCAAAGACGGCGGCGCCGAAGATTACGTCGTGCCCGGCAAAACGGGTTTGTTCTTCGATAAGCAAACGCCGGAATCTCTCACGAAAGCGCTCGAAGAATTCCCTAAGCATTCTTTCAACCACAACGAAATCCGTAATTTTGCCGAAAAATTCAGCGCCGCGCATTTCCAAAGCGCCGTCCGCGACTTCATAGAACGCAGCGTTTTGTACAACGACAACTAGCTCAACGCGCAGAGGTTGCTATACTCAAAGTTATGAATATCATCGTCACCGGCGGCGCCGGATACATCGGCTCGCACGTGGTTACGGAACTCGTCGCGGCTGGCCATCGCCCCATCATCATCGACAATTTTAGCAATTCCGAAGAATCCGTCATCGACAATTTGAAGTCTTTGACCGGGCAAGACATTACGTTTTATAAGGCAAACTTTGCGGACGTCACCACGCTTGAGGAAATCATCACCAAGGAAAACGTTGAAGGCGTCATCCACATTGCGGCGTTCAAAGCCGTGGGTGAATCCGTTGAGCAGCCGCTGAAATATTACGACAACAACCTCTGCGGCTTCGTGGAACTTTTGAAGGTCGCGAACAAGCACAACATCAAGCACTTTGTGTTCTCCTCAAGCGCCGCTGTCTACGGAACGCCGCCAGTCGCGCAGGTTACAGAGGAAACGCCGTGTGCGCCAGCCTCGCCATACGGCTGGACGAAGTACATGGACGAAATCGTTTTGCGCGACACCTGCGCCGCAACGCCGGCTTTGCGAGGCGTTGCCTTGCGCTACTTTAACGTCGTGGGCGCGCATCCGTCCGGCAAAATCGGCGAGTTACCTAAGGGCAAACCGCAAAACCTTTTGCCGATCATCGTGCAAGTCGTGGCCGGCAAATTGCCGCCGCTCACGGTGTACGGAACGGATTACGACACAGCCGACGGCTCGTGCGAACGCGATTACATTCACGTCGTTGACCTCGCCAAAGCGCATGTCGCGGCGCTGGAGAAAATCTCCAAGCAAAGCGAAGGTGGCTTTGAGGTCTACAACATCGGCACCGGCAAACCGACGAGCGTGCTGCAAATGATCGACGTCTTCGAGAAAACTAACGGCGTCAAAGTGCCGCACGCCATCGGCGAACGTCGCGCCGGCGACCCGGCCGCCTACTTTGCCGTCGCCGACAAAGCCGAAAAAGAACTCGGCTGGCACGCCACGAAAGACCTCGAAGACGGCGTCAAAAGCGCGTGGGAATGGCAAAAGAGCCTCGGCTAAATCTCAAGCGTCGCCGTCAACGGCAAATGGTCCGAGAGGTCGACGTCCGGCTGGCTTTTCTCAAGCACTTTGATGTTTGGACTTATAAAGATGGCGTCCACGGCAGCCGTCGCGTAACCCGGGTTATCTTTGTGACGCATGTTGAATGTTGAGGTAAGCTCTTCGCCAAAGACGCTCTGTAGATGTTCTTCGATGTCTTTGATGGATTGGTTGACCTGCTTCGCGTTGGTGTCGCCGGCGACGATGACGTTTGGCTTGCCCTCAATCGCCTTGATGACGACCTCGGCCATGTGCTTGCGCTGCGGACTGTAGTTCTCGCCGTTGAGATCCCACACGCCTTGGATGTTAAAGACGTTCACTTCGCCGGCCGGCGTTTGGAGCGCGACGTGCTGCAAGTCGCGCGGGCATGTGTCGTATTTGCCGTCAACGTTGCGGTATTCCTCGGTGTATTCACCAACAAAGAACACGGCATCGCTGGCGGTTATAGGAAACTTTGAGAGGATGGCATTGCCGCGCTGCGCTTTGCCTTCGGCGTCGTCAAAATCTAAGTAGTCTGCGACGAAGTTATCATACGGATAGCCCAGCCGCTTCCTCAGCTCCTGCATCGAACGGTATTGCGGCTTGAGCGAAACGTCTTCGCCGTTATACGCCTCTTGCAATACGACGACATCGGCATCTTGCACTTTTAAAAACGCGACGATCTCGTCGAACATCGTGCCGCCGAACCATAGGTTGAGTGTTACAAGTTTCAATTTCATAATCGTCGTATCGCTTTCTTTGCGGTTCAAAGGCAAGTTACTTTTCCAAATGTGCGACGAGCTGCTTGTAGGCTTTGAGGTCGTTCACGGCAATCCATTCGCCTTCGGTAAGGCCGGCCGCCCACAATGTTTTTTCTTGTGCGAGCAGCGGAAAAAGCACTTGCTCAAAATCGTTCTTTTCCCTGAGGTCAAAAAGTTCGCGGAAACGCGGAAAGACTTTGGGCGAAAAGATCGTAATGCCAACGTGCGCCGGCACCGGAATGAACGGATACATTTGCGTGTCCACCACGACGTTGTCCTTAACCATCATGCCCGTCCACGAATACGACCGGCCCGGCGCAAGCACGGCCGTCGCCAACATACCTTTGGCCTCGCCCTCTAAAAACGCCTCACCGAAGAAACGCGCAAAGTTGCCGGGGAAATCGAGGATAACGTCGTCAGGGTTTACGACGATGAGGTTGCAATCCTCGGGAATACTGCCGTTGTCGAGGGCGTTGCGTACGGCGCCGCCTTTGCCTACGGGGTGCTCGGGATCGTAGCTGTACGTAATGTGCACGCCAAGTTGCGAGCCGTCGCCCAAGCGTTCCTCGACGCTGTGCGCGTTATGAAACACCAGCGCCACGAAATTTTTAACGCCGGCATCGCGCCACTCGCGGATATTCATCTCAATCATCGTATCGCCGTTTGGCAGCTCCAGCGCATTCTTCTGCACGTTCTTGCCTTCAAGAACCGAGGCAAAACGGCTGCTCTCGCCGCCCGCCATCAAGGCCACTACGGCATTGTCGGCGAACGCTTGCCACGTTTTGTCGTCTACCTTCGTCGGCGTCTTAAAGCCGGCAGTTCGTTGGGCTAATGTGTCGAGTTCGTTTTGCAGATTCATCAAGTTCCCTCGCTTAACACAACGTTCATCATACCAAATCAGTCAAAAGATGCGTGCACATTTGCTGCGCGTCCGACAGATCTTACTGTGAAAGCGTTGTGTAAAAGACTTTGCCGTGGAGCTTATAATGAAAACGTAATCGAGGGAACTTTCTATGGCTGACGTGGCGAATATTTTTAAGGCTTACGACATTCGAGGCAAAGTAAACACCGAGCTGACGGCGGATTTGTGTGAGAAGATTGGACGCGCATTTGCCGACTATTTGCCAATGCAAGGCGTCGTGGCCGTGGGGCGCGACATGCGGCCGGATTCTGCTGAGTTGGCGGCGGCGCTGATTGAAGGCTTGCGCACGCAAGGCCGCGATGTCTGGGACATCGGCCAAGTTACTTCAGACATGATTTACTTTGCCGTTGGCAAATTCGACCTCGCCGGCGGCGGCGTCGTAACGGCCAGCCACAATCCGGGCGAGTACAACGGCATCAAGTTGTACCGCGACCATGTGACGCCGATTGGCCTCGACTCCGGGCTTTCAGAGATTCGCGACGCGGCGCTCTCAGACAATTTTAAGCTGGCCACTGAAACCGAAGGTTCCCTCACGCCGCGCAGCATCACCGAGGAATGGGTTGAGCATTGTTTGCAATTTGCTCCAAGTTTGAAGCCGTTCCACATTGCCATCGACGCCGGCAACGGCATGGCCGGTGCGATCTTGCCCAGCATTTTGCCAAAGTTGCCAATTAAGGCCGAGGAAATGTACTTTGAATTGGACGGCACGTTCCCGAACCACGAAGCAAATCCCCAAAAGCCCGAAAACCTGCAAGACCTTATGAGCAAAGTAACCTCTGAAGGTTTGGACTTCGGCATTGCCTTCGACGGCGACGGCGACCGCGCCGGATTCATTGACGACAAAGGCCGCATGGTGCTCGGCACCGACCTTATGAGCATTGTCGCGCATCATTATTTGCAGAAATATCCGGGCGCGAAGATCGTCCACGAAGTCCGCACCAGCCGCGCAACGCGCGAACTCATCAAGGAATGGGGCGGCGAACCGGTGCGCACCAAAGCCGGACGCGTATTCATTGGCGCGAAACTTCGCGAGGTTCATGCGCCGTTTGGCGGCGAAACCACCGGGCACTTTTTCTTCACCGAGAACTACGACGCCGACTCGGGTTTGATCACCGCGCTCGTTGCTATGCAGGCCATCAGCGAAAGCGGCCGCAAGCTTTCAGAACTCGTTGACGAATATCGCCGCTATGTTATGCCGCCGGAGATGAACTTCGAGGTAAATGACCGCGACGGTGCGCTGGAGCATTTGCGCGAAGAATTCAAAGACGGCCAGCAGGACGAACTAGACGGCTTGACCGTCGAATACCCGGACTTCTGGTTCAACATCCGCGCCAGCAACACCGAGCCGGTCATGCGCCTCAACGCCGAGGCAAAAACGCAGGCACAGCTCGATGAAGTCATCGCCAAGGTCAAAGCCATCCTCGAAAGCTAATCGTTGTATATTTTACTTTAGTTTGACTCGTACGCAAACTACAACGCGTGTTTTCTAAAAACGGTTATACAATAAGCGTATGAAACACATTTTGATTACAGGCGGCGCCGGCTTCATTGGCGCAAACTTCGTGCACTACACTTTGGCGCATCACCCGGAATACGCGGTGACGGTTGTCGACAAACTAACATATGCCGGCAATCCGGCCAACCTCGAAACGGTGCTCGACAAGATTGAGTTCGTGACGGGCGACATCTGCGACCGCGAGCTGATGGACAAGCTCGTGAGCGAAACCGACATCGTCGTGCACTTCGCCGCCGAAAGCCACAACGACAACTCGTTGAAGAACCCATGGCCGTTCATCGAGACAAACCTCGTTGGTACGGCAACGATTTTGGAAGCCGTGCGCAAACACAACAAACGTCTGCATCACATTTCCACCGACGAAGTCTTTGGAGATCTTGAACTCGACGACCCGAATCGCTTTAAGGAAACGACACCGTACAATCCTTCAAGCCCGTACTCGGCAACCAAAGCCGGCTCCGACCACCTCGTGCGCGCCTGGATCCGCAGCTTTGGCGTGCAGGCTACGATCAGCAACTGCGCCAACAACTACGGCCCGTACCAACACATCGAAAAGTTTATTCCGCGCCAAATCACCAACGTCCTCAGCGACATCAAACCAAAGTTGTACGGCGAAGGTAAAAACGTCCGTGACTGGATTCATGTGGACGACCACAACAGCGCCGTGCATCTCATTTTAGAGAAAGGCAAACTCGGCGAAACCTACATCATCGGCGCAGACAACGACCACACCAACAACAAAATGGTCATCGAAATGATTTTGGAACTTATGGGCAAGCCGAAGGATTGGTACGACCACGTCAACGACCGCCCGGGCCACGACATGCGCTACGCCATGGACTCCACAAAGCTGCGCACGGAACTCGGCTGGATGCCGCAGTACACCGACAACAACGGCATGCGCGAAGGCCTCAAGCAAACTATCGCATGGTACACCGAGAACCGCGACTGGTGGGAAAACCTCAAAAAGCAAGTTGAGGACGAGTACGCCAAGCAAGGCCAATAAACAAAAGATGCGCGACGACCACACAAACGATTGGCAAACGCTCAGCTCCGAAGACGTCTACGAAACGCCGTGGATTAAAGTGCGCCGCGATGAAGTCGTCACGCCGAGCAAAAAGCATTTGACGTACAGCGTCGTTGCACTGCAACATCCGTTCGTCATTGTCGTTGCCGTCAACGACAATGACGAAATTCTCATCCAGCGTAACTTTCGCTATCCAATTGGCAAATATTCGTGGGATTTACCGGCCGGCCATTCGGACGGCGAGGATTTACTCTTTGCGGCCAAGCGGGAACTTCTCGAAGAAACCGGACTCGCAAGCGACGATTGGACAGACCTTGGAGAACTGCACGAAGTGACGGGTATCGGCGATATTCCCGGCAAGGCCTTCCTCGCCCGCAACGTCCGGCTTGTTTCCGACGAGCGCGATGAAGCCGAAGACATCATCGAACAAAAGTTCCTCAGCCAATCAGCCTTGGAAGATTTCATTCGGCAAGGTAAGATAGACGAAGGAGCGGTGATCGCGGCGCTGTATCTCGCGCGGTTGCACATGAGCTAAAGGAGGAGTAATGGCAGTTCCAACGACTGAAGTAACCGGGCACACAACGGACATTCCGGGTTTGATTTGGTTTGACGTAACGCGCGTCGGCGACGAGCGCGGCTGGTTCCAAGAGAAATTTCAAAAGGCGAAGTTGGTTGCGGCCGGTTTGCCCGAGGATTTTCAAATCGTCCAAAACAGCTTGGCCTTCAGCAAAAAGGGCGTCACGCGCGGCTTTCACGCCGAGCCGTGGGACAAGTACGTCTCTGTCGTCACCGGCAAAATCTTTGTTGCCTACGTTGACTTTCGCAAAGGCGATTCCTTTGGCAAAGTTGTAACACTCGAAGTCGATCCGTTCAAGGCCGTCTTCGTGCCGAAAGGCGTCGGCAATTCGTACCAATGTCTCGAAGACGACGTGTATTATTTGTACAGCGTCAACAAACACTGGAGTGAGGACGCGTACAAAACGAGCTTGTTCGTCAACCTCGCCGACCCGACGATTGGCGTACAGTGGCCGATTTCCCTCGCCGAGTCTATCCTTTCTGAGCGCGACAAAAACCACCCCATGCTTAAAGACGTAACGCCGTTGGAATTCTAATGGATGCGTCGAAGTTTTTGATCGTCGGAAGCGGCGGGCAGCTTGCCTTGGCTTTGCAGAAGCGTTGGCCGGAGGCAAAGGTCGTAGGTTCCAAAGACTTAGATATCTCTGACGACGTGAGCGTGGAAGCTTTTGATTTTACGGGCGTTGCAGTTATCCTCAACGCCGCCGCCTACACAAACGTTGACGGCGCGGAACTTCCCGAGGGTCGCATTGCGGCGTGGAAGGTCAACGCAAACGGTGTTGCCAATCTCGCGCAAGCCGCAATCAGACACGACCTCACGCTCGTTGACGTTTCAACGGACTACGTTTGGGACGGCTTGAACGACAACCACGACGACGACGAGCCTTTGAGCCCGCTCGGCGTCTACGGCCAAAGCAAAGCCGCCGGAGAAATCGCCACGTCGATCGTTCCAAAACATTACTTGCTCCGCACAAGTTGGGTGATCGGCGACGGCAAAAATTTTGTACGCACGATGATTTCTTTGGCCTCGAAGAACATTTTGCCGACCGTCGTTGCCGACCAAATCGGCCGTTTGACTTTCACGGAAACGCTCGTTGAAGCCATTGAACATTTGCTCGGCATCAACGCGCCCTACGGAAATTACAACGTTTCCAACGACGGCGAACCCGCGAGCTGGGCCGACATCACGCGCGAAATCTTCAAAGACCTCGGCCGCGAAGACCTCACCGTAGCAGATACAACGACGGCCGAATACTTCGCCGGCAAAGAAAACGTTTCACCGCGCCCCTTGCACAGTTCGTTCAATCTCGCTAAGATCAAAGCCTCAGGTTTGACTTTGCGCGATTGGCGCGAAGACCTGAAAAGTTACATTGCAAACGAGAAAGAGGGCTGATATGAAGGGAATTATTTTGGCTGGCGGCAGCGGCACGCGGCTCTATCCGATCACCAAAGGCATTTCAAAGCAATTAATGCCGATTTATGACAAGCCGATGGTTTACTATCCGCTCAGCGTGTTGATGATGGCCGGCATTCGCGAAATCCTCATCATTACGACGCCAGATGAGCAGCCGCAGTTCCAACGATTGTTGGGCGACGGCTCGCAACTTGGCTGCACGTTTGAGTACGCCGTACAGCCCGTGCCAAACGGCCTTGCCCAAGCGTTTGTGATTGGCAAAGAATTCATTGGTGACGACAAAGTTGCTTTGGTGCTCGGCGACAACATCTTCTACGGACACGCCTTTGGCAGCGACCTCAAACAATGCACCGACCCCGACGGCGGCATTGTGTTCGCCTACCCGGTTTCCGACCCGGAGCGTTACGGCGTTGTAGAGTTCGACGGCGAACTAAAGGCAATTTCCATCGAGGAAAAGCCCGAGCAGCCAAAGTCGAAGTACGCCGTCACCGGCCTCTACTTTTACGACAACGACGTCGTGGAAATCGCCGAAAGCATCCAGCCTTCAGCGCGCGGCGAATACGAAATTACTTCGGTGAACGCCGAATATTTGCGCCGCGGCAAACTCCACGTGCAGACGATGGACCGCGGCACGGCGTGGCTCGACACGGGCACGTTCAGCTCGATGACCGAAGCCTCGCAATTCGTAGAGATTTTGGAAAAACGCACTGGCCTCAAGCTCGGCTGCATCGAAGAAATCGCTTGGGAAGAAAAGTATATTACCGACGAACAACTTGAGGCGCTCACGGCCGACCTCGTCAAATCCGGCTACGGCGTTTACCTGCAATCACTTTTAAAGAAATAAATGAGCAACCGAAGCACCGACGAACTAACCTCTGAAGCCCGCATCTTCAGTAAGTATTTGCTGCACAAAGTGCCGTCTGAGAACGCCGTACAATTGTACGCCAAAGCCATGCAAGCCAACCCCGGCAAGGTCGAGGACGAGGCAAAGTTGCTGCAGTTTGCATTGAAGCACGCTTGGCTTTTGGGATGTATCGACGGCGGCCTCGTCCTCGTGCAGCCGCACTCCGAAGTCCGCCGCAGAATTTATACGATGCTCTCGATTCTCGAGACCACCCCCGATTTTGCCGAGGACTTTTTGCCCAAGCAACGAAAGTGGCCATATATTTTTGTCGTCGGCTGGGCCGGTTTGCGCGGTGCGGCGCGGGCGGTTGTTGGCGTGTTTATAGTTAAGGCGGTTTCATAAATGGAAGTTATAGATTACTTGGTCGTAGGTTCCGGCGCGTCCGGTTCGATGGCCGCCCAAACGCTCGTCGAGGCGGGCAAAAACGTTACGATGCTGGACGTCGGCGCATGGAACGAAAGCTACGACAAACTCGTCAAAGCCGCCGACTTCGTCACGATGCGCACGACCGACCAAGAACAGCACCGCTACTTCATCGGCGACGCCGCCGAAGGGGTGGTATGGGGAGACGTAGGCAAAGGCGCACAAATTACGCCGCCGCGCCAGCACCTCACGCAGTTCGTGAGCGATTACATGCCCATTCAATCCAACACCTTTTCGCCGATCGAAAGCTTGGGTTACGGCGGCCTCGGCATTGGCTGGGGTTTGCAGTGTTGGGAATTCTCCGAGGAAGATCTGGCTATGGCCGGCATGGATCCGGCACGGATGATCGAAGCCTACGAAAAAGTCTCAGAGCGCATCGGCATCAGCGCCACGAAGGACGAAGCCAGCGACTACATCATGGGCAAGCTCAAAACCTTCCAAAAATCGCCGGACATGGACCGCAACCACAAACGCGTCTACGCCAAATACCTCAAGCACCAAAAGCGTTTGAACAAGCGCGGATTCTACCTTGGCCGCACGCCGCTCGCCATTATCACCAAAGATTTGAACGGCCGCAAAGCCTACAAATACCGCGACATGGATTATTACAGTGACAAAGACCAGAGCGGCTGGCGGCCGTGGATGACCGTAAACGCGCTCAAGAAGCATAAAAACTTTACGTACATTGGCGGACACCTCGTCACGAAATTTGTTGAGAAGCGCAGCTTCACCGAGGTTGAATGTCTGACCGTTCCCGGCAACCAAAAGGTTACGTTCCGCTGCAAAACGTTAGTACTTGCAGCCAATCCGCTCAGCAGCGGCCGCATTGTGTTGCGTTCTTTGGGCGACAAGAAAACGCGCTTGCCTTTGCTCTGCAATCCTTATACCTACATTCCGTGTTTGCAGCCGGCGATGATGGGCAAAGAAGTTGAGAAGCACAAGCTCGGCTTTGCGCAACTGACGATGTTCCAGAATCGGCACAACGATATGTTTGGCGATTCGATCGCTTCATTATATAGCTACCAATCGTTGATGCTCTTTCGCATTATCAAACAACTGCCGTTGAATTTCGCCGACGCGCGCGTCATTATGCGTTACCTGATGTCCGGCGTCGTAATCATGGGCGTGCATCACCCGGACAGCGTCAGCAAAGAGAAATTTTTGCAACTCGTGCCCGATAAGAAAACGCCCACGGGCGACATCCTCAAGGTGCAATACAACTTGAGCGCCGAAGACCGTGCCGAGATGGACAAGCGCGAAAAGCAATTCGTCCGCACCGGCCGCGACCTCGGCCTGCTTGCCCTTGCCCGTTTAAATCCCGGCTACGGTGCCAGCGTGCACTACGCCGGCACGTTGCCATTTAGCGACGAAGACAAACCGTTCACGTTGTCGCGCGCCGGGCGTTTGCACGGCACCAAAAACGTCTACGTCGCGGACAGCGCGGGCTTTAATTACTTGCCAGCCAAAGGCCTCACCTTTACACTATTAGCGAACGCACACATCGTTGCGGAGAACATTATCAGCGGAAAAAAATAGCTATATACGCCAGCTGAATCGGCTTGCCGGTTCAGAAAAATGGGGTGGCGTCTCATCCTAATTTTTCCCGAAAGAGACTCAAGCGAAACGCAGCCGGAAGCTCATCTTGTGAGACAGCGGGCTCAAAAGTGAGCGCGCCGCGCGAAAGTGGTCTCTTGAGAAAAAATTAGGATGAGACGACAGGACCCGGCCTCGTTTAATTAGGAGTTACAATGAGCAAAGAACAACCAACAGTTGCAATAACCGGTGCCAACGGCTTTGTCGGTGGCGAACTCGTGCGGTATTTTACGGATAAAGGCTGGCGCGTCGTTGCGCTCGTGCGCAAGCCCAAAGATTTCAAAGAGACAAAATTAATTAGCTACCGCGCCTACGATCTCACGAAGCCGGTCGCCAGCGATTTGCTCAAAGGCGTTGATTACCTCGTGCACACGGCCTTCATCAAATACGACCGCAAACATCCCGAAGCCTTGAAGATGAACGTCAAAGCCGCCGAAGATCTGCTCGCGAACGCCAAAAAGCACAACGTAAAAAAGAGCGTATTTATGTCGAGCATGTCGGCGCACGACGAAGCCGTTTCTATCTACGGCAAGCAAAAGCTCGCCGTAGAAGACGTCTTTGCCGGACCAAACGGCGTGAGCTTACGCAGCGGTTTGATCCTCGGCAACGGCGGCATCGTCAAGCAAATGGCCGGCTTCATAAAGTCTAAGCACGTTGTGCCGCTGGTGGACGGCGGCAAGCAGCCGCTGCAAGTCATTGGCGTCTACGATTTGGCGCGCGTGATTGATGCGGCGTTTGCGCCGAAGATCAACGGCACGTTTACCGTTGCACATCCGCAGGTGTATTCGTACCGCCAGTTTTACCAAGCCCTAGGTAAGCGCCTCGACACCAAAGTTTTCTTCGTGCCCGTTCCCTTTGGTTTGCTGCTCGGCGCCATGCGCACCGTCAGCGCGCTGCACTTGCCGCTGGCCGTTAACGAGGACAACCTTTGGGGACTCAAAAAACTTCGCGCCGCGGAAACCGAAAAGGATCTGAAGAAGCTCGGCGTTGCGCTCGACGATCTCGAAAAAGTTCTAAACCACCCCGGCATCATCGCCGGCTAGCAAGCGTATTTGCATCCGCTCGTACGCTGGCAGAGACTTTTGCGCGCAGTCCAAAACATGCTACTATACTGGAGAGAAGCTGAAAGGTTGGAGAGTAATGTACAAAAATCTTCGCATCACTTTGTGTTTGCCTTGCCGGAACGAGGGCGGGCACCTCAAAGAAGTGATCGACCGTGTCCCGAAGATCGTGGACGAAATTATTGTCATCAGCAACAAATCTAAAGACGATACGATGAAGGTTGCAAAAAAACTTGGCGTCAAGGCGTTTGAGGACAACCGCACGGTGGGCGGCATCGGCTACGGCTTTGCGCACATGACCGGCATCGCTAACGCGACGGGCGATATCATTGTGGGCGCCGACGGCGACGCGACATACCCTATCGAAAACCTCAGCAAAGTCATCGACTTCCTCATTAAAGAAAAGCTCGACTTCGTTTCGTGCAACCGTTACCCATTGCAAGACGGCACCAAAATTCCGTTCAAGCTTCGCGCCGGCGTGTGGATGCTCAACACCGAAGTCCGTTTACTTTACGGCAAAAAGATCAACGACATTTTGAGCGGCATGTGGGTGTTCCGCAGCAATGTTCGCGACGAACTCAAATTAACGATGGGCGAGTGGAACCTCAGCCCGCAGATCAAAATCAACGCGGCGACGAACCCGAACATCAAATTTGCAGAATTCAGCATTGCGCAGCACCAACGCCTTGGCGAATCACACCAGAACTACTTCAAGACCGGCTTCCAACACGCCAAGTGGATCTTCAAAAACCGCGTTGCGCCGAAAGCCGCGGCAAACTTTACCGTTGACGAACCAGCGGCATAACAATGACAGCCAAAGAAACTTCGTCGGCCGGGTTCTTGCACAAACTGCTGAAGCAGCAAAGCAGCCACCCGCTCGTGCAGCTGTTTCGTTACGGCCTCGTCGTAGTCGTCGCCTTCCCGATTGACTTCGGTTTGTTGTATATCTTCACCTCAAAATGGCATATGTATTACGTGTTGTCGGCAACGTTGTCGTTTACGATTTCGATGGTCGCCAACTTTATCCTCAGCGTCATGTGGGTGTTCTCACGCAAAACCGGCCGCACGATGGCAATGGAGGCGACGATTTTTGGCATCATCGGGTTCGTCGGACTCGGCATTACCGACCTCATCATTTGGATCTTTACGTCTGAGTTCAAACTCAACTATCTTGTCTCAAAACTTATCGCCGTCATGTTCGTGTTCTTCTGGAGCTTTGGCGCACGGCGCGTCATGTTCCAAAAGCAATTCAAAGAGATCTTACGCCGCACGCCTTCTTCAACCGAAGAAGTCTAACCTGCTTGCCGTCGGCGCGTTTGTTCCTTTATAATGCCAGCAAGCTACATAATGAACAGGAGAGGGCCGTGCTGAATTTGCTAACGAGGGTTAAACGAGCACGGCCAATTGATCATCCTGCAGCAACCTTCGCCGTTTTGGCGTTGGTGTTTGGCCTGTTCTTTGTGTTTGTTACGCCGCCATTCTTTAATGCCGACGAGCCGAATCATTTTTTGCGCGTGTATCAGCTGAGTGAAGAAGATCTCATTCCCGAAGCTCCGGCCGGCATGCTTGCCGGCGGCAATGTTCCAGCGAGCATAGAGACGACTATTAACATGGCAGCGCCGGGCACGCTCAATACGCAGCCGTTGCTCCGTTATAGCGCTCGTTTTTTCTTCCATGAAATGCGCAAGACGCCGCTCAAGCCGAGCGTTCAATCGTACGCGTCTTTCCCGGATACGGCAATTTATTCGCCCGTTACCTACGCGCCCGAGTTGATTGCGGTGAAGTTGCTGGCTCTTATAAAAGCGCCGGTTGTATATATGTTGTACTTAGGCCGAATCTTCGGGCTGGTGGCGACGGTGGCGATTTTTGCGTACGCGATTCGGAAGATACCATTTGGTAAATGGGGTTTGGTGGCAATCGGACTGCTGCCGATGTCGGTCAACGTCTTTGCAACTTTTGGAGCGGACTCCATGACGCTCGCCGTCGGCGCGCTATTCGTAGCAATGGTCGCCAACTTCGCATATCACAAGAAAGATATCGCTAACAATTTAGACACGTGGGTTCTCCTCGGCGCGGCCGTAGCGCTGGCGCTTTGCAAGACAACTTATTCGGTGCTGTTGCCGCTTTTGTTGGTGCTGCCTTTTTACAATCCAAAGCTACGGACTAAACGCGGCCTTTTGAAGGTCGGACTACTGCTGGCCTTGAGCTTGAGCACGGCTTTGGTTTGGCAACACCTGACGCGCATCGTGACGACCATCTCGGGCGATCCGACCGTCAATCCTAAAGCGCAGTTTGCTTACATAAAGCATCACTCATGGCAATATATCTCTGGTCCGCTCGCCCAAGGCTTACTGACGGCGCAGAGCAATGGCATCATCGTTTCCATCTTTGGCGTGTTTGCATGGCTTTCAACGCCGCTGCCGTACATGGTCGTACTGCTTGAGACGATCGTCTTGGCGCTTTGTTGCGGCTCGGTGTTTCCCGGAGAGATCAAAAAAGGGTTTGACCTTAAGGCGCTGCGCCGCTTTAGCAGTGTTATCGCTATCCTTTGCGCCGTCGTTATGGCGACGGCATTATATGCCTATTGGTCGCCTGTCGGCTCGCCGATAATCCTCGGTTTACAAGGGCGATATTTCATACCGCTGTTGGCGCTGCTCGTGCCGGCTATGAAAGTCCGCCGCTTTGTTTTGTCGCAGAGAACAGTCTATCTTTGGGCTGCCGGCGGCTCTTTAGCAAGTCTGATTGTTACGTCTTTGGTTCTCGCGTCCCGCTTTTATACGTTATAAGAATAAGCCGGCGAGAACTTGCAAGACCATAACTTGCGCTTAGCGCTTATGGTGTATATAATGGTTTTAAAGTCATGAAAAGACAAAAACCTACACGAAAAAAGAATCGTCTCTTCGTCGCCACCGGAGCCATTGCGACAATTATCGTGATTGGTGGCGGCGCAGCTTTGGCGCTGCACTTGCACCACGTGCACGATGCGCAAAAAAGTAACGGTACGGTTGGGAGCGTGAGCACTCAAACCACGACGCCTCCAAGCGACAATAAATCGCAAGGTACGCCGACGACTTCCTCAGGAACCTCAACCAGCACGGACAAAGATAGCGGATCATCGGCGAGCAGCGGTTCGGGCAGCTCAACGGGCACGACCACGACTGCCGCTTTGATTGCGCCTTACGGCACCTTCGTGAGCAACCATCGCCCTGGCCAGAACGGCTCGCCCACAACCGAACTGTCCGAATGTACTACAACGCCAGGCGCTAGCTGCAATATTACGTTTACGAACGCGAGTGGCGTCGTCAAATCCCTCGGCGCACAAACCGCCGGCAGCGACGGCACCGCTTCCTGGAACTGGAACGTCACCGGCTCCAACCTTGCACCCGGCACTTGGAAGGTCGCCGCGACGGCGACGCTCAACGGTCAAACCAAAACGACGGCTGACGCAACCAGCTTGGAGATCGAATGATTCGACGGGCACGCACTCTAGGGCTTACTGTAATCCTCGGCGTCGTTCTTGCCGCAGGCTCTATACTGCCGGCAAGTGCCGCGTTTAACCCCGACCTCGTCATGGATGACACCGTCTTTAACCTCAGCACTTCCATGTCGGCCGCGCAGATCGACAGCTTTTTGAACGGCTTTCCGAGCAGCTGTATTAGCAGCAACAATGGCTTCTCTGCGCCCGATCCAACCGGCTATTCACCCAGCGGCGGCTACACGTATGGAGGTAATGTCACGGCCGGGCAGGTTATTTACGACACGGCGCAGGCCTACCAGATCAACCCGCAAGTACTGCTCGCCACCGTTCAAAAAGAGCAGAGCCTCGTCACCGGCGGCGGCGGTTGCAGCACCGAATCCTACGTTGCGGCCATGGGTTACGGCTGCCCGGACAGCGGCGGCGACTCCAGTTACACCGGCATTGACTTGTACACGTTGCGCGGCATCACCTATACATCTACAGGCAGTACGTGTGTTAACGCCATAGCGCGTGCCGGCTTCTCGCAGCAGATGATCCACGCCGCGTGGCTGCTGAAATACAGCGAGGAACGCGCCGAGGGCAATACTACATGGGCTATTATTCAGGGAAGTTGGAACAACTCCGACGACCTCACGAGCTGCTATGCCGGTCCGATGACGCAAGGCACGTGGGCGCGTTGCCCGAACGGGTCAAAAATCTATTACGATGGCAGCTACACGACGCTCGACGGCACATCAATCACCATTGATAGCGGCGCGACTGCTGCGCTGTATTGGTACACGCCGCATGTTTCGGGCAACCAAAGCTTCTACAACCTCTTTACAAGTTGGTTTGGGGGCACGATCAGCGCCAACTATTACCAGTGCCACTACGCGACAAATGTGTCGGGCGCGGCAACGGGTGAAGAAATCGTTGCGAACAGGCTGCACCCCGGCTGGCCGGACGACCTAAGCTTGGTCGTACCGAATAACACGGGCAGCGCCTGCGTCGAAGTGCATACTTGGATGGACTCCAGCCTGCAGCCATGGATACAGCACACCGCTACCAACTTGCCGGCGCAAAACCCTGCCGACACGCAGGTTATCTCTGCCGACCTCACGGGCAGCGGCCAGGACCAACTCTACGTAATCGCCTATAACCACACGAGCAGCGGCATGCTGGAAGTGCACGGTTGGGACCCCACCGACCAGCAATGGACAAGTCACGTCGCTACCAACTTGCCGGAAATCGATCCTTCTACGGCAACAGTCATTGCGGCAGATCCGACGGGCAGCGGCCGAGATTCGCTCTTCCTTGTTAAGTATCTCAACACGGCCGGCCAGATAGAAATCCACGAATGGACGCCCGACCTTCAACACTGGGCGGCGCACATCGCGACAAACTTGCCGGCGCAGGCTCCGACGGACGTTCAAGTAATTGCTGGCGACTTCTACGGCAACGGCAAGGACGAATTCGCATACGTTAAGTACGACAACACCGGCAGCGGCCGTATGGAAGTGCACATTTGGACGCCGGACTTCCAGAACTGGATTGCGCACATCGCAACAAACGCGCCATGGGCAGACCACTCAACCACTGATGTCGTCGCGGCCGACTTGACCAATAGCGGCCGAGACCAACTCTACTTCGTCAAGTTCAGCGGCACCGGCTCTGGAATGACTGAAGTGCACGGCTGGACGCCGGACTTGCAAAACTGGGCATCGCATATTGCAACCAGCGCACCGGAATTCCCTAACTAGCCGGGAAGATTGTAAGCGTTATCACGGGCGACAATGAGTTGCCGCGCCTTGGCTGATCTCTAGGGTTAGCGGCGTCCTAAGGCTAAGAAAATAGAAAGCCGGGCTCATACTAAGAATCGCCGTGAAGTGCGGCGATTCTTAGTATTATTCTGGAGCCAGTAACTCCTCGCTATCGAATGTCCAGCTCGTAGCCCGGGCCGCGCTGCACGAAGTTTTCGTTGTAATACGGATCGCGCCCTAAGAATTTTCCGCTCCAACGTTCACGCATGAGTGCCGAGGCGGCCTCAAGCTCACTAGTATCACGGCTTGCGGTTGTAATCTTGCCCACGCTCACGGATTCGTAGTGCGTCAACTCTACGAACGGCGTGTAGACGTTAAGGTAGCCAGCATCGAGCAGCTTCAAACAAAGGTCAACGTCGTTGTACGTTACGCGCAGTTTAACGTCAAAGCCGCCGACCTCGTCGAACTTCTTGCGCGAAACCATAAGGCACGCGCCGGTGACGGCTGCAACGTTACGCACGTTGTTGACGTAAATATACGTGAAGATATCCACTTCTGGGATTTGATTGTAGAACGGATGGAACGCGATGTCTTGTTCGGTCACGACGACGCCGGCGTGCTGGATGCGATCGCTCGGGAACAACAATTTCGCACCAACGGCGCCCACGTTGTCACGCTGCGCGTGCTCGAGCAAGTTTTGGATCCAGCTGTCGGAGTGCGATTTAAGTTCCGTGTCGTTGTTGAGGAACAACAAATATTCGCCGCGAGAATGCTTGGCGCCAAAATTGCATGAATCCGAATAGTTAAACGGCGTCTTCTTCCAACGTACCACCTTGACAATGCCGGGGTTCATGCGTGTCACTTTGTCGTAGTAGGCTTCCACGCGTTCGTCCGTACTGCCGGTGTCAACGAGGACGATCTCGAAGTACGGATAGCTCGTCAGCTCCAAAATAGAATCAACGCAGGCGCTCATCTTCATGTACTCGTCCTTCGTTGGAATGACGATGGACACCAGCGGATGTTCTTTGATCGTGTAGCTGATGCGCCAAAAGCCCATGACCGGATGCGTTTCCACGGCGCCCGAAATCCCGCGCGCCGCAAGGTAATTGCGCAGCACTTTCTTCTGGTTGATGTAGGCGTACGGCTTGCTCTTGGCAGCTTGCGCCGTTGAGGTAGGCGACTTGCGCCAGTTGTACAAAATCTTTGAGATGTGATGGATTTTGTCGCTCGCGGCCGTGGCCTTGAGGAACAGATCCCAGTCCTGCGCGCCTTCGGTGCCAATCGTAAAACCGTTAATCTTCTTCATGATCTTCGCACTCAGCGTTGCAAAGTGCGTCACCATGTTGCACGAATTCATAAAGTCCGGACTCCAATCCGGCTTGAAGAACGGCTCGACGTGCCATTTGTCGTCCTCAATTTTATCTTCATCGCTATAAATGAGATCAACACCAGGGTTTTCGTTGATGGCCTTCACCGTTTCAAACAACGCGTTCGGCTCGAGCAAATCGTCGTGGTCAAGCAGCGAGATGTATTCGCCCTTGGCCATTTCGAGCGCAATGTTCGTTGTGAGGGCGATGTGCTGGTTCACCTCGCTAAACTTCACGCGGATGTTCTTATACTTCTTAGCGTATTCTTTCAGAACGTCTTTAGTCTCTTGGTTTGGCGAAGCGTCGTCGGCGATGCAAAGTTCCCAGTTAGTGTAGGTTTGCGCGAGAACTGAATCGAGGCATTCACGCAAGTGCGGCGGGTTGGTGTTGTAGGTCGGCACGAGGATGCTGATAAGCGGCCGGCTCTTAAACTTCTTGGCGGCCTTCTTTTGAGCGGCGATTTCTTCGTCGGTTACTTTGTTTTTTTCATACCATGCGAGGTATTGCTCACGGCGCCATTTGGCTTTGGCCTTGCGGGCAAATATTACTTGGACATCCTCGCGCGCGCGGCGCGGGTTAGCAACGGCGAGAACGGCGTGCTTCACAACTTTCTTGGCTTTACTCATGACAAACTCCTTCTCGCTTGCATTAAAGCAGCGGCGAACTAAAAACGCCAGATGCTATTTCTTTACTTTCCACGTCGGCTCAAGGTACACCTTGCCAAACCGCTGGTCTCCCACGACCTTAAACCGCATGAGGTTTTCGGCAAAATCGTAGGGCGTGCGGCCGTCGTAATCGGACATCGCGGCGCGCACGGAGTACGTGCCCGGCGCCAAAACGTTGCTGGCAAATTTGGCGTCGATGTAGCCTTCGCCGTTCAACGCGCCAATGCTGAACTTCGCTTCTTTAGTGTTTGGCCCTAAGATGCTGTTGTCTTCTTTGTCCATTACACCGATGCCAAGCGTTGGATTTGGGATGTCCTTCTTTGCAAGGTAATGTGTGCGAATGGTAAAAGCTTCGCCCTCGTCCAGGCTC
The DNA here is from genome assembly GCA_036568905.1 of Saccharimonadales bacterium (SeqCode). Taxonomy (GTDB): domain Bacteria; phylum Patescibacteriota; class Saccharimonadia; order Saccharimonadales; family UBA4665; genus DATCRQ01. Next base: position 845,337 of record DATCRQ010000001.1, on the reverse strand, counting down.
TTCGTCACTTCACCTTTGGCGTTGAGTAATTCGGCTTTGGTGATAAGCAAGTCGCCGGTGCCCGTATGCAAAACTTTTTTGCGGTCGGATTCCTTTTTCTTTTGCTCAGCCTCTTGCTTGATTTGTTCTTCGTCGGCGAGAATGCTGCCGTATTTGTGAATCATTTCGCGTGTTTGGCCGATGCCGCGCATCTTCCCATTATTAATGACAACCGCGCGGTCGCAGAACGATTCCACGGCGCCGAGGTCGTGCGACACGAAGATAACGGTTTTGCCGCTGCGCTTAATGTCCTTGAACGTCTCGAAGCATTTTTGTTGGAACGGCAAATCGCCCACGGCCAAGACCTCGTCGATAAGCAAAATGTCGCTGTTGGCGCGAATGGCAATCGAAAACGCCAAACGCACTTGCATGCCCGAGGAATAATTCTTCAGCTTTTGGTCCATGAACTTCGGGATCTCTGCAAAGTCCACGATGTCGTTGTACATGGCATCGACTTCTTTGTGGTTAAAGCCGAGCAACGCGCCGTTGAGGTAGACGTTTTCGCGGCCCGTAAGCTCCGGGTTGAAGCCAACACCAAGCTCGATGAACGGCGTGAGTTTGCCGTTAATCGTTATCGAACCTTTGGACGTCGAGTAAATCTCAGCGATCAGCTTGAGGAGTGTACTTTTGCCCGAGCCGTTGCGCCCAACGATGCCAAAGAACTCGCCCTTATAAATATCGAAGGAAATGTCCTCGAGCACGTGCTGCGTTTCATAGCCTTTGTCGCGCCGCCAAAAGTTTACGAGAGTACTTTTGAGCGTTGAACTTTTCTCGTGCGGCAGCTTAAAGTTTTTGCTGACGTTATCTATATGAACGGCGATTTCTGTGGAACTCATCAAATTTCCTCTGCAAAATACTTAGCCTGCGTGCGGAAGTAGAGCGTGCCGCCGACGAGTGCAAAGATCGTCAAACCAATCGGCACCAACGTCATCCAACCGCTGAAGACCTGGCGAATCGTGAGCGTAGCGTGCGTGATAGAAGCGTAGCGTGCGTCCTGAATTGCTTGCGCCATAGGGTTTATAAAGATGAGTTTTTCAAGCAATTGGTTGTGGATGGCCGTCATGGCGTAGACGATTGGCGTGAGGTAGAACATCGCTTGCATGATAACTTCCCAGATGTAACTCATGTCGCGGAACTTCACGAAAGCGGCGGCGAGGAAGAACGACACGCCCAGCGCGAACGCGTAAATCTGTATCAGGATTAACGGCAGCCATAAGACTGTGCGCATCGGATCGACGTGGTTGATGGCGGCGAATACAATCACGACGAACAAATTGAGAACTAGGTTGATGAGCGCTGAGACGCTGCTTGAAATCACGATGATCCAGCGCGGGATACGCACCTTGCGAATCAAGTCGCCGCGCCCCACGATGGAACCCAGGCTCTGCGAAGTCATCTCGGCAAAGAAGTTCCAGAGCACTATGCCGAACAGCAAATATACCGGATAATGCGGCACGTTGTTGCCGAGGCGAATAATCTTCACAAACACAACATACAAAATCATAAAGAGCAGAAGCGGGCGCAGCAGCGACCACGCATAGCCAAGAATCGACCCTTGGTAGCGAAGTTTGAAATCAGTGGCAACGAGTTCCCGGAGCAACGCCCGGTTCTTCTTGCTGAGTAGCTTTCCGATCCGCATAGCTTAGACCGATTATAGTCTATAATGTTTGGCATGGCAAAGAACGTTTTTGTGGTTATACCAAATTACAACGGAGCTGAGGACTTGCCAGCGTCGGTAGATTCGGTACTCAAACAGAGTTACCGCGATTTTACGCTCGTAATTGTGGACAACGCGTCGCATGACGATTCAAAGAAAATTATCGAGGAATACTGCCGTAAAGATCCACGTGTGCAAGCCGTGTGGAACGATAAAAATTACGGCTACACCGGCGGCGTAAACCCCGGCTTTGAACTCGCCATTGAAGCCGGGGCGGATTTTACCGCGCCGTTCAATAACGACGCCGTAGCAGACAAAGACTGGCTCAAACATCTTGTAAACTTTTTGGAGAAAAACCCAAAGTACGGCATTGCCGCATGCAACCTTTTGCATCTCGACGGCAAAACCTACGACAGCACGGCCGACCAGTACAGCGTGTGGGGTTTGCCATTTCCGCGCGGCCGCGACGAACCCGTCGGCGACAAGTACAAAGCCGGCGACATCTTTGGCGCGTCGGGCGGCGCCAGTTTATATCGGGTGAAGATGCTCAAAGAAATCGGCCTCATGGACCAAGATTTCTTCGCATATTATGAGGACATCGACATCAGCTTTCGCGCACATTATGCCGGTTGGAAAGTCCGTTACGTCCCAGAATCCGTCGTGTATCACGCGCAAGGCGTGACGAGCGAGCGCATCGGCAACGGATTCACCTCATACCAATATATGAAGAACGCGCCGATGGTCGTCATCAAGGACGTGCCGACGAAATACCTGTGGCGCGTCGTGCCGCGCTTTGCCGTGCAGTACAGCATGTCCTTCGCCAACGCCGTGTTTAAGAAAGGTTACGCGAAGCCGGCACTCAGCGGCCTTGGGCGAATCATCCTCCTTACGCCTAAGAAACTTCGCGAGCGCCATCATATTCAAAAGACCAAAAAGGTGAGCGACGAATATATATGGAGTTTATTCCTACACGATTTGCCACCCACGGCGCACAAACTGCGTAAGATTCGTACCGCGTGGTGGAAAATTCGCGGCCGTAAAGTAGCTTAGGCCGTACCTAGTTCTGGCCACGTTTTCGTTATAGCCGCGTCGATTTCCGTTAGCTCTTCGTAGCTAAAGCCCGGCCGCATGTCTCCGACATCTTCCTTAGCGGAAACTTGGCCGTCTGAGGTAAAGAAGGTTCGAAACGGAGTCACCCCGCCTTCGCCAGGGCTCAATGTGTAGATGACTCCGTCTGCGCAACTTCCACGTTCTGTAGGATAATGGTATAGGAACTCTACCGTGGTACTTTCGTTTGTCGCGCCGGCTTGAGTGGTTACATCCTCTACAAGCTTGAGCACATATTGCGATTCAGCGCATTGGTAGGCTAATAGTAGGCCTCGTGCCGAGCGGGGTAAATCTCTGGGCGCTATTGGTCTTTGTGCTACGCTCACCTGGCGTACGAACCCTTCCTTAGTGTGCACCACGGTCGCACCAAAACGCGCTAAAGCCACTAAGACCCGACTCCTTAATGGTGTTTGGGGAAATAAATCCGGGGTTGCCCCGGACTCCTCAAAGCCGTACTTGCTCATAGTACTATTATTTTAACATTTTATAGACGAAGTATAAACTATGTCTTCACTCGCTCCTGCCACACGCACGCCACGCCAGCCACAAACCACCACTCAAGCGCAACTGGCTCGTTGCTCCACATATGCAGCAACATATTCGTCACTACGTACGCCCAAAACGTCGCGAGGAGAACGAACGAAATACGATCATGCCGTTTTTGAATTTTCATGTACAGCAAAACGTTGATGGCGATGAATAAGGCGAGACCTTCGACGCCGACTTCATACCCGATCTGCACGTAATAGTTTTCCGTAAGCAACCCGCCGTGCGGATTCTGAATTGACGCAAGCCCAGCCGTGCCCGGGCCGTGGCCGAGCGGATTGTGCCAAATGCCTTCGATGCCGTGCTTCACGTAATACCAATGAAAGCCGTCGGAATCGTAAGCGCCTTGCGGTTTGCCCGTGCTGTGAATGATGTAACTCTTCACGAAAGAATCGTGCCTTGAGGCAAATATGCCAACAGAGAGCAGTACGAACGCTACGGCCAACGCCGGCCACCAACGCTTTGCAAACTGGGCGACGGGCACGCGGAATCGCCACCAGATGGTGAGGGCAAAGGCGACGAACGCCGCAATCCAGGCGCTGCGCGAGAACGTCAGCAGCATCGCAATTCCCTCAAGCACGAACAGCACGGCGCACATTGTACGACGTCTTTGTTCCCTCGTCCTCAGGAGTTCGTCCAGCAAAATCGTCATTGGCAAAATGAGATATGCTCCGTAAGAGTTCGGGTCGCGCAGGGTAGCAAAGATACGCGGGTACTTCGGATTGTTATCAATGAAGAACCCGGGCCGCACGCCACGGGCCGTACTGTAACCAAAATGCTTCAGCGTGTCTGGCGGCAAGAAATATTGTACGACGCCGAGCAATGCCACGACGGCACTCACCCAAACAACCAGCTTTAGTACGAATGTAAGGTTGAACTTCGGATACAACAACGCCGCGCCATACCCGATGACGGCGTAGGCAACAACGCGTAGGTTGAAGTCGAGGCCGACTAGCGCACTCGTCCGGTAAATATGCGGGTGCAGCGCCCAAAGCAACGCGTGTAACGCCGCGTACGCCAACCCGAAACCTACGAGCCAGTTAAATGTACGCGTAGCCGCGTGCCGTTTCCAAACTAAACATATTACGAACAACGTGATAATAAACGTGAGGGCGTCCTTGGCAATCTTCCACGCGTTGAGGCCGCCCGTTACCGTGCTCAAGCTCTGGCTGAGGAACACATGAAACGGCATGTACACCAAAAGCGCCAAGCCGCCAAAGTACGGGAGTTTATCGAACCAAGTTGCTTCGCGCGCGCCAGACTTCATCTTGTTGTATTATACAAGATATGAGCCGCAAAACTTCAGAAACGCCAAAGCATATTGTCATTGATGCGCGTATTCGTCGTGCCAGCACCGGCCGTCCAGTCGACCGGCTCGTGGAATTCCTCGAGGATCTCGACCACGTCAACCATTACACTATCCTCGTGCAGCCCGACGACCCCTGGAAAATGCGAGCAGGGAACTTCCAGACCCTCCCCTGCCCTTTCCCGCAATTTTCGTTTAACCCGATGGATCAAGTGAAGTTTGCATGGCAGCTCTATCGTCTGAAGCCCGACCTCGTGCACTTCACGATGACGCAGCAGCCCCTGCTCTACTTCAACCGCCACATCGTGACCATGACACACGACCTTACGATGCTCGAGTTCGTGCGGCGGGGCACGACGCCAGTGCCGGTTTATAAGTTTAAGATGGCGCTCTATCGCTTTTTACTTTGGTGGGGGCATCATAAGTCTGAAAAAATCATCGTGCCGACAAACGGCGTGAAGAAAGAGCTTATTGCGTATCAGCCCTTTACGAAGCCGAAAATCGAGGTTGTCTACGAAGCCGGCGCCATCGCGGCGCAAGGCAAAGCCGTGCAGCCGAAAGGCGTGGACGGCGAATACATTACCTACGTTGGCACTGTCTTCCCTCACAAAAATGCCTTTAAACTTATCGAAGCGTTTGATATCTTGCACGCCGAGCGGCCAAATCTCAAGCTTGTCTTCGTCGGCAAAATGGAAAAACACCGTGAGGAACTTCGCGTGTGGGCAAAGAACCGGCCGTCTTACAAGAACATTGTCTTCACCGGCTTCATCCCCGATGAAGCGCTGAAGTGGGTGTTTGAGCATTGCAAGGCCTACGTTTTTGCCAGCCTGAGCGAAGGTTGGGGCTTGCCACCGCTTGAGGCAATGGCCTACGGCGTGCCGGTCGCCTCGAGCAACGCCAGCGTGATGCCCGAAGTACTCGGCGACGCCGCGCATTACTTCGACCCACGCGACGTCGAAGACATGGCACAAAAAATCGGCGAAGTATTAGACGATAAACAGCTTCGCGAACGTCTCATCAAAGCCGGCTACGCACAGAATAAAAAGTATTCGTGGGAAAAGATGGCTGAGGAAACGCTTAGCATATACAGAAAAATTCTCAACGAAAAATGACATTTTATTGAGACTGCGCAATCTTTAGATTAAGAATTTCCTGGTTAAGTGAACCTTGCTCGTTTTGTATATTCGTCTGTAGGGTCTTGTAGTCGTCGAACTGCTGTTGTTGAACGGCATCGAGACTGTTCTTGAAATCAGCATTAAATATAATTACCTCAACGGCGACCGTCGCCACAATCAGGACGCTTGCGATTAGGACTCCAACCATTATGCTATGTTGCTCGCCGTGATGCTTATCTACGACTTTAGCCAGGTCATTTAATTTTTTCTCAAGGTCGGCCGTACCCGCCGCTGCTGTTGATGTGAAAGATCCTCCACCAGTAGTTATATTTGTCGACGCCTGTAGTTGTGCGAGAGCAGGAGTCTTCTTTGTACTAGGTTTCAGCTTCTTATTAGAAGTCTTGCCGCTTGGATCGCTAGCCATTGAGATAAAAACCTTGTATCTCGTAAGTTCCATCAACTAGAGTAGTGACCGCGAGATCTATACCACGACGTGCGTTAAAGTCCACGCCAGCAAGTAGATCTTTCTTAGAAATCGAAGTACCAGCGTTAAACCTCTGTCCATTTACAATTATTGCTCTTGTAGTAACAAGCCCGTCATTTGCGCCTAGGCTAAATACGGACCAAAACGTGACTCTCACGATATTCAACGGCGCCATAAGTTTATTCTAACCTTCTTTGCCATCATATTAAATAATGCTCACTATTTTATGCTGCGGGCTTGAGCACAATATGCCGGTCGCGGCCTTCGCCGGCAGATTCGCTGGCCAGCCCGTATTCCTGCGCCAGCTTGTGCACCGTACGACGATCTGCGGCGTTCATCGGCGTGAGGTGCATTTCCTCGCCGCTGTCCTTCACCTGCTTCATCCACGGTTCGGCTTGGTCGCGCAAATGCGTCGCACGTTGCTTTTTGTAGTCGGCAATGTCGACGTTGACGCGCGTGAACGCAAAGTTCTGATTCTTCAACGCATTGCTAATAAGGAACTGCATGGAACGCATGTTTTCGCCGCGTTGCCCGATGAGAAAACCATTCAGATGCGTTGAAGGCACGCTGAGTTCAATAACATCGTCTTCGCTCGTCGCGTAAACGTCGATGTTGAGGCCAAAAAACGAAAGCAAATCCTCGAGGTATTTCTTGGCGTACTGAATGGCTTCTTCCATGTTATCTCCTCTGTTTTTTACGCTGCTTCGGCTTTGCCGTGCTTGGCTTTTTGGCCGAGGCGGACTTGCCCGCGGACGTTTTGGTTTTTGCGCCGGCCTTTGCCGGCTTGGCTTTGGAGATAACTTCGGCGGTTACTTTCTCGCCGTCTACTTCGGCTTCCATCTCCGTCGTGTCCTCGCGAAGCGCGTAGCTTTGCTGCACGAAGGCAACGAGGCCGCCGACAAGCCAGTACAAGCTCAAAGCCGAAGGAAGGTTAACGGTGAACAAAAAGATCATCGCCGGCAGAATGAAGCGCGTGCTGCGGTTAATGGCAGCGTTTACCTCGGCCTGGTCGGCTGCACCACCGGCGTTGGAACTCTTGAGGACATCACGAAGCTTGCGGGCGTCCGGGTCCTTAGGCATCAGCTGGTTGCTCTGGAAATATTGCACCGTTGCACTCAGCAAAACGATAATCATGGCCGGCCAATACGTGCCGTGCGGGCCAATCGCGCTGCGCGTGAGGTTCACAAAACCGAAGAGCGTGTTATCAAAACGGCTGATGTGCGCCGCGAGTTCCTTCATCCACGAAAGGTGTTGCAAACCAGGATACGCAAACGTAACCATGGCGTGCGGGTTCGTCACAACGCGGTGCAGGCCGCTGTACAGGCCAATCAAAATCGGCAACTGCAGCAGCAAAACGCCAATTGAACCAAACGGGTTGATGCCGCGCTCGCGGTACAACTCCATCATCATCTGCGATTCTTTTTGCTTGTTGCCTTTTGCCGCAGCCTTAATCTTCTTCATCTCAGGCTGCACTTCGCGCATGACCTTTGTTTGGTGCAGCTGTTTCTTGAGGAACGGCCACAGCAGCATACGGATTACAATCGTAAAGATAATGATGGCGAGGCCAAAGTTATGCCCCGGCAGCGCCGCATAAATAAGCACCAACAGGTTAAAAATCGGCTGAACAATAATCGTCGTAAACATGAAAGAAACTACTCCTTGGCTTTTACTATAGCATGGCTTTGGCCGGTTACTTCGGCGATGATGCCAGCGGTGTGCAGTTGCGCGACGAGAAACGCGTGCAGCTCGTCGGCCGGCATGGCGGCGATTTGGTCGTTGTAGGCGATGAACACAATGTCGTAGGCGCCTACGATGCGCGGCTCGAGTGAGCGAATCACCTCATATACACGACGGCGGATACGATTGCGCACCACGGCAGACTTATGAACCTTGCGGCTCACGACGACCGCCATGCGCCAATCTTTGCGCCGCGGGTTGTGCGCATACTTCAGCGCACCTAAAGGACCGCGCGCCGTTTCACCTTGGCGGTATACAAAACGTAAACTGCCGAGTCCATGAAATCTGTGCGTGCGGTCAAGCATCCTTCGTAGGCCCTTTGCCTTTTGCTGCGCCATTTATAAAGCGCGAGCGTTGTTAGCGCGAAAGCTTTGCGCGGCCCTTGAGGCGGCGACGGTGCAACACCACGCGTCCCGCGTGCGTTGACATACGCTTCATAAAGCCGTGCACGTGCGAGCGATGGCGCTTCTTTGGTTGAAAAGTTCGTTTTGGCATATCTCTTCCACTTTACCGCATAGAGGTCGAGCCGGCAAGTCTCTTGCCTGCTCTGCAGATGCGTTCCTGCGTTGCTTAAGATTGTTACCTTCGTGAAAATAACAATATTTACCCCACCAATACTAGCAAGTTTTCCACGATTAGCCAAGCCTTTTCCACAGATTGTACAGATATAGCCAGAATTTGTGCATAACTTTATACAAATCCGATGTTCTTCAACTGTTGGCAAAATTACCGTATAAAATTGTGGAAAAGTCGATGCGTAATGCGGTATAGTTGGGGGCAGAGTTACAAAGGACGAGGGATGCGGGATAACGTGTGGCAAGCCGTTTTGGGGGAGTTAGAACTGTCGCTTTCGAGGGGCAACTTCATTACGTGGTTTAAAAGTACCGCGTTGCTGCGCCGTGAGGGCGACCATTTTGTGATCGGCGTGCCAAACATCTTCATTAAAGGAACGCTCGACGCGAAGTACAAAACGAACGTGGAAGACCTGCTTCGTAAGAACGGCGTTGCCGCGCCTGAGGTTGAGTTCAAAATCCATTCCGCCCTTGCCCACACCCGCGAAGAAGAGGAGCCGATGACCTTAAGCAACGCGGGCGGTTCGACAAAACCCTCGGCAGCGCCAAAGCCTAAGAACAGCGCCGTTTCCCGCGGTTATCGCCAAGGTTTGAACGAGCGTTACACCTTTGATAACTTCATCGTAGGCTCCGGCAATGAGCTGGCCTACGCTGCGTGCCAAGCCGTCGCCGTCAGTCCGGGGACCAAATACAACCCACTGTTTTTGTACGGCGGCGTAGGCATCGGCAAAACGCACCTCATCCAAGCCGTCGGCAACGCCGTGCTGGCCGACAATCCGAACGCGCGCGTCGTATATATAAGCAGCGAGCAGTTTCTGCAGGAATTCGTGGACGCCTTACGGTTTAAAAAGAACACCGACTTTGCGGATTTTTACCGCAGCGCGGATGTGTTGATCGTGGACGACGTGCAGTTCATCGCCGGCAAAGAGAAAGTTCAGGAGGAATTCTTCCACACCTTTAACGCCTTGCATCAAGCCAGCCGACAGATCATCATCAGCAGTGATAAGCCGCCGCGCGACATTCCAACGCTCGAGGAGCGGCTGCGCTCGCGGTTCGTGTGGGGCATGAGCATCGATATGCAGACGCCGGATTTTGAAACGCGCTGCGCGATCCTGCAGACCAAGGCCGACAGTCACGGCATGGAGCTTCCCCCGGACGTCACGGAATATCTGGCGAACAACGTGCAAACGAACATTCGCGAACTTGAAGGAGCTTTGAACCAGCTGCTCGCAACCTGCGAAATGCGCGGCCTTGAGCCGACGCTTGCCATCGCCAGCAGCTTGCTCGACGTCGCGCACACGCGGCCAAAGCACATCAGCGCTAAGCAAATCATCGAACGCACGGCGCGGCATTTCCAGGTTGCCGTCGAAGACATCGTCGGGCCGAAGCGCGACAAAGACATTGTGGTGCCGCGCCAGGTCGCCATGTACGTCATGCGCAATGAATTGCATTTAAGCTTTCCGAAGATCGCCCATGAACTCGGGCGCAAAGACCACACCACGGCAATTCACTCCGTGGAGAAAATCGAAAAGGAAGCGCGCCTCGATCCCGACTTGCGTGCTGCCATTTCGCAAATCAAGGACCGCCTCTATGCGTAAAATCATGCAAATTAGTTGTGCAAACCCTGTGGAAAATAGGTTGAAGACTTCCAAGACTGCACACATTTTGTGCACAAACCACCCCGCTGAATCCACATACAGCACCGCGCGAAGCCAAACTTTGCACACGTTTTTCCAATCCCATGCCCAACGTTTTCCGCAGGCCGAACATGCATTTTCACCGCCGTTACGCCAATACTTTTCCACGCTATCCACATGGCCTATAACAACTACTAATAAATTATATAAAGAAAGGGTTCTGACATGCAGCTGCAAGTAACACAAGAAAATCTGAACCGCGCTTTGGGTATGGTTGGTCGAGTCGCTAATGCACGAGGCACGTTGCCAGTACTCGCTAATGTCCTATTAAAGGTCGTGAACAACCGTTTGAGCGTCGCTGCCACGAACCTAGATATCGGCATCACCCAATATATAGGCGCGAAAGTCGTGGAAGACGGAGCCATCACAGTCCCGGCTCGTTTGATGCAGGATTTTGTAAGTAGCTTGCCGGCTGGCGTCATCGACCTGAAGCTTGAGGATTCCAAGCTACACATCGTAACCGAACAATACCAATCGGTTATCAACGGCGTCGCAGCCGATGAGTTCCCTGTCATGCCCGCGCCAAGCGAAGGCCATACGTGGAAAGTTAGCGGCGCAGAGCTTAAGGCGAGCTTACAACAAGTGGTGCTCGCGGCCAGCACGGACGAAGCACGGCCAGTGCTTACGGGTGTATTTCTCCACAGCACCGAGGGAAAATTGTGCATGGCGGCAACGGACAGTTATCGCCTCGCCGAAAAGGTGCTCATGCCGACGGCCGAGGACGTTTCCCTGCTCGTGCCCGTGAGTGCGATGCAGGATGTCCTGCGCATCGTAAACGACTACGAAGACGAAGTGGTTGTGACGAGCGACGACCAACAAGTGCTGTTCCGTGCCGGTGACGTTGAACTCGTTGCGCGATTGATCGAGGGAAAATATCCTGACTACCGCAAGCTCATCCCGTCGAAGTTCGCCGTCACGGCCTCACTCAAACGTGCCGACCTGTTGAACGTTACGAAGGTCTCAAGCCTCTTTGCCCGTGAAAGTGCCGGCAGCATCACGTTACACGTCGACGAAGCCTCACAAGAGCTGAGCATTCGTTCCGTGGCTTCGCAGCTTGGTGAGAACACGGCGAAAGCTACGGCAAAGATTGAGGGCACTGGCGATATTACGCTCAACTCGCGTTATTTGCTCGACGCGCTGCACGTGCTTTCGGGCGCCGACGTGCAGTTTTCCTTCAATGGAAAACTTGAGCCGATCGTTTTGACTGATCCGGCTCAAGCTGATTACACGCATTTGATTATGCCGCTGAAAAGCTAGGCGGCGAGATTGTAGCGTTCGCGGGTGCCGTGGCTGCTCTGCAGCTGGCTGCGTACTGCGACGTCGCCCGCTTTTGCGGCCACGTCTTCACGGAGAGCTTCTGCTCCGACTTGCTCCGCTTCGCCGTTCCTGTATTCGCGGACGAAACGGCTTTCGCTTTCGCGGGCAATGGCGTGTAGCACGTTCGGTGCGCTTTCGGCGACGCTGTTTAAGAAATTGCGTACTGCTGCGCGGCGAAGTTTCTGGACGCCGCTGTTCGCGCCAAGGAGCGCGTGTTTGCTGAGGTATTTGTCGAGAACTTCGGCGGCGGCGCTTGCGTCGATTTTGGCGATGCCTTCAGAACTCGTTGCGCCGAGGCTCTTGCTCAATTCGTTACTGAGCTCGCCGACAACGATCTCGCGCTGTTTACCGTCAAGCTCTTCGATGGCTTCGTTGAGTTTGGCCGCGCTTTCCGGATTTTTGAGTTGCTTCAGCGCTTCGTCTACGGGCCTTTGGGCTTCGGATTTTTTGTCAGCGCTTTTGTCCTCTGCTTTTTTATCGGAAATGTCGGCCTCGGCTTCTACCTCGGGCTCGTCGGGAGTTTCTTCGGGTTTCTCGCTCGCCGCCTCTTCGTAAGCTTTTTCGAGCGACGCATGCTGGTTCAGCGACCGAACGAGTGATTTGGCTTGGGAGAAATCAAGGTTGCTGATCTCGTCGATCTTAGCGGCCTTGAGCCACGCGTCAGGGTCGTTGCTCTCGCGCGCGGCTTTCGCGGCTTCAAACACTGCGCTGGTGATGGCCTTTGGAATTTTTTCACGCTGCTCTTCGTTGTTTTCGTTGAGGACGGGATTCTCATGCTCGTCGCGTATAACCGAGCCGCGCAAGCTGACGACCTGCATGTTGCCGTTCTCGTCCGGCTGGAGTTCGGCGTTTGCTTCAAGTTCATCGCCGAGCTTAATCAACAAGTCACGGTCCGCTGTGCCGTCTTGCAGCGCACGGTATGCGTCGCGAAGGTTTGGGTAATTTACGACGATTGGCGTTTCTGTATGCAGAAGTTGTTCTTCGGCGATTGCGGAATTTTGCGGCGGAAATTCGCCCATAAGAGCTCCTGTTTGTTTGATTTCTTTAAATAAATTTAAGCATAAGTAGTTATTAATGTCAACTATAACAAAATAAAATTGCAGGTTTAGTAAATTGGTAGCAGTAAGCTGTCTGCTGCGTCCTCTTTTTGCTATAGTTATAGTATGACGAAGAGTGGCGCCGACCGCGCAAAGACCGACGCGGACGTAGCGGCGCGCGTTGCCTCGCTGCGGCTGCAGCACTTTAGATCGTACGGCGACGCGCGATTTACTTTTGCCGACGGCGTAAATATCATCGTAGGGCCGAATGCAAGCGGCAAGACGAATATTTTGGAAGCGGTCCTTGTCGCCGCTCTCGGCAGTTCGTTCCGCGCGCGTGACGCGGAGCTGATGCAGACAGGCGCAGAGTGGACACGGCTCGATGTCGAAGCTAACGGCAAAGCGCGGGTGGTGAAGTTGCAAACGGCGCCAAACGGCACGTCCGCCAAAAGTTTTGAAATTGATGGCCAGAGCCTCGCACGGCTGCATCTTAACCGCACGATCCCGGCAGTGTTGTTTGAGCCTGACCACCTATTGCTTTTTACTGGTTCTCCCGACGCGCGGCGCGTGTTTTTGGATGACCTGTTGGAGCAAATCGAGCCGAGTTTTGGGCCGATCCGCCGTCACTATCGGCGTGTGCTGGCGCAGCGCAACGCTTTGCTCAAAAAACAGCCGCATGACGTGCGCGAGCAACTCTTTGTATGGAATTTGCGCCTTAGTGAGCTTGGCGGCCAGATTGCCGTGCGCCGCATGGGTCTCATTTCGCAGATGAACGAGCAGCTGGGCAATGTGTATGCGCAGATTGCTGGCCGCACGCATGACGTGCGGCTGCGTTATGTGTCCTCGAACGACTCAGAGCAGTACGAATCGGCCTTACTGAAGCGTTTGGAGACAAACGTTGACCTCGACATCGCGCGCGGCTTCACGGGTGCTGGCCCGCATCGGGATGATATCGTAGCGGAAATCGACAGCCAACCTATGGCCGACGTTGCCTCGCGCGGCGAGCTGCGCACGCTCGTCCTTGCACTAAAGATGCTTGAATTGCAGCTGCTTGAAACGGCGCGCGGCGCACGGCCGCTTTTGTTGCTCGATGATGTGTTTAGTGAACTTGACGCCAAACGCCGCCAAGCTCTCACGCATTTTGTACGGGATTACCAGACGTTCATCACGACAACCGACGCCGACGTTGTGGCGCATCACTTTGCCTCGAGTAATATCATACGTCTCTAATCGGTCGCGAACGTTGGCGGTGCGGCAGTTTCGATGAGCTCAAGCTTGCTCGGATCGTACCCTTCAAACTTCAGCCACTGCAATGCTTGTTGCAGACCGGCCGGCGAGTAATAGGTGATGTAGATACCGATGGCACCGGCCGTGTTCGGATGTGCGACGGAAACGCCGTAGTCGATGCGGTATTGGTTGTCGACGTGCGGCAAAATTTGCAGAATTGGGTTTTGCTGCGCTTGAACATTCTGCGCCTGTGTGAAGAGTTGCCCCGTGATGTTTTCAAGTAGCGTTTCGTCGGCGGAGTGTGTCGTGTACCAATTGGCCGTGTCTTTGCTGTTCGATTGCAAAATAAAGCCGACGTATTTCGATTGATTTTTAGTAACGGTAATTTTCTGAGACTGGGTGGCAAAACCTTTTAGGCTTGCGGAGATGGTATATGTTCCAGGTTTTACTTTGATGGCGTTTGCCGTGGAATTGTTCGCGACGGTTTTACCGTTTAGCTTCACCGTAGCGCTTTTGGGCGTGGCCTGCACGGTAACCTTCGCCGTGAGCAAGCTATTTTGGTGCAGATGATTAACGGTGGAAGCAATCACTAAGCCGAACACGATAACGCTCACTCCAATAATAAGGCCGGTGAGTCGCCGCTTTCTAATTACTTCTGGCTGCATGGCTCTTCTCCTTTATACGGCAAGTTGATTTTTAGGTCGGGCAATAAAGTACGGGCCGCGGCCGGGCAGCTCGATGTCTTGAAGACTTGACGGGCCGATACTCCAAGCTAACATGCCCATGTTTGGTGCGCGGTCGCCGCCCGACGCACTGGCGTCGTCGTAATGGTACGGGTTTGATTGCTGGACGCCGGTGTATATGAAGGTGTGGCCTGTCTCACCGTCCAAGCCTACAGGTATCAAGAGAATATCGCCGGGCTTGATGTCGGCCGTGCTGGTGATGCTGGTGATGATTGTGTACAGGTCGGGGTGCGCCTTAACATAGGCTCCCTGCGCAATTGTGTTGGCCGGCGGATAATTCGGGTCGGCTTTAGTGAAGCGCATGACCGTGCCTACGAATGCTGCGCAGTCGGCTCCTTTGTAGAATATCGGGTCATTGTATATATCCGGCGAGACTTTTTGGATTGCCGTGGCGTAGGCGTTGGTGTCGGTGAGCGGGCTGGTACGTGCTTCGCAAGTTGAGGTCTGTTTCTGCGAGCAAAGAATTCCTGCTTTCTCAGCGTCTTGGTATTGTTCCGGCCAGGCCAATGCTACGGCTTCTTGAGTAATTGACGAATTTCCGCTGCCGCAGCTGCTGTTGCTCGCTGTGTCGGAGGTTGATACGACGTTTGTGCCGCTGACGTTTGGCGGCAGCTTAGTGATGGTCGCACCGTTCGTGCCGTCCTTGATAGCCGGAAATCCTGTGCCCACCGTTTTGAAACCGCTATTGATCAGCGCGTAGACGTTGTCGATATACGATTGGGTCTGCCCTGCTAAGGCAGAGACACGGCCGTTGGATTCATCTACATTTCCTTCTCCATCGTTGTATGACGCTGCGGCCCAAAGCAGTGTATGCTTTTGGATTACCGAGCTGCTGTTGTCAATTTGCCCATTGATGACGACAAGGCCGGTGCCGCCCAGCGACGTGCCGGACGTCGCCCCTAACGCGGCGAGGTAGTTTGCTGATGAGTATGCAGCGTCCCACACGTTGTTGACGTCGGTTTTGGCATCGCCGTTGCCATCAGTGCGGTATTGACTCCAGGTACCAGGCTCGAATTGGAATGGGCCCTCGGCTCCCGTTGGCGATATTGGCCATGATGTATCCGCAACCGGATTGTCGGTCGGGAACGACTTCAAGTAGTTAGCGTTTTCAGTGTAGAAAATAGCGGCCAGGAGTGATACGCTTGCCTTCTCTTGAGTCGCGGCAAAGTTGAAGATTGTAGAATACGCCGCTGGAATACCGGCCGCCAAGCTGTCGCTGGCAGATTCGTCGCAGCCCGTGTACGGCGCCCAATCTACCCAGCCGTACGTGACTGCATCGCAGTCGAACTGGGACATTCCCTTTGGGCACGGTGTACTTGATGAGGCGGCAAACGCGCGTCCGCCTTGCCCAAACACAGTGACAACGAGCATTAGAAGGATGAAGAGACTCCGTATTGTGCGGTGCGCCCGCGCGGTGAATACATTGGCTGGCAATTTCATGAGCTTGGACTCGCTGGTAAGAGTGAATTATCAAATATCCCGCCGGCGCTTTGTACGGTCGCCTGGATGAGCAAGCACGGATTTGTTACGAGATTGATTTGCCTTCCGGTGGCTGGGTCTTGTGCAGTGTTGGGGTTGTTGCCCTGCTCTGTGCTCGGGTCGTTGTTAAGCCATGCGCTGATGTCGAGCGTGTTAGTGCTTGAATTGTATATTCCCATCGGCCCGTTGACGCAGTTGTTGTTCCAATAACCTTCCGGGTCGGTTGGAATGTTGGTGTAACCGGCCTGTGGTACGCCGAATGGGTCTGGCTGTGGCGTCGTGGCGGCAAACGCCGTACTGTGGCTGAAGATCGTTGCAAATGCGCTCCCGATTTTGCCCAGCGGGTCTGAAAAGATGCTCGCGACGCCTTCGTGCAATGCGACCATGAAGTTCGTTGGCATTGCCATTGCTATCCTCGAGACAAGTGAATATTGGCTGCCGGTATCGAATATGCGTGCGAACATAGGCATGGAATCGAACTGCTCTTTTGCCTCGGCTGATACAGCGCTTTGCTGAGACGCTACGGCAGTGTCGCTGATTTGCGCGCAGCCCAGCTCGGCTTGGCATGTTTCGTTTGCAGTAACGTCTTCGCCGGCGGCTAATGCGTCAAAGGTCCGGCCGCCGCTCATCGTGTCGGTAATGAAAGACGGAATCAGTTTCTCGCCAATGGAAGTGATGATCGGCGCTATTTGGTTGCCGATAAAGCTCAGAAGCTGCGGACAGCCCACGGCTCTACCGGCGGTATTGCAAAGATTGTTAAAAATAGGGCCGGTTATATCACCGGTGAGGCTTCCTGCCCAAGAAAGCGCACCGCTTGTGGCCGCCAGCCCGGGCACGGCGTTAATTGTATTTGAGACATTGTCCGCGACTGCATTGCCTCCGTCGAGCGCTTCTTCATCGCAAGTTTGCTTGCCTGCCGGCACGGGTTGGCCGTTGTCGCACAAATAGTTGGTATCTTTGTAGCTGTCGGTCGTGCCTTCGCCGTCATCGATGATTGAGTGATAGAGCGGTGTGTCAGTTGCGTCGGACTGGTCCGTGCTTGAGCCGCTCAGGTTGGTGCTGAGCGCATCGGTAAACGATCCGAGTTCCCCGGCGTCGGTGTTGCCGCTCTCCTGTTCGCTGACAACAGTGTCATACATCGAGGATAAGTTTGCTACCGCAGCCGAGTTCGTAGCGTAAGAGAATTTTGACAACAGCGGCCCGATCTTCGAGCCCTCGTGCACGAGTGTGCCAATGCCCACGGCGATGCCGAACACAGGTATGGCTTTATCGGTGAACTCACCGGCCAATGCTTTGGCCGAATCGCCGCCGAACAAGTCGGCAATCTGCGCTGCAATCTGCCGGGCAATCACTTTTTTAAAACCGTCCTTGGATATGCTTTGTGCCGTCGAAACAAGGGAATCTAGGCTGTCCTGTCCATATTTTTCGAGATACGTTTGCAGCTGTGCGATCAACTTTTGTTGAAAATCACTCAGTTCCTGACTGTCTCCCGGTGCCGCGGGGTTGAGCGCTGTATTGCAAAAACTTGCGTCGCTCATCACGCACTGAATTATAAGCCCGTAATTTTCGCTCAACGGCGAAATGACGTGCTGGATGACGTACGCCTTAGCCGCTAGTTTTTTGTTGGTGATCGACGTAGTGATTTTGGTGCCAAGGCTGCAGCCGAAGTCTGTAATACAATGCGCGATGCCAAACTGGGATTTAAGGTACCCCCAAACTTTGTAGCGCCTATATGTTTTGTCCCACAGCGTTCCGTTTTTGAGCACATCGTTGATGGCTGCCCGAATGTCTTCACGGGTTGCAGTGCTCGTCCCTGGCAGAGAAAAGATATCCAACTTGCCAGAGCGTATGTCTTTCAGATCGTATTGTTTCCCATTGACGTTCATATAATAGGTCTGGCCGTTTTTGGCAAATATGAGTCCGTTATTTGCCCAATAATTTTGCATGCGCGAATTGCCCCAGACTTGCCATAATTGGCCGACCAGACCTGTGCCGTTGGCAGTGACCGTACACGACGGATCGACCGTGCTGTGACAAGCGCCCGAGGCTAGGCTGGGCAAAATACCTTTATCGACGAAGCCGTTGACTTCTGAATCGAGCTCGTCACTCATCGACGTACTGGACGTCGCGCCGTAGTGTGCTTGCAAACTTTTGACAATGCTGATGAGTTTGTCCGGAAGAAGCGCGCCAAAACTCAGGATGATGCCAGCCACAAGGCTTACGACCGCACCGATGATAGCCATATAGACACGTTTTTTGACGCGCGACTTTAAGCCCTTTAAGCCGCCCTTTTTCTTCTTTTTGCCACCTTCGTCGTCTTTGAAGAGTGACCTGCCCTGCGTTTCGGCTTCATCGCCTGGCTTTTCGGTGTCGCCGGATTTTTTGCCGCCAAGTGCGATGCCGTCAGTTCCCTTGTCAGTGCTCTCGCTGCTGCTGACGCCTGAGGCTGTAGGCTGTGCGTTGTCGTTTAGAACGCTGTCGATATCATCGAGCGTTTTTTGGGCGTTATCGCTGGCTGGAGTGGCAACTTTTGAGGATGTCGGAATAAGCGGCGCGTCGTATTCGCTTTCTTCGTCGTCGTTCCGTCTGTCGAGCTTAGGTGGCCGGTAGAATTCTTGCGCCATGACGGCCTACATACTTCCCGGTGTCAACTGATTACTGAGGTCAATTGTCCCTTGCGGCTGTGCCATGTCGCCTTGCTGGATACGTTGGACTTGCTGCGGGTTGGTGGTGATGAGGTTGGTTTCCGTTGGGCTGGCAACGACCTGGATGTGCACATGGTTCGAGCCGGCAAAGAACAAGCCTTGCCCTACCGGGAACTGGCTCAAACGTTTACGCTCTTCGCTGGTGAGTTTGAAGACGTCGGCTAGGACGTCGACGGACGACGGCGATTGCTTCAACAAAAATTGCATTGACGCGTTGGCCACGATGGCGCGGCCCATGCGCGAGCCCATGAAGTCCTCGACGTCCTGCGTAATCGTCGTGATGCCGAGGTTGTATTTTCGGGCGCGCTTCGCCAAAGAGAACAGGAAGTTGGCAGAGTCTTCGTACTTCATCAACTGCCAAGCCTCATCGACGATAAGCATGCGGCGCTTTTGGTCGCTCTTGGTTTTGTTCCAAATGTAGTTAAGGACGATGTACATGGCGACCGGCCGCAGCTCGTCTTCGAGGTCGCGAATGTTGAAGACAACGAGCGGGTTATTGATATCAATGTTGCTTTGCTGGCTGAAGATGCCCGCGAACGTGCCGCTGGTGTATTTGCGCAAACGCTGCGCCAGCTGCGGGCCGGTGTTGCCCATGTGCAGCAGCGTGTCGTAGAGATCGGCGATGGTCGGCGGCGTGCCGGTGTGTGTGAGCGGATCGTTCGTAATACCGGCGCGGGCGTAGGTTTCGATAAGTGCGGCGTCGAGGTCGGATTCCTCAACCGGCGAAAGTGCCGGCACCAACGCGCTGTTGCCTCCGATGATTTGCGATTGCGCGCCGCCCATCATCAAACGAAGTAAGCCGTGCAATGTGATGAGGTTGCTGCGCAGTGCGTTGTCGGCTTCTTCGGTATCTACGACTTGCGGCAGATCGAACGGGTTAATGCGCGTCGTTGAACTCAAACTCAAACGGACGTACGCGCCGCCAACGGCGTCGCACATGCGCTCGTATTCGTTTTCCGGGTCGATGATGAAGATCTCGGTGCCCATCATCATCGAACGCAGCGCTTCGAGTTTGACGGTGAACGATTTACCGGCACCAGACTTCGCGAACACGACGGCGTTGCCGTTCTCCAAGCTAAAGCGGTCAAAGATAACGAGGCCAGAGTTGTGCATGTTGATGCCGTACAAAATGCCGTTGTCTTGGCTGAGGTCGGCGCTGGTGAACGGGAACGTCGTGGAGATGGCGCCCGTGGACATGTTGCGGCGAATCTGCAGTTGGTCGACGAATTGCGGCACGGTGCTGTTGAGCCCTTGCTCTTGCTGCGACGTTGCGGCTTTTGAATACACAAGCTGCTGGCCGAGCATCGACTCGACCTTGTGCGAGACAAACTCAAGCTCCTCTTTGGTTGAGGCGTAAATGGTAAAGTAAAACCCAAAACGGAAGAAGCGTTCCTCGCCGACCTGCAGTTTGTCACGCATTTCTTCGGCGTCGAGGATGGCGACCTGCTTTTGCGGGTCGCGGACGCGGCCGTGCTCGGCGTCGATTTGTACGCCGGCCTCGAGCTGCGAGACTTTTTTGCGTAAGTTTTCGAGAACCACTTGGCTCTCAACCGGATAGACAAAAATAGAAACGTCAATGACTTCGTCGATGTTTACCATTTGGCTCAGCCAACCGGTGTACAGCTGGCGCGGATAGCCGTAGACGTAGTATGTGCGTGCCATGCGCGTGCCAATTTGAAAGCTGCTGCTTTGGAACTCCAGCGAACTCGGCGCAATGAAGTCGCGCAGCGCGGTGATGCCCTTTTGAAACGCGGCGTTAACTTCTTGTTGCTCTTGCATCTGCAGGGCTTGCGTTGCAGCAACGGGGTCGATGGCCTTTTTCTTGCTACCAAATGCCATTACTCAAGCTCCCTCTGCAAATGTGTTTGCGGCGCCATGCCGTCACCCTTGGTAATGACGTCGGCACTCAGTTGGTTAAAGTCCTTAAGCTGTTGGCGTGTCGCGGTGTCGGGGTTGTAATAGTCGTAGTACAACTCGATAAGCTCTTGCGTATCGAGCGGTAAACCTTGCACGCCGCACTGCAGCAGACCGCTGAGGCAAGCTTGCACGCGGTTGCGTAATTCCGTTTTGGCTTTCTCCAGTTCGTCTTCGTTGATGGTGACGTGCGGATCTTGCTTGTTGAAGAGCGCGGTGATGCCGCTGACGAAGTTCTTACTGTTCGTGAGCGCTTTCTGAACATCGACGTGCGGGAAGTATGGAATGACGATGTAGAACTTTTTGTCCATAATGTTCGTCTGCTCGCCAAGCCGTTCGATGTAGTCGATGTAGTCGACCATTAGTACGGCGAGGAGCATGTTGTCATGTTCGGTACGGATTTTGTCGAGCTTATCGACGTACGGTTGTAGGTCGACTTTTTGCGAGCGGATGAAAATTTGGATTGGGAAATAGAGCGAGTTAAGGAAACCTTGGTATGAGTATTCGACAGCTTCTTGCTCGCCCTGGCTCATAAGGTCGAAGTTGATTGACTTGACCATCAACACCGAGCGGAATGAGCCGTCGTTCATAATGACAATGCCATCGCGAATTTCGGCGATTTGCAGCGTGTTCTGCGTGCTGTTGGTATTTGTGTGCGGCGCTGCCGGTGCGGCAACGGCTGGTTGGCCTCCACCTACGGCGACGTTGGCAAATGGGGGCGCCGGCTGTCCGGGCTGCGGCACGAATTGCTGTTGTGCAACGGGATCCGGCTGGAAAGCCTGCATGGCGGGGTTCACCGGCCCGCGCGGAATTTGGTCGGTGCCGGGCATGCCTGCAGGCCGCGCGATAGGCTGCGGCACTGCACCGTATGCTTGCGGCGCTGCAAATGGTCGTTGTTGGTTCCCGTTGTCCATGAATTCCTCGCCCTCGCCCTAATGAAGCGAAATGACGACCTCCTGTGGTTCGGTCCGCTTTTGAGCTTCGCGGGCAATCGTGGCCACATTGAAATTATCATTCTGCGCTAAGTCCAGTATAGCAGCGTTGGGTTTTGGTGTCACTGGTTGAACTGCCGGCGCAGGTTGCGGATTTTGCGGCTGCGTAGCCTGCGGATTCGCGCCAGCCGCAGACAATGGCCGCAATGTGTGCAGATGGCCGTAGACGTTCGCGCCGGCCTGCGCTTTGTCTTGATTTTTGAGGGACTGAATGAGCGCGGCCTCCGTCTCTGCTTCGTTTGCGACGGGCGTTGCCGCTGCGGCCGGTTGTGGCTGGCTGGCTGCGGTAACGATTTGCGGCTGAAACATGGCGCTTCCTGCCGGCGCTGAAGCAGCCGGCTGGTTCATAAACCAATAGTTTGCCGGTGCATTCGGCGCTGCAGCCGTTGGCTGCGGCGCGGGTGTTGGGGCTGGCGCGGGCTGCTCTAACTGGTTGATGAGCTGTTGCCGGTGTGCGCGCGTCGAAGCGGTGATCATGTTGTCTACTCGTTGTGCTTGCGCGTTGTTTTGTTCGTCTAACATATCGTCGGCGGCGTGGACATCATCATCACCTAATGATGTGGTGTTGACTTGCGGGATATTACTGAGCGAAATAAGCCGGTCGGAATTGAGATCGCTCGTAATCTGCGACGGCTGGCTGTACAAATTGACGTTGACGTTCTTAATCGCCCATCCGCGGCTGTCGATGGTATTGGCAAGCGCCGAAAGCCGGCTTTGAACTTCGTTCTCCGACAAGCCGTTCGTGTAGTCAACCTCGACCTTCTTGGGTGCCGTTACGGTAACAAGCTCCTTTGCTCCGTTCTGATCCCACAAACGTTTGCGCGGCTTGAAAAGAAAACGTACTTTTGCGAGCGCCCACACTTCGGTCGGCTGGTCTCTTCCCCACGGCCAAGCAAAAAAGCCGCAGACCAATCCCGGCGGCGCAAAAAGGATTGCCAAGAAGCCGACGCCCTTGGTGATTGTCAGGAACGAGATGTACAAAAATATCGCACAAATTCCGCCGTATATAAATTGCCGGAACGTCAACGGACCAAGAAGCTTGTCCTCGGCCTCGATATCCTGAATTACTTTATATGTCGCCATTGCTCGCCCACATCATTTACTCAATTATAATACAAAGCTTTGTAAAGGAGGACTACTTTGTGAGCTTATGGTTATTGACAATAATGCAATAAAATGTTAGTTTAAACTTATGAGTAATCTACCTGACGGAGCACCCGTACCGCCATACGATGGCGGCTATCCCTACCTCGATCCAGATTTCCCTGGTGATCTTCCCCGAAGGGACGCTGAATTGCCAGAACCATACTATACTATAGATCCAGAGCCGTATGAGGGCTACGACCCTTACGCAGAACCGCCAGAGCCAGATCCATTTCCAGAACCGGTCGCACCTGCGGGTCGCCATGCTCGCCGTGTAGTGGTAAGGAAGGCTCCCGAGCCGGATCCGGATCAAGGCCTTGGCGCAGATCCGAGTGCTGCACCAAATCCCTACTTTGATCCGAATTATCGTTATGACCCAAATGCCGCACCCCAAGCACCACCAGCAGGTGTGGATGTCTACGCACTCTTTGCCGCTGCGTTGGGCAACGCTCGCGTAAACCCAAACCCTAACGCCAATCCTACTGCCCCAGCGCCCGCCGATCCGGATGCGTACGTGATGCAGCCGCAACAACCGTTGCCGGCAGCGCCGCAATTGCCAAGACGGCTGCCACAGCAGCCTCAACATACACCACATCACGACCACCACGCGCCGCGTAGCTTGAGAGAAGGAATTGGTCACGCGCGTCATAATTATCACAGGACGCCGGATGAGAATCCTAAACTTGAGATAGAAAAAACGCCATTGCGTCGTAAGATCGCGGTGCGTTCCGGGATGCTCGCTGTCGTAGGCGCTGGCGTTACGATAGTCGGAAATATCGTGGATAACTCGAACGCTGAAACTATAGGCTTCGGTACGGTAGTAGTCGCTAGCGCTACGGCTGTCGCTGGACTCATGAAGATATTGAGGCACCCACATGACCGCCACGGCATTGCGCAGACGCCAGGAGCTATTAAGGACAGTATTACAGAAAGCCGCGCGCGTCGCCAACTCCGCAAGCAAGGCCGACCACCTACGCATGCTCCAGGCGGCTATAGGTAGATAAGAGTAAATTTAAAAGGACGCCGATGAGTACGTCCTTTTAAATTTTGTACAATATGCTATTGTTCTATAACCATCATGCCATCTTATGGTAGGCGACGAGGATCGTCACCGCCAAACGCACGGATGTCACTGTATTCGGATGGTATATTGTTAACGTTCTCGGCCATGCCTGCATTTTGGTTGATTATGCGATTCACCGTATTGAGTGCATCGGCGCTACTCATGCTGTAGTTGGACTTCTTAAACTCAAGTGCGGCAGCAACGTTTTCCTTAATAATATCGCTTTGAGCTGCTGCGTCAGCCACTCTGTCGCCACTACCGTAGTTACGCAGCACGCCGGCCTTCGCCGCTTGCGCACGGTGTGTACCGGCGGACATTTGGGTGAAGACGGCACCCTTGGCACTCCCTGCAAGTGCACCTGTGGCGGCAGAGTTTCGGGTAGCCTTGGCGGACCTTTGGTCGTAGTCTGATTGCCGCATGCTTAACACGCCGTCATGCGCTACTTGATTCATGTCGTGAGCCATCTCTGCTGCACCCCACGTGTGTTCACGCTTGCCCTTCATGCTGTTGAGCTTGCCAGCCAACGATTCCCTCTGGTTGTCGCTGCTCGTAGAACGTACGCCACTTTCGACAACGTCCCGCGCGTCGAAGAACGAGTTGCCATCTTCCTGCATGCCTATCATAGACGCACGGGCTTGGGCGGCGCCTTGCTTCAGGCCGGATGACTGGAAATCGTCGATAGCCTTGGCCGCCCGGTTCCTTTGGACATTACGGCGGCTTCCCGCGAATGTCTCTGCCTGCGCGCGCGCAGTTGCAAACTCAGCCGCGTTGAGCGGCGCTCCTTTGGCCCTCTCTGCCGCGGTGACGTTCCTCTCGAATTGGGACTCGAGATCTTGGCGATAGAACTCTTGCTCCATGCCGCGCTGGGCTTGGCGGAAGGACTTGTAAGTACCTACGCGCATTACGTCGCCCTGGTTTTTGATGCCGCTGAATTCTTTTGATTTAAGAATTTCGTCGGCCTCATGCTCAATGTTATGCGTGAGAGCTTCTGCGCCGTGTTCACCTATGCCGAAGTGGCCTTTCGTTCCAGTTCCAACCCCGCGCGTGAAGTCGTTGAGCTTGCGGCCTATAGGGTTTCTGTTTGAGAACCGAGTGCCTTTGGGCACCGCCTGCATATTTTCTTTCGCGGCGTTCTTCGTCATGTTGTTAGCGCCCTTTTTCAGCCCGCCGAACGCAGCGCCCACGCGACTTCCCAGCTTGCCGGCGTTGCCGAGCTGGTTGACTGCGGCAAAGCATACGAAAAATACGATTTCAGCCTCAACGAAGGTGCCCGCCATGCCGGAGAGTCCGAAGTTAAGTGCTACTGCAAAGAAGCTGATCATTTATTGCCCCAGGTTTGAAATTATTATGTTAGCTATTTGTGCGAGTGCGAGCCCGACCGCGAAAATAAGAGGAATGACGACCTGGACGATGAAGTATTCGTCAACAACAAGGTGGGCATACCGCCGCGTCCCCGGTAAAATCATTCCGGCGAGTGCAATGGGCATGAAGATTATCGTAGCGATAAGGATGGCATACCGCAACAGCAGCGTAATGTAAAGAGCGAGCAGAGATACAAGAAGCGACAACAGTAAACCTAAGACGCCCATCGGCCCGAGGACAACGGCGCCGGCAAGGATAGCCGCCCAGTTATCGAGGATTTGCCCGACGCCAAGCGAGGCTGGCAAGATACTATGGAACGGAAGCACCATCGCATCACCGATCCAAGCCGAGATGTTGTTGCTAAACTGCGCAATGAAACGCATGCCCGGCCACGACACCTCAATAAGAATGGCGAATATAATAAGCCGCGGCAAAACCTTCCTAATAGTGTACGCGTCTACGACATCGTAGCCGAACGCTTCACTTACAACCATTACAAGTCCGGCAATTACGACAAGACTGATCGCCAAGGTCCGGAACGTATTCCACGCACTATGATATGCGTAAGAATTCGAGCCCGACCCGGAGGTTGAAAAGTCAAATGTACCTGGAACGTCCGTGACAAGCCATTTGGTGACGATGCTTGAGATCTTGTTAATCGTTGCGTTTGTCCCCTCGATAAACGGGCATGCAATCCAGGACATTACCCAGCCGTTCACCGGGCAGTCGCTTGCTTGGTTTTGGGTAGCGCCGGTGCCTTCTGTTCCACCTTCTGCGTTTGTCACGCCGTTTGCCGTGTTGATCGGCGTGTTTTGCAGCATGAGAGCTTTCCATGCGGTCGAATCTTTGCATGTACTGGTGGTGGTACCGGTGCGCGTGGTGTACGTTACGGCTTCGACGCCATCGTCCTCGGTCGTATGCGGATCCGCGTCCCCTCCTACCGTAATGTAATCTGGGCAAGCACTGGTAGCTTGAGCATCCATGCCCGTGCCGGACGGGACTTTAGTCAATTTATATATACCACTCGTTGAGCTGGTTTCGTCAAACTCCGTAAAGGGAGTTACGGTGTCGTAGTTCGGGTCGCCTTGGGTGGATAAGATTTCGGTTGGGTTGGCCTGGAAGAAAACTACTTCTGAAGGGTATAACGGAGCGCCTGGTTGTACGTTTTGATTTTCGTCCAGGCCGATGCCTGCACTGTATCGAAATCCTATGCTGTCCGAACCACTGCCGATAGTCGTGCTAAGGTCAGTAAAGGCCGTATTGATAACGTCTATGTTCTGGGTGCCCGCGTCTATACAACCATTTGCAGTTGTGCCGCTTGGATCGATGCTTAAATCCATGTGTGCGGTTAGCGTGGAATTGTACAGGAAGTTGTCAGTGTTCGGGCTTGTGTTTCCTCCAGTGGCAATAACGACGTCTGAGTAGCAGGTCGGATGCTTTAGCCCGTTCTGTATGTATCTGGACTGTATCGGGCCGGCTCCTACGACGGCTTGCCCGTTGTAGTACATTCCTGCCACGGAATCCAGATTTACTGTAATGTCGCCCACCGTCATATTGCCACTCGCCTGCACCCAAATGTGGTTTATGTCGATCATCGTCACCTTAAATTGCGGAGGGTTGACGCCGGTCGTCGGCGGATTGCTTATTACAGCGTAAGACTTCGCAGTATCAAACGAAAATGCCAGTGTTCCACCGACACCGAGCAGCGTAAATAAAAGGAGAATCCCAACACCAAGTCTTCGGAAATTCATACTAACGTTATAGTAGCACTTTTTGTTTTTGTGCAGAAGCTTGTTTTGGCCGGAAAAAGTGCCCGGGATGCCTTATTGCCGTCTGGCGTTTTTCGTCGTACTATTAAGGATAATGATCGGCCGGCAACATTCTTTGCGAAGCTTACTCTTCTCTGCAGCATTTTGTGCGCTGAGCTTTTTGCCGCTTGCCATTGCTATCCCCGCACAAGCTTCAGCCGCGCCGTTGCCAAAAACGTTTGCGGCAGCATGTACCCAAGTTACGGATCAGAGTAAGGAAACTGCTGATGCTGGCCAAGGCGAGAACTGCATCTTTAGTACCTACATTAACCCGTTCGTAAAACTCTTGGCAGGCATTGCCGGTCTTGCAGTGCTAATCTCGGTTGTTATGGGTGCTATTGGATACCAAACGTCGGCCGGCGATCCGGGCAAAGTCGCGAAGGCGAAAGGTCATATATACCAGGCGTTTACCGCACTGCTCGCATTCCTCTTCTTGATGGCCTTCCTCGCATGGCTGCTGCCCGGCGGTATTAGCGGAAAGGGTTCATAAGTTATGCAATTTTTTGCAACCGTATTGTTACCGAGTTTTTTTGCAGCACCTCCTTCGGGCTGCGCCGGATCTGGCAGTTTTTTTGGTTTTCCGACGTGGTATTCATACTTGCCCTCGTCCGACTTCGCAGGGTCGAATACCGCCACTACTTCAAAATGCGACATTGTTAATTTCAATTTTCTGCCGACTGGCAATTCGCCTTTCGATCTCCTGCTCGTCGGCCTCGCGATCATCGACATTTTGTTGCGCATCGCCGGATTGCTGGCATTTATTTACACCTTGTATGGCGGCTTTCAGTACTTGACGAGCCAGGGCGAGCCGGACAAAATTAAGACTGCGCAAGGCACCATCACGAATGCCTTAATCGGCCTCGCGATTGCGCTCGTGAGTACCGCTGCAGTTACCTTCGTAGGACATGCACTAGGTTAAGATGATGACGAAATTTGCACAATTTTTTGCCCAGCTCGACACCAGCCCGCTGCCCAACTCAAAGTTGAGCACAGGTGCAAACAGCACGTTCCAACACGGTTTGAATATATTTTTGGCCGTAGTCGGCGGGGTCGCACTGCTTGTCATTACTATTGCCGGGCTGCGCATGGTGCTTTCGCGAGGTAACCCGCAAGCAATTGCACAGTCGCGCACGATGATCACCTACGCGGTTGTCGGATTGATTATAATAATTATGGCGGGAACAATCGTAACGTTTGTTCTGAATGGCGTATAAAATAATGAAACGACTCATTGTTATTGTTGCAACAGTCACGGCGCTTGTAGCGGGTTTTGCTTTTTCTTCTGTCGCGAGTGCAGATTACTCAGTGCTTAACGACGCGTGCTCGCAGCAAGGTGCCACCGGCGCCGCATGTACGAGCCAAAGCAAATCCGGAAACGCCGCAGACAACCCGCTCACCGGCACTAACGGCGTTGTGCATAACGTTACGTTGTTGGTTGCACGTGTTGGCGCTGCTGTCGCGGTTATTATTATGATCTACGGCGGCTTCCAACTCGTCATCGGCGGCAATGACCCGGCTAAGGTTAAGACAGCGCGCCAAACCATTATGTATGCTGCCGTAGGGTTAGTTATCATGGCTGCCGGCCAGACGATCATCATCTTTGTAATTGATAGGGTATAATAATGAAAATGAAACGATTCGCCGCTTGCCTAGTCGCCGTTGCCGTAGCTCTGTGTTTTGTACTAGTTCCGGCCAGCCCTGTGTTCGCGCAATCTGCAGAGAGTGATATTTGTGGCGGCATCGACGGCGCAACGGCCAATGGAAGCTGCACCTCTAACACGAGCGGTCAGGGCGTAGACAGCCTTTTAGCTACTGTCATCAACGTCTTCTCTGCCATCATTGCTGCGATTGCTGTCATAATGATGATCTACGGCGGCTTCCAACTCGTCATCGGCGGCAATGACCCGGCTAAGGTTAAGACAGGCCGCTCTACTTTGATGTATGCACTCATCGGCCTTGTTGTAGTCGGCATGGCACAGTTTTTCGTGAAGTTCGTGCTCGCAAAGTTCGCCAGCTAATGATCCCCGTTCTATTGTAAGAGCGACCCTACATGTGCTATAAATAAGCAAAATGGTTAAGAAAGGATTCAAATGATACACAACATAAGACGGCATTTTTCGGCCATCGTTACCTCATTGGTACTTTTGGTAGTGCCGATGGTTGTTGCGCCGGCTATGGCGTACGCTGCTACAGGGATCGACATCGACAACAGCTTGAGCTGCGGCTCGAACGTCGACGTCAACAACGGATCGGGCAACTGCGGCGGTACTACTGCTGGCGGCAGCCACATTAACACGTTGATCACGAACATCATCAACGTCTTCTCTGCCATCATCGGCGCCATCGCCGTAATCATGCTTATCTACGGCGGCTTGCAATTTGGCATCGGCGGCAACGACCCGGGCAAAGTTGGTAACGCGCGTAACACGATTACCTACGCGCTTGTCGGCCTCGTTGTAGTTGGTGTTGCGCAATTCTTGGTGCAGTTCGTACTCAGCCGTGTAGCAAACACGAGCGGTTCGTAGTCTTAACCAAAACTTTTCAAAAAACCAGCCGAGTATCACGGCTGGTTTTTAATTAGCGTACAACCTGTACTGATATATACCGAGAACAGAACATCCCAGTAATGGCAAGGAGGGTCTTTCCGGCCTTCTTTCACGGTATTCGTGCGTGGCGTGATCGTGAGAAATAACTTTCAGCGCTTATATCCCGCCGCTTTGTTCATAGCAAAAAAGCACTCCGAAATTCGGAGTGCTTTGTACACCTGTTAACGCTTCGTGTTAGAGAACCTGAATGCGCTTAACGGTGTCTTGCTTGACCTTCTCAAAGCTGATGGTCAGGACGCCGTCCTTGAGCATAGCTTCAATTTGGTCTTCCTTCACCGGCACGGGAAGTGCGATGCTGCGTGAGAATTCGCCCCAGTAGCATTCTTGGATGAAGTAATTGATGACGTCGTCATCCGCGCCCGCAGAAAGCGTGCCGCGAATGGTGAGCGTGTTGTCAGAAATACTGACATCCAAATCGCTCTTGTTGACGCCGGCAGTACGTGCCTTGACGACCAACTTTTCTTTTGTCTCGTAGACGTCCAAGGCCAGTTGGCCTGGCAAGTCGTCGCCCTCTTCCCACTCATCATCGACTGGTACCGGCTGTGCGGCACTTGCGGCAGGATCATCGGCAGTAACAGCCGCGTCATCGTCACCCAAAAAAGCAGCGGTCAGTTCGTCCTCTTCCAGCAACAAGTCGTCGTCGCGATTTCGTCGCGCCATAGTTGTTACCCTCCGTTAGATTCAATACTTTTGCCTTTTTGTGTTAATAACAGTATAACTTAGCTGGAACAGCTTGCAACCGCAAATGGAGTTATTTACAACGCAATAAATACAACATTACGCTTATGCAGATTATTGAACAGATTATTGCTACAGTCGCACCTCATTATTGCCTCGGCTGCGACACCGAGGGAACACTTTTGTGTGCAGCCTGTGCAAGCACTTTGCCACCTACACCCGGGCAATGCTACCGTTGCGGAAAGTTGGATGAGCTGGGTCGGACGTGCGTTTCCTGCCGCCGAAATTCTTCCTTACGAAGCGTGCAAGCCGTAACGACGTACGAAGGAACGGCCAAGGGCCTTATAGCACGGCTGAAGTTTGAACGGGCGCAGGCTGCAGCGAAGGACGTCGCGGCGGCAATGGCTGCGCGGTTGACATTTAAAGGCGGTGAGCAATTTCTCGTTACCTATATTCCTACGGCGAACACGCGCGTACGAAGGCGCGGCTACGACCAGGCGCAACTTATCGCCCGCGAACTCGCCCGAGAGTTCGGCACGTCCCGCGTTGCCCTGCTCGCCCGTGTTGGAAATGTGCGCCAGCTTGGTGCCGGCCGTGAACAGCGCCGCGCACAACTCGCTAACGCCTTTCGGCCTCTCAAACCATACATGGTACAAAACGCAAACGTGGTGCTGATTGATGATGTTATTACAACGGGCTCGACGCTCGAAGCTGCAGCCGCTATATTAAAGGCCGCCGGCGCCAAAACCGTTCACGCCGCTGTTTTTGCGCGCGCTTAGTATGACGACACTTGGTACGCCCGCGTAAATCTGCTATAATTTCCCCCGTTACGGAAGGGTGTCCGAGCGGTTGAAGGAAACGGTCTTGAAAACCGTCGTGCCGGCAACGGTACCGTGGGTTCGAATCCCACCCCTTCCGCCAACGCGCAATTTCCCCTGTTAAAATTGCGGTCGGCGTGATACAATTGTTCGCATTGGAGAGGTACCCAAGCGGCTGAAGGGGACGGTTTGCTAAATCGTTAGGGGGGCGCGAGTTCCCGCGAGGGTTCGAATCCCTCCCTCTCCGCCAACTAAAAAGTCCTAGGTTTCTAGGGCTTTTTAATTTGTGTAAGACGGCGCCGCGAATATTTGCAGCCGCGCGCGACAATGCTACAATGTGCACATGGATGGGGGCACACCAAACCAGTCGGAAACGCCATGGAAATTTGCCGGGGGCGCAACTGTATCGCAGCCAGCGGCGAACACGGTTGTTACGCCTATTGCTTCTGTAACGGCGACTTCAAATCCAACGCCAACGGCTTCGGCGGTTCCAAGTACAGCGTCTGTTGCTGCGCGACCTCAGATGCAGCCGCAACCTATGCCGTCACCGGCGGGCTATCCAACCTCTGATGCCGATGCACAATATGACGGCGTCAATCCTACTACTGCCGATACTGATGATGTCGTTGAGTGGACGGCCTCAGAGTTCATTAATCACCACAAGTCGTCGCAGTGGTACGCAATGCTTGCTATTATCACGGCCGTTTTGGCTGTTATCGTGTATATGCTCAACAAAGATATATTGTCGGGCATTATCGTTGTGCTGCTTGGCGGTTTGACGGCGTTTGCCGCTAATCGCCAGCCGAGCGTATTGCCGTACCGGCTCGACGTGCGAGGTCTTACTATCGGCGCACGTTTTTACCCATACAACGCCTTCAAGTCGTTTTCCGTCATAAAGGAAGGCCCGTTCTCTAACATCACCATTATGCCAACTGGCGGCTTTATGCCCGAGCTGAGCATTTACTACTCACCCGACGACGAGCAAGACATTCTGGAAGTTCTCGGCGAGCATTTGCCCATGCAGCAAAGCCAAGGCGCGTACGTTGACCGCCTCGCCCGGCGGCTTCACTTCTAAAGCTGCGCGAAGCTCGGTATTATGTGAGCAACTAATTATTCTTCTACCGTTTTTGTTGGCCGCGCCCAGGCGGCAATAAGCAGCGCGAGGACTGCGCTCGCTACGGCTACGGCAATGCTCGTAAACGCAACGCGCAAATATCCTTGCTGCGGGTTGAGGAACGGATATGGATACCACTTTACGATTGGCCCGCGCACCAAACTGTACGTGAGGTACGCCAAAGGATATACGAGCCAGAGCAGCGCCGTTTTGATGGAAATACGTTGCCTCGGCCGGTCAACCAGCCAATCGACAACCATAACCAACGGCAAGATGCGATGCAGCACCGTATCGATCCACGGCGTCAAATCCCCTGGCCCATTCGGCAAATTGGATAACAGCAAGGCGTAGACGATCCCGGTAATCACCAAGTACAACGTCGCGGCTCCGCGCCACGCGTTGAACGATTTTGGCTGGCCGCCCGGCAACGTCGCCGCACCAAAACCCAGTACGCCAATTGCCAGTAGGTTACTCTGCACCGTAAAGTAACTGAAAAAATTTGCCACTGAATTGCCGCCACTCACCTGCCGCGAAAGCTGCGCGATAATAGCGACAAGCGCCAGCTCGGCGGCAACGATCCTAAAGGCAATGACGGCATTTCGCTTTGCGGTGCCCATAATTCTTATACTATAGCAAACCTTATGTCGTGCTGCCGATTTTTGATTGATAGAACCACACTTTGAAATAATCGAGTACGATGAGGTACACGAGCGTCATCGCTACGATTGTCCCGAACAACGACAGTGGAAGCGAGCTGAACGAGAACAGCGATTTCGTCGGCGCAACGTACACGACGGCAACAGAAACGGCGATGATAACACCGAACGCTACGGTCAAAGCCCGTGACAACTTCGGCGCTTTCCAAAAGTGCCCACGCCCGCGCACTGAAGGAATAATGGCAAAGCCGATGAGCGTGAGGTACAAATATAAGCTGGTTTGCGTGATGCCGAGCGGCCGGTTCTTCACGACGGCAAAGAAGAAAATCTCGAACAATGCCGTAAAACTTCCAAGGAACAGCGAGATAAAAATGAGCGAGCGGCCGTTGTATTTGCTCGGCCGCGCCAATTCTTCGACGCTTACGTTGTCTGTCGCGATGGCAACGAGCGGCACGTCGCCGAGCAAGTTCGTGAGCAGTAACTGGATCGTGAGGAGTGGCAAACTCGCTGAAATCAAATACAATCCGCTGAGGGCAAAGAAGTTCCCGAAGTTCCCGATCATCGTATAACGGATATATTTGTTGATGTTGGCAAAGATGCCGCGGCCGTACTTGATGCCGTTGACGATGACGCCGATGTCGCTCCGGAGAAGCAAAATGTCCGCGCTTGCCTGCGCAACGTCCGTGGCGTTGTTGACGGCGATGGCAACATCGGCTAATTTAAGTGCCGGCGCGTCGTTAATGCCGTCGCCTTGATAGCCCACGACGCGGCCGCTGCGTTTGAGCAACTTAATGACGCGATATTTTTGTTCAGGGTTCATGCGCGCAAAGGCGTGTGCCGTTTGGAGCGTCTCAATTAGTTGTTCATCGGACATTTTGTCGATTTCGTCGCCGACGTACACTTTGTCGTTGCCTTTAACGAGGCCGACTTCCTCGGCGACGTACTGCGTTACTTCGCGGCTGTCGCCGGAGAGGATTTTGATGGCAACGCCGAGGCTTTCGGCAAGGCGAATCGTGTGCTTGGCTGTTGGCCGCAAGGGATCTTCAAGCGCAACGAAGCCAACGAACTTCAAATGATCTTCGTGCTCCAAAATATCGAAGTCCTCGCTCGTCGTATACTTCACCTCTTTATAAGCGATGCCGAGGTGGCGCATACCTTTGACACCGTCGCGTTTAATCAGCTCTAAGTATTTTTGCTTTTCCTTCGGGTTCGTAAGGTCGAGGAGCGTTTCCGTTGAGCCGACCTCAATCAAATACGTTTTGCGGCCGTTGGATGCCACGACGCGGCGGCGGCGCGCGTTGGGGTCGAATGGCATTTCCTCAAGTCGTTTGAATTCCCTGCCCAATTTTTGCTGCGCTTCGGGAACATACGCCAGAAACGCGCGGTCGAATGTGCTCTGGAATTTCTTGCGTTTTTCGTCGAGGGTTTCGAGGCTGGCAATGGCCAGGACTTTGAAAAGCTCCTCATCTTCAGAGGTCAAACGTTTGACCGTTTGCTTGCCGTAGGTTAATGTCCCCGTTTTGTCACTGCAAAGCACGTCGATGTTGCCGAGGTCTTCGACGGCTGTCAAAGTCTTTGCGATGACGTGTTTCTTTGCCAACTTCAACGCGCCGCTGCTTAGCGTGACGGTCGCTATGACGGGCATTGCCTCTGGCACGACGGCAATCGACAGCGCAACGATGAAGAGTGCGAGCGAGGAAATGTGCGAGAAATCGTGTGTGATAATCAGCTTAAAGACGAACACGATGGCGAGCGTTACGAATGTGACGCGTACGAGAAAATTGCTGAACGAGCCGAGCGATTGCTCGTACTGCGTGACGCGTTTGGTGCCGCTGGAGAGATGCGCGATCTTCCCTAGCTCGGTCTTGGCGGCCGTGGCAAAGACAACGCCTTCGGCCTCGCCTTGCTCAACGGTGCTGCCGGCAAAGACAACGGAGTTTTCGCCGTGAATGGATTTGGTAACGGGCACGGATTCGCCAGTGAGCTGGGATTCGTTGACGCTTAAATCGTCGTCTCTTAAAAGTTTCATGTCGGCCGGCACGATGTCGCCTTCACGAAGCACGACGACATCGCCGGGCACGATCGTTTCCTCGGCGACCAGCACTTCTTTGCCTGCACGCCGTACCAAAATTTCTTTGCCGACGAACTTCTGAAGTTTCTCGATCGCTTTCTCGCTCTTAAACTCCTGGAAAAAACCGAGACCGGCGTTGAGCAACAAGATCGCCGTGATGACGCCGGCGTCGTTGGCGTTCTTTAAGATAAACGACAATACGTCCGCGAGCAACAACATATATATGAGTGAACTTTTGAACTGCTTGATGAGGAGGTTGAGTGCGCCGCGCTTGTTTTCATTCTTTAACGCGTTGCGACCGTACTGCTCGAGGCGCGCGCGGGCTTCGACGTCCGTGAGGCCTTCGGAAGAAGAATGAAGTTTGAGCGTGGCTTCCTCGCCACTCGAGATTTTTGCGGTTTTGGCGTCCATCTCTTTATGCTAACAGACGCGTGCGGATTTTGCAGCGCTTATGGCTATGCTACTATTATATTAGGAGAAAAATATGAACCCAAGCGATCCTTCACAGAACTCTTTCAACGGCGGCAACGATCAAAATGCCGCGCCGCAAGATCCAATGCAACCTAATGCGGTAACGCCGCCGACACCTGAGGCCGCGCCAGCTGCGCCTGCCCAGGAGTGGTCACAGCCGCAAACGCCGGTTGTTCCTACGACGGTGCAGCCTTCGCCGTTCGCTCCGCAGGCCGACGCTTCGCAAAGCCCCGCGCCGATGATGGGCGATATGAGCGCCAGTCCGATGCCCGCCCCTGACATGAGTGCGCCCGGCCAAATGCCTGCGCCAATGCCTGGCCAGCCCGGCGTAATGCCGGGTATGCCAATGCCGCCTTCGAGTGACGGCTCAAAGAAACGCCGCATGGTTATGATGGCCGTACTGCTTCTCGCTCTTGTCGTCCTCGTTGGCGGCGGTTACTACATGGTGAAGGCCTTGCAGAAGAACCATGACAAAAATACGACGAACAACGCAGCTAAGAAAAGCGAGACGAGCACGACGGCGCCAGACATCAACACGCTCGCAAGCTTTACGTTTGTGCAGCCTGCCGCTGCCAAGCTTAACGGCTTGACCGTTTCTGCGGGCACGACAAGCGGTGAAACGGTTCTCTCCGGTACCGCCGACGCGACCACGGGCGACGTATGCGAGATTGTCTACGGCACTTTCACCCAGAGCGACATGCCGGGTACCGACATCGGCGATGTTGTAACGAAGGCTACGTCCTCACTTAAGAGCGAAGGCGTCGCAATTACCGGCCCGAATGACATCAAAGCCTTGGTGCTCAAAAACGCTACGACGAGTGCGACATACTCTCTTCCGAGCGTTAACTTTTCGTATACAAAATCCGGTACGACGGAAATTGCCGACTACAGCATTTCGCAGCTGAGCAACGGCTCGCACGCCGCCGTACTGCAAATTTGCGGAGGCAAAGATACGGTTGCGAACTTGACGAGCAAGCTCAACTCGCAGCTTGCGCCGGTTGCCGCAGCCATTACAGTTAAAACGCAATAAGCGTACATTACGTTCCTGTTTCTAAAATCCCCCGCCGTATTTGGCGGGGGATTTACTATAATTGACTTTATGTAAATAAAATGCTAATGTTTACTTACTATCAAAAATAAATAGGAACAAAAAAATGGGTAACGAAAACGGTTTAGGTATGCATGAGCAGATGACCAACAAAGAGATTACCGGCGTTCTCGCTGATAAGGTAACGCAGCACGCCCGCTGGGCGGGAGTTGAACGAAGAATTGATGACGACCCGAACGCAGCGCCGCGAACGCAAGAGCAAGGTGCTGATATTATGAACAATGGCGTGGACGTATATGGCACTCAAGTCCATGCAGAAGGCGGACGTCAGGAAGTTATGGACGAACTTCATGACCGTGCGCTGGGAGCCGCCGCCGCGGAGGGCGTACATATCACTGTGCCAGAGGCACTAACGCCTCCACCTGAGCAACACCAGTAGCGTACTCGTTGGCTACAAAAAATGACCCTCATCGCGAGGGTCATTTTGTAATTCATTGTGGTGTACCCGACAGGATTCGAACCTACGACCTTTGGCTCCGCAAGCCAACGCTCTATCCAGCTGAGCTACGGGTACATAAACGACAGAGGTCATGATAGCATATTTATGTGCGGTTTGCCAGAGCTTTCTAACTTGATTAATTGCCAAACGACCGCTGTTACGCTAAAATGCCTGAGTAGTTTGGAGAGGTCGCATAGTTGGTCTAGTGCGCTGCACTCGAAATGCAGTATGGGGGCAACTCCATCGAGGGTTCGAATCCCTCCCTCTCCGCCAACTAAAAAGTCCTAGGTTTCTAGGGCTTTTTAATTTGTTTTGCCTCGCGGTGCCATTTGCAGAATATAGCTTTGCGTTTGCACGGCCGTTTGCCAACCGTCGTGCTGGAGCTGTCGGATGAGGCTGATATTTATGCTCGTCTTCTCAAGCAAGCTGCACCGTATATCGTAACGCTGGAATTCCCGCTGATATTGCTTCGGGTGCTCGAGTACCGCCAGGTATTCCGCGTAGTACGTCTGCCCGGAAGGGTTGCGCCAGCTTGGCATACGTCCGTCGATGTACACGGGTTGCGCCGGCAACTTCCAGATGAGATAACCGCCGAAAGTGTAGTCGTTGAAGATGTGGCCGCCCTCACAACCGTTCGCCTGTAGGTATGAGACTGCGGCGGCGGGATATAACTCGTCGCGCGGCATACGCAGCGGCCAAAGGCAAAGATATGCGCCGTAGCAGATTACCGCGATAGTGCCGAGTACAAAAACGCTGGCAA
Organism: Saccharimonadales bacterium (SeqCode); assembly: GCA_036568905.1. Lineage (GTDB taxonomy): Bacteria > Patescibacteriota > Saccharimonadia > Saccharimonadales > UBA4665 > DATCRQ01. The sequence continues at coordinate 807,566 of DATCRQ010000001.1, read as the reverse complement.
ATATTTTGGCGCCGCGGTTGAAGCGCGCGGGAAGCGTTTTTGTCAGAAGTGTAATAAAGGCGTCCAGCTCACCTACACCGGCAACAACAAAGAGCGGTACGTTACGGCTTGCCGAAGCTGCGGCCGCCAGTACGACGGTGCTCGGCCGCAGCCACTCTTTGAGCGTGCGTTTCTCGAAAAGAGTGAGCCCGGCAATCCAAAATATAATGAATAGCAGCGAAGGCGTTGGAAACAGAAATGGCATCCATTCAACGATTTCAGAATGGAGCGCGGGGTCAAACAAAGTGCGCGCTACCTCAACATACAGCTGCGGCCCGTAGGCGTTCACAAACGTAGCCAGCGCGCAGAGGACGAAGACGCCGAGCAACGCGAGCCGGCGTCTATAGAGTGCCGTATATGCGATAATCACGAGGCCGATCACAAAGCCGGCATGCAAATTCGCCCACACAATGAACAGGAATGGCACGAACCACACGAGGCGTGGACGCTTACTCGCCAAGGCGCGTAACGTAACCGCGAGGAATAACGCCGTCCAAGCCACTGGCCGGACGCCAGCGTATGGCGTAACTGCTACGGCGGCAACGAGCAGCACGCCCAGCCGCGCACGGACGTTGTTGACCAGCAACGCCCCCGACCAAATCGCGCCGTACAGTAAGCTCGTAAGCACGTAGCCGCCATGACCGTATAAGAACGACACGATGACATCGTTGCCCCACTCGTGGTCAATCCAGCGAAACTGCCGTGCCGTATACGTAAAAATGTCGTGTGCCGGGATGCCATGCGCGCGAATGTAATTTCCCGCCTGAAGATGCCATCCAAAGTCAGGGTCCAGCTTACGCCACGCCACGAATGTAAAGAAAGCCCACAACACGGCAAACTTTATGCCCGATGCAACACGGGGGCGACCGACGCTAAAGCTGCGCCATGAACGGTACGGTTGCCAAAGGCGCGACAGTTTTTTGCTGGAGGTCTCTTCTTTTGCGGTCATTTTCTTCTGTCCATTGTACTTGGTGTGAGACATGCCGTCACCAATAACTTTGCCTCAGGTGACAATCCGGTAGCATTTTGATGCCACATTGTTTGGTTTCCTGGGCGTTGAATGGTATGATACGGCTATGGATGAGCGGGATTTGGGTGCGCGCCTGCAAGCGGCGCGCCAGAAGGCGGGTTTGACCCAGCAGGCGTTGTGCCAGCGTGCGGACCTTAGTTATTCGACGTTGACGAAGATTGAGCGCGGCGCCATTAAGTCGCCCTCGATCTTTACGATCCAGCGCATTGCCGAAGCCGTGGGAACGAATCTTGATGAATTGCTCGGTTCACTCAAAGCCAAAACGCCAGCGGCCAAGCCGAAGAAGCGTGCCAAGAGCGGCGTGCGGTTTGTGTACTTCGACATCAACGGCTGCCTGGTGCGCTTCTTCCACGGCGCGTTTACACGTATCGCAGCCGACACGGGTGCGAGCGTCGACTTTGTGGAACAGACGTTCTGGCACTTCAACGATCAAGCATGCCGTGGCGAGTTGACCTTAGAAGAGTTCGACCACAAACTCGCCAAAGCATTTGGCGTTGAAGATGTCGATTGGATGACCTATTACCTCGAGGCCGTTGAGCCGATTCCAGCCGTGGGCGAGCTCGTGCGTTGGGCTGCGGAGCATTACCGCGTCGGTCTTCTGAGTAATATTTTGCCAGGCATCATAGACGCGTTACGCGCGCGCGAGCTGCTACCCGATGTCGCGTATGATGTCATCATCGACTCCTCGCAACTCGGCGTTATCAAGCCCGAAGCGAAGATCTACGAGATTGCAACCCAAGAAGCCCACTGCTCTGCCAGCGATATATTGTTTATCGACGATTCGCGTGCCAACCTCATGGCCGCGGAGAAAATGGGCTGGCACGTACTGTGGTTTGACGATTATCGCCCCGACGAATCCGTTGACCGCGTCCGCGCTGCACTCGAATTTGAAGGCTAAGCCCAAGCGCCCGGCTGCTATGCCGCTGCGCCCATTTATGCTAAAATAACAACAACTGGTCGTCCCATTGCACCCATGCGCCACTCATTCGGCGAACGACATGGACGGACGTAATGGCCATTGAACGAATGAGTAGGCCTGCGCCGCACTTGGGGCATCGTCGAACCCAACGCGTCGACAGGCTCTCATCAAATTAACAAAGGACACTATGCAACACACAGGCAAAAGTCTCCAGGAGCTGCGCGACAAGGACCACGGTTGGACCTACGAAGCCAGCATGAAAAACTGGCGCGCGTGGGGCTCGTGGTTCAGCTGGGGTAGCCCAGTTGGCCTCGGCTTGTTCTTCATCTCTACCGCGTTTACGCTGTGGATTTTAAGCCAAGCCTTCGGTTGGAAGTAAGCTTCCTGCCGCCAAAACGGCACCGTCATTTCGGCGGTGCCGTTTTATTTGAGCGTAAGTTATGCAAGTTCGTGCGCCAGAGACGCGAGGTATCGCGTAGGTTTTGGATGGCTTACTTCATTCAGCGCTGAGCGAATACGTCGTTATGCGGTTTGGCAATCGGCGCAGACGCCTTGGATTTCGATTTGGTGCGCGTTTGTTTTGAAGTGGTGACGCGCGGCGACGTCTTCGATAAAACGCTCCAGCTCGTCTTCGTTAATCGCCACGCTTTTGCCGCATTGCGCGCAGGTTAAGTGGTGATGGTGGGCAGTGAATCGGTCGCTCAACTCAATTTTGTATTTCCACCCGGTGTAAATCCGTTGTACAATGTTCAACGACTCAAAAAGTTCAACGGCGCGGTAAACGCTGGCGCGGTCAATTGCTTTGCTCTTTGCAACGAGTTCGCGCATGGCGAGCGGCGCGTCGTTTGCCTTGAGCGCCTCAAAAACGGCTTGCCGCGCTTTGGTGCGGCTTTGGCCGTTCTGTTTGAGAAGTTCTTCAAAGACATCCTGCGAGGAAGACATCTTCGAAGTTTAGCAAAATTGCGATGCGTTCGCAAACTCGGTCTGCTATCATAAGCGCATGAACGATATCGACGCCGCAACCCGTGCATGGCTGCAAAGTACGATTGGCCCGGATTTTGAAATAGAGAAGCACGCGTATTCTCACCAGGACGACGTGTACAAAATTCAGACGCCGGCAGAACGCTATTATTTAAAGATCGCGCCGTCGCTGCGCACGGAACGCGACAACTTGCTTCGCTTGCGGCCGCACGCAACGGTTCCCGACGTGCTTGGCTTCACTCGTATTAACGGCCGCGACCATCTGCTTATGAGCGAACTTCACGGCAGGAATCTGGCCGAGCTTGCGGGTGAGTTGGGTAACGAGATGATTGTCAAAGAATTCGCGCGGGCTATAAAAATGTTCCACGCGCTTGATGCGCACATACTCTTCCCTGCCCGGGCGAAGCCGGGCCTCGTGGTATTGCACGGTGACATGGCAATGCCGAACGTTCTGCGCGGCGCAGACGGTGAGCTGGGCTTCATCGACCTTGCACAGATGTCTGTTGGGCTCATGGACGTTGACTTGGCGGACGCGATCTGGAGTTTGCAAAGAAATATTGGCCCCGGCTACGGCGAATTGCTTCTGCGCGAGTATGGCGGCGTCGCTATAACGCCCAAGCTTGAAGCGGCATTGCAGTTCAAACACGTTCCCGCCAAGCCGTAGTTCGATTACGCGCGGTTTCCGGGACGCCGAAGTCTTCAAAGGAGCGTCTGGTTCTTATGCTACGCAACGTGGAAACGTTTGGCTTCGGCCTCGAGCGCGTGCAAACGCTCTTCAGCCTCGGCGAGTTGGACGCGGGTTTGGGCGACGATTGCCGCCGGAGCCTGCGCGACGTAGCTCTCGTTATTGAGGCGTTTACTTAAACGTTCGGCAACGATGCGCGCCTGCAGCTGTTGTTCCTCGAGTTTCTCGGCGTAACGCTTGAGCGTTTCGTCGTCAATTGCCAGCCAACAGTCTTGCGTCGTCTGAGTAAGTTTGAGGCCAGCCGGCTCGCCGCTCTGGCGCACGCGCGAGAGGTGCGCAAGGCGCGCGATGAGCGTCGCGTTCTCGGCGATAAGTGGTGCTTCGCCGTAGAGCAAGTCGGCTGTGCCGAGACCAACGTTCTTCAGCACGCCGCGGACTTCAACGACGATAGTACGCAGCTCTTCAAACGCCCGGCTTTCGTCGGCGTTTGCCTGAGGGAACTTCGGCCAGCGGCAGTTGATGAGCAGCTCTTCGTCGCCTTTTTTGCCGCGCGTTTGCCAAATCGTTTCCGTAACGAACGGCGCAAACGGATGCGCAATCTTCAGTACGCTGTCGAGGGCAAAGTTGAGCAGCGGCAAATTTGGTGTCGCCTTCGACGCTTCGATGTACCAGTCGGCAAAGTCGTCCCACACGAAGTGATAAAGCGCCTCGTAAGCCTCGGCAAAGCGATATTTCTCGAGGTCGTTGGCGATTTCTTCGGCCGCCGCCTTGAGCCGCGCCAGCAGCCAATGGTCGGCAATGCTCTCGGCCTTTGCCTCGCCCTGCTCCGCCTTGCCCGCGCCTTCGACGTAACGCGCGATGTTCCAGAGCTTGTTGCAGAAGTTGCGCGCGCCCACGATCTTCGGCTGGCCAAACGGCTGGTTATTGCCGGCCGATTGCCCAGTTATGATGCCCATGCGCAGCGCGTCGGCGCCGAATTCGTCGATGATTTCGATCGGGTTGATGACGTTGCCCTTGCTTTTGCTCATCTTTTGGCCGTGTTCGTCGAGGACGAGGCCGTGCAAGTACACCGTTTTGAACGGGATTTCGTCGGTGACGTACAGGCCGAGCATTAGCATGCGGCTGACCCACGGCATGAGGATGTCAAAGCCGGTTTCCATCAGGCTCAGCGGATAAAAGTCTTTGAAGTCTTTGCCGTCGGGGAAATCGAGCGTCGCATACGGCCATGAACTGCTCGAGAACCAGGTGTCGAACACGTCTGGATCGCGGTGGTAGGTCTTGCCGTTGACCTCAATGATTTCTTCGGTAACACGTTCGTCGTAGATCCAATCGTCAGCGTCGTCAACGTTTCGGAACGCCGGAATCGGAATTCCCCACGCCGTTTGCCTCGAGATGTTCCAGTCGCGCAAGCCGCCGAGGTATATGATGAGCTGTGTCTGCTTTTGCTGCGGATAAAACACGATCTTCCCTGCCTCGAGCGTTTCAATCGCCCGTTTGGCCAGCGGTTGCATCGCAACGAACCACTGTTCCATCAACAGCGGCTCGATGACCGTGCCGCATTTGTAACAGTGTCCAACGTTGTGAGCGTGATCTTCGGCTTTGACGAGCGCGCCGGCCTTCTCGAGGTCTTCAACGATTTTCTCGCGCGCTTCGACTACCGTCAGCCCGCGATATGCTTCGGGCATGTCGCCCTCGATGTTGCCTTCGTTGTTGATGACTTTGATCATCGGCAGATTGTGCCGCTTGCCTGCTTCGTAGTCGTTCGGGTCGTGGGCTGGCGTGATTTTTACCGCGCCGGTGCCGAAGTCTTGGGCGACAAAATCGTCGGCGATTATCGGGATTTCTCTTCCGACCAAAGGCAGCGTCACGGTTTTGCCGTGGAATGATTTGTAACGCGCGTCGTCAGGGTGCACTGCAACGGCGGTGTCGCCAAGCATCGTTTCTGGCCGCGTTGTGGCCACGATGACTTCCCCGCTGCCGTCAGTGAGCGGATAGCGAATGTGCCACAACTTCCCTTTATCTTCTTGGTACGTCACTTCGATGTCGGCAAAGGCCGTGCCGTGGAACGTGCAGAAGTTGACGAGACGCTCGCCTCTGTAAATTAACCCTTCGTCCCACATTTTTTTGAAGGTGGCGTAGGCGCGTTTGACGATCTTTTCGTCGAGCGTAAAGGTCGAGCGCGACCAATCGACGCTGGCGCCGAGGCGGCGGAATTGTTGCTCAAACTTCGTGCGGTTCTCGGCCACGAAATCCCAGATCTGCGCGTAGAGTTCCTCTCGCGTGAAGTCGAAGCGGCTCTTCCCTTGCTTGGCAAGTTCTTTCTCGAAGACCACTTGCGTCTCGAAGCCGGCGTGGTCGGCGCCCGGCAGCAGCAATGTGCGGTCGCCCTTCATGCGGTGGTAGCGTGTGGCGATGTCTTGGATGGCCATCGTCAAACCGTGGCCAAGGTGCAAGTTGCCGTTGGCGTTCGGCGGCGGAACGACGACACTGAAACTGTCACCTGCCCCCGCGCGCGGCGCGAAGGCGTTCGATTTTTCCCAGAGCTCGTAAATGTCGGCTTCATACCGACCCGGCTCGTACACCTTTGGTAGTTCCATCGTCGTTCCTTAAAAGTTAGTTTTACGCCTTATAGCATAACACCTTACGATGAGAATTTCTACGCGGTTGGCGGTAGCTATTCTTCACGTGAACTTGGTAGCGCGATGATGCTAGCGACCGCTGGCGTCACGTGAAATTTCACATTGAGAGGTTCGGCTTGATGGCGAGCGTGTACGGGTTGGCTTGCTCTGCGCCCAGCTGGTGTTTGAAGCTGCCGAGCGCGGCGATCATCGCACCGTTGTCGGTGCAGAGTTTGCGATCGGCGTAGGTGATCGGCAATGGCAGGCGTTCGGCGAGCTGTTTGCGTAGCTCGCCGTTGGCCGCAACACCCCCGCCGATGATGACGCTTTTGGGCTTGAACTCTTCAAAGGCGAGGAGCGCTTTATCGACGATCGTTTCCACGGCAATACGTTGGAAGCTGGCCGCGATGTCGGCTTTCTGGGCGTCGTTGAGTAGGCTAGGAAGCTCGTACGACGGCAATGAGTAATCTTTTCCAACTAGTTCCTGTGCGAGCCTGAGGACGGCCGTTTTGAGGCCTGAGAAGCTGAAGTCGTATTTGCCGGCCATGTGCGCCTTAGGCAAGCGGTATTTGTGCGCGTCGCCGTGCTCGGCCAAGCGGCTGACTTCAATCCCGCCAGGGTAGGGCATGCCGAGGATTTTGGCGACTTTGTCGAAGGCTTCGCCGATGGCGTCGTCGTGCGTTTGGCCGAGGAGCGTGTAATCAAAATGATTGCGGAACAGCACGAGCTGGCTGTGGCCACCGCTGACGATGATGCCGAGGATGGGGAACTGCGGCTGCGTGGCCGGCATGTCGTAGCCGGGCAGGGAAGTTTCGGTGAGAAAATTGGCGTACAAGTGTCCCTCAACGTGGTTGACACCGTAGAGCGGTTTCTTGTTAACGATTGCCAGTGTGCGTGCCGTGAGCACGCCGATGAGCAGGCTGCCGCCGAGGCCGGCACCTTGCGTAACGGCAATGGCGTCGATGTCGTCCCACGTTACGCTCGCGTCGTCCAAAGCCTGTACGACGGCTGGCATCATCGCCTCGATATGGCTGCGCGCGGCAATCTCCGGCACGACGCCGCCGTACTTGGCGTGCAAGTCCATACTGCTTGCTACGACGTTGCTCAACAGTTTTTTGCCATCTTGAACGACGCTAGCCGCCGTTTCATCACAACTTGTCTCAATGCCCAAAACGATCATTATTCAAAGCATATCATGGCTGCGCGCATTTGCGTAGGTGAAGGAAATAGTGGATAGGATATTGACATTAGCGTTATATTATGCTTAAATCTAGCTAAGATAAAATAAGGTAGCGAAATGACGGCACCAAATCAGGCAGGATTAGCTCCGGACCCATTCCTAGGCGCTTACGACCCGCAACTAGAAGCGGCATACAATGCTCGTGTCGGAGCTGCAAACCCGTCCCAACACCTGGAAGGCGGTAGTGCCTTCGCAAACGAATCAGGCACTGCAGAAGCCGTTGCCGAACCGACACCGCCAGAGCAGCTGCCCGTAGAATCATTGGCGTATGAACGATTTGCAGCACAGATGGATGCACTGCCCGAGCATGAGCGTGCACTTGCTCTGCTTGGTCATCCCGATAGGGAGATGGCAGACAGATACTACGGCCAGTTGCGCTTACCGCAGAGGTTGCGTGACGGTCAGCCAAAGGCCGCCAAGCCCATGCCATACTTTAGCGATCTCGGCGAAGCTGGCACCGAAGAGGAGCCGTGGGGCTTTGAAGGTGATCTTGACGAGAAAAACGGTGATCCGTTTATTCCTTCGTGGGTTAGCCACAACGGCGGCACGCCGGCTGGCGACGATGCTGAAGGTGCTAACGCCGGCCTCCCACAGCGGCCTGCTTCTGCAGAGACTGGACCGCAACAACCTCAAGGGGGAGATCGTCGCGGCCGGGTAGGGCGCGCTCTTGGCAAGGCTGTCGGACAGTTCGCAAATCAGATGGATTCGCGGGTCAAGGTATCTTTAGCCGGCTCAAAAGTGACCGGTAAAGACGCGAATGGCAACTATGTCACGGCGCCCGATGCACATAGACTGCTTGGTAAGGCACGCATTGCCCGTGCCCGCAGAAAGCAAGAGCAAGCGGATCGAGAAAGGGAAGCGCTCGAGCCGGTAGCGCTTAGTGACGTCCAGATTGCTCCCGACACCCAAATCACTCCGGCTCTGGCGCGGAAGATTCGTCGCCTTGAAAGCGATGATTATGATCAAGTAGTGAATGATCTTACTCCTGAGCAACAACAGCAATACATGCAGGTCTCGAAGGCTGAGGCCAAAAGATTGTCGGTAGGTGCGGGTGTTGAGTTTGTAAAACGCCACCGTGTTGCGGTTACCGCAGGTGCTGTGGCTGTTGCGGGCGTTACGATGTTTCTTATGACTCGAGGAGACACTAGCCATTTGCATCACGTTGGCTCAGGCGGCGGCCACGCGTCAGCAACGCCGCAGGTGACGCCAACCGGCGCCCCAACGCACACTGCGCCGTCAACGGTTGTTATACCTACAGCTCCGAGTGGAGGTTGGGGTCACCTCTTGCAGCACCAGTCGCCAGGCCAGCACTTAGGTAGCGGCGTCATAACTAAACCTCCATTAGGTGGTGGAACTCACGCTGCGCCGCCCTCAGTTGAACATGCTATTCAGATTAACAACGCTGCAGAGGCTTCGCACCACGGCCAAGCTGTCTGGACTTCGCTCCACGAAGCCGGTTTCAGCGACCATCAAATCGGTAACGCAGTCGATAAGGCTACCCAACCCGGTGGTCCGCTAGAAAAAGTGACGTCATCTAACGGCGGCTTCTACCTGCGGCTGAAGTCGAACGGCAGTAGCAGTCCTGACGCCGTGATGAGCGCTTTGAAGAACTTCATGTCCTAGCAAAGTTCAGGGCGTAGGAGGCCGTCCGCTACGGGCGGCCTCCTTTTGTTGGCTCATTGGTATCAGAGGTTGTATACTTTAGGACATGAATCCACGAACTGTTGTTAAGAAGCTTGTCCCCAAAAACGTATTCCGCAAAGTTGAGCCCTACGGTCACTGGGCTGAGGCGGCACTTGTCCAAGCCAAAGCCGGCTTTCCGGCGCGCGGCATGAAAGTCATCGGCGTTACCGGCACCGACGGCAAAACCAGCACCTGCACGCTCATCACCCAAATGCTGCGCGAGAATGGCTACAAAGTCGCTATGCTCACGACGATTTCCGTTGATTACGGCGACGGCAAAGGCGCGCAACCAAACCCGACACGCCTCACGACGATGGGCGCTAGCGCGCTCGCCGCCCGGCTCAAAAAGATTCAGGCCAACAACGTTGATTGGCTCGTGCTGGAAACGACCAGCCACGCGCTGGCGCAGCACCGCGTGTTCGGCGTGCCGTACAGCATTGCGGTCATGACCAACCTCGGCCACGAACACCTCGATTACCACGGAACGTTTGAAAATTACCGCGCCGCCAAACGCATGTTGTTCGAGATGGCCAACCGCAACCGCAAAGGCCTGCGCATTGGCGTTGCCAACGCCGACGATCCGAGCGGCAAAATTTTTGCCTCGGCCATTAAAAACCCCGTCATGTACGGCGTGAAGAACGGCGACCTTCGCGCCAAAGACGTCGAGCTGACGCCGGCCGGCAGCACCTACACGGCAAAGATCGGCGACGAAACGTATCACATCACGTGCCATTTGCCCGGCAGCTTCAATGTCTACAACTCGCTGGCGGCTGTGGCTGTTGGCCGCGCTGTTGGGCTCACACCGGCACAGATTGAGAAGGGCATCGCCTCACTCACGAATGTCGAAGGCCGCATGACACATATTGATGAAGGCCAAGATTTCACCGTCATCGTTGACTACGCGCACACGCCTGAGAGCTTCGAGAAAGTCTTCAACGAAGTCCGCCCGCTCACCAAAGGCCGCTTAATCTCCGTGTTCGGCTCGGCCGGCCGACGCGACGAAGCCAAACGCGCCATGCAAGGCAAAGTCGCCGGTAAACTCACCGACGCTGTCTTCGTGACCGAAGAAGATGACCGCGACATCGACGGCCAAGAAATCCTTAAGCAAATTGCCGACGGCGCGCGGGGGCAAGGCAAAAAAGACGGCAAAGATTTGTTCCTCGTCCACGACCGCGAAGCCGCCGTGCAAGCGGCAATCGACTTCGCAAAAAAGGGCGACGTCGTGCTGTTCCTCGGCAAAGGCCACGAAAAATCCATCTTGAGCAACGGCCCCAAGGCCGCCGAACTCCGCCACCTCCAACAAGATGACAACGACCCGCAGCGCGTCACCAAACGCGCCTACGACGAAATCAAAGAGGCGCACAAGGCACTCAAGAAGCGTCGTGCAAAGAAGAGCTAAAAGATATCATTGTGTGTAAGCAAAATTTATGTTATAGTGCTTATGTATGAGTATTGAAGCGCCTGACCTTGCAACAGTTTCGGAGGTATCTACGGCACAAGTAGATGCTATTCATACCGAGGCGGATCAAGCTGTGCAAGCAGCTGCGGCGCGCGAAGCGGCACTTAGACAACTCATGCCTTTGGATTATGACGACGCCGTAGCCAATGGCATCGTCGACGCGTATTACTTTGACCCTGCAACGGGCCAAGACGGCCTTATACATATGCTGGCCGGCAACAGTAAGACAAATCGTAACGGCGTAATAATCAATGGCGGTTTCCATCATGGGCCGTCGGGCGAATTAGCTTGGCCACACGTTATGGACGGGAAAGGCGCCCCGATTCCTTCAACGAGAACAACCTACGAGCATAGGCGCCGGTCATTCGAGCCGTACGATGCCGATGTGGTTATTGGCGGCATACTTAAGACGGTGCAACGCGTTAACCCGAGCACCGGCCGAAGAGATTCTCAGCCGGTAACAGTACAAAGTAGCATGTTTCCTAAAGAATACGACTCGTTTATGGTCGCGAAGGGCGTGGCAGAGGCCGCGCGGTCTAGGAACAAGGCGAACGACGTAGTGTCACCGGATTTGTCGTACGGAAGAGAAGTCGTCGAGACCTTAGGCAAAATGCGCCTCGTCGACGGAAGCCGACGTATGGAAGTCAAATTAATACTTGATCGAAGAAGCGGCAAAATCCTTACAGCGTATCCTCTTATAAACACATCTCCTTACTTTAAGAAAGGCGAGGCCGAAAATCGAGTTTTCACCGAAGCGGGCTACAGGAAGAAAAGCTAAAGTATGAGCGACGCCGAAAGACGACAAGAGGTCGCTGGGGTCACGGGAGAACAAGCTTTTACCATTCTTGCCTTTATGCTGGGTTCGCGTTCCGTGGGGCAGTTATTGGATACAAGTGAGGCCACCAAGATGCCGGGCGTAGAGGGGCAGCTGGTTGAGATTGAAGGTCTAGGCGCTGTCGTCCAAGTCGGCTCCGATAGCGTAGACTTTAGTCTAGGAGAAGCGATGTGGCGCATAGACAAAGATGCGGCACATGACATCATTCAAATAGTCGCTGCGTTTGAGCAGAATCCGCAAATGTAAGACCTTGCGGATTTTTTTGTAGGGGCAGCTTGACGAGCTAGGAACGCTCCCGTATTATTATGAAGTCTGATGATTGGCACTCAAAGCATGTAAGTGCCAATATCGCCAAAGCTAAGGGAGAAAATTATGAGCGTAAAAGTACAACCGCTAGCCGACTACGTTGTGGCGCAAGCCGAAGAAGCCCAAACGAAAACCGCCGCAGGCCTTTATTTGCCTGAGAAATCTACCGAAAAGCCTAAGACTGCGAAGGTCGTGGCCGTCGGCCCGTCGGCCAAGCAACTCAAAGTAGGCGACCGTATTCTCTACAAAACCTACAGCACAACCGAAGTAAAGGTTGACGGCCAGGATTACATTCTCGTCAAAGAAGAAGACGTGCTCGCCACGGTGGAGGTATAGATGATTTGGATTTTGCAAGTCGCTGTCCTTATCGTCGTTGTAAAATTGGCGTTCGATTTCGTAGCCAACACGACGCGTATCGCCGATTCACTCGAGAACATTGCCAAAGCAATGCAGTACGACAAACCCGCCAAGCACAAGGAAACTGAGAAAGAGGAGAAATCATAATGGCAAAAAAAGTATTCTACGATGATGACGCTCGCAAGCGCGTGCTGGCTGGCGCCGAAATTCTCTACAACGCCGTGAAGACGACGATGGGTCCGAAAGGCCGTAACGTTGTCATCAGCAAAACCTACGGCGCACCGACCGTCACGCACGATGGCGTTACCGTTGCCAAAGGCGTTGAACTTGGCGACGATGACGACGAAACGCTCGGCTACAAAGTCGGCGCGGAACTTATCAAACAAGCCGCCAGCAAAATGAACGACGTTGCCGGTGACGGCACGACGACCGTTACGGTTCTTACGTACCACATTCTCAACGAAGCGAACAAACTTATTGCCGCCGGCCATAACCCGATGCTCCTTCGCAAAGGTTTGGAAGCTGCGGCCGCCGACGTGCTTCGCAAGCTCGAAGGCATGCGTGAGGACATCCAAGGCAAGAAGAGCCGCGTCGCGGAAGTTGCGACGATTTCGGCGGGCGACAAAGAAATCGGCGACCTCATTGCCGAAGTCATGGACAAAGTCGGCCGCGATGGCGTCGTAACCGTTGAGGAAGGGCAGGGCTTGAACCTCGAGAGCGAAGTCGTTGAAGGCTTTACCTTCGACCGCGGCTTCGTGAGCGCGTACATGGTCACGGACACGGCACGCCTCGAGGCCGTTTACGACAAGCCGGCCATTCTCGTGACTGACCAAAAAATTAGTTCAGTCCAAGAATTTTTGCCAATCCTCGAGAAGCTTGCGCAAGCCGGCAAAAAAGATTTGGTGATTATTGCTGAGGACGTCGAGGGCGAAGCACTCGGGACGCTCATCCTCAACCGTTTGAAAGGCGTGTTTAACACCGTAGCCGTGAAGGCGCCGGCGTTTGGCGACCGCCGTAAGGACGTGTTGGACGACATCGCGATCCTCACGGGCGCGACGGTTATCTCGGAAGAGCGCGGCATTACGTTCGAGACTGCCGAACTTAACATGATCGGCACCGCGCGCCGCGTGATCGTAGGCAAAGACGCAACGACGATCATCGAAGGTGCAGGCTCGGCAGCCAACGTTGCCGCGCGCGTGAAGCAAATTGCCGCGCAGGCCGACGCTTCCTCGAGTGACTACGACCGCAGTGAGTTTGAGAAACGCCGCGCCGCTCTCTCAGGCAAAGTTGCCGTCATCAAAGTCGGCGGCGCAACCGAAACCGAAATCGAAGAGAAGAAGTTCCGCGTGGACGATGCCGTTGCAGCCGTGAAGGCTGCACTTGCCGAAGGCGTCGTGCCTGGCGGCGGCGTAACGCTGGTGAATCTGAGCGCAACGATTGCTACATCGAGCGATGACGCTGCCATTGCCGCCGGCAAAATGGTACTCAAGAACGCGCTTGAGCAGCCGTTCCGCATCCTCCTCACCAACGCCGGCCTCAACGCCGACGAATGGCTGCCGCAAGTCCGCGCCGCAAAGCCTGGCTTTGGCGTGGATGTCAATGATGCGACCAAGCTTGTTGACCTCAAAGCCGTTGGCGTCGTTGACCCAGCGCGCGTAACCAAAGAAGCTTTGCTCAACGCCGTCAGCATTGCCGGCACGAGCATGACCATGGGCGCGCTCATCGTTGACGAGCCGGCCAAGGCAGGCGCTGCGCCGGCCGCGCCCGACATGTCCGGCATGGGCATGATGTAGCCAAGCGGCCTTAGACCTTAGGACGATTCGGTGCCAAAATCGCCGGCCGTCCTAAGATAAATGTAAACTCTCGAAAAGAGAGTACATTACGAAAATAAAACGAGGCTCCAACGCGGAGCCTCATTTTATTGCATGCCGTCTAAAGTTATAAGCCAAAAGCCAGCGAGCGTATCTCAGTAAGCTTATTTGTGGTGTTCCGAAACGCCGCCGTACACGCTCGAGCCGTAGCCCATGTTGCTAGCCTGAAAGTGTTGCTCGCCTTTGCCGAAGAGCATCTTGAGGACGCTCGAAAAACCAAGCACTGAGGCAACGCCAAAGCCCAATGTCGTCAAGAATTCCTTGCGAGTCATCTCTTTCTGCATCAGGTTATTGATCTGGTTCATCGCTGCCCCCGTTTGTTACTGTTTGTGTTTATCTTTATAGTCGGATTGTAGAACGCTTTGCTCCGGGCTGTCAAGCGGTTTTGCCCGTTTTGGGCGCCGCCAGAAGCGGACGATAAGCGCTACGAAGATGATGAGGCAGGCAACGCTGACAACAAGCAAAACCATCGTGCCGGTGTTGGCAAGCGTGCCGCTGCCAGAACTTGAACTGCTCGTCGTACACGACGTCGAGTCGTTGTAATTGCAAGCGCTGTACGTCCCCTCACCGTAAGCTTGCGCGAAATAATAGTGGTTATCGCTCAAAAATGTTGTCATTACCATAACCTTAATTGTACGAGTGTATGATATCATAAGCTTGTTCATTAGTAATAACGATTTGTGAGGGTAGCATGGATTTTGGTTTTCTGGATCTCGGAACGGCAGATCTGGTCATCATTCTGCTGATCGTGCTCTTGCTATTTGGTGGCAAAAAACTGCCGGATCTCGCCAAAAGTATTGGAAGCTCGGCGCATGAATTGCGCAAAGGGCTGAACGAAGGTGGCAATGAAAAGAGCGAGAAGCAAAGCGAAGACAAGAAGCAACAAGCTTCGTAGTACGCCGGTTCAAAGCGAACAGACGCGAGCACTTCCGTTTATTGAGCACGTCCACGAGTTGCGGCGGCGCCTGTTTTACGTTGCGCTTTCTGTCGGGCTTTGGGCCGCGGTGGCCTACGCGTTTGAGCGGCACATAGTTGCGGCTCTACTTCGGCCTGCACGCGACCAGCAATTTATCTATACGTCTGTTGGTGGCGGTATCGACTTTTTGTTTCGCGTTTGTTTGTATGCCGGCGTTGCGGCGAGTATTCCCGTCATTGTCTTTCAGATCTTGCGCTACATACAGCCGCTGCTGAAGGACGAGGCCTCACGGTTTATTGCGTGGGGAAGCGTTATCTCCGGCGTTTTTGCTTTGGCCGGCGTGGTGTACGGCTATTTTTGGGGTTTGCCTTCGGCGTTGCATTTTCTGTTGCACCAGTTTGTGACGGCGCAGATTCGGCCGCTCGTTACCATTCAGTCGTACATGAGTTTCGTAACGGTGTACATGCTTGGCTCGGCACTGCTGTTTCAAGTGCCGCTGCTGCTTATCTTTATCAACCGTGTGAAGCCGCTCAAGCCGCAGAAGTTGTTCCACTATGAACGTTGGGTGGTCTTGCTGGCATTCATCGGCAGCGGCCTTATGAACCCGTCGCCGAATATTTTTGCGCAGCTGCTTTTGGCCGGGCCGATTATTTTGATGTATCAAGTGGGAATTTTTGTGGTGTGGTTTGTGAACCGCCAGCCAGCGAAACGCACGGCAACACCAGAGGTATCCGCGCTTTTGGAGCGTGACGCCGAAGCACGCAACGCGCGTGCCCGAAACTTCGCCGCGCGCCACGCCGTCGCCGCACCAGGCAACGCCGCGCGCCAAATGCAGCCCGAACCCGTCGTGCGAGTTGCCGCACCGGCGCAGCTTGCGCCAGCGCAATCGGTACTCAAGCCGCAGCCCGCTGTTGCGCAAACACACCGCGCCAACCAGAATGCGCCAGTCATTCGCAGGCGTTCCTATGTCGACGGCTTTGGTGCGCGCCGTTACGCGTACAACACGACGCTTCGCCCGCAGCAGCAATCCGGCGACTAATCTGCCGGGCAAGGGTCCACGACCGGACCAACGCTGCAGCATAAGTTATGGCGAAGCAATTGGCGTTCCACGGCCTCACGGCGGCAAGTGCCACGAATTTTCTTAGGCTAGCGAAAGCTAATGTTCGTCACGCTAGCATTGGCGAATAAGAGCAATCCGACGCTCAGCAAAAGCAATCCTAGCAGTATCCAAAACCGTGTCTTATCGCTCATGACGTTTGCTCCAAACTTGCTACGACGACCAAACGATCCTTCGGCAGCCACAGCGGCGTGCAGGTGAAGAGCGTGAGCGTCGGGCTGGCCGTTTGGTTTTCCACGGCCATGTCAGTTGGCGGCACAACTTCTGTCGTCGTCACTTTGTACTCGTAGGTTTTACCTTGCCAGATAACGCCGATCTCGTCGCCAACTTGCACTTTGTTGAGGTAGTAAAACGTGCCGCGCGGGTTGGTATACGTGAAACGGTGGCCGGCGATGACGGTGTTGCCGCCCTTGTCTGGCGAGCTTCCCGTAGGAATGTGCCATGGGCCGTAACGCAATGCCGTAATGGTTTTGCCTTCGATGATCGGCTCGTCGTACTGCATCGAGGGAATGATGAGCTGATTGGCCGGCGGCGCGGCGGCCGCTTTCTTCGGCGCGGTTAAACCTTGTGCGATTTTTTGTGTCAACGCCTTAGAACTTTGCGAGCCGTTGTGATCCGCCTTGAAAAGAAGTGCGGGCACAAACGGCAACACAATCAAATACAAATTGACCGCAATAATGGCCGCCAAAAGAACGTTGTTCACGCGGGGAAGTGTAACGACGCGGCGGCTCATGCTCTACGGCGTTTATTTTTCTTCGGCTTCGGCGTGCTGGGTAAAGTAGTTGATTTCGTTTACCACGTCGAGAAGTGCTTGGGCGCGAACTTTTTCGTCGGTGATGGCTTGCGCCGCTTCGTAAGCTTGCTTCAGCAATGTGTCGTTGTCAGAAGCTTGAATGAGCATCATCGTCGTGCGGAACTTTTCCTCAGGCGACTGGTCGAGGTGACCAAGCAACGGCGAAAGCTGTTGTAAGGCTTGTTGCTTGAGTTCGAGCAATTCGTCAGGGTCAGTCGCGGGCGTTGGCATCGCAGGAGCTGAAGCTGCGTCACTTGTTGGAGCAGGCGCAGCCGGAGCTGTCGGTTCGACCGTCGTCGTTGCCGGCGTGCCGTCCTCGAGCATGTACTCGCCAGCCGTGTCAGTACCAGGCGCAGGCATCGGGTTTGCCGGCGTGCCTACGGCTTGGCTTTGCATCATGTTATTGTCAGATTGCGGCATATTCGCCTGCGGTGCGTTGTTGTTCCCGTCAAACATAAGATCCCCCTCTTTTCTTCAACTATACTATAATACATAAGCATTACGAAGCAAGGAGTTTTATGTTAGACGATTTGCGCTACATTCACGAGAAAGACGCCGAGGACGCGCTGGGCGTCGTGGCGAAGCAGGGCGCGCAATTGCGCGAAGTTTTTACGTTGCGCGGCAACACGGTGTTTGGTGAAATCGACAACGTTGTATTCGCGGGCATGGGCGGCTCGGCGCTTGCGGCGTTACTGTTCACGACATGGCCCGGGATTAACAAGCCGTTTGAGGTAGTGAGGAACTACGATCTGCCTTCATACGTCGGCAGCAAAACGTTGGTGATTGCCTCGAGCTACTCCGGCAACACCGAAGAAACGTTGAACGCTTTGGCCGAGGCCGAGGCGAAAGGCGCGCAGATTGCCGTCATCGCCGGCGGCGGCAAACTCCAACAAGCCGCCGAAGAAAAGAATTATACGTTGGCTGTTTTGCCTCACGCCGAGCAGCCGCGCTACGCCGTTTTATACAACTCCAAAGCGTTGCTCACGATTCTGGAGCAAGCCGGCCTTTTGGCGGCGGAAAAAGTTACAGCAACGGTTGAAGCCGCCGCTGATTTCCTCGACGAATCCGTGAAGGCGTGGCTGCCTGCGGTTCCTACGGCGCAGAATCCGGCCAAGCAACTCGCGCAGGAACTTATGGGAAAATCTGTCGTGATCTACGCCGGGCCAAAGCTTTTTCCCGCAGCCTACAAATGGAAAATCAGCTGCAACGAAAACGCCAAGCACGTTGCGTGGGTGAATCAGTTCCCGGAGTTCAACCACAACGAGTTCATCGGCTGGAGTAAGCAGCCCGTGCAAAAACCTTACGCCGTTGTGGACTTGAGAAGTTCGTTGGAACATCCCCGCGTGCAAAAACGTTTTGAGGTTACAGAACGTTTGCTCAGCGGTATGCGTCCGGCGCCGCACGTCGTCGAGGCGCAGGGGGGCGATATGTTTGAACAACTTTTGTGGACGTCGGCGCTCGGCGACTTCGTTACGATTTACCTGGCGTTGCTCAGCGGCATTGATCCCGCGCCCGTGACGCTCGTTGAGGACTTCAAAAAAGCGCTGAATGAGTGATTAATCTCACTTCTAACATAATTGCTCTGTAAGCAACAAGATGTTACTATCCTCGCATGACACAAACACCTGACATGCGAGGGTTTGACTTCGAGGCAGACATATCGTTAGTTCCCGATTTAGAAGATGCCGTGGCCGACGTCTTACTTCGTGAAGGCGCCGCAGGCGATACGCAGCTTTCGGGCGGCGCGGTATTCACCGAAGCTCGTAGGTCGTTGGAGTACGCTGAGCTACCGAGAGCTGTAGTTGCACGTTTTGGTGAACCTGTCGAGGACGCGTGGTATCAGTGTGTGATTCAACGTCCGCAAGGCGATCGTCCCGTCCTCACGTTCTCACGAGGCCAGGTTGCGTTCCATGAAGGCTCGTGGGGCAATCGCCTCGACTTTATTTTTTACGAGCTAGCTAGGACGAGGTGTGTTGAGAAGGCAGTCTTTCTCTCAGAGGATAAGACAATTTACGAGCTTGTGGCGGAACAACGCTCGGCCATTCAGCTTACGGATGCGTTCGACCTCAACGCTTTCCTTATAGCGTGGCAATAAAAGCATGAGAAGCCGAGGACGGCGGCTTGCGACTTCTTCAGCTACGCCTCAGCCCGGGCGTATACTATAGGCGTATGAAGATTTTAGTTGTCGAAGATGAAGTAAAGATTGCAGCGAGCTTACAAAAAGGCTTACGTGCCGAAGGTTACGTTGTGGACGTTGCCGGCGACGGCGACCAAGCCGAGGCAATGATGGGCGAGGGAGCTTACGACCTCGTGTTGTTGGATTGGATGATTCCGGGCACCTACGACGGCCCGGCGCTTGTCGAACTTTGGCGAGGCCGCGGCGAGCAAGCGCCAATCCTCATGCTGACGGCGCGCGGTACGATTGGCGACCGCGTCGAAGGCCTTGACGCCGGCGCGGACGATTACCTCTCCAAACCGTTTGCCTTTGACGAACTCCTCGCACGCACGCGGGCTTTGCTCCGAAGACCAAAGGCGCATACTGGCACGACACTCAGAGTCGGCAACATTACGCTCGACAGCGTCGCCAAAACCGTAACGCGCAAAGGCACGCCCGTGCACCTCACGGCCAAAGAATTCCAACTCGTCGAATACCTTATGCACCACAAGGGCGAAGTGCTCAGCAAAGACCAACTGCTCGACCACGTCTGGGCCGACGAAACGCGCGTGCAGCACAACACCGTTGAAACTTTCGTGGCCAACGTGCGCAAAAAGATCGGCGAAGACGCCATTGAAACCGTGCGCGGCCACGGTTATAAAGTGAGGTAAGGATGTTCCGATCGGCGCGGCTCAAACTCACGTTTTTTTACCTCGCGGCGCTGCTGGTGTTTTCGTTGGCGATGACGTTTGCGTTCCGCACGTTTGCCGACGCGGAGTACGGCCACAGCAACCACGACCAGAACGCCGACGTGCGGCGGTTGTTTGACGATTATGACATGCAAGGGCCGCCGCCTTCGTCGAACTTTGCGGATTTTCAGGCCGCGGAAGCTACGGCGTGGCAAATACATTTGGATCACGACCTTGCGAAGATTGACGTCATTGCGTTGGTCTTCGGCGGCTTGCTGTGCTATTGGTACGCCGGCCGCACGCTAAAGCCGATCGAGGAAGCCCACGAAGCACAAAAGCGTTTTGTGGCCGATGCCAGCCACGAGCTGCGCACGCCTCTTACGAACCTACGTTTGGAAAACGAAGTGTTCCTCAGGCAAAAGAATTTTAGTGAGGCCGAGGCGCGTGAGCTCATCGTGAGCAATCTTGAGGAAGTCCAGAGGTTGCAGCAACTCTCAAGCAATTTGCTCGATCTCACGCAGTACGGCCATGCGTCGTTGAAGCTCGGCTCCGTTGGCATGGCGCACATTGCCGAAACGGCGGCGAAGCAAGCGCACGCTGCGGCCGAGGCAAAAGGTGTGAGGATTGTCCGTGAAGTCCCAGAGGCTACGGCGCTCGGCGACCACGACAGCCTCGTGCAACTTTTGTGTATTCTCCTCGACAACGCGGTGAAGTACGGGCCGGACGGCAGTACGGTTACAGTCAAAGGCGCGCGTCACGGCGGACAATTTGTATTGCAGGTGCTTGATGAAGGCGGCGGCATCGACCAAAAAGATTTGCCGCATATCTTTGAACGTTTGTATCGCGGTGATAAAGCACGTTCTTCAAAGGCCGGCGGTTACGGGCTTGGCCTCAGCCTTGCGCAAGAGATTGCTCACGCCAACCGTGCGCACCTCACCGCGCGGAATAACGCGGACGGCAAAGGCGCATGCTTTGAGGTACGTTTGGAGATTGCTTGAAGCGTCCTCTTGATTTCGTAGCCGGCACCTCAGGGCACACGGCCTTTTAAGTAAGCGTTCACGCGCGGCGAAACAACTTTTGAGCTTAAGGTCTCAAAAGATTGCTTCTCCGGCTCCACTTCGGGAAGGGTGACCCACTTAAAGACTGTGTGCCCTGAGGGTGCGGGCTATACAACCAAGTTTGGTATAATAGAATAATGCGGTGGTACTTATCGGCGAAAGCCCGGCTGGGCGTAGCCTTGATAATCGCGAGCCTTTCCAGCGTAGCGTTATTTTTCGTCGGCGCCATTCGGACGCACGAAACGATTTATGCGTACTTAGTCTGGAATCTTTTCCTTGCGTGGATACCGTTTGCGCTCACCTTATGGCTTGTGAAGATTCTCCGCAAGCAATTGTGGTCGAGCTGGCAGGCGATTGTCATGACCATAGCGTGGCTGTTCTTTTTGCCGAACAGCTTTTATCTCATCAGCGACCTGACGCACCTCGAGGACATGCCGCACGTGTACCAGCTGTACGACGCGATGATGTTCGCCTCGTTCGTTATGAACGGCGTTATCCTCGGCTTCATCAGCGTGTATCTTGTGCACAACGAATTGCTCAAACGCCTGAGCAAACGTTTTTCAACGATCCTCGTAACCGTCACGCTGCTGCTCTGCAGTTACGCCGTGTATCTCGGCCACAGCTTGCGGTGGAACACGTGGGACGTGTTGCTCAACCCGGCCGGCGTGCTGGTGGGCGTGAGCGATCCCATTCTGCACCCCCGCGCCGATTCGTCGGCTCTCATAACGGCGATCACTTTTTTCGTACTGCTGAGTACAACCTATGCCATCATTTGGCAGCTGGTGCGCGTCGTGCGTATGCAGAAGGCGTGATCTGTTATAATTAGCTTATGAAACAGGAACTTGAGACGGCGGTTGCCGCAGCGTGCAAAAAGTTGTTCAACGTTGACGTGGATGTTGAGCTGACGCGTCCGGATGAACAATTCGGCGATTTTGCTACGAATGTGGCGCTGCAGCTGGCGAAGTCTTTGGGTAAGAATCCGCGCGAGGCCGGCACTGCATTGGCCGAAGAACTCAAAGCGTTGCCAGAGGTCAAAGACGCGAGCATCGCCGGGCCGGGCTTTGTGAACCTCACGCTCAGCGACGACGCGCTCCGCACTGCGGTCAAAAAAGCGCCGTCGGCGCTCACCAAAACCTACGACGGCCAGTTGGTTGTCCTTGAATATTCCGACCCAAATCCGTTCAAAGTCCTGCACGCCGGCCATTTATACCAAACGATTTACGGCGAGAGCGTGGCAAATTTGCTCACAGCTGCCGGCGCTGACGTGCACCGCGTAAACTTTGGCGGTGACGTCGGTTTGCACGTGGCCAAAACGATGTGGGCGATCCTCGACGACTTTGGCGGCGAACATCCCGAGAAACTCGCGGACATTCCCGAAGGCGAACGCGCCGAATGGATGGCCCGCTGCTACGTCGCCGGCACGCGCGCTTACGACGAGGACGAAGTTGCCAAGGCAGAAATCGTCGGCCTCAACACGCGCGTCTACGAACTCTTCACCAGCAACGACCGCGACTCGTCCTTTGCGCAAATATATTGGACGTGCCGCCAATGGAGCTACGATTACTTCAACGCCTTCTACGCCAGCGTCGGCACGACGTTTGAGAAGTATTACCCTGAAAGTTCAACGGCGCCGCTCGGCCTCAAGACCGTCAAAGAGCAGCTTGCCAAAGGCGTCTACGAAGAAAGCGACGGCGCCGTAGTCTTCAGAGGCGAGCCGTACGGTTTGCACACGCGCGTGTTCATCAACTCCAACGGTTTGCCGACGTACGAGGCCAAAGACGTCGGGCTGGTTATGAGCAAGTGGAGCGATTACCACTTTGACCGCACGATTATTATCACCGGCAACGACATCGTGGAATACATGAAGGTCGTGCTCAAAAGCATCGAGCAGTTCGAGCCGGAACTCGTGAAGCGCACGACGCACGTTACGCACGGCCAGCTCAAACTCGCCGGCGGCGTGAAGATGAGCTCGCGCAAAGGCAACTTCTTCCGCGCGGTGGACGTTTTGGAAGCGGCGCGCGAAGCCAGCCGTGAGGCGACCGGCCGCGACGACGAAGCGATGATTCTCGGCTCGGTTAAGTACGCGTTCCTCAAGCAGCGCATCGGCCCGGACGTCATCTATGACCCCAAAGAATCCGTCAGCCTCGAAGGCAACAGCGGGCCGTATTTGCAGTACGCACACGCACGCGCGCGCAGCATCATCAAAAAAGTGAGCGGCATCCAAACTTTTGATCGAGGTGGGTCCAGCGTAGTGCAGTCGGACGGACTTCAGGCGCAAAGCCCTGAAGAACGCCCGCGCGAAACGCACACTTCGGGCGAAAGTTTGGATGCCGCTTCATCATTGTTCGAAGCAGGCGAACGTTCTTTGCTTCGCAAGATATCCGAATACCCAGAGGTCGTTGACCGCGCCGTAAATGAGCTTATGCCACATCATATTTGTACATATTTATATGAACTTGCGCAGACCTTTAACCGCTTTTACGAGCACAATCACGTCGTGGGTGATCCGCGCGAGGCACTTCGCCTCAAGCTCGTTGAAGAATACGCTGACACGTTACAGGCCGGCCTCACGCTCCTCGGCATCGCCGCGCCGGAGCAGATTTAGCAGGCGTATAATAGAGAATTATGGCAACTGCAAAAAAAGATTCCAAACTCCTCAGCGCAAACCCGAAGCATCACGTGCGCCGCGCAACGCGCGTCGTCTCGGCCGTGACGCCGGACGTTTTGGCACAGCCCGTCGGCGGCTTCGTGACGTTCTTGCGTGAGCACGCCATCGTCGGCTTGGCCGTCGGTTTTGTGATTGGGTCGCAGGTGCAAGGCTTGGTCAAGCAGGCGACCGACAGCTTCATCAACCCGTTGTTCGAGCTGCTCTTCAGCGGCAACAAAGCGCTCAGCATGCGCACGTTTACGTTGCACTTCGGCAGCCGCCACGCCAACTTTGCGTGGGGAGCCCTGGCCTACGATCTCATGGACTTTCTTTTTGTATTGCTGGCGATTTACATCGTCATAAAGTTGTTCAGCCTCGACAAATTGGATAAAAAGAAATCCTAAGGGAGTACAAAATGGTGGACAAAACAGAGGACGAATGGCGCAAAAAACTCACGCCGGAGCAATTCCACGTGCTGCGCGAAAAAGGGACTGAGGCGCCGTTCACAGGCAAATTGTTGTACAATCACGACGCCGGCAGCTACGTTTGCGCGGCGTGCGGCGCGGAATTGTTCGGCTCCGACACGAAGTTCGACACGGATTGCGGCTGGCCGAGCTTCTACGACGCAAAGAAGGGCGCCGTTGTCTTCACGCCCGACGATTCGCACGGCATGCATCGTACCGAAGTAACGTGCGCCAATTGCGGCGGCCACCTCGGCCACGTCTTCGACGACGCGCCAGACCAGCCCGGCGGCCAACGGTTTTGCATCAACTCCGCGGCGTTGCAGTTCCTCAAGAAGTCGTAGGCGTTTCTCTTTTGGTCAAAGTTGGCTATAATGCGAGCGAGACGAGGAGACCTTATGGCGAATTTTGACAAGCACGCGATTCCAACGAAACTGTTTTGGGTGGATTTGGAAATGACCGGCCTCGACGCCGAGCACGACGTCATTCTTGAGGTTGCCGCCGAGATCACCGACTTCAACTTCAAAACGCTGGCCAGCTACGAAGGCCGCGTCAAGCACAAACGCGACGTCGTCGTGGAACGCATGCAAAAGAACGTTTGGTGGAAGGATTACCCCGAGAACCGCGACGATTTTATTCAAAAGCTTGCGCACGGCAAAACGCTGGGCGAAGTTGAGCAAGATTTGATTGCATTACTTGAGAAGCACTTCGGGCACGAGCCGGCGATCCTCGCAGGCAACTCTATTCATAGCGACCGCGCGTTTATCAAACGCTGGTGGCCGGCGCTCGACCTCAAAATGCATTACCGCATGTTGGACGTCAGTTCGCTGAAGATTTACATGCAAGGCAAGTACGGCGTCGAGTTCGAGAAGAAGGAAGTGCACCGCGCGTTCGACGACATCCAGGCGTCCATCGCCGAATGGCAATATTACCTCGAGTGGCTGCGCGAGCATCCGAAGGATTAAACGAACTTCATTTCTTTACAGATTGTCCAAGCTAGTATATAATTATCTTTTGTTTTAACGAAAGCGGTAATTTTTATGCAGGCGGTGATTTTCGACCTCGACGGTACGTTGATTGATTCGCGCGAAGGCATCTTTTGGCAATTTGAAGAGCTGACGCGCGAGTTCAACGGCGAACCTGCAACGCGGCAAACGATCGCCGCGGCAATGCACGGTACGACCGAGGCAATCATCCGTACGCTCGTGCCAAACGCCGACGCTAACTTCGCACGAGTTAGTACGCGCCACGCCGAACTCTGGGCGCAGAGCATGGACTTCCACCGGTTGTACCCAGGCTCTGAAGACTTGCTGGCAATTTTGCGGCGGCTCGACATACAGCTTGGCGTGGTGACGGCTGGCGATCATCGGACAATAAGTGTCCTCAACAAAGCGGGCGTACTGCATCACTTTAACGTCGTCGTTTCAAGTGCCGATGACGTCCAGCCCAAGCCGCATCCCGGAGGCGTCCTGCTCGCGCTGAGCAAGCTGGGCGTAAAGCCTCACGAGGCTGTTATGGTTGGCGACACTCCCGCTGACATCCAAGCGGGCAAAAACGCCGGCCTCAAAACCGTCGCCGTCACGCACGGCTTCGGCACGCACGAAGCACTGCGTGCTGCCGCGCCTGATCACCTTGTCAACGATATTCCGTCGCTCCTCGACGTGTTAGAGTAAATTCATGATTACGCACAAAGAACTCGAAGACTACATTCTTACTATGCCGAACGCGTGCCTTGACTATCCGTTTGGCGAGAAGGTCGCAGTTTATAAAACCGGCGAGCACATGTTTGCCTTGGTACAAGAAGGCTCCAGCCCGATCAACCTAAGCCTCAAGTGTGATCCGCAGCTCTCCAAATTGCTTCGCGAAAAATACGAAAGCGTCATGCCTGGCTACCATCTCAACAAGAAACACTGGATTACCGTTTTGCTTACCGGCCAGCTCGATTGGCCCGAAGTTCAGGACCTTATCCGTCATTCCTATTTGCTTGTCGCCGGCGAGTAGCGGCTAGCTGCCGCCAAGGCTCGCGGCCGAGGGAACCTGGCTGTACAACATGGCGGCTTGCGTGTAGTCGGTGCTGAGCAGGGCGCGGGTTTTCGTTCCTGTGTCGGCTTGGTACGCGCTTTTGAGTTCGCTGAGGTAATTGCTCAGCTCGGTTTGCATAACCTGTGCAAAGACCACGTCGTAGGTGCTATTTTGTTGAGCCGTTGTAAGCTGCGCGTCGGTACTGGTATTTTTCTTTAGGTTGAGTGTTTTGTCCGACAGTTTCGTACCTTGGGACGTCAGCAATTTTTTGAGTGCGTTGAGCTGAGATGTGACGACAAGCTGCACGTTGACCGACAAGTTTTGGTTGGCGGTCGCCGTGACGCCCCCGCCGCTGACACCTTCGGCCGCTACGCGAATGACTTCTGTCTGCGTTTCGGCGATGCCCGTAAGGTTGGCTGCCGCACCGCCGCCACCCTTGAACGCCAAGGCGACGAAGAAAAGCAAAAAGAGTACAACGACGGCGCCCGCAAGCATAAGCATCCGTTTGCCTTGGACCGGCCCGGCGCCCATGGAACGTTTCGGTGCCTGCGCAGGGTTCATAATAAAGTCGTAATTGCTCTGCGGATTCATGAGAGTATTTAAGCATATGTCCCTTGACTTTTCCACGGCGCGGACGCCGCACCGAGGTGTATAATTTTTGCATGACGAAGAAAAATGATGACAACCCGTGGCGTACTTTGGCCAGCAAAGTAATGTACCAAAATCCGTGGATGAAAACTTACGAAGATAAAGTACTCATGCCCAATGGCAAAGAGGGAATCTATGGCTTTATCGAGAGTAAGCCTGGCGTATTTATTATCGCCTTGACCGAGGAGGATAAGGTTTGCCTCATTGAATCATTTCGTTACCCAATGCAAGAGTGGCAATGGGAATTGCCTACGGGCGGCATCGAAAAAGGTGCGAGCGCCTTGGAAGCCGCGCAGCACGAGCTTGCCGAGGAACTTAACATGACCGCTGAAAAGTGGACGCATGTGAACGCTTTTGGCCCGTCCTCAAATGGTTTTATGAACGACACGCAGAATGTGTTTGTGGCTGAAGGATTGCACGCAGCCGAAGGGAAGCTCGAAGATTTCGAGGCCATTCGCGCGAGCAAAGAAGTTACGATGGCCGAACTCCAGGCGATGATTAAGGCGGGCGAATTAAAAGACGGCCAATCCCTCGCCGCGCTGATGCAATTCTTTGTGTGGCGCGGACACTTGTAGTTTCCTCGAGAAGATTAGCGTACAATAGAGGTAATGGACGCGGTTGAGGAAATTAAGCAGCGGTTGAATATCGAGGACGTTATTGGCGAATACGTCCAGCTTAAGCGTGCCGGCCGCAACTGGAAAGGCCTCAGTCCGTTTGGCAACGAGCGTACGCCGAGTTTTGTGGTTAGCCCGGAAAAGCAAATTTGGCACGACTTCAGCAGCGGCAAGGGCGGCAGCATGTTCAGCTTTGTGATGGAAATGGAGGGGTTGGACTTTCGCGGCGCGTTGGAACTTTTGGCGCGCAAGGCCGGCGTTGACCTCGAGCAATTTCGCGGTCGGCCGGGCGGCGCGTCGCGCGCAAAGGAAAAGGAACGTTTGTATGAAGTCTTGGATCTCGCCGCAAAGTTTTATCAAGCGCAGCTGAAGGGAAGCCAAACGGCCTTGGAATATGTCTTCAAAAAGCGGCAGTTCACCAAGCCAACGGTTTTGGAGTGGCGGCTTGGTTATTCGCCAAACACCGGCCGCGCGCTCCTCGACTTTTTGCTCCGTAAGGGTTTCAAAGAGGTTGAGGTGACGGCTGCGGGTCTGACGGCGCGCGCATATCGCGGCGGCGTGCAGGATATGTTTCGTGGCCGGCTGATGATTCCGCTGCAAGATCCGCAAGGCCGCGTCATAGGTTTTACGGCGCGGATTTTGGCCGACGACCCGAACGCGCCGAAGTACATCAACACGCCGCAGACGCCTTTGTACGACAAATCGCGGCACGTCTACGGGTTGCATTTGGCCAAAGAGACAATTCGCAAAAGCAAATTCGTGGTGATTGCCGAGGGAAACTTGGACGTCATCATGAGCCACCAAGCCGGCGTGCGGCAAGTTGTGGCCACGGCCGGCACGGCGCTTACTGAGCCAAACCTCAAAGCTTTGAGCAGGTTTACCGACGACATCCGTTTGTGCTTTGACGCCGACAATGCCGGCATGAACGCCACGGAACGTGCCATTCCAATCGCTAGCCGCGTTGGCGTTTCCCTCAGCATCCTCACAATTCCGAGCGGCAAAGATCCGGACGAACTCATCAAGCAAGACCCTAAGCTGTGGCTCGAGTGTATCGAAAAACCGCAGTACGCGCTCGATTGGCTGATGGCGCGCTACGCCACGCTCGTTGATATCACGAGCGCGCCGGGCAAGCGGCGCTTTAGCGATGTTATCCTTGCAGTCGTGCGTAACCTCAAGGACGAGGTAGAAAAAGATCATTACCTCGCCAAAGTGGCCGAGCTGATCGGCGTCAGCCGCGAAGCGCTCATCGAAAAAATGAAGACCGGCCAAAGCACCGCGCCAACGCAGCCGCGCAAGGCGCGCCACACGCCGAAACCTCTCGACAAAAAGCTTACGGAGCGGACCAAAACGCAGAACCATTTCTTAGCGTTGGTGTTGTTACAGCCTAAGCTGCGCCCGTTGCTTGCCGAACTCGACAAAGACATGATGGCTGACGAGCAAAGCGCCGAACTCCTCGGTTTTTTGCAGCAAGAGCCGGACTTTGCCGGCGCCAAAGACCCGCGTGCCGCTGAATTGCAGGCCGTCGGTGATTATGTTAAAATGATCACATTACTCTACGAAGAGCTGTACCAGGACCTCGAATTTCAAGAACTTGAGCTTGAAGCGAGACGAGTCCGGTCAAAATTGATCGAACAATACACGAAACTGCAAAAACAAACCATTGCCGAACAACTGCAAACTGCCGATGAAAACCAAACGAAGCAACTTTTGGAACGCGTGAGAGCGCTTGACCATTTGCTCAATAACACGAAAGGGGAGGCCTGATGGCTGCCAAGAAACCACAGAAGGACGCGCCGAAAACTGAGGAAAACGTTGACCTTGAAGCCGTGAAAGCGCAGCTTGTCGCGCAGGCAAAGAAGGCTGGCAACATCGACCAAAAGGACATTACGGCGGCAATTACCGACACGCCCGAGAACGCTGAGCTTCTCGACAAACTCTACACGGAACTTGCCGACGCCAACCTCCCGGTCGTTACCGATGCCGTTGCGCCGGGCGCTGACTTTACCGACGACGAATGGTCCGAGGAAGAAGGCGAAGAGCCGGTCGTCGAAGACCAAAGTTACCTCGACGACATTGCCGACGACTCCGTTCGTTTGTACTTGCGCGAGATCGGCAAGATTCCGCTTTTGAACGCCGAGGAAGAATTGGCTCTGGCCAAACGCGTTGTTGCCGGCGACAAAGACGCCAAGGACAAAATGGCAGAGGCAAACATGCGCCTCGTCGTGTCGATTGCCAAGCGTTACGTTGGCCGCGGCCTCGACCTCCTCGACCTTATCCAAGAAGGCAACACCGGCCTTCTGCGTGCCGTTGAGAAGTTCGATCCAGAAAAGGGCTTTAAGTTTTCAACCTACGCGACGTGGTGGATCCGCCAAGCGATTACACGCGCCATCGCCGACCAGGCGCGCACCATCCGTATTCCGGTGCACATGGTCGAGACGATCAACAAACTTCTGCGCACGCAACGCCGTTTGACGCAAGAGCTGAACCGCGAGCCGACCAACGAAGAAATTGCTAACGCCATGGATCTCGACGTTGAAAAGGTCGAGCACATCATGAAGATTAAGCAGGACATTTCATCGTTGGACGCGTCGATCCGTGATGACGAAGAAGAATCCGTTCTGGCGGACTTCATAGAAGACGAAGACAGCATTAGCCCTGAAGAATCGGCGACGAACCAATTGCTTAAGGAGCAGGTAAAGAGCATGCTCGGCGCGCTGACGGAGCGCGAGCAAAAGATTCTCAAGCTGCGCTTTGGCCTCGAAGACGGCAAGCAGCACACGCTTGAGGAAGTCGGCCAGGAATTTTCCGTGACGCGCGAGCGTATTCGCCAGATCGAGGCAAAAGCTCTCGCCAAGCTTCGCAAGCACAAAGACGCCAAGAAGTTGCACGACTACATCAAATAGTTTGATGTTTCCATTTTCTGCGGGTACATCTAGCAAAGCATTGCCTCATACGATATAATAGAGCCAATGCAAGCGTACAGGTTGGTCGGGTTATCTGGTACCAACGGAGCAGGCAAGGATTCCGTTGGCCTGTTGCTTGCCCAGAAACATCGCTTTCTCTTTATTTCGGTCACAGACATTTTGCGCGAAGAGCTTCGCAACCGCGGCGTGCCGGTGGATCGTTTGCATTTACGCGAGTTGAGTGCTGAATGGCGTCGTGAGTTTGGCCTCGCCGTGCTCGTAGACCGTGCCGTCAAACAGTACGAAGCCGTTCAAGATACGTACGACGGCCTTGTTCTTGCCAGCTTGCGTAATCCGTCTGAGGCCGACCGCGTGCACGAGCTGGGCGGCACGATGGTGTGGGTCGACGCTGATCCTAAGGTTCGCTACGAACGCATCCGTGCCAACGCGCAGGCGCGCAACCGCGGCGGCGAAGACGACGTAACCTTTGAACAATTCCTCGAACAAGAAGAAGCCGAAATGCACCCGCCGAAAACCGGTGCCGATGAGGCGACGCTCGACATGGCGAGCGTCAAAGAGCGTTGCGACCTCACGCTTTTCAACAATTCCAGCTCACTCGACGCACTGGACGATGGAATGTCGAAGCTTCTCAAGATTGCCTGATGCCGTACTCTAAGTAATTTATGTTATAATATATTTATGAGTGCAGGTGGCGGTACGGAAACCGCATCTTTAATGTTGCAAGAACGGCTTACTGTTCTTGCCGAGCAATTAGATCCCAACTTGCAGGTGGCAATCCTTGAGGTTGCTCGCCCGGAAGACGTTGGGGCGGCCGAGTATGCCGGCGCGTTACTTGATTTAGCGGCTAGCGATAGAGTTGCCTCGTTTGCGGTTCGGGCTTGCATACTTGAAGAGGGTGTTGCGACGGTTTGCGCGGCCGAGCGCCAGGGCGATGAATCGGTAAAAGATTTGCACGAACAAGTCGTCCGAAATCTTCCGGAGTTTAGCGCGCGCTGGAACGGTGGCGTGCCGGCCACGCATCCGGAACGGCCGCAGGCTGCACTGCACCATTTTGAGTACGGCATGTTCTTTGAATCGTTGGCATCAGAGGAAGGCTTGAGCATGGCGGCGTTGCGCAGGTTCCGGCCGGCATACGGCGACGCCGGCAACATGCGCGGAGACATTCCGCTCGCTGCGCCAATGTTGCTGGATCGCATGGTTGGCGGCCGCGCTGTGTGGGGTGAGAAAATCCCTTACGGACTTTTGCACGGCCATCTGCCGGTGGCAATTGATTTTCGTGGCGAGGTTTTCCAGCATGTTGCGGACGTGACAAGCAATGATCGGGTCAATCGTCTTGTACGCTACGCCAGCCCCGCGCACGCGGAAATTCTCAAAACATTTACGGACTTGCCAAGCCACGAGCAACGCGAATACGCCGACGTTCTTAACCGGTTGTATGAAGCTGCGCCAGGACTCTCCGAAGCGTTCTTTACGATCGACCAACGACTCATTTCTGCCGGTGTACGAAAGCTTTTGGCGGATAGCCTCTTTGCCTTGGACGCATTCATAAAAGGTGGGCACGTTATCGACGCGGACTTTTCGTGGCCGGACGGGCCACCGATCCATATTCATGAGGAAGATCCGGTCGGCACGTTGCACGCGTTGGCGCGCGCGATGGAAATTTTGTGCCTGACGGTCCATAACCCGTCAACGGAAGTTACACCGGGCTACAGCAACGGCAACTTCAACCAGTACTTATTGCACGACCCAACGACTCAGCAAGCGCCGCAAGTCGGCTTGCACATTCGTCCGTTTACGAGTGAGAGCGTTGACCGTGAGTACGAATTTATGCCCGACCAGTCCATTCGTTATCGTGTTCGGCTTGAAGACGGCGCGATAGATCTGCGTAACACCGAGCAAACGCCGGACACAATTTGTATTCGCGTTGACCTCGACCGCTTTGGCGCGGCCATGGACGTTGGCGCACTCAGCCTCAATCCGTTTATGAGCAAGGAATATCAGGCGAGCGACATCGAGCGGCGCATTGGCTTGCTGCTCGGTTATGGCAACTGGTTGCGTACGCAAAGTGAGGCAAAGCATCCGACGATGAATCATGTGCGCCAGCTTAACGAATCGTACAACGACCCTGAATTATTCTCGCTCGTTGCTGGCCAGCACCGTCAAGTTATGGAGCTTGCGTGCCGGGGCGGCGGGACGCTGGCCGCCATGGCACACGAGCTGCTTGCGCAAGGCTGAATACTTGCCTGAAGCTTTCGGCAATTTGTGCGCTCTCGATAACGACCGCCATCGCCTCTTTGCCGTACGAGATGAGGGCGACTTTGTCGCCGGCGATGTTCCATTCGACGTTGGCGGTGTAAGCGTCGGCGGCGATCCACGTGCGCGTGAATTTGTTTTTGAGGTCGACAGTCGGATCGTGGTTAGCGCTCGGAACGTCGGGCGTCAGGCCGATGGTCTGGATGCCAAGCAGGGAACGTTTCTTGCGAAGTTCGGCAAAGAATTCCTCACCGTAAAAGACAACATCCTCGGGACTGCGAACGAGGTATAATGTTTTACTCGTCGCCAAAATGTCGGCGTAAACTTGCTTGATGCCTTCTTTGCCTTGGTAAAATCGGATGCTTGGCTGCTCGGAATGCGCGAAGAAGAAATCGAGCAAACCGGGAAGTTCGGCGTTGAGCTTACGCTCCTGCAGCTGCATCTTATTTGTCCGTTCCTGAATGAGCGTAGCGAGCGCCGCCGGGCTGGCCGGAATGTACATCACGCGCTTTGCGTGCGGGTCACGGCTGGCGAGGCCAAGTGTGCAGAGCTTATCAAGCACCTTATACGTATTGGTTCGATTCTCACCCAGCGTTTTAGCGATCGTCGGAGCTGTTGCCGCGCCGCTTACGACGAGCGCACGGTACGCCGCAGCCTGCAGCTTTGTAAGGCCAATGTCTTCAAGCAATTGTACATCCATAATGAATAGTATATGTTACAAATTTCATTATGTGAAAAATAATTTCACAAATTACTACGTGGATGTTGCAATATAAAGTCGAATATTTAACAATATATAGGTTAAAAGTACGTTTTGGGATCGGAGTAATCATATGCCTGGCAGACACGCCGTTGTAACACAAGAAAAAGATGCGCCGCACTTCGGCGATGTAAATATTCCTAGGCTGACACGCGCCTATATAGGCCCGGTGAATGGGCATGATTACCTTGGAATATATGCTATGGCCGGTAATTTGTTGCCGGAGATGGCGCGTATTTCTGGTTTTGGAGAGCTTGGCCGTATGCCGACGGAAGCGGCATTGGCTAGTCGGGAGCGCGGACTCGTTAAGCATTTTGGCGGCGCTGCGACGTTTCAGGATAACATTCGGACGACTCGTGAACAACTCGGTTTGCCGGCGGCATCATCAATTGCCGTAAGTGCGGGAATGGTACGCCGCAGTCGTATTATGGAACCACGAGTCGGTAGTTTTATTCACGGACAATCCGTACCCGAGAGCGTCGATAAAACCGTAGTGCAGTCTGCAGTTGGTCGATGGATGATGCGTCGCGCCGATATGCTCATCGATTTTGCAAAAGATGCTTCTAGACCAACTAAAAAAGTTGGCGAGGTGGTTATTGCCGCTGGCTCACGCCAAATGAAAGAGGGTGAGCACAAATTTGTAGCCGATCTTGCGCAGGTCAATGGCGAACTGCCGACGGAGCGTGACTTCTCTCGCCAAGTTGTTGGGCCGTACCTAGAAGCAGCTGGTTTTATCGTTCGGCATACAGATGCTGAAAGCACGGTTGGCGAAAATGTCGTGCGTAGCATTGCCGAAGCGCCCGGCCTTATGGACGGAACTGTCCTCGCTGCTGTAAATGTTCCGTCGGTGACGCACGTGGCTGGTCAAATGCGCATGGGGCTTCGCGAGGTTGATAAGAGTTTTGACTGGGATGGCGAACAATTCTTTGTCCTCGCAACCGACACGCGTGATCTTGCCCTGAGCGGTGAAAGTGCGGCCACGCACCAAAATCCTGAGGCTGCCGTGGGCGCCGTTGCCCGCGACGCTCTCTGGGCGCACAACAATGCGCGGGATTGGTTTATGACAAGCTCTGAATTTGCAGGTATTCGCGAAATACACAATCCGTTCATACAAGATTTGCAGGGTGCTGCATAATTAAACTATGACAGCGACGCTTGCCAATTTGCTCAATCGTCCGGTGCCCGATATGAGTTCGGCGCGCCGAATAAAAGCGTCGTACCGGGCGTACCCATTAGATGTCGCAGCGCCGCGTAACGACGAGCCGCTCGTGGACATCGCGCAGTACGGCATCGCCGGGCAAAATTATTACTCGCGGCCAAACGGCGCCACGGGAGATCCGCTGCCTGGCGTCGCGCCAACGATTTTCGTGCGGCGCAGCGTTGCCGATAAGCTTGCGGCAATCAATTACGAGGTGCAGCAATCCGACGAACTCGCAGAGATTCTGCATGGCCGCGTTGAGCTATATGTCGACGAAGGCGTGCGCTTACTCGCCGTGCAGCGTAAACTCTACGACGAAGTTTTCCCTGCGCTCATCCGTAGCCAGCATCCGGCGTGGAGCGAAGCACAAGTACTTGAGCGTCGTGACCAACTCTCGGCGAAGCCTTCGGACGATCCAAACAGCCCTTCGCCGCACCTCACCGGCGCGGCCGTTGACCTCAAGTTGCGTTACGCACAAGACAATCTCGGTTTTGTTCCGCACGTTATGGTGCCGATGGGCGGCGTTCATACGACAACGGGCGAGGCAACTAATCCGGATTTTTTTGAGCACAAAAAGTCGCTTGCCAAGGACGATGAAACCGCACGCCGCAACCGCCGTGCCTTTTACTGGATAATGCGCGGCGCGCTGAATAACGACGACCTCAGTTTTGCCGTAAACCCGACCGAATGGTGGCACTGGTCGTTCGGTGACCAACTCTGGGCGCAAACAACAAACGCGCCGCAAGCGTTCTTCAGTCTCCCTAACTAAAGCGAAAGTGCCTCAGCCCGCACGCAGAAGGGTTTTGCGCTATACTATGCACCATGGGTGAACGACTCGTTATTATTGATGGCAAAAGTGTGTTTTACCGCGGCTACTACGCGATGCCGAGTTTGAGCACAAAGGATGGCACGCCAACCGGCGGTGTCTACGGTTTTGCCGTGATGGCGCTCGAGGTCATTAAACGCCTGAAGCCGGATTACGTATGCGTCGCCTGGGACAAGCGTCACACCAATATCCGTTTGAGGCGTGAACTTTATCCGGCGTACAAAGGCAACCGCAAGCCTGCGCCGCCAGATTTCTACGAGCAAATCCCGCTCTTGTACGAGTTGCTCGAATCCCTCGGCTGGCCATTATACGAATTGGACGACTACGAAGCCGACGACATCATGGGCGCCTTTGCCGAGCAAGCCGGCAAAAAGGGCATCGAAAGTTTTTTGGTTACGAGCGACCTCGACGTGCTGCAACTCGTCAACGAACACACGCATATTTACACGCTCAAGCATGGCCTGAGCAACATCGAGCTTTTCAACGTTGCGCATTTTGAGGAAAAATACGGCGTCGGTGCGCATCAATGGGTCGACGTGAAGGCTTTGAAAGGTGACGCGAGCGACAACATCCCGGGCGTTGCCGGCGTCGGCGAGAAAACCGCGCTGGATCTTATCGAGAAATACAAAACGCTGGACGGCGTGTACGAAAACATTGAGTTGCTCAAGCCGGCGCTGCAGACCAAACTTAAGGCCGGCCGCGACATGGCGTACCTCAGTAAGAAACTCGTAACGTTGATGGTCGACGCGCCGATTTCGTTGGACTTTGACAAGGCAAAGCTGCACGACGGCGTGCGGCCGGAGTTCGTGGCGTGCCTTCGCAAACTTGAGTTCCGCAACCTTCTTCGCCAAGCCGAGGCCGAACTTGCCAAGGAAACTTCTGGCAATCAAAGCGCGATGGCGTTGGAAGCCGAAACAATTGCCGAGGCAAAGACCGTCTCATTTGAATCGTTGAAATTCGAGGCAGACAAACCGCGCATGGTTGCACTCAACCCCGAGGCCAATGAACTCTGGGTGAGCGTTGAACACAAAAACGTAGCGGTTTTGCCGATTGAACAAGTCGCGAAATCTCAGCACCTTGTCACTGAACTCGCAAACGGCCCGCTCCTTGGCCACGATCTCAAGAGCGTGTACCGCGCCTTGCTCGCTGCAGGCGTCGAGTGGCCGGGCGAAACCGGGCATGACACGCGCATCGCGGCTTTTATTCTTAACTCACTTATCCGTTCGCACGAACTCGGCGACCTGTTGAACGTTGAGGTTGACGTTACCGGCCCCGGGCAAGTCACTACGGCCATCTGGCAGCTCTTCGCCGAACAGACGAAAGAGTTTGACAAGTTACCGCACTTAAAAAAGCTCGCGGAACGGTTTGACTTTCCAATGGTTTATTTGCTTGCCAAGATTGAGCATCGCGGCATTTTGCTCGACTCAAAGCAGCTCAATGCGATGAGCGACGAGTTCGCCGGGAAGATCAAAGCGCTCGAACAAAAAATTTACGGCCACGCGGGGCAGGAGTTTAACATCGGTTCGCCTGTGCAGCTGGGCATGATTTTGTTCGAAAAGCTCGGCCTCCCGACGGACGGCGTAAAGAAAGGCAAAACCGGTTACTCAACCGGCGCGGTGGAGCTTGCCAAGCTGCGCGCGCTGCACCCGATCATCGACCTTATTACCGAATACCGTGAGTACACCAAGCTAAAGAGCACCTACGTCGACACCTTGCCTAAGCAAGTCGACGCGCACGGCCGCTTGCACACGACCTTTACGTTGGACGTTGCGGCTACGGGTCGTTTAAGCTCCATCAACCCGAATTTGCAGAACATTCCGACGCGCACCGAAATGGGCGTTGCCATTCGCCACGCCTTTGTGCCAAAGAAAGGCTACGCTTTTGTGAGTGCCGATTACTCACAGTTTGAGCTTCGCCTCGCCGCTGTCATGGCTGACGACAAAAAGTTAATCGCAGACTTCAACAACCAAGTCGACATTCACACCAAGACCGCTGCAGAGATCTACGACGTGCCTATCGAAAAGGTCGACAAGAATATGCGCCGACATGCCAAAGTTGTCAACTTCGGAATTTTATATGGGATGAGCCCGCACGGTTTGGCGATTGCCACGGGCATGACGTTTGTCGAGGCGAAAAAATTCATCGACAAATATTTTGAGCTGCGCGCGCCGATCCGCGAGTACATCGACAACACCGTGAAGAAGGCGTTGGACGACGGCTATGTCGAAACAATCTTTGGCCGCCGCCGTCCAACGCCCGACCTCAAGAGCAGCAACTTCGCCGTGCGCGAGGCCGCCAAACGCGCCGCGATGAATATGCCGATTCAGGGCACTGAGGCCGACCTCATGAAGCTCGCGATGTTAAAAGTCGAAAAAGTCCTTGCAAATCAAAGTAAGTCGGGTGACAATGTCGCCACGCCGGGCAAAGCCGAGCCGCTTGGCGAACAAATTTTGCAGGTTCACGACTCAATTCTCGTGGAGTGTCCCGAGGAAAACGTTGCGCAGGTTGCAAAGCTTTTGAAAGAGACAATGGAATCCATCCATCCGTTGCCGGTTCATTTAATCGCAGACATTACGACAGGACATAACTGGGGAGAACTATGACTTCATTAGAAATTTTAGCGTTCCTCGACGCGCATGAATTATGCGTGCTTTCGACTGCGGACGAAAAGGGCAAACCCGCATCGGCAGTCGTGGGCTTTACCGTGCACGACGATTTTCAAATTATCGTCGCAACTTCGGGCGAGACCCGCAAGGTAGCTAACGTGGCGGCAAATCCGCAAGTCGCCGTTGTCGTGTGGGACGGCAGCCAAACGTTGCAGCTTGAAGGCAAAGCCCGTGTGCTTGAAGGCAAAGAGATCGCAGAATGGCAACAAAAGCATTTTGCGAAACGCCCGGATTCGCAAAAGTACAAAGATGACCCGAACGAGCGCTACATTCTCATCGAGCCGACATGGCTACGCTTTACTGATGCCTCGCGCCATCCGTGGCATGTCGATGAC
This sequence comes from Saccharimonadales bacterium (SeqCode), assembly GCA_036568905.1. Lineage (GTDB taxonomy): Bacteria > Patescibacteriota > Saccharimonadia > Saccharimonadales > UBA4665 > DATCRQ01. The sequence goes on along the minus strand of DATCRQ010000001.1, from coordinate 769,461 downwards.
CTAACGTTCTAAGACCGACGGAACTCGTTGCATCTATCTGTTACAATGAATCCAGCAACAAAGCGGGGACGATCATGAATAGCGAGTGTATATTTTGTGCGGGCATGGCCGCAAACAAACCGGAGTTTTTCCTTGGAGGCAGCTCGGACTTATTCGCGGTTCAATGGGACATGTTCCCGACACGGCCAGGTCACGCGTTGGTAATGCCGCGGCGCCATGTGCAGTACTTTCGAGATTTGACGGAAGAAGAACTGCGGGAAATCGCTAGGGTCGTCGTCGAGGTCAAAGCGCATATCATGAAGACTGACCTCGCGCAACTTTACAAAACACTTTTGCCGAACGCAGTCAACGAAAAGTCGCAAGACTTTATCCGATCGGCACAGGCATTGCTTGCTGAGATGGACAATCGGCCACCCGACGCATTCAACGACGGCATGAACGATGGGCCGGCGGCCGGCCAAACCGTGCCACACGTACATTGGCACATTATGCCGCGGTGGACAGGTGACGTCGAGGATCCGCGCGGCGGTATCCGGCACATGTTTCCCGGCCTCGGCAACTATCACAAAGGGGTCGAGAAGTGAGCGAGCCGGTTTTGCGGGTCGCCGCCAAAGCCATACTTGTTAACGGCGAAGGTGACATACTTATGCTTCGCGAGGCTAAAACCTACGATGAAGGTACGAATACCGGTCGCTACCATGCGCCAGGCGGACGTATGGAACCGAACGAGAGCTATACCGACGCGCTAAAACGTGAAGTCAAAGAAGAGACAGGGATAACTGACGTTGCTATTGGCGAGCCAGTCTATGTCGGCGAATGGTGGCCGGTAATCAAAGGCGTCCCGCACCACATCGTCGCTATCTTTTCGGTTTGCCGTACGAAGGTACGCGATGTAGTGTTAAGCAACGAGCATGACGCCTTTGCGTGGGTTGGCCCAAAAGATATCGCCAACTATGACATCATGGCCCCTGAGCCTGAAGCAATCGCGGCATATCTCGATCGTTTTGCGACCGCGGCGTAAATTTAACAGCGCTCGTAACTTGTAAAATAGGGCTTATTGTGATATCGTTATGTCGTCCAAAGAGGTGACGAAGTATGCGATACTTTATCGGATTTTTACTCAGTATTGGCGTCGTTGTGCTGGCTTTTATTTTGATCCTGCACATCTTTAGCAGTGGCGGCTCGAACAAAAATGTGAAGCCGCTGATTAATTACGCCAACACGAACACGACCGTGCAATTTACCGAGCTTGGCCCGTACGTCTCCGACCAAAATTTCCAGGGATTCCGTATTAATGTCGGTGCGAGCGAAACGGTCATCCAAACGTTGCAAGGCTACAGCCAAACGATTACTAACACGCAGACCTTCAATAACAACGAAACCGGATTCGCCGACTTCCTCGGCGCGCTCGACCTCGCCGGTTTCCAGAAGGGCAACCCGGCTCCCTCGAAGTCCGACAGCCGCGGCTACTGCGCCACGGGCGATACCTACGTTTTTGAGATTCTAACCGATGGCGGCGCATCGCAGCGCTGGTGGTGGACGTCATGCAACGAGGGCAACTTTGAGGGTAACTCGCAGCGCGTCATGAATCTTTTTGAGCAGCAAGTTCCAAACTTCGGCCAATTCACCGCAAACGTCAGCCTGTAGCCGCAAACGTAAGCGTGATACAATGGCCGCATGATTCGCGCGGTTATCTTTGATTGCTTCGGCGTTTTGCTTGTCGATGCGTTTGCGGCTATGGTTATACCGCTGCGCGACAGCAACCGTACGTTGTTCGACGAAATTATGGCGCTGACCGAGGCAAGCGTCCGTGGCCAGATTACGCCAGACGAGTTCAGGCAAAACGCTGCGGAAATGTTAGGAATGGATGTTGACGAGTTTGTGCAAAAAGAGCAGCAAGGTGAAGTGAAGAACCAAGATGTGTTGGACTTCGCGGCGTCGCTCAGGCCGAAGCTTAGGACCGCGATGCTGAGCAACATCGGGAGCGCCGGGCTGGAACATCGTTTTGTTTCGGGTGAACTTGAGAAATATTTTGATGTCGTAGTGGCTTCGGGCGACATCGGCTTTGCGAAGCCCGAGCCGCAAGCGTACGAAATAACTGCCGAACGCTTAAGCGTCCGCGCTGACGAATGTGTAATGATTGATGATCGTGAGAATTATTGTGCCGGCGCCAAAGCTGTTGGTATGCAGGCGATTTGCTTCACGAGCCTGCCACAACTCAAACGTGAACTCGATCCCTTGCTTAGCCAATCCTAAAGACAAGACGCTTGTCTGTTCCACACGCTGCCTGAATCTTCGGCGTCTGCAGCCGTAACGTGTTGGCCAGGCTAGCACTGGCAACGGTGATAACGAGCGCGTTCGGCTGCAACGTGACGCTCGACGGCGCGCCGAAGTGCTCAAACACATACCGTTTAGCGGCTACGACTTCCGACGGCTCTTGCGGCGCACCGCGGCTCTTAAGCAAATCGCTAAGACTTTCCATTCTCATATTATACAATTGAATAATGCCAGAATTGCCCGAAGTTGAAACGGTGCGGATTGGTTTGCAAGCCTTGCTGCCCGGCAAACGTGTCAAAAGCGTGACGCACGATTGGCCAAAGAGCTTTCCGAACGCGCCTGCGGACGTTGAACACTTTTTGGTCGGTGCGGAAATACTTGAAGTGAAGCGCCGCGCAAAAGTTTTGATCGTCGACCTTGATTCAAAGTATTCGCTTGTGGTTCACCTGAAGATGACCGGCCAGCTGGTGTTCCGTGCACCGGGCGGCCAGCACTTTGGCGCAGGGCATCCCAGCGATTCACTCGTCGGCGAACTGCCGGATCGTTCAACGCGCGTTATTTTTGTGTTCGATGATGACAGCAAATTGTTCTTCAACGACCAACGCAAGTTCGGCTGGATGCAATTGCTGCCAACGCCCGAAGTTTTTAACCTCGACTTTTTTAAGAAGGTTGGGCCAGAGCCGTTGGCCGACGATTTTACGGCAAAGGACTTTGCTACGCGGCTGTTGCGCCGTGCAAACAGCGGCATCAAGGCTGCGTTGCTCGATCAGACGGTCGTCGCCGGTATCGGCAATATTTACGCCGACGAAAGTTTGTGGGCGGCGAAGATCCACCCCGAGACACGTGTCAAAGATATTTCGGTGGCTAAGCTCGGCGCACTTTTCGACGGCTTACAAAACGTCCTACGCTTGAGCATCGAAAAAGGCGGCTCGACCGACCGTAACTACGTGAACGCCGAGGGCAAGCGCGGCAGCTACCTCACATTCGCCAACGTGTTTCGCCGCGAAGGGCAGGCATGCCCGCGTTGCGGCACGACGATTATCAAAATGAAGGTCGCCGGCCGCGGCACGCACATTTGTCCGCATTGCCAGAAACTGCCGCGCCACTTATCATAAGAGAATGATTGTAACGTTGACCGGCCCGAACGATTTCGCACGGACGCATGAACTTAAAAAGTTAGTTGCGGGCTTTGTGGCGGAGCACGGCGATTTTGCGTTGGAAACGCTGGACGGCGAGGAGGACTCGTTTGAACGTCTGCAGGAATCGTTGCAGAGTTTGCCGTTTCTCTCGCCAAAGAAGTTGGTCGCTCTGAGGACGCCGGGCGCAAACAAGCAGTTTGCCGAAGCCGCGGCGGAGCTCCTCGCAAATATTCCAGAGACAACGGATGTTGTTGTCGTTGAGCCGAAGCTCGACAAGCGTTTGAGCTACTACAAATTTTTGAAGAAGGCGACGGATTTCCGTGAGTTTGCCGAGCTTGACGCAAACGGCCTCGCCAAATGGGCAGGTGAATATGCGAAGGAAAACGGCGGTTCGCTCACGCCAAACGACGCGCGGTTTTTGGTCGAGCGCGTTGCTGGCGGCCAGCAACGGTTACAAAACGAGCTCGACAAATTGTTGGCGTACGACACTACGGTCTCGCGCGCCACGATTGAGCTGCTCACCGAGGCAACGCCGCAAAGTACGGTCTTTGCCTTGCTCGATGCGGCGTTCTCCGGTAATGCCGCGCGCGCCGCGGAACTCTATAATGAGCAGCGTGCGTTGAGGGTTGAGCCGCAGGCTATTGTCGCGATGTTGGCGTGGCAGTTGCATATTTTGGCGCTGGTAAAAGCGGCGGGTGAACGTTCGGCTGATGACGTCGCGCGCGAGGCAAAACTCAACCCGTTTGTTGTGCGTAAGAGCCTGGGGCTTGTGCGCGCTATGAGCCTCGATGCACTCAAGGCGTATGTTGCCGACCTCCTCGATCTTGACCAAAAACTCAAAAGTGTCAGCATCGATGCCGACGAAGCGACGAGGCTTTTCTTACTTAATCTTGCCATATAATATATTTGCTTAAGCTTATAAAATATGCTATTGTTTTTATATGCAAGTACGGCCAACTCCACTGTCGTCCTACGAATCCCGCCACGCGCGGCCCACTCTAAATTTTCCCCAGCTACACGTTGGCCTAAAAGACTTTTACGCACCGGATACTCGATTTTCTTCAGATCGGGCAAGTACAATGCATGTCGAGGGGAAGTTTGATGTCCCGCTCGGCCCGTACATGATGCCGATTTGGCGCAAGGACAGCAACGGTGAGTGGACGAGGAATGGTGCTGAGCCTAGATTTCCAGATGCAGATCCTCAACAAGACGTGTACAAGGCTTTGGCTCAAGACCCAGATCGGCTGGCAGACGCCGCAATGCAGATGATTTCTCACCCCGGACACGACCCGAAGATTTGGTACCGAACGGAGCTGGGCAGCGTGCAGGAGTGGATGAGGGGACCTGCCGAGCGCGAGGCAGTTAAAGCGCTGCTCCGGGCCGAAGAGCGTGAAGTTGTCGATAAGGCCGAGCGAAGCTATGCACAAATGCTTGAAAGCGTAGGCGTAAGCGCCGTGTCTTATGCGGCTGGCAAGCGTTACGTTCTTGAATACGTGGACGACCAAAGCCGTCAGCCAATACCTGCCGAGGTGGTGCAGGCTAATCCCGCCCCACCGCAGCCGCAACATGCACAATGGTAAATAAAAAAACCGCGGCGTTTTGGCCGCGGTTTTATACGAGAGCGAAGAACTATTTCTTCGTCGTTTTCTTGGCAGCCGGCTTTTTTGCAGCCGGCTTCTTGGCGACAGCCTTCTTAGGTGCTGCGGCTTTCTTTACGGTTTTGGCCGAAGTTTTTGCCTCGGTGCCGGCGTGAGCCTTCGCAGCTTTGGCGAGTTGGCTTTGCTTGCGGGCAACTTTGTTCTTGTGCATAACGTTTTTCTTGGCGGCTTTGCCAAGCGCGCTTTGCGCTTTGCTCTGCGTTTCTTTGACGGCTTTTTTGTCTGAGCCGGTCAACGCTTTGCCAAAGGCCTTCACGGCGCCTTTCAGCGTACGCTTGGTCTTGCTGTTACGCACGGCGGCTTTTTCGGCGGTGCGCACACGTTTTTTGGCTGATTTGATGATGGGCATAGTGTCCTCGTTGTTAGTTATGTCGTATTAAATAGTACATCATAACGGGTGTTTTTGCAAAAGCTCTATTGATGAACGCAGAGCTCGATGATTTTTATATTTGTATTATTTATATAATTATTTTATAAAAATAAAATATGGTATGATGCCTTTGAAGATAAAATATGGCGGAAGAACAAAATCCAACTATCTACGAGCAAGCAGTAACTACCGACAGAACGGCAGAAACGGTTGCTCACAAGCATGGATCCGAGAGCGCAGCGCAGTTTGCCGAATCGTTACCTACGAATGCGAATGTGCTTGACGTCGGCGCTGGCGCTTCGCCGTTCGGCAAAGAGGTGGCCGCGCTCCGTCCGGATATAACTTGGACGAACTTTGATTATAGCTATTATGATGAGGCAATTCTTGCAGAGGTGAAGCAAGGCGCTCCGTCTAACGTTGCCTATGCGGCGGGAGATGCTACAAAACTAGACGACATATATACTGAGGGAACCTTCGACAGAGTACTCTCGTATTGGATGTTGCCCCATCTTTCGCTTGATCAACCTGAGCCAGCAGGAATGGCGGCACGGGCGATGTTTGTCGTGGCGAAAGAAGGCGGAATTTTATCCGCTGGTCCCCGGGGAAACAAATGGTGGTCTCCGACCTTAGGATCTGCCATGGCTATCTCGACTGTCAAAGACAGCACCGAGATGACCGCAGAGAATTATGCGGCCAAGATCGCCGCTGCAACAAGATTGGCTGGTTTGGTTCGCCTCGCACAACAAACCTCGAACGAAGTCGCAACTCCGTTCTTCGGCACAACTCGCTACACAAAACGCCAGGAGAGCGGACTTCCGCATGTATATAATCCTGAGAGCGGCAAATATGTGCCGGCGCTAAGTAGGGAGGGCTTGAAGGTGGCGAGAGATTTGGTGCGGGCGACGGCTTCGTATGCTGGGCGGCGAAGTAGGGAAGGGCTGCCAAATACGTTTAAGTTTGGCTCGATTGCCGGCGTACTGGCCGTTGGCGCTGCTGCGGCTTATGACTTCAATAAGCGGCGGAAACAGTAATTTTGGTGACTTAACCTGAGCCGTGCCCGGCTTGAGATTTGCTCTAAAATTTTTGTGGAAAATCCTCGACAAGCATAAGCGAGTGTGGTACGCTCGCAGTAACGGGTAAGACAAAAATGGATACAAAGCAGCAAATCGCCGAACGCATCTCCAAAGCCAACAACATTTTGGTTACGGTGAGTTCAAATCCTTCAGTCGACCAACTCGCGGCGTGCATTGGCCTCACGTTGGTCTGCAATAAGCTGGGCAAGCACGCTACGGCTGTCTTCAGCGGCACGGTGCCGCCGATCATCTCGTTCCTCGAACCAGAGAAAACAATCGAGAAAAATACGGATTCTCTGCGTGATTTCATCATCGCCCTCGACAAGTCCAAGGCCGACAAGCTGCGTTACAAAGTCGAAGACAAAGTGGTGAAGATCTTTATTACGCCGTATAAAACGAGCATCAGCGAGAAGGACCTCGAATTTAGCCAGGGCGATTTCAACGTTGACGTTATCTTAGCCATCGGCGTGCACAACCAAGCGGATCTCGACCAAGCTATTACGGCACACGGCCGCATTTTGCACGACGCTACGCTTGCCACGCTGAACACCAAGCCGGGCGGGGAACTCGGCGGCATTAACTGGCTTGATGCCGGCGTGAGCAGCCTTTCGGAAATGACCGTGGAGCTTGCTGAGGCAATCGACAAGAAGATGATTGACGACCGCGTTGCCACTGCGTTCCTCACGGGCATCGTCTCTGAAACTGAGCGTTTTAGCAACGCCAAGACTTCGCCGCAGACGATGAGCATCAGCGCCGAGCTGATGGCGCTGGGCGCCAACCAGCAACTTGTAGCGAGCAAGCTTGAAAAACCGGCGCCGGCACCAATTGCTCAGGCTGCGCCGTTGGCCGCACAGGCTGGCGCTCCGCCGGCAGCAAGCACAACAAAGGCCGACGACGGCACGCTGGAAATTCAGCATGCGGATGGCGTGCAGGCCTTTACGCAAAATGCCACCCCCGAACAATCCGAAGCCGAAAAGCCCGAAGAGGCACCGCCACAGATCCATATTGATGATGAGGGCGAGCTGCATTTGCCGGAGATTAGCGAGGCAAAGCCTGCGGCTGAGTCTGCTGCGGCGCCAGCGCCCGAGCCGGCAATCAGCCTTCCGCCGGCTCCCGAAAAATCCGAGGCGGTTACGCCGGGCCATGTCTCTGAAGGATCGCGTTTGATTCTTACGCCGCCAACGTTTGAGAGCGAGCTTACGGCGAACACGACCGCGGAAGATGAAGATCAGCCTTCGGGCAATCCGTTAGGTTTGCCGGCCGCTGAGACACCGATGCCGCTTTTGCACCGGGAGCCGTTGGAGCCGACGAGGGAACGCACTATTGAGCCGCCGTCAGCGCCTACGGTCGAGCCCGCGCCTCAGCCCGTCGCTCCCGCTTCCGTCACGACAATTCACCCCAATGACGAAACACTCTCGCAACTTGAGCAGTCGGTGAGCAGTCCGCATCTCGATGTATTGAATGATGCTCCTGGTAATACGCCTGCGCCCGTGACTTCGTTTGAACCGCAGCCGGCTCCGGTACCTGCAACCGATGCGGTTAGCCCGGCCTCGGCATTGCCGCCGCTCAGCACGGTGCCAACCTTCACGCCGCCAGACGCTGACGGTACGCTTCCGCCGGCGTCCACGCCTGCTTCTGCTACGGATAACGGCACGTTGTCTGTGCCTAACAACGATGCCGCCGGTGCAGACCTTAGTCAGGCGCGCGCGGCCGTCAGCCAGGCAATGGCTGGTTCTGAGGCCGCGAACCCGGAACCGATCCAAGCGCTCAATGCGCAAACTCTGGGCGCACCGTTGCACGACACTCCGGCGGCGGGTACGCAGAACGACGCCACGCAGGGTACAGCAACGCCGGTCTTTAACGGTATTTCGCCGTTACCTTCGGCCAGCCAGCCTGCTACGGATGGGGCGCTTGACCCTAACTCGCCGCCGCCAGTTCCGCCGCCAATGCTGCCCCCGATGCAATAGCGTGCTATCCTTGTAATAATGCAAGGAACACTCTTAATTGACAAACCCGCCGGCTGGACGAGCTTCGACGTCGTGAATAAAGTGCGGCGCATGGCAGAGACGTCCGGCTTCAATACGACCGGCAGGAAACGTTTTCCGGTCGGGCACACTGGTACGCTCGACCCGCTCGCGACTGGCTTGCTCGTGCTGCTCCTCGGCAAAGCGACGCGCGATGCCATGATGCTCACGAAGCTCGACAAAACCTACGAAGTGACGATGAAGCTTGGTGAAACGAGTACGACCGGCGACGATGAAGGCGAGAAAACGCACGCCTCAGACGTACGGCCAGCGCGCGAGGAACTCGAAGCGGCGCTCCAAAAATTCGTAGGCGATTCCATGCAAACGCCGCCGGCGTTCTCGGCCATCAAAATCAACGGCCAGCGCGCGTACAAACTCGCGAGGGAAGGCAAAGCGCCGGAGCTTACGGCGCGGCCGATTCATATCGAGGCAATCAAGCTCGCTTCGTATGAGTATCCATTCGTAAAATTTACGGCCGACGTTTCCAGCGGTACGTACATTCGTTCGCTCGTGGAAGATTTGGGAAAAATGTTGGGCACGGGCGCGTACATGAGCGCGCTCCGGCGCACGCGCGTCGGCACGTTCGACATCGCAAACGCGCTGAGCATGGAAGATCTCACGCCGGAATCGCTTGGGAGAAGCGTCGTTGTTGCGCCGATTTCGTAATTTTTCAGAGGTCGGTAAGTGCTGAGACAGCACGAAGACGCACCAGACGACGTTGAGCGAAGGGGGATTATTGCGAAATTTATTGGAGGTTTGCGGTCAATTGATTCGCGCTGGCCGCAGTTTGGCCGTACGATTTCAACGTTGCCGCAGGTAGCGATCGGTACCGTCAGTGTTAGAAACGTTATGCCGGAACCGTTTGGGGATGTCGCAGCACCGGCAATCGGCGCGGCAACGTTGGTTGCTATGAACGCATATTTGGACGGTAATTGGCCGTTTCGCCGCCACGGCCACACGCCTCCCGAACCTGATACGCTGCCAACCGAGAACAAACACCTTGATTCCTGAACTCTCATCTGGTAAAATATTCGCAGTATGATTACAACTGAGAAGAAACAAGCCACTATCAAAGACTTGCAAGCGCACAAAACTGACACCGGCAGCCCGGCAGTGCAGGTTGGCATTGCAACCGAGCGCATCAAAGAATTGACCGAGCACCTCAAGGTCAACAAAAAGGACTTCGCGGCACGCCGCGGCTTGCTCCAGCAAGTCGGCAAGCGCAAGCGCGCTTTGCAGTACATTGCAAAGCACGACAGCCAAGCGTACCTCGACCTCATCCAAAAGCTCGGTATCCGCCGCTAACGCGCACAGACTATGCGGCTTCGACAAGCTCGAAGCCGACAGCTTGTGCACATTAACTAACACGTTGGTCTCGCCGGCAGCGCCACAGATATACCCTCAATTTGATTGAACATGCACAAGGGGAGTATATTTGCACACTGCCGACGCACGCCAGGAAGGTGAAGGATGGGACAAACAATTAATCCATACGGAAAAGAAATAATCAGTGTAGAAACTGATTTTTGCGGCCGCAAGCTGTCGCTCGAAGTCAACCGCGTTGGCTTTCGCACCAGCGCGAGCGTTATGGTCCGCTACAGCGAAACCGTTGTGCTCGGCACGGCGATGGTCAGCGACAAGCCAATCTCCGGCTTTGATTATTTTCCGCTCAGCATCGACTACGAAGAGAAGTTTTACGCCGCGGGCAAAATCAGCGGCAGCCGTTTTATCAAGCGCGAAGGCCGCCCCAGCGACGAAGCCATTTTGATTGGCCGTTTGATCGACCGCCCAATCCGTCCGCTCTGGCCAAAAGGCTACCGTCACGAAGTGCAGGGCGTTGCGACCGTCCTCAGCATGGACCCAACGTTTCGTCCGGACATGATCGCGATGATTGCCATGAGCACGGCGTTCATGCTCACCGGCGCGCCGTTCGACGGTCCGGTGGCCGGCGTACGCGTTGGCCTCAAAGACGGCAAACCGCAGGCGTTTATGTCTTTGGAAGAAATGACCAAGAATGACCTCGACCTCGTCGTGGCCGGCTCTGAACACGGCATTATGATGGTCGAAGCTGGCGCCAGCGAAGTCTCTGAAGAGACTGTTGCCGACGTTTTGGCTTGGGCACAAGAGGCGATTCAGCCAGCAATCAAATTGCAAAGAGAGCTTGTTGCAAAAGTTGGCGTCGAAAAACGTGAGTACGAACTGAGCTTGCCCAACGAAGACATCCAAAAAGAAGTCGCAGACTTTCTCGACGGCAAAATGGGCGACAAATTGCGCGCGCCAATGGCTGAACGCCACGCGCGTATGCACACGCTGCGCGAAGAACTCATTGCGCACTTTGCCGAAAAGCTCGGCGATGACTGGGAAACTATGAAGCGCGAATACGAAGACGCCTTCGCAATGGCTGCCAACAAAGATGTGCGCAAAGGCATCGTCGAAGACGGCGTGCGCCCGGACGGCCGCAAGTTTACTGAGGTTCGTCCTTTGAGCAGCGAAGTCGGCATTTTGCCGCGTGCCCACGGCTCAAGCATCTTTACCCGCGGGCTGACGCAAGGCATGAACATCGTTACGCTCGCGCCGCTCAGCTACGCGCAGCTCGTCGACACCATGGAGCGCAACGAAGAGAAGCGCTACATGCACCACTACAACGCGCCGGGTTACACCGTGGGCGAAATAAAACGGCTTGGTTCGCCGGGCCGCCGCGAGATTGGGCACTCAGCCTTGGCCGAGCGCGCAATTTTGCCGGTGTTGCCAGACGAGGCAACGTTCCCCTACGCCATCCGTTCAGTTACCGAGATCATGAGCCAAAATGGCTCGACGAGCATGGCCGCGACCTGCTCAAGCTGTTTGGCTTTGATGGACGCCGGCGTTCCGCTGAAGGCTCCCGTGAGCGGCATTGCCATGGGACTCATCATCGAAGGCGACAAGACGATCATCCTCACCGACATTGCTGACGCCGAAGACTTTGCCGGCGACATGGACTTCAAAACGGCCGGTACTTCCAAAGGCATCACGGCTTTGCAGATGGACATGAAAGTGCACGGTTTGCCCGTTGAGACTTTGAAACGCGCACTTTTACAAGGCAAAGAAGGTCGCGCCTTCATTCTCGAGCACATGCTCACGACCATCGCTGAACCGAAGAAAGAGATGAGCCCGTACGCGCCGCGCGTCGAGGCCATCCACATCAACCCGGACAAAATCCGCGAAGTGATCGGCAAGGGCGGTGAAACCATCCAGAAGATTACCGCTGAAACCGGCGCCGAAATCGAAATCAAAGAAGACGGCACGGTGATGATTGCCAGCCCGAACGGCGAGTCGATCGAAAAAGCAATTCAATGGATCCAGAGCATCACCGAAGAACCCGAAGTCGGCAAGATCTACAAGAACGTTCCGGTGGTGAGCGTGATGGACTTTGGTGCTTTTGTACAGATCGTGCCGGGCAAAGACGGCCTTGTGCACGTCTCGGAAATGAGCGAAGAACGCGTCGAAAAGCCGAGCGACGTCGTCAAAGAAGGCGACCGCGTAAACGTAAAGCTTGTAGCTATCGACGACCGCGGCCGCTTGCAACTCAGCATGAAAGCTGCCGAGCGCGAACTCAAGGGTAAAAAGTAAGGAGAGTCATTATGCCAGGAAACACTCCGAATATTCCACCACAGTCACCGTTAGATGTTGCACCGCGGCCGTCTGAGCCGGAGAATTTTCCTCAGGGCGTTTCCGCGGCGGCCCAGCATTTAGGGCTGGTTGCTATCAATATTGGAGCGCCGTACAATATCCACCTTGTTCCAAGCCAATCTGAAGGCTCGCGGTTGTTTATCCTTTGGTAATACAAAGTAACTTTCTGCAGTTATGACAGACACTAAGGAAAAAAAATCATCATGGTACAACCGTCGCAGCGCGGCGGCCGGGCTGTTCATCCTCAGCGGGCTGGCAACGTATTTGCTCGCCTCGCGCGCTGAGGACACCGGCAGCTTGCAGCAGTACTTTTTGACGTTGGTGTTGCTCATCTTCGCAGTCAACCGTTTAGTGAGGACGATAAAAGGATGACGAAGCAGCAACGACTCGACGAAATCAAACAAAAAATCGTCGAAGATAATGTGTGCCCAGAACTCCGTGAGACGGCAACGAACATGGTGTTTGGCGAGGGAAACCCAAACGCCGACATCGTCTTTGTCGGCGAGGCGCCGGGTAAAAAGGAAGACGAAACTGGCCGGCCGTTTGTGGGTGCCTCGGGAAAATTCCTCGAGGAAATGCTCAATAGCATTGGACTTGAACGAAAGGACGTGTATATTACCAGCATCCTCAAATATCGGCCGCCGAACAATCGCGACCCGTTCCCAAAAGAGAAACATGATTTTCTGCCATATTTGCAGGCCCAGCTTGAAGTGATTGAGCCCAAAGTGCTCGTGACGCTTGGACGCCACAGCACCAATTGCTTTTTGCCGGATCTGCAAATCAGCCAAGCGCACGGTCAACCCAAGCGCATTCGCGTACGAGCGAGTGACGGCAAGGGCGAAAACGCTTGGGTGATTTTGCCGCTGTATCATCCGGCTGCGGCGTTGTACCAAGCGGCGATGCGCCAAACGCTCATCGACGATTTCAGCAAGATTCCGAACTTAATGAAGAAACTTCAAACCTCATAAATCTGACGAAAGGAAAAGACTTATGGAACCAACTAATCAAACAAACGAAAATAACAATCCGCCCAGACGCGCACCGCGAGGCGGGCAAGGGCAAAACCGCGGCCCGCGCCGTACGAATGGTAACGGCCAAAACGCCCCGCGCCAAAACAACGGCGGCCAAAAGCAAGGCGGCCGCCCGAACAACGGCGGTTTGCAAATGGCGAACTCGAGCGTCTCGCGCGGCACCGCGATGCGCGCCCAAAAGCGTACGCAGATGGACGCCCAAAAGATTGCCAACCAATACGCCAGTGCGCAAGCTACGCCAGCGCGCGAACGCCGCGCCAACGTCATCGACGACCGACCGCGCTTGAAGATCATCGGCCTTGGCGGCATGGACGGCGGTGGTTCAAAGAACACGATGCTCATCGAATACATGGACGACGCCGTGATTATGGACTGTGGCAACGACCTCGGCGTGGATTTGCCGGGCATCAACTACGGCATCGCCGACATGGCGTACCTCGAGAGCATCAAGCACAAATTGCGTGCGTACATTATCACGCACGGGCACCTTGACCACATCGGCGGCTTGCCTCACATTGTGCCAAAGTTCCCGGCGCCAATTTACGGCAGCAAGTTTACCATTGGCCGCGTCGAAGAAATCTTCGAGAACTTTGGCCTGCCAATGCCCGATGGCTTTGAGCTCCAAACCGTTGAGATGAACGAAACGACGCACGAACGGCTCAAGGTCGGCCAGTTCTTCGTGGAACTCGTGCGCATTACGCACTCAATTCCTGGCTCAACCTGCATTGTCCTCGACACGCCGGTTGGCCGCATTATTAACACCGGCGATTTCCGTTTCGATCCGAATCCGCTCGACCACGAGCGCAGCGACATCGAACGTTTGCAAGAGTTGGGCAACGAGGGCGTGCTTGCGCTCCTCAGCGAAAGCACCACGGTTGAACGCGCCGGCCGCACGCCGAGCGAATCGACCATTGAGCAAAGCTTCATTGACATTATGGAGCAGGCGCCGGGCCGCATCTTCATTGGCTTGTTCTCTACGAACATGAACCGTGTGCAAATGATCGTCAACGCCGCCGTGCACCACGGCCGCAAAGTTGCCATGGACGGCCGCAGCATGATTAGCACGCTGGAGATGGCCGTGCGCCACGGTTTTGTGCGTGTGCCAAAGGGCACGTTTGTGCCGATTGCCAGTGTGCCCGCGCTCAAAGACCAAGAAGTCGTGGTGGTTTGTACGGGTAGCCAGGGCGAGCCGAGCTCAGCCTTGCAGCGCATGGCCAACGGCGACCACAAACACGTGAAGTTGCACGAGCACGACACCGTTGTGCTCAGCTCAACGCCGATTCCGGAGAGTGGCAACGACATTGGCATCGGCTTGATGGTTGACAACCTCGTGCGCAAAAATGTGCACGTGTTTGAGGCTCGCAACCACGACCTCGACCACGTCGGGCCGCTGCACGTTTCGGGTCATGCCTCACGCGACGAGTACGCCGACATGATTAACTTCACCAAGCCAAAGTTCTTCATCCCGATTTACGGCGCGTTTCGTGTGAAGCAGCGCCACGTTGACCTCGCCGTTGAGCAAGGTATCCCGCGCGCCAACTGCGTCAACGCCGAAAACGGCGACGTCATTGCCTTGACGCCGGACAAAATCGAGATTGAAGGCAGTGTGCCGCACGGCACGATTCTCGTCGACCAAACGGGCGCAATCGTCAGCAACGTGGTGGTCAAAGACCGCGTCCTTTTGAGTGAAGAGGGCCTCGTGGCCGTCGTGCTCACCATCGATAAACGTAACGGCAACTTACTGACGAGCCCGGACATCATCAGCCGCGGCTTCATCTACATCCGTGACAACGAAGAGCTGATGAACGGCCTGCGTTTTGAACTCAAGCGCGCCGTGCAACAACGGTTCAAACGCGTTGACCTCGACCGTTTCAAGGTTGAGCTGAAGGACCACGTTACGCACTACCTCTTTGAGCAAACGCAGCGCAGCCCAATTGTCATTCCGGTCATCAACATCGTTGGCGGCAACGGCGGCGGCCAAGGCCAGAACGGCAAAAACGCCGAAGGCAAGGGTAACAACAACCAGCAACCGCCAAAGCAAAAGACGCCCGAAGAAATCGCGCACGAACAAGAGCAACGTTTCCAGCAAATGCGCGAACGCCTGCTCACGCAAGATGCCCGCGTCGATTAGCCGCGATGCGCGCACTAATAAGATTCTAGCGTTTGTTTAATGAGCGACGCCAGGAACACGCTTTGACAAAAGTTGTAAATATTGCTATAGTTTTAGTAGATTACCATAAGTGCTACACTGTATAATACAAACGCTATGGCTAAGAAGAAAAAACAAACACGTCGCAAAAAAGTAGAACCGATTGAAGAGCAATCGCCGTTTTGGCCGCTGTCTGCAGCGATCTTGCTCTGCGTGCTCGCCCTGTTCGTTTTACTTGGCGGCCTTGGCACGGGCGGCCCGTTGCCGAAGAGTCTGTTCAACGGCGGGTATTGGGCGTTTGGCTGGGCGGCGTATTTGCTGCCAGTCGTGCTCGTGTATTGGGGCGCGATGAAATTCAAGACTGAGGACCATCACATTGCCCGCAGTAAACTGGCCGGCATCTTCGCTGTGGTGTTCTTCGTGGCCGGGTTTCTATTCACGGCTTCGGCGACTGATACGAACGGCCAAATCAGCGGCGGCCACGGAGGAACGTTCGGCAAAGGCCTTGGCATTGCGGTGCTCAAAATGCTCGACAAAATGCCGGCCAGCTTGCTCTTTTTGGTCTTGAGCACGCTCGCCGTGTTCTTTGCCTTCGGCATTTCGCCGATGGTCATTTTACGTTTGAGCGGCTTGTTCCGTAAAGGTGAAGAGGACGAGACAGAGCTGGGCAAACTCAAAGCCCGTGCCGTCGAGCAGCCAGGCTTCCAACTGAACGAGGGTGTGCCAGTTGAGCACGGCGAAGGCGACGGCGAAAAGCCGCGCATGACGTCGTTCAAAGGTGCCGCGCAAAAGCTTACGAACAATGAAAACCACGAGGCGCTGACGATTGCCAGCGACCCGAACTGGCAATTCCCGGGCATGGATCTCCTCAATCAAAAGCAAGATAAAGCCGACCCGGGCAACGTCAACGAAAACGCGCAGGCCATTCACGACACCTTTGCGAACTTCAACATTGACGTTGAGATGGAAGGCGCCAACGTCGGCCCGCGCGTAACGCAGTACACGATGAAGCCGCCGACGAACGTCAAACTGACGAAGATTATCGAGCTTGAGAACAACTTGGCGTTGGATTTGGCGGCGCACTCAATTCGTATCGAAGCGCCGATTCCAGGCAAGCGCGCCGTTGGCATCGAAGTGCCGAACGTGAAGGGTGCAACCGTTCGCCTCAGCTCAATCTTGCAGTCGCATGAATGGCACGAGGCAGACTCACCGTTGACCTTTGCAATCGGTAAAGATATCTCTGGAAAGTCAGTTGTGATTGACCTCGCAAAGATGCCGCACTTGCTCGTCGCCGGTCAAACTGGCTCCGGTAAGTCCGTTATGATTAACGACATATTGACGAGCCTGTTGTACCGCAACTCGCCGAGCGACCTCAAACTCATTTTGGTTGACCCAAAGCAAGTTGAGTTGAAGCCGTACGATGACATTCCGCACTTGCTCACGCCGGTAATTACCGAGCCAGAAAAATGTATCAGCGCGCTGAAGTGGGCCGTTGCGGAGATGGAGCGCCGTTACACTGCGCTTGCCGAAGTTAGCAAGCGCAACATTATCGAGTACAACACACTCAAAAAAGAAGAGGGCATGCCGTACATCGTGATTATCATCGACGAGTTGGCCGACCTCATGATGCTTGCCGGCCG
This sequence comes from Saccharimonadales bacterium (SeqCode), assembly GCA_036568905.1. Classification (GTDB taxonomy): domain Bacteria; phylum Patescibacteriota; class Saccharimonadia; order Saccharimonadales; family UBA4665; genus DATCRQ01. The sequence goes on along the minus strand of DATCRQ010000001.1, from coordinate 752,431 downwards.
CGACGTTGAGGCGCTGATTGTGCGCATTGCGCAGAAGGCTCGCGCCGTTGGCATCCACCTCGTGCTTGCCACGCAGCGCCCGAGCGTGAACGTTATTACTGGTCTCATTAAGGCGAACGTGCCGGCGAGGATCGCATTTACGACGGCTTCGCAGGTTGACTCACGCACGATCATCGACCAAATGGGCGCCGAGAAACTGCTTGGCCGCGGTGACATGCTGCTCTTAACTGCCGATATGCCGAAGCCAAAGCGCGTGCAGGCTGCGTTCATCGACGAGCCGGAGACGGCGAAGATTACCGACTTCATCCGCATGCAACGTCCGCCGCAGTACAACGACGAGGTTGTGAGCCAAGTCGTGCAAATCGGCAAAGGCGGCGTGGTCGTCAGTCCAACCGATAGCGACGGCGGCGATGACGACATGTGGCGCGACGCCGTGCGCGTGGTCATCGAGGGCAAAAAAGCTAGCACCAGTTTGCTACAACGGCGCTTGCGCATCGGCTACGGCCGCGCGGCTCGCCTCATCGAAACGATGGAAGAGCAGGGCATTGTTGGCCCAGCCGACGGCGCTCGCCCTCGTGAAGTACTCGTAAGCTCGCTCGATGAAGTCTTCAACGCTGGCGGCGAAACAGAAGAAGCCGAAGCGTAAAACTAGAACTTTTCGGTCATATCTCCAAACGCGATACGGTCGGCAACCGTTTGGACTGCCGCTTCACCAAAACCGCACTCGGGCAATGCAGCGTCTGCAATTACAGCAAGGCGTTCGGTGGTTTCACCGTTTGGCTTCATCACGGCCTGCATGTCAAAGCCCGCCAGCATACAATCGCCTACATTGCATGCGATTTGGTGCGGGCGCTCGTCGATGTCGGCAATCATATCAGCCTCTCTCTTATCCTCCGGCTCCGCACCGCCCGCTGCGTGTTCTTGCAATATGCGGTATGTACACTTCGGGTGCTCTTGTGCTGTTTGCGCCATGTAGTTCTCCAACGTTTATAACTGGAAGATTTAACACTATTATTCGCATTTTTGCAATTATCTTTGTTGCGGAAATAGACCGCAGAGTGTATAATTACATCTGTTATTAACTCATTCAGCTCGATGCCGCTAGGGCGATCGGGCCGAGACCAAAGGAAGGAGTATTGATGAGTCAATACGAAATCGCGGTGCTTTACCACCCAGACCTCGAAATCGATCTGGAAAAGGCAACCAGCCGCGTCGAAAAAATCTTCGCCGACAACGGCGGCAAAGTCGTGAGCAACGACAACTGGGGCAAGCGTAAGCTGGCGTACCCGATCAAAAAGAGCGAATCAGCCGTGTACGTTTTTTACACCGTTGAATTGCCGGGCGAGAACGTGCGCAAAGTTGAGAGCACGCTCAACATCACCGACGAAGTCCTGCGCTTCTTGATTACGAAGCCGGACCTCAAAAAGATCGCCAAAGCCGAAGCCGAAAAAGCCGACAAGGCTAAGAAAGCTGCCGAGCGCGGCGAACCGGCTGAAGCCGAAGCAACTGAACGCGACAAACGATAGTTTAGCTCACAAAGTGAGGGGGATGTAATGGCAAAAGGGTTTAACAAAGTTATCCTGATGGGCAACTTGACGCGCGATCCAGAGACGCGCACGACGCCAAACGGACAATCGGTGACGAGCTTCGGCCTCGCCGTAAACCGCACCTGGCGCGGCGCTGACGGCTCCAACCAAGAAAGCGTCAGCTACATTGACTGTGTCGCCTGGGGTAAAACCGGCGAAGTCATGGCACAGTACTTGCAAAAGGGCCGGCCGGTACTCGTAAGCGGTCGTTTGGAACAGCGCAGCTGGGAAAAGGACGGCCAAAAGCACAGCAAGGTCGAGGTCATCATCGAAGACTTTAACTTCGTTGGCGGCGGGCAAGGTGGCCAGGGTGGCGGCAGCTTCGGCGGCGGTTCTTCAAACGCCGGCAGCTCAAGCAGCACCCCAAGTTCTTCCTCAAAGAAGGATGACGTTGTCGTTGACGACATCGGTGACGAGCCGATTAACCTCGACGACATTCCGTTTTAATTTAGAATTTTAAACAACGGTTGCGGGACGCGGAATATATTTTCTGCGGCACACCCCGCACGACAAATGTGTTATTCAAACACATTTGGAGCACAGGACTGTGCCAAGGGAAACATATTCCGCGGCCGGCACCCGCTCCAAGAAAGGACTTTACCAATGGCAAAGATTTTTAAACCACGAACCGACGTAGCCTTTTTCGACTACAAAGACTTCAAGACCCTCCAACGTTATGTCAACGTTTACGGCCAAATTGAAACGCGCAAGAAAACCGGCCTCACCGAGAGCCAGCAACGCCACTTGGCGGTCGCTATCAAGCGTGCACGCCACATTGCGTTGATGCCGTTCGTCGCGAACAACTAACGTAACCTGGAGTTTCAAGATGGCTTTGAGTATTACTAACCTCAAAAAAGGAACGATCTTTCAACTCGACGGCGTGCCATATCGTGTCGTTGAGTACGGCCAAAAGGTAATGGGCCGCGGCGGCTCGATCGTCAACGTGCGCATTAAAAGTTTGCTCGACGGCAAAGTGCTGGAGAAAACTTTTAAGGGCAACGAACAAATCGACAGTGCCGATGTGACCAACGAGAACGTCCAATACCTCTACAACGACGGCGTGACGTTCTTCTTTATGAACGGCGAGAGCTTCGAGCAATTCGAAGTCTCGGCCGAGCTCGTTGGCGACGGCTCGAAATACCTCAAAGAAGGTGACATCATCCAGCTGCAGTTCTTTGACGGCCGCCCGATTAACGTCGAGTTGCCAAAGAACGTGCCGTTACTTGTAACGTACACCGAAAACGTGGTCAAAGGTGACACGACCAGCTCGGTACTGAAGGACGCGACGACTGAAACCGGCGCCGTTGTAAAAGTGCCGGCCTTCGTAAAAACCGGCGACATTATTTCCGTCGACACATCGACCGGTGCGTACCGCGAGCGCGTGAAGGAATAAGTTCTTCACTTCGCCCCGCAATTTGCGCGGCTGAGAGAAATCCGTACACTAAAAGTATGCACGAAAAGCAGCGATTGGATCAGGCGCTTGTGGCGCGCGGGCTCGTAAGCACGCGCAGCCAGGCCGAGAGCTGGATTCGCCTCGGCAAAGTTTTTGTTGAAGGCAAAGCAATCACGAAGGCCGGCGCTGCCGTTCGTGATGACGCGCGCGTAGAACTCCGCGCAGAGGAGCAGTACGTTTCGCGCGCCGGATTAAAGTTAGCTTCGGTTGCCCAAAAATTCAAGCTTGATTTTCGAGGCAAGGTAGTTTTAGATGTCGGCAGCTCGACTGGCGGCTTCACGGATTTTGCCTTGCAGCACGGCGCAAGTAAGGTGATTGATGTCGAAGTTGGTAAAGAGCAACTGCACCCGTCTTTGCGTGGCCACGCAAAGATTGAGTTGCACGAACAGACGGATATTCGCGACATGCAACAGTTGTCTTCGACGCCGGACATCGTGGTCATAGACGTCAGCTTCATTAGCTTGCGCGAAATTCTGCCGCACGTCGCAACGCTGAGCGGGCCGCAAACGCAAATCATTGCAATGGTTAAGCCGCAGTTCGAGGCGGCGTCTTCAAACCTAAAGCATAAAGGAGTGATCAAGAACGACCGTATACGGCGGGAAATTCTGAAGGATTTTGAGGTGTGGGCGCAGCCGCGCTTTGCAACGCTCGACAAGTCCGACTCGGACGTCGCGGGCGCCAAAGGGAATCTGGAACGTTTCTATAAGCTTCGCGTCGCTAAGCCGTAACGCGCGTAGCGTAGCCGTTGTGGCGTGCGTGCCAAACGTACCGTGCTACGCTTATGGTAGCGACTCATCTCCTATGCTAAACTGCAATTATGTATTTCAAAAGCCGGGCTGAGGCGGGCCAACAGCTGGCGAAGGAACTGATTAGAAAGTATCGCGGCACGCCATGCGCAGTGGTTTGTTTGACTGATGGCGGCGTGGTGGTCGGTGCGCAGATTGCCATGGAATTGCATTGCGTCATGATGATGCTTTTGACGGATTCCATTGATTTGCCGCGCGAGCCAATTCCGCTCGCCGGCCTAAGCCAAGATGGTTCGCTGACATACAACGATTACTATTCGCAGGGCGAGATCGACGAAATGCTTTCCGAATATCACGGCGTCGTCGAAGAAGAGCGTATGCAAAAATTACACAACCTGCATAGCCTTGTTGGCCGCGGTGGCCTTATCCGCAAAGATTTAGTGAGAGATCATACGGTGATTGTCGTGTCCGACGGCATGAACGGCGGATTCTCGTTGGATATCGCCGCCGCCTTCCTCAAGACAATCCAAATCAAACGCCTCGTCGTGGCCGTGCCGTTTGCCAACGTGCCGGCCGTGGATCGTATGCATATCCTAGCTGATGAGATTTACTGTTTGAACGTCGTTGAAGATTATATTTCGACCGACCATTATTATGACGACAACAGCGTGCCGTCGCACGAAGCGGTACTCAAAACGATTCAGGAAATCGTGGCGAACTGGCGATGAGCAAGGTGATTATTACTTTAGTCGGCGCGGCAGGCAGCGGGAAATCCTCAGCGGCGCGCCATCTTTGCGAGAAGTACGGCTTTGAAATGTTTACGTTCAGCACGGCGATCCGCGAATATGCCGAGGCGCACAATTTGCCGCTCAAAAATCGTACCGACTTTGCGGCGGCGCATAAGGCAATCGTTGCCGAGCAAGGGGTAGAGTATTTGCCAAACCGAGCGCTCGATTCACGCGCCGAGCATTTGATAATTGACGGTCTGCGGTCACGACGCTATCGTACGGTGTTGCAGGCGGCCGGCGCTAAGACGATTGGCTTTGATTGCCCGGCAGAGATTCGCTTTGCGCGTACACAGGGTATCGCTGATGCGGCTAAATATCCCGGTGACTTCAATGCTTTTGTACAGAACGAGCATGACGAAGAGCAGGTGCGAATCGGCCCCGGGCTTCGCCTCGAAACATCGGTACTGGTGGAGACTGCGGATTTTCGCCTCAATGCTTCGCGCCCGCAGGACGAAGTCTTCAAGAATCTTGATGCAATCGTTGAGCGAATGCTTTAACGCTTAGAAATTATTCCAAGTACGACCGCAGTTTGTCCATATCTTTGATCGTGATGTAACTTTGCTCGGACTCGAGTAACCCAAGACGTTCGAGGCTTGAAAGCTCACGGCCGGTTGTCTCGCGCGTTGCGCTGATGGAGCTGGCAATGTCTTGATGCCGCAGAGGAACGTCGAGGCGAATGCCTAGTTCGGTCTTATGGCCAAAACGCCGCGCGGTGCTCAGCAGGAATGAAACGAGTCGTTCGCGAACGGTGCGGTACTCAAGGCTCAAGATGTGCTCAGAATGCAAACGGTACATGTCGGTGAGCATGTCGAGCAGCGGCAGGGCCGTTTTGGGATTGGTGCGCAGGAAGTTGATGAATTGCTCACGGCTCACCTGCATAACGGTCGTCGGTGCGAGGGCGGTGTAAATAATATGGCGATTTTCTCCGGTAATGGCCCACGTAAGGCCGAGAATTTCGCCGCGTTTGCGGATGGTCAGGAGGTTTTCATCGCCGTATTTCGTTATGTCGTAAGCTTTTGCCAAACCGCTTACGATATAAAAAACGCCCGCCGGAGAACCGCCGGGTCGAATGATGAATTCGCCTTTGTCGTACGTCAGCTTTGTTCCTTGCTGGAACAAGTTGACGAGCGCTCGCATTTGGCTCGGTGCCGTCAACATACGTCTATTATCGCATACCTCAGGCGAAAAGGGCAAGTGTGACGAAAATCTCCCACGCCAAGTGACCAAAGTAACCGACAGAACTTCCCGACTCATCTATGCTACAAGTAACCAACCGCAAACAGTTGGAGAAAAGGGGGGATATATGGTGAGCCACGACCAGCTTGAGCGTCAACTCAAACAGGTGGGCTGTAATTTTCAATTCTGGGGTCGTTCGGAAGTGAAGGAACTTCGCAACATTTTGATGCCCAGCGAGACGGTCGCGCACTGCGCCAACGGGCGCTACGAAAACGGGTTCGCAATGCTTTGCGCAACCGACAACCGTCTGCTGCTGATAGATCATAAGCCGATGTTCCTCTCAGTTGAAGACATCCGTTACGACATGATCGCCGAAATAGATTACAACCGCAACCTACTTGACGCGACAATAAACATCATCACGCCGAGCCGCAAACTCGTCTTTAACAGCTGGAGTATGTACCACTTACGTGAGGTGCTCAACTATACTCAAACGCAAATCATGGAAATCCGGCGCCAATATATGGCACGGCAATTCCAGCAACCGGCAATGCAACAGGCAACGGTCACGGCCATTGGCGGCTTGGCAACGCAGCCGTCGGGAAACCCGATGCAGCAAATGTTGCCGATGAACCCGTACGCGAACGGCCCGCTCATGCTTCGCAGGCGCCGCGTCCCAAAGTTCTATTAACAGCAAAATCTCCACAGCAAAAAGCGTTTCGTTTGAACACGATGTGAGTTCAATGCTTGAGCTTTACGCTCGTACCGCGAGGAAACTCATGTGTTCAGACGGCAAACAATCATTATTTTATTTGCTCACGTTGAAGCGAAATTCGACGACGTCGTCCGGATGCATGACGTAGTCTTTGCCAACGGTCGCGATTTTGCCGGCGGCTTTGGCGGCGGCCTCGGAACCCGCCGTGAGCAAATCGTCGTACTTTACGATTTGTGCCGCGATGAAGCCGCGCTCAAAGTCTGTGTGAATGGCGCCGGCAGCTTGCGGCGCGGTGGCACCTTGTTTGATCGTCCAGGCACGGACTTCTTTTTCGCCGGCCGTGAGGTAACTTTGCAGGCCGAGTAATTCGTAGGCTGCGCGGGTAAGTTGCTCAAGGCCGGATTCTTTTTGGCCGTAGCTTTCGAGCAATTCTTTGCGGTCGGTTTTGTCTAACCCTTCCAACTCTTCTTCAAGTTTGGCACAGACAAAGAGCGCTTTTGCGGGCGCAACGAGTTTCTGTAAGCTTTGTTGCCGCGCCTCGTCTTGCAAGCCGTCTTCGTCGAGGTTAAAAACGTACAGCACTGGTTTTGCCGTGAGCAAATGCAAATCTGCGAGGTGCTCAAGCTCGAGGTCGTCGTGCGCCGAAAGCGGCTCGCCGTTATCCAAAATTTGCGCAACGCGTTGTAGCGTTTCAAGTTCGGGCTTCAACTTCGGGTTGGCTCGGGCTTCTTTTTCAAACTTGGGCAAACGTTTTTGCACGGTTTGCAGATCGGCGAGGACAAGCTCGGTATTGATGACGTCGATGTCCTTTTTTGGATCGACGTCGTTGTCCACGTGCACGACGTTGTCATCCTTGAAGGCGCGCACGACTTGCACGATGGCGTTGGTGCTGCGAATGTGGGCGAGGAACTGGTTGCCGAGGCCTTCGCCGTTGCTCGCACCGGCAACGAGGCCGGCGATATCTACGAAGGTTACGGTCGCAGGCACGATTTTGTCCGTCTTATAAAGGTCGGCGAGTTTTTGCAAACGCTCATCGGGAATCGCTGCCAACGCCGTGTTCGGCTCAATCGTCGCAAACGGATAATTCGCGGCAAGAATATTGCTGCCGGTCAACGCATTAAAAAGTGTCGACTTGCCGACGTTCGGCAAGCCCACGATGCCAATGGAGAGTGAACTCATACGAACTATTATAACAGATCTCAATCTAAGTCTAAAGCAACGGGAAGCAACCTCGTGCTTAACAGAATGACGTTTATGCTTTACTATGATGGCATGGAACCGAACGTCGTGCAGGGCGCGTTTAGACCCCGGCGCTGGTGGCAGACTTGGCGCTTTGCTCTGGCTGTGCTTGTTGTCGTGCTGATTATTGTGGGCGGTGTTGTGTACGCACACGTCGAACACGACCGTAACGTGAAGAAACAGAACGAGGCCGCGCAAAAGTCATTGTTCGCCGAGCTTTCGCAATCGACACTCGCACAGAATGGCGACAATACGACAATCAGTCTTGCGACACAGCTTATTGCCGGCCAAAACGCAAAGAAATATACGCTGAGTTCGACGGATCTCGGGCAAGTGTACCTCGACCGCGCGACGTCGTATACGAACTTGGGCAAACTGCAACAGGCCTTGAACGACTACCGAACGGCGGTGAAAGTTGACAGCGCATTGCAAATCGGTGCGCTGCAGGGCGAGCTGACGGTGCAGTCGCGGCTGGGGAACAAATCGGCGCTGCTGCCGATTCTCAAGCAGCTCGTCACGCTTTTGCAGCACAGCGAAATGCCGCTGGCCAGCGACCAGGAATTGCAGTACCAAGACGATATTACGGCAATTCAAAACGGGCAGGAGGTGTCGTTCTGATGCACAAGCTGAAGCGCCTGCCGTATTTGCTTTCAACGCTCGTTATTATTATGACGTTCGTCGCGACCTCACAGCAGGCGAGTGCCGTGGTCCCGCAGTCTGAGCGTTGTACGCCGGTGGGCACGATTTTGAACACGACCGGCTGCCACGGCTATGCGTTTAACGACACAATGTTTTGGACGTCTACAGACGGCATTAACGGCGGCCCGGTGATTTATAGTGCGTCGCAGTACGCTATTCCGTTTACGGTGAATTCGGCGGCAACGCTGGAGTCGTTTATGTACGGCTTGCTCGGCATGAGCAGCCCGACAGATTACAGTTATAACTACAACAAAGAAGGCGCGGCGTTTATTATAGCAACGATGCTTGGCCATGTTGGCGGCGGCACTGGTGACTTCGGCAATGCGACGAATATGATCGCGTACGCTAAGCAGAATTTCTATCCCACAGCTGCAAACGGCTATAAGGGATGGACGACGATTATTGATTACTATGGCTCGGGCCTCAACAGCAATTATTCAATCAATTGGGGTTCGACCACGACATCGACAACGCTTGGCTCCGGCACCGTAAACACTATGCACGCCTGCCCGCCAGGGACGTCGAGCAGCGTTTGCCAGCCAACTCCGGGCGCAGCGCCGTCGGGCAGCGCGGACTCGGAGAACTTCGCATGGTACGCGCTTGCTCCGGGCGAGACAGAGACGACGCACCCAATCGTATTCCAAGGCCCGAAGACAGCGCAGAACCCGAGCGGCGTTACATACACGATTCGCCGCGAATGTGGTAACCCGATTGGCGGCCCGGCCTGGCCGGACACGCAGCCGGGTAATGGCGTGCCGTCGGGGAACTATTCGCTCACGCCGAATATCCAGGTGAGTATTAACGGTTCAACGTCGTCGGCGGGCAGCGTTGCGCAGGCGGGCGATACGATTACGTTCAATTACTACATTGATAATAACTCCGGGAGCGACGACACCACCTCGACTGCGTGTACCGCTGCGAGCCAAACGTTTAGCGGTTATCACCAACAGCCGGGTACGCCCGAGACGCTTACGGGCTCCGGCACGCCAGCGACCACGTGCCCGCAAACATTTGCTGCAAGCCCAACGCAACATCAGGTCGTGACTAACAACAGCGATACGCTAACGGCGGCCGACGGCAAAACGTATTGCCGCACGCTCACCGTCAACCCGAGTTCTGCAAGCGGCGGCTCACAAACGGTCGAGTCGTGCATATATGTCGCGTCAAAGCCGTATGTCAAAGTATTTGGCGGCGATGTCTCGGCGGGCACGGCATTTGCGTCCAGCACTGGCGCATGTACCGACGATACAAACGCACAGATTCTAAGCTGGAACACACTCGGCGCCGGTTACCCGGGCGCGGGCGCGCAATATGCGGCCTATGCCCTGAACGCCATAACGAATTTCGCAACTAACCAAAACGGAGCAGGGGCCGGTGCGCCTTCGAGCCTCGCGTTCGCCAATACGACTGCCAGCGGCTCAAGCATTTTTGGCGGCTCGCTTGGATCGTGGCCGTGCATGCCGGACTACTATGATTCGGTGCCTTCGTCGGGCACATCCGGCTTGAGTGGCACGGTCAACGTAAGTTCGCTCACCGGCAGTACGGCGTACACTTCGAGTGCCGGCCTAACATTTACGGCCGGCAATGTTAATCCTAATAGCCGCATACAGGTCTATGTAAACGGCGACGTGTATATCAGCGGCAATATTACATACGCCGGCAGCTGGAGCGTTAAGACTATGCCATTGCTCGAGATCATCGCCAGAGGCAATATCTACATCGCCAGCGGCGTCACGCAGCTCGACGGTCTGTATATCGCGCAGCCAAACGGCGCCAGCGGCGGCACGATTTACACCTGTGCGACGGGCGCCGGCGCGCCGGCAGACACCAGCAGTTCGACGTATTATTCGACTTGCAATAATAAGTTGACGGTCAACGGCTCGTTACTGGCAAATACGGTACAGCTTTTGCGCACGGCAGGTACGGTTAACAGCAGTTCGACGGGCGATACGGCAACTTCCAACAGCGCAGCCGAATCCATCAACGGCAGCCCGGCATTTTGGATCCCTTCGACGGCTACGACTTCAACGTCGAGCGGCACGTTGACGCCCGGCAGCTACGACTACATCGAAAGTTTGCCGCCCATTTTGTAAGATTACGCGTTCTGAGCTTGCAACTTTTCATCACGCTTATGTATAATAAGGTCAATTATGAGTTTTCTTAGTGGGATATCATCGTTTTTCGGTCTAGACATAGGGACGACCGCCGTCCGCCTTGTGGAACTGCGTGGCAACAGTGCGCCCAAGCCGCTCGTGAAGTACGCCTACGTGCCGGTGGACAGTAAGATGGTGCTGAGCGACTCGCGCACCGACCAAGACCGTTTGGCGCAGGTGATCAAGCAACTTGTCGAGCAAGCACACCTCAGTACGCGTAACGTCGCCGTTGGCGTGCCTTCGGGCCGCGTTTTTACGGCTGTCGTAGATTTTGACCGCTTACCGCCTGCGGAACTTGCCAAGGCGATCAAGTACCAAGCCGACTCGCTCATCCCAACACCGCTCGATAAGTCTAAGATCGACTGGGCGGTCATCGGCGACTCGCCAAAGGACAAGACAAAAGTCGAGGTGTTGCTTTCGAGCGTGGAAAACGCATTCGTGGAAGAGCGGCTGGACTTACTAGAGTCGATTGGCCTGGAAGTTATTGCCTTTGAGCCGGATAACCTGGCTTTGGCAAGAGCACTCGTGCCGCCGACGGTTACGGCGCCGCAATTGGTGCTTGATATCGGCAGCAAAAGCACCGATCTCGTCGTCGTTATGAACGGCGCGCCCCGTTTGACACGCTCGATTCCCACGGGTGCCGAGGCAATTTTGCGCGCGGCCGCACAGAACCTCAACATCGACGACAAGCAGGCAAGGCAGTTCGTCTTCAAATTCGGCCTCGACAAGACGAAGCTCGAAGGCAGGATTTACGAAGCGATTATCGGCACCGTTGAATTGTTGACGACCGAAATCGACAAGTCCATCAAATTCTTCCAGACGCGTTACGCCGGCGTTGCCGTTGGCCGCATGATTGTCACGGGCGGCGCTTCGGCGTTGCCGGAATTCCCGCTATATTTGGCGAACAAGTTCGGCGTTGAGGTTGAGATTGGCAACGCATGGCGCAATGTCTCGTTCCCGACCGAACGTCAGAACGAGCTGCTGACTGTTTCAAACCACTTTGGTGTGGCCGCCGGCCTTGCGGAGCGCACGGCATGATCCAATTCAACCTTCTTCCCGACGTCAAGCTCGACTACATCAAGGCGGAACGCCAGAAGCACCTGGTCGTTTCTGTCTCGACCATCGCCAGCATCGCGGCGGTAACGCTTTTTGTTATCCTCATCGTTGTCGTTGATGTATGGCAAAAGAAATCGATGAGCGATTTGAACGCCGACATCACGACCGATAGCTCGCAGCTGCAAAGTACGCAGTCGTTGAACAAGATTCTCACCGTGCAGAACCAGCTCGGCGCGCTTGAGACGTTGCACAATCAAAAGCCGGTTGTCTCGCGTCTCTTTGGCTACTTGCAGCAGATTACACCGGCGACAGCAACCATCGCAACGCTTAACGTCGACTACACGCAGCAAACTATGACGATTACCGGATCGGCAAAGACGATCGATGATGTTAATACATTTGTCGACACCTTGAAATTTGCAACCTATGGTACGTCGTCCAGCAGTACGCAACAGAATGCTTTCACGAACGTTGTACTGTCATCGTTTTCTCGCAGCACTAATAGCGCGACGTATACGATCAACCTTAGCTTTGCGCCGACCATCTTCAGCGAAACGAGCAACGTCGTACTGACAGTGCCGAACAAAATCACTACACGTTCGGTGCTCGGCTTGCCAGCGCTTTTCAATACTACGAATACGGGGAACCAATAATGGCACGCGTAGCTTCACTCACCAAACGATCACTCATTACCAAGGCCAACCGAACGATGGTTACGGCGACCGGTGTTGCGGCGTTTCTCGTTGTGTTCTCACTCGTGGCGAGCAACACGCTCTTTAGTCAAATGTTATATCAGAACCGTGTTATCTCTGCCAAACGCACGGCAAAGAACCAGCTTGTGAGCGACCTCAGCGCCCGCGACAGCCTGGTGAATTCCTACAAAACGTTCGTAAGCCCGCAGACAAATCTCATCGGCGGCAACTCAGACGGTAGCGGCGCGAAGGGTGGCGACAACGCGCAACTTGTACTCGACGCACTGCCCAGCCAGTACGATTTTCCAGCACTTGCAACCACTCTTGAGAAGCTACTCACGAGCGATAATTTACAGATTCTCAGCATTACGGGTACCGACGAAGAGCTTTCACAGCAGAGCGCTTCCAACGGCTCCTCGGCACCGATTCCCATGCCGTTTCAGTTCGAGGTCAGCGGTTCGTATCAATCCATCCAAAGCATGATCGCCTCGTTTGAAAGCTCAATCCGTCCGTTCCAAGTCCAAACGATTCAGCTTGCCGGCACCGAGGGTTCCATGACGGCAACGGTAAGTGCGCAAACATTTTACCAGCCAGGCGTAACGCTCAATATTACGAATAAGGTTGTACAATGAAGCAAAAAGATGTAACACTGGTAGTCATGATTGCAGTTATGAGCGCCATCCTATCGTTTGTCGTCTCGCACGCTTTGTTTGGCGGCACTCAAAAGCGTCAGCAAACCGCGCAGGTCGTGCCGGTTATTTCAACGACCTTTGATACGCCGGATAATAAGTACTTCAACGTTAATTCCATCGACCCAACGCAATTGATTCAAATCGGCGGCACCAATAACGGCAACGTCTTCAATGGATCATCGCAATAGAAAGGCAGGCTCGGAATGAGTGTCCTTTCTGCTGATGCCCAAAAGCAAGTCGAAGACGAGCTAGTTGCCAGCGGTGTTCTTACCAAAGAACGCATGGCAGAGCTACAAGACAAGGCAACGAAGGACAGTTTGCCGCTTTTGAGTGTAATCGCTGGCGAAGGAAAAGTGCCTGATGAAGTTTTGACGCGAGCCATTGCCAAAGTCTCAAAGATTCCGTACGTGAACCTTACAAGCGCGCGCGTTGACGCGAGTGTACTAGAATTGCTGCCTCAAGACATCGCAGAGCGCTACATGGCCGTGCCGCTTGGCGAGATGCAGAACCGTTTGGTTGTGGCAATGCTCGACGCCAACAACGTGCAGGCCGTGGACTTTTTGAGCAACAAAATTGGCCGTCCGCTGAAGGTTTACGCCGCGAGCGAGTCGGGGATTCGCCAAGTGCTGCACCAATACCAGACAAACATTTCGCAGCAAGTTGTCGGCGAGATGAGCAACATCGGCGGCGTTCCTGCCGCTCCAGCTGCCGCTGACGGCAAGTCGCCTACGATTGTGGATGGCGGCAAGGGCAGTAACATTAAGACGATTGTACAGGACTCGCCAATCAGTAAGGCGCTTTCAACGATTCTGGAATTTGCCGCGAAGAATGGCGCAAGCGACGTGCACATCGAGCCGCTTGAAGATTCGTTGAAGATTCGTTGCCGCATCGACGGTATTCTGCGTGAAATCCTGAGGTTGCCAAAGAGCACCGAGCCGCCGCTCGTCTCACGCATTAAGATCCTCGCGAACCTCAAAATCGACGAGCACCGTATTCCGCAAGACGGTGAGTTTAGCATTGTTGTCGCCGGCCGGCCGATCGACCTCCGTATTGCGATTTCGCCTGTAATTTGGGGTGAGCAAGTCGTCATCCGTTTGCTCGACAAGACGGCCACGAGCCTCAAACTTGAAGACATGGGGTATGCAGGCCGCGCGCTGCGTTCGATCCGCGAAGGCATCAAAGGCACGAGCGGCATGATTCTTACCTCTGGCCCGACGGGTTCAGGTAAGTCAACGTCGTTGTACGCTTTGCTACAAGAGATCAAAAGTGACGCTATCAAAATTGTCACGCTCGAGGACCCAGTTGAATACAAAATGGAGGGCATTAACCAGATTCAGGTTAATGCCGACGTCGGCCTGACGTTCGCCAGCGGCTTACGCTCAATCCTTCGCCAAGACCCGGACGTCGTGATGGTCGGAGAAATCCGCGACAAAGAAACGGCCGAGCTGGCGGTGCAGGCGGCGTTGACCGGCCACCTGGTGTTTAGTACGCTGCACACCAACTCCGCGGCCGGCATTTTGCCGCGCCTTTTGGATATGGACATCGAGCCGTTCCTCATCGCCAGCACCGTGCGTACGGTGATTGGCCAGCGCCTGGTGCGCCGCCTCGGCGAAGGCGCTGAATCCTATCAGTCCGATAAAGTTGAAACCGAAGCCATCATCAAAACCATCGGCCACCTTTTGCCGAGGAAAAAGGAAGACGTCGCTAAGTTTGCCGAAGATCTTGGCTACGAAACCTTGCCACTTGCCACCCAAAGCGCTTATACTTTGAGCAAGGGCAAAGACAGCCCAGCCGCGCCCGGCGGGTACAAAGGGCGGATGGGGATTTACGAGGTGTTTAACATCACCGATGAAATCCAGGATCTTATCCTCAAACGCGCAACCGCGGCCGAAATCCAAAAGGTAGCAATCGCCCAAGGAATGGTTACGATGCGCGAGGACGGGTACCTCAAAGCACTTGCGGGGCGGACGACCATCACCGAAATCAACCGGGTGGCCAGCAGCGACAGCGCGTAATATAATGAACCTAAGGTAGGTGGAACACATGAACGGCAACGGGCCAAGGATCGAAATACTACTCGAAGAAGTCGTCAAACGTAAGGCTTCTGACTTGCACTTGCAGGTTGGTTTGCCACCAATGCTACGCGTGGACGGCAAACTCATTGCGATTCCCGGCGCCGAGGTGCTGAGCGACGAAGGCGTTGAAACGTTGGTGTTCGCGATCCTCGACGAAGACCAAAAGCAGATATTGCTCAAGGACAAAGAGTTCGACTTCAGCTTTGCCTTCGGCGACCTTGGGCGGTTCCGTGTGAACGCTTTTCACGAGCGAGGGAACTTGGCTGCAGCACTGCGCCTTATTCCAAACGAAATTCTAACAATCGAACAGCTCGGCTTGCCGCCGGTAGTGAACAAGTTTGTGAATTATCCGCGCGGCTTGGTGCTTGTTACAGGCCCGACCGGCTCAGGGAAGTCTACGACGCTTGCGGCAATGATCCACAAGATTAACCAAGACCGCGCCGACCATATTATTACCATCGAAGATCCGATTGAGTACACGCACAAGTCTAAGAAATCGGTCGTGGTGCAGCGTGAAGTCCACTACGATACGTACTCGTTTTCGGCCGCACTTCGCTCGGCATTGCGTGAAGACCCAGACGTTGTGCTCATTGGTGAGATGCGTGACCTCGAGACAATTGCGAGCGCTATTACCATTGCCGAGACCGGGCACTTGGTGTTCGCGACGCTGCACACCAACTCCGCTGCGCAGAGTATCGACCGCATGATCGACGTCTTCCCGCCGCACCAGCAGCCGCAAATCCGTTCGCAGCTCTCAAACATTTTGATGGCGATTTGCTCGCAGCGTTTGATTCCGGCAATCGGCGGCGGCCGCATGGCTGCGGCCGAAATCCTCATTGCCACGCCGGCCGTGCGCAATATTATCCGCGAGGGCAAAACGCATCAGCTTGAGGCGGTCATCCAAACCGGCGCCGAGTTCGGCATGCAATCTATGGATAAAACACTCGTCAATCTTGTGCACAACGGTACGATTAGTTACGACGAAGCTCGCAACTACGCCGTTGACGTCGACGAATTAGACAGGCTCATGAGGAGCTAAGATGCTCAGCTTTCGCTATACTGCACGCGACCCGGGCACCGGCCAAACAATTAAGGCCGAAGTGCAGGCCGACAACGAACAGTCGGCGGCAACGCTGATTCGCAAAGAAGGCCTGGTTCCTATCGACATCAAGCTCGCCGACAAAGCCGCGACAGGTCTGCTCGCCAGCCTTACACAGCGCGTTAAGGCAAAGGACAAGGTACTGTTCTCGCGCCAACTCGCGACGCTTATCAACGCCGGATTGCCATTGGTACAAAGCCTGCGTACGGTTGCGCAGCAAACGGCGAGCAAGCCGCTCAAGATTGTCATCAACGGCATTATCAACGACGTCGAGGCCGGCTCTACGCTTGCTTCTTCGATGGCAAAACATCCGCAGGTGTTCAACCAAATCTACATTAGCCTCGTTTCGGCCGGCGAAGCTTCCGGCACGCTCGATAAAGCTTTGGAACGTCTGGCGCTTCAGCAGGAAAAAGACGCCGACCTTATCAGCAAAATCCGCGGCGCCATGAT
Source organism: Saccharimonadales bacterium (SeqCode) (assembly GCA_036568905.1). Taxonomy (GTDB): domain Bacteria; phylum Patescibacteriota; class Saccharimonadia; order Saccharimonadales; family UBA4665; genus DATCRQ01. Next base: position 735,812 of record DATCRQ010000001.1, on the reverse strand, counting down.
TTACCCGATCATCGTTGTGCTCGTGATGGTTGCCGTGCTCGGCTTCATGATTGTCAAAGTTTTGCCGCAAGTGCAGACGTTGTACGCCGGCCTGCCTGGCGCGAACTTGCCGCTGATTACTAAAATATTGCTCGACATCTCGCACTTCGTCATCCATTTTTGGTGGGTCGTAGCCATTGTGCTTATTTTGCTCGCGATCTTTACGACGCGTTGGGCGCACACCATTGCCGGCCGTCGCGCCGTTGACGAATTGAAGATGAAGGTCCCACCGTTTGGCGGCCTGTTCATGAAGATGTACATGGCGCGCTTTTCGCGCACGGGCACGACGCTTGTTGCCAGCGGTGTGCCGCTCATCCAAATGCTGCAGATTACCGGCGAGGCAGTAAACAACGTGCACATCCAAGCCTCAATCAAACGCGCTAGCGAGAAAGTGAAGGGCGGCAAATCTTTGAGCGAGTCACTCAAGGGCGACCCGAACTTTTTGGACCTCGTGCCGAACATGATTAACATTGGCGAACAATCCGGCTCGCTCGAGCAAATGCTGGCCAAAACGGCCGAATATTACGAGAAGGAAGTGGACGACGAAGTGAAATCAATTTCTACGATTATTGAGCCGGTGCTGATGGTGCTGCTTGGCGTCGCCGCTTTCACGATCGTCGCCGCCGTTCTGCTGCCAATTTACGGCCTTGCAAACCAATCCTTCGTACAGACGTAACCTGTGGAAAATCGTGCGGAAAACGCTTGTGTTTTGCCGCACCTTTGCGTATAGTTCTTTGGTAACCAATAGCATCGTAAAAAGGGGGCATTTCCAATGCTACAAAAACTAAGACAATCTAAACGCGAAGAAGGCTTCACCATCATCGAAGTCCTGATCGTGTTGGCCATCGCAGGTTTGATCCTCTTGATCGTCTTCCTCGCGGTGCCAGCTCTGCAACGAAACTCACGAAACACGCAGCGTAAGGATGACGCAAGCGCTATCCTGTCTGGTTTGAGTGAATATGTCGGCAACAACAGCGGTACACTTCCTACGGCATGTAGTGGTTCGAGCACTACGGTTACGTGGGGCGCTACTGGCACGGCACAGAACGACACCAAGATGGGCTACTACAACGGTGGTTGCGTAACCTCAAGCCCAACCAACGGTAAGGTGTACCTTAACACGACGTCGGGTACGGTCGCTGCACTCAGCTCTTCAACCCAGGACTACATCGAAGTCGTCACTGGCGACGTATGTAGTGGCAACGGCGCAGCTGCGGGTTCGGCTCGCCAGACCGCAATCTTGTACGAGATTGAAACAAGCGGTGGTTACACTGGCCAATGTGAGCAATCTTAGCTTGACTTCCTAGGATGAATTAAACGGGTTCGAAAGAGCCCGTTTAATTTTACTTGCACCGATCGATCGGTAAGATGCGTTACGATTCACTCAAATGTTGACGCGGCGTACACAGATTGGGGGAGCACGAGTGGGCCATTCGCCTCTGATTCGAACAACGACATGGTTTTGTGACACGGTGACGGTTGCGCCATGGGTGCACGATGCTTCCGACTATTCCACTACTAACTTGTTTCAAGTCCCTAATTGCGACGACTCCACAACACCAGACGCGCAAGCCACCATTGCCGCGACCAATTTCAGTACGGCAATCGGTAATGACAACATCCAATGCGACGACGGCTACGAAGACTTTTGCAACGCGGCGAGTAACGCATTGGCATGTTTGAATGGTGCGCTTTCGGTCGCCGCAAGCGAGTCGCCGTTCTCGCTGCCTGGTGACGACGCCGGCTCGCAGGCGCAGACATACGCCGGCGACGCGCTCACTGCCGCAAGCACCTACGTTAATAGTCAAGAAGCCGAAACCGTCGTGGGCGATGGCTTGGGTTTTGCAAGCGATTTGTACGGCGCGGTGGGCACCATCGTATCTATCGCCAACGCATACAATTCTTGCGGCTGATAAACGCCGTTTGCGCAAGCCTTGGTGTGGTACTATGGGTGCATGACGGTGCTTGTGCTTGTTGTGCTTGGGCTGCTGTTTGGCAGTTTTGTGAATGCACTGGTTTGGCGCGTGCACGAGCGTGAACAAATTTTGGAGCACGCTGCAAAGCGGGCAAAAGATAAAGCCCCAGAACTAACGGCAAAAGAAAAGCAAACCCTGCGCGGCTTGTCCATGACGCGCGGCCGCTCGATGTGCCCAAACTGCTATCATCCGCTCGCACCAAAAGACCTTATTCCGGTTGTGAGTTGGCTCGCACTGCGCGGCCGTTGCCGGTATTGCCATAAGAAGTTCGACGACACGCCGGTTGCCGAATTGCTCACGCCGCTGCTCTTTGTTGTTTCTTATATATGGTGGCCGTTTGCATTGCACGGCAGTGGCACGTTTTTGTTCGGGCTGTGGCTTGTGTTTGGCGTTGGTTTTGTGGCGTTGACGTTGTATGATGCGCGGTGGTTTATATTGCCCGACCGTATTGTGTTTCCGTTGCTTGCCTTGGCTGTCGCGCAGGTGGCGGTGCTCGCGACGTATTACCACGAAGGTTGGGCAGCCGTGGTGGGCGCCGCCGCCGGCATGCTTATTATTAGCGGGTTGTTCTATCTTTTATTTATGCTCTCAAACGGGACGTGGATTGGTGGCGGCGACGTAAAGCTCGGCGCCGTGCTTGGCATACTCGCGGGCGGCCCGATGCACAGCGTGTTGTTGCTGTTTGTCGCGTCATTCGCTGGCTTGGTATTTACAATCCCGCAGCTTGTGACGGGCAAAGCTGGGCGCCGGGCGCAGGTTCCGTTTGGGCCGTTCCTCATTTTGGCGCTGGTTATCGTACAACTTTTTGGTTCAAGCATGGTGGGGTGGTATGAGCGGCTTTTGGCTTAAAGCTCGGCGTAAACGCTTATGGTATACTGGCTGTATGAGCGCTGGCCGCGTTGCCTCAAAGGGCTTTACGATTATGGAGGTGTTGATCGTCCTAACGATTACCGCTGTGCTATTTCTGAGCGCCACGGCACTCATTTCGGGCAAGCAGGACCAGACTGAGTTTGACCAAGCTATACGCCAAGTGCAATCGCAAGTCCAGCAGACGATTGGCGACATTTCCAACGGCTACTTTCCCGGACTAAATAACTTTACGTGTTCGGCCGGCAGCAATGGGCCGGTCATTACGAGTGGCACAGGATCGGGCCAGGGCACCAACACGGGTTGTATTTTTGTTGGCAAAGTTTTGCGCTTTGGAGTGAACGCCAGTTCGGCGCTTGAGCAATTCCAAACATACACGATCGCTGGCCTCCAACAAGATAGCGGCGGAAACAACGTGACGAGCTTGAGCGCGGCGATGCCCGTTGTTATTGCGCCGAGCACGCTCGATCCGGGCGCGCCGGATGATTCGATACTCAACCAGCTGCAGAATGGCCTCTCGACATACCAAAACGCCACGACATCAGGTGGCAACAAAATTTCCGGCATTGCACTGGTTAGCACGTTTGCGCCAGCCGATGTCACGCAATCAAGCGCGCAGAACGTTGATCTCATCCCCATTTATGGCTCAATGTCTACGGCGTCGTCCGACGCAATCAACACCGCTTTACGTTCTTCACCGCCGATTAACCCAAGCGGCGGTGCGCAAGTTTGTTTTGTGAGTGGTACGACGAACCAATCCGGCCTGATTACCATCGGCTCCGATAATAGCACGTTGTCCGTCACACTGTTAATAAAGGATAATAAGACATGTTCGTGAGTTTTCGCACCAACCGTAAACGTGCTGTAGTACGCCGTTCGCAACGCGGCGACACGATCGTTGAAGTACTGATCTCTATTACGATCTTGAGCTTGATCCTCGGCGGCGCCTACGTCACCACCAACCACAGTTTGCTCGACACGCGCGACGCGCAGGAGCACAGTAACGCAACGAAGTTGATAGAAACCCAGCTGGAAGAGCTGCGCAGTGCCGCGGCGGTCAATCCAGGAGCACTTTTTGCTACGACCCTGCCGCCATTCTGCATGGTTAGTGGCAGCACGACGCCAGCGTCGTTACCGAACGGTTCATGCACTGTCGACACTACCGGCACGCCGGTTTCGTCTTCGAGCACCCAGCCGCAATACGCATTGCGGGTGACACGCACGCAAACAACGGCAGGCGGCCTGAATTATTACACCTTTACAGCCCAGGCGACGTGGGATAGCGTGATTGGTAACGGCCAGGACGCCGTGCAAATGTCGTACAGATTGGACCAGCAATGACCGGGCGGCTCAGCATAAAACGCAGCGCAGCAGGTTTCACGATTGTGGAGTTGATGATTGCGACGGCCGTCTTTTCGGTGGTGTTACTTCTGGCCACGAGCGGCTTGCTGCAAATTACGCGCACTTATTATAAGGGTGTGACCGAAGCGAACACGCAGAACACAGCGCGTACTATCATCGGCACCGTTGCGCAAGCCATTCAGTTCGATGGCGGCACTGTGCAGCCAACCAACGGCAGCAATCCAAGGACAACGTACGACTTTTGTGTAGGCAACACGCGGTTCCGGTATTACCTCGGCAGCGAATTAATGACGAGCCCAACGAGCGTGCAGACATACCACGCATTGTTGCAAGATTCGGCGGCAGGCTGCACCTCCGGCGCTGACGGTTCAAGTATCAACTCGTCGTCTGTTTCATGCACGACGGCAACGAACTGCAGCGAACTCGTTTCGCCGAACATGCGACTCAGCCAGTTCAGCGTCACGAGTCTCGGCAGCAACCTTTATCAGATCAAAGTAACGGTTGTGTATGGTGATGATGATCTGCTCGACAGCCCAACGTCGACGAGCCCGAACTGCCTTGGCGTCGAAGCTGGTACGCAATTTTGTGCCGTTTCAAAAATCAGCACAACCGTCTTAAAAAGGGTAGAATAAAATGAGCATGAAGAACACGCGCACGCAAAGAGTTTCGCTCGCCGGCAACCAGCAAGGCATGGTTTCGATTTTGGTGACAATGATACTCATGATTGTGCTGAGCTTGATCGTGCTTGGGTTTGCCCAAATTTCCCGCCGCAACCAGCGCGAGACGCTCGACCAACAGCTCAGCACGCAGGCGTTTTATGCGGCAGAGTCGGGTGTTAATGATGCGACACAGCTAATCAACAACGCGCTGAGTTCGGGCGCAACCGTTTACGCTAAAACAAGCTGTGCAGTGCCGAGCGACCCGGCTGCCGCCGCGTTTTACAGCAATTTGCCAACATCGACGATTAGTTCGTCCAACGTTTCATACAGTTGTTTGATGGTTGACCCAACGCCGCCGTCGCTCGATTACGGCGACGTTAATACCGACCCGATCGTCGTGCCGTTAAGCACAACGACTGGCCTCGACTTCAGCACATTGACGCTTACATGGAAGACCAAAACAGCGGACACGACGCCTATCGGCGGCTGTCCAACGGGCATGACCAAAGAACTCCCGACGTCGTCGGCGTGGACGAGTTCGGGCTGCGGCTATGGTGTCCTGCGGTTTGACCTTGTGCCAACGAGCGGTTCCGGCCTCACGGCAAACAGCCTTTCGGCTGCAACAATGACTTCATTTGTCGTGCCATTACAAAGCGGCGGCACGCCAACGGTGAACTTCGCGGCCGGCGGCAGCAACACGGCCGACGTTATTGGCGGCAATTGCAATAACACAAGCTGCAGCCTGACCGTCTCGTTTGCAACCCCGGCGTCGAGCCAATACTTCGCGCGCATTAGCTCGTTGTATCGCGACGTTTCATTACAGGTAACCGGCACGGACACGAGCAGTAAACAAGTGAACTTTTCTGGCGCACAAATTGCCATTGATGCAACAGGCAAAGCGCAGGATGTGTTACGCCGCATCGAAGTGCGCGTTTCCACCTCGAGTCAAGACACGACCACCAACGGCACGCAAAATGTGCCGACCAGCCAAAGCGAATTGCCGTACTACGCGCTTGGCAGCGGGACTTCAATCTGCAAAGAATTCGCGACTACAGGTTCTGCCACGAACAGCTACTTCAGTAACAGCGCCAAGCCGGCGGATGGCTCGGGTAATCAGCTTTGCCAGTAACCGCTAACTTTAAGCTCGAACGTCCGTTACTCAACTGATTTGCCGTGGAACTTTTCGTGGACACTTTTGAGGTGTGGATCGGTGACGTGCGTATAAATTTGCGTGGTCGCGATGTTGCTGTGGCCGAGCATGGCCTGGACGCTGCGCAAATCGGCGCCGTTCATTAAGAGGTCCGTGGCAAACGAATGCCGTAAGGTGTGCGGCGAAACGTGTTTGGTGATGCCGGCCAACAACGCGTATCGCGCAACTAAACGTTGGACGCTGCGCGCCGTGAGGCGATGATAGTTGCCGCTGAGGTCAACCTGCTTGCGGCCGCTGTAACGCACAAACAGCGGGCGAGTATTGTCCTCACGCTTTTGCAAGTAATGGTCAATCCATTTCGCAGCTTCGGGGCTTATGAAGATCGGCCGGTCTTTTTGACCTTTGCCGCGTACCATAAATTCACGACGCTTTAAGTTAATATGATCGCGGTCGAGCCCCACAAGTTCCGACACGCGCAGGCCACTACTAAAAAGTAGCTCGAGGATTGCGCGGTCGCGCAGACCCGCCAATTTACTCAGGTCGGGCTGTACAAACAACCGCATAAGTTCTTGCTCGTTGAGGAATGTAACTTGGCTACGCACCGTGTGCGCCAGCTCGACTTTGTCGGCGGGAAGGGCGATGATGTCGCGTTTGGCGCAAAATTTGAGGAAACTGCGCAAGGCGATGAGATGATAGTTTTGCGTCGTCTTCTGCAGCTCGTCGCTGGTATTTGTGCCAAGGCGGTTAAGCCACAGCCGCCACTTGCGGATGAGTTCCGGTGTGATGTCGCTCACTTTGATGTCGTCGCCGGCAAAGTCCGAAAGCCGCGTCAAGTAATGATCGTAGTTGACGATCGTCTTTTGCGACCGGTTTTGCTCGATCTCCAGGTATTCCAAAAAGTCGGTCTTTGCCTTGCGAAAAAGCATGTTCTTATTGTATGCCAAAAAATGTTCATTTGATACAAGCCTCGCCCTGGAGAAGTGCGGCTATATCTGTTACAATATGCGCGTAACAGAAAGTTAAGAAAAGGAATTGCATGCAAAAAACGTTGGTTATCTTCAAACCAGACGCCGTGATGCGCGGCATTGTGGGCGAAGTGTTGACGCGCTTTGAACGCGTTGGCCTCAAAATTGTCGCAGCAAAGATGCTCAAACCGGATTACGATCATTATTATCAGCACTACGAAGGCATCGGCACGCTGAAGACGCGCAAAGGCGACCAAATTTTTGAAGCGCAGATGACCGAAATGCAACGCGGTCCAGTTATTGCGATGGTGCTCGAAGGTGTCGAGGCTGTCGAAATTGTGCGTAAGCTTGTCGGCTCAACCGAACCTCGCAGCGCAGCGCCCGGTACGATCCGCGGCGACTACGCGCACATGACGTACGGTCATGCCACGGCTTCCGGCCGCAGCGTTTCTAACGTTGTCCACGCTTCTGCGGAAGTTGACGAGGCAGAGAAAGAAATCGCGCACTGGTTCAAGCCCGAGGAACTCGTGGCGTACGAAAACGTCCACGCAGATTTCACCCAACCAGCGGTACAATAACGCAAGCGGCTTCGGCCGCGCGTGCCCCCATAGTTTAATGGATAAAATAACTCCGTCCTAAGGAGATGCTCCACGTTCGAATCGTGGTGGGGGCACCAAAATTGTTTACTGAGGGGGAGGGGTATGTTCGACGAGTTACAATCTGCAATTAACGCATATCAAGGCAAATGGCAAGCACTGTGTTCCGGCCGTAAGGACGCAGTATTTTTTAATTCGCTGCGGCCAACATCTATCGGTTGGAAGGTCACGGACCGTGCTGAGTATGACAAGCTTTATGCCCTGTGGCATGATGCCGCCGAACACATCCACGAAGTGTGGCTCAACGAACGCTATATCGCCACGTTTTATTTGCGTGATGAACTCACATCGGGTATTAAAGTAGTCAAGTTAATGCAACGTCGTCCAAATTCAACAGATGCCGTTGGTCTCGACCATATGGATTTTTATACGGCTGATGATATATCGGTCGTAGCGCTTCATGCCAAAGAACCCGACCTTGAGTTTTCCGAAGAACATAACGGTTTGTGCGCATGGACATCACTGTGGTTCGACGGCACCGAGGCAAAGTTACGCAACGAAACCGTTTTGGCTGTCTCCGCTAAAGAACTCATGCAAATTGACGCTCGTCTCCGTGCCTAAAGCGAGCAACTCCGTAGAATTCCTGGTACAATAATCCGTACAATGGCGCACAAATATTTTGCCGACCAATTCGACGATGAAGAAGTTTTGTTTGTCTTTCGTAAGCATCCGGTGGTAATGCGCAAGGGACTGATCGTAGGCTTGCTCGCCTTATTGCTTGGCGCGTTGGTCGGTCTTGGCTGGACGATGCACGGTGCGACGCTTGGGCAATTTTACGTGAGCATCTTGGCAGGATTTGTACTCGGCCTGATCGCCTTTTTGCCGTTTTGGATTAGTTGGCACTTCAGCGTATTTATCGTAACCGACCAGCGACTTATTCAAACGACACAGAAAGGGCTGTTTCACCGCAGCATCGTTGACATGGGATTGGCACAAATCCAGATGGTCAATTACCAAATCGACGGTTTGATGCAAACGATGCTCGGCTCTGGTACAATTATGATGCAAACGTTCGTTGGGGATTTGATTATCCACAATGTTCACCACCCGGCGGCAATTCAGAAGCGATTGCTTGAAATCCTCCGTGAGCGTGGCGTTAATGCAAATCCATATGGCAATAAAGATCCCCGGGAAACCATCCAAGAAGAAGCTGAAGAAGCCTGACCTCAAGGCTTTGTCGGCTCGTGCCAAAGCGGTTGCCCAAACGGCAAACGCTAAACGGCCGCGCCGCAAGCTCCGGCCAGAGGAGTCGATGCAGCAGGCGATTCAGACGCTGCCGCGTATTACCAATGAAACCGTCGCCGAGCACCGTGAGGAAGTTCTCTCCAGCGCACGCAAATATATCTATCCCTTAAAACACTCAACACGGCGCGTGGTGTTCATATCGTCGTCTTTGTTCGTTGCGGCTGTCGTGAGCTTCTTCGCGTACAGTTTGCTGGCGCTCTATAAATTTCAATCTACTTCAACGTTTATTTATGACGTCACGCGTGTTATCCCGTTCCCGGTTGCCAAGGCAGGCCCGCATTTCATAACGTACGAGAGCTATTTGTTCGAGTTGCGCCACTACATGCACTATTACCAAACACAAGAGAAGGTGGACTTTAATAGTGCATCGGGCAAACGGCAGCTCGCGGCATTCCGTACGCAGGCGCTGCAGGAAGTTATTAACGATGCGTATGTAAAACAACTTGCCAGTGAACACCATGTCACGGTGAGTGACGCGGCAGTGAACAACGAAATTGATCTCGTGCGCAGCCAAAACCGTTTGGGCAGCAACGAGCAAGTGCTTGCGGATGTTCTAAACGAATTCTGGGGCTGGTCTGTTAACGATTTCAAGCGCGAATTAAAACAACAATTGCTCGCACAAGCAGTTGTCTCAAAATTAGATACAGCCACGCATACGCGAGCACAAAATGTGCTCAACCAAATTCAGGCGGGTGCCGACTTCGGAAATCTTGCACGAACAGCCTCGGACGATTCTTCAACGGCGGTAAACGGCGGCGACTATGGCGTGCTCATCGACAAAAGCGACCGCGATATTCCGCCGCAAGTCATCCAGACGTTATTTACACTCAAACCAGGGCAAACATCCGGCATTATTAACACGGGTACTTCGCTCGAGATCGTTAAGCTTGAGACGATCAACGGCGACAAAGTAACGGCAGCGCACATCCAGTTTAATTTTGCGAGTATCACTACCTATATGGCTCCACTGCAGAAGAGTGAGAAGCCGCACGTTTTTGTATCCAATGATCTCAGCGCGAGCCAGAGCTAATCTGCCGGATAATTCCACCGCGATTTTCGTTTGCGTTTTCGGCTGAAGCCTGCTATTATTTCCTCTGTTCATAGCTGTGGGCTCGTAGTGAAGTTGGCCTATCACGTCTCCCTGTCACGGAGAAGATCGCCGGTTCGAATCCGGTCGAGCCCGCCAATAGCTTATCAATTGAAACCTCTCGGCTGAGAGGTTTTTTGCTATGCTGCTTAGTATGGATTTATCTACGCATGGTATTGTGGCGTTGGTCAGGGATGGCGACGGAAAGTTTCTTTTACTTGAGGATTCGCGTGAGCCTATGAAGGGCTGTTGGGCACCGCCGCACGGGCGTTGCGAGCTTACGGACGCCAGCGAAGAGGAAGGCGTCATCCGTGAAGTAAGGGAAGAGACGGGACTCGCAGTCCTGCCAGTTAGAAGAGTGTTGACCCAGCCTGCTGACACGAAAATTAAAACGGTATCGTTCTGGGTCGTTATCGGCGAATCGAGCGACCCAAAGCTAAACGAAGAATCAGTATCGTTCGGGTGGTTTAGCGTGGACGAAGCTTTGAGTCTAGAACTCTATCCCGGGACGAGAGTGTTTTTTGAAAAAGTTAAGTCTGGGGAAGTCGAACTATAATTTCCAGACCAGAAAAGGGCGGCTTGTTAAGCATAAATATATTTGAAACAAATAACGTAGGCCTTCTATTGTTTTTATATTGCTAAAAAGACGAAGATGAATTTATAGCACGTTAAAAGTTGACCGCCTCTAGCGAACAGGCGAGAGCTTTGCTATAATGGCGACGTTGAGATGCCACCTTAGCTCAGTTGGCTAGAGCACCGCTTTCGTAAAGCGGGGGTCCGGGGTTCGAATCCCCGAGGTGGCTCCATTTTTATATCGTCGTTCCCACCTGCGGGTATCGTATAGTGGTTAATATGCAGCCTTCCCAAGGCTGAGCGGAGAGTTCGATTCTCTCTACCCGCACCAATCGCTAAAAATTCTGCAAACGACCTAGGCGATTGGCACCGGACGGTTTACAATATATTATAAGAATGTTGTCTAAGAAGTATCTCCACGACAAACTGATTTTGTTGCTTGCCAGCGTCAATGTTTTTTTGGCGTTTCTGTGTACGGTTTTGGTAATCCTGCGGCTCGGCTCGGGCCAGGGCGGTTATATTGTACAGTATCGCGCAAATCTTGGGATTAGCGCGTTCAAGACGGGCAGCGTCTCTGGGCTTATCGAATTTATTGCTTTCGCTGTCGTCGTGCTCGTGGCAAATCTTGTGCTCAGCATGCGTACTTATCTGCTTCGCCGCGAGCTGTCTATCGTTGTGCTGAGCCTCGGTGCGCTGTTGCTGGTTCTAGCAATTATTGTGAGTAACGCACTGCTGGTGCTACGCTAACGAGGTATGAATATGATTTTACTGCAACGGAGAGCCTGCTAAATGCCCGCCTGGCTTGATATTCCCGAGGAACACAAGCGTAGTCGCGGCTATCGTTTTTTTGAAATTTTGCCCGGCGCGCTGAGCTATTTCATTTTACTTCTGCCGATTATTCTAAGTTTTATCAGCGTCACTGCCGCGGCATTCTTTATCCTCGCGTACATTTTGATTTACTTTACACGCTCCATTGCTTTTGACGTGCGCGCGTTCTTTGGCTACCGCGAGATGCGCACGCAGGAAAAGCTTGACTGGAATGCAATGGTTGAGGAAGTCGAACGTGGCGAAGTGAACCCGGAAGCAAAGCGGCCGGCCTGGCATCGTAGCAACATCGAGCGCCTGAGTGAGACGCCGTCGATTGTCGCGCCGCACGAAATCGTCCACGCCGTTATTATTGCGACTTACAACGAGAGCCGGGAAGTACTCGAGCCAACGATCCGTTCGGTTCTCAACTCCGACTTCGACAAAAAGAAGATCATCTTCGTGCTGGCCTATGAAGCTCGTGCTGGTGAGAAGATCGAAAAGCAGGCAAACGATCTGGTTGAGGAATTCGGCGGAAACTTTTTGCACGCCATGGCCGTGAAGCATCCGGCGAATATGGTTGGCGAAATTATCGGTAAGGGTGGGAATATTTCGTACGCCGGCCGCGAGCTGGCAAAATACCTTGAGCAGGCGAAGATCGACCCAAAGAACGTCGTCGTCACGACGCTCGACGCCGATAACCGTCCAGCCAAGCAGTACTTTGCAGGCCTTACTTATTTGTACAGCGTCGTGCCAGACCCGATCCGCGCGTCGTATCAGCCGCTGCCAATGTATACCAACAATATTTGGGATGCGCCGGCACCCATGCGTGTCATTGCTACGGGCAACACGTTCTTTTACTTCGTGCTTAGCCAACGGCCGCATTTGCAACGGAATTTTTCGGCGCACGCGCAAAGTATGCGTGCGCTCATCGATATGGACTTCTGGAGCGTGCGGAGTATCGTTGAGGACGGCCACCATTTTTGGCGGAGCTACTTCTTTTATGATGGTAATTACCGCGTGTATCCGCTTACAATTCCGATCTACCAGGATGCCGTGCTCGCCGAAGGCTACGTAAAGACGTTGAAGGCGCAGTTTATTCAAATGCGTCGTTGGACTTACGGCGCGTCGGATATTGCATATATGGCTTATGAGGGCTTCTTCCGCAAGAATAAAGTGCCGCGCGGCGATTTAATCAGTAAGTTCCTGCGCACGCTGGAGGGCCATGTCACATGGGCAACCGGCGCACCGCTTCTTTTGTATGCAGCTTTCGTGCCGGTTATGTTCAACCCGCAGAACTACGCTGCCAATGAACTGCCGATAATCATCAGCCGCATTCAAACCCTCGGCCTGATCGGTCTTTCGGCTTCGCTCTTTGTGGCGCTCAAGACCTTGCCGCCGCGCCCGGCGCGTTATAAGCGCCGCCGCACAATCTTTATGATTCTGCAATGGTTCTATCTGCCGGTAACAACGCTATGCTACGGTGCCGCAGCGGCGCTGTACTCGCAGACACGTCTGATGTTTGCTAAATATCTCTCGTTTATCGTTACGGTAAAAGCAGTAAAAGAAGACTAGGCGTCTTGAGCGGCGATGGGGTGGTAAGCTGCGTAGAAGGTTGCGGCGGCGCTATCGAAGCGCTTTAGGATCGTTGCGCTGGCTTTTACGATTTCGTTGCGTTCTATGACGCCGTTAGACGTCGCGGCAAGCAATTTGTCGATAACCGTTTGCGTAAGCGATGCGGCATCGCCTAACGCCGTTGGGCGATGGCGGCAGCTTTCGTAGATGTCAATAAAGAGACGGTCGCGCGTGAAGGGCGCGAGTTTCTTCTTACTGGAGTTTTGCGCGACTCGTAGGCTTTCGCTCAAGTCCGCAAGCTCACGGCTCGTAAAGACCGCACCGCAAGCGAGACATTCGCGCCTACGCCATATACCGTTACCGCGCCGCTGCTTGCGCGAGTTAATGACTTTTGTCGCCGATCCGCAATAGACACATACCATGTCAACATATTGACACACGGCTATTAAAAAAGCGAGTGGAAAACTCTAAAAATAGTGTGGATTACTCGCGCTTCTTAATAAGTCTAATGGCCATGAAGTAGGCGAGGCAGCGTCGTACAATAAAAAACCTGCCTCCTTTTACAGTGGCAGGTTTTTGGCTGAAATTACTTTACAGTAATAACGGCGCGATTTCTACGGATGCGGTTGGCTGGTTTCAAAGAAAACGCCAACTCTTCGTAAAACAGCTTGAAATCCTCAAGCGTGCTTGGTTTTTTGGCACTCACACATAAGTCCCTTAACCGAACTATGTTACCATACCACCCCGGCAACGTCAATATCTGTAGCTGGTGCCCAGGACTTTAACACCGGAAAGGGGATTGTCAGAAACGTTTAAATGAGCTATAGTACGTGAGACCTGTCGGGCTCTTAGCTCAGTTGGCTAGAGCGCTTCCTTGACGTGGAAGAGGTCAGAGGTTCGAGTCCTCTAGAGCCCACCAAAGCAATACGCCGTGTTCGTAAGAGCACGGCGTATTGCTTTTATGAGATATTTGAGTACGCATGCCTTTAGACGATTATACCGCGAATGATATAGAAAGTAGGAAAATGACTTTCCACAGAAGAGAACAGTTTTCCACAAGCAAGTATAAAAATGACAACAATTTAGTGCTAGCCATATCGTACCAACATTGCTATAGTAGCTTGTGTGATGAGATGAAATTTTGCGATGTGTTATAATACATATCGAGCAGCGAAGCGGTCCAACCATCCGCAGAGCTCCGCCGGCAGCCAGAACGAGCGATATCGTGCAGGCATAAGCGCTCTTCAACAATCAAAGATTTTTCGATGACATTCCAAAATAGAATAGATTCGAGAGTTCAGCGATTATGAAGGGAAGTCCGGTGGAACCGCCCGTTCTGCATAAACCGCATTTCGGGTCCGAGACGCGTCTATAACTTTATTGAATGTATTTGCGAGAATATTCAATAGGGCGACAGACGCGTCTTTTCATAATCTCAAACAAGGAGTCTATATATGAGTAGCCAACCAGCCGACGACAATCTCTACCCAATGCGCCACAGCCTCGCACATATTATGGCTACGGCAATTATGCATTTGTGGCCGGGGGCGAAACTAGGCGTTGGGCCTGTCGTTGAAAATGGATTTTATTACGATGTCGATCTTGGCAAAGACCACACGCTTTCGGAAGATGATTTTGCGAAGATTGAAGTCGAAATGAAGAAGGTGGTTGCCGCAGACCAACCATTTGAAAGATTCACAAAGCCGATCGGCGAGGCAATCGTATGGGCAAAAGAAGCGAAGCAACCTTACAAAGAGGAACTACTCAACGACCTCAAGCGTGCTGGCACGACTTCGGCCAAAGACATTCATGCTGACGAGCTAGGCATTACTGCAAACGGCGAAAGCAAGGTCGAGGAAGTTTCATTCTATAAGAATGGCGATTTTACGGATCTGTGCCGCGGCCCGCACGTCGAATCAACCGGCAAAGTCGGCGCCTTCAAACTTATGCGCGTCTCCGGCGCGTATTGGCGCGGCAAAGACAGCAACCCGCAAATGCAGCGCGTTTACGGTGCAGCGTTTGCGACTGACAAAGAACTTCGTCAGTATTTGCAAATGCTTGAGGAAGCAAAGAAGCGCGATCACCGCAAGCTTGGGCAGGAGCTTGATCTGTTTATCTTTTCGCCACTCGTCGGAGCGGGTTTGCCGCTCTGGACGCCGCGCGGCACGGTTGTGCGCAATAAGCTCAACGATTTCGTCCAGGAACTTCGCGACGAAGCTGGCTTTGAAGAAGTGACGATTCCGCACATCACCAAAAAAGATTTGTACGAAAAGAGCGGCCACTGGGCGAAGTTCAAAGATGAACTCTTTAAGATCCAAACGCGCGAAGGCCACGAGTACGCCATGAAGCCGATGAACTGCCCGCACCACACGCAGATCTACGACAGCAAGCCGCGCAGCTACCGCGATTTGCCAATCCGCTACCGTGACACGACCATGGTGTATCGCGACGAGCAAAGTGGCGAACTCGGCGGCCTGAGCCGTGTGCTCTGCATCACGCAGGATGATGCCCATGTCTTTTGCCGTTTGTCGCAGGCAAAGGATGAAGCGCTTCACCTCTGGGACGTCATCGAACAATTTTACGCGATTGTCGGAATCCCGCTTCGTTTGCGATTGAGCTTGCACGATCCATCGACGCCGGAAGCCTACGCTGGAAGCGAAGAAAAGTGGCAAGAGGTTGAGGGGGCGTTGCGGGAAATTGCGAAGGAGCGTGTCGGGGATGATTTCACTGAAGCGCTTGGCGACGCGGCTTTCTACGGACCGAAGTTGGACTTCCTCGGCCGCGACGCACTTGGGCGTGAACACCAGGTAGCGACCGTACAATTCGACTTCGGCCAACCCGAAGGCTTTGACCTCACCTGTACGAATGAAGAAGGCGAAGACGAGCGTATCGTCATGGTGCACTGCGCCGTGATGGGTTCGCTGGAACGTTTTTTGTCGGTGTACATCGAGCACACCGCGGGCAAATTTCCAGTGTGGGTTGCGCCGGAGCAAATCCGCATCGTTACGGTCAACGATGACGTGGCGACGGTGAAGTTCGTCATGAGCTTGGCAGAACAGGCGGAGAAACTCAAACTTCGATTTACGATTGACAACAGCAACGAATCTGTCGGCAAGAAAATTCGTACGGCCGAACTGCTCAAAGTTCCATATACCGTCGTTGTTGGCGAGAAAGAAGTTCAAACCGGCGAGCTGACGCCACGCATCCGCAGAGATCTTGCGGTGAGCGAGCAAACTGCCTCGCGCACGGTCGATGAATTCCTTAAAACCGTCGCGAACGAAGCCGTTTCGCGCGTAAGTAAAACGTCGCTGTAAGATGAGCAGGGTTGACGCCGACTTTGCCCAGCGTGTATACGACCTTGTGGCTCAGATTCCAACGGGCAGGGTGATGACGTATGGGCAAATTGCCGCGATCTGCGGTGCGGCGTGGGCGGCGTGGGAAGTCGGGCAAATCGCGCACACCGGGCCGAGCGATTTACCATGGCAGCGCGTCGTCAACAAACAAGGCGGCCTCGCCGCTGGCTGGCCGAACGGCGGCCGCGAAGCGCATGCCGCTGCACTTCGCGCTGACGGTGTCGAAGTTTCCGAAGAATTTACTGTGGACGTGAGTAAGCTGGTATGGAATCCGCAGCAAACCAGCCTCCTTTAATTGTCATCGTTGGCGAAACTGCTTCAGGCAAGTCGGCGTTGGCAATGCAGATCGCCGAGAAGTTCAACGGCGAAATTATTTGCGCCGACTCGCGCACAATTTACAAGGATATGGATATCGGCACGGCCAAGCCGAGCGTCGAAGACCGAGCGCGCGTCCCGCATCATTTGCTCGATGTCGTTTCGCCGGCAGAACAATTCACCGTAGCCGACTTCAAACGTCAGGCATTGGCAGCAATTGCGGATATCATTTCTCGCGGCAAAGTTCCTTTGTTGGTCGGTGGCAGCGGCTTGTATGTTGACGCGGTTATCTACGATTTCCAGTTTCGTACACCTGCTGATCCGCTGCTTCGGGAACGCTTACAGCAGCTCAGCGTTGAAGAACTGCAGCAGGAACTTATTAATGCCGGCGTTCCTCTGCCGACGAATCCTCGCAATCCGCGACACCTCATCCGATCGTTAGAAACTAACGGACAAAGCCCGGTCAGCATGCCGCTGCGTGCGAACACGTTACTACTTGGCCTTTCAATTGACCGCGCGCGGCTTATAGAAAATGTAACCAAGCGCGTTGAGGGAATGTTTGCGCGCGGCTTCATCGACGAAGCGCGCGGGCTCATCCAAAAGTATGGCGTCGATGCACCCGCATTGCAGGCTCCAGGTTACAAAGCGGTGGTGGCATACCTTGAGGGAAATCTCGACCTCGAGCAAATGAAAGAGCGGGGGGTTCGCAGCCATCTTCAGCTCGCCAAACGTCAGCGCACATGGTTCAAACGCAACAAAAGTATTCGCTGGTGTAAATCGGACGAAGTTGTAGATTTAGTAACAACATTCCTGAACAAATAAATCTGTAGACGGCTGGCAAAGTCTGCTACAATACCAATATGATTGAGCAATTGTTTGGGTCAAAGACACGTGTCAAACTACTCCAGTTGTTTTATAGCAATCCGAACCGTTCGTTCTACGTACGGGAGATTACACGCAAGATCGACGAACAAATTAACTCAGTGCGCCGCGAGTTGGCGAACTTACTCAACACGGGCATTATCGTTTCGGAAACGACCAACAACCGTCTGTACTACGAAGTAAACCAGAGCTACGAATTTTATAAGCCATTGCTCGCAATTTTTGGCGAACAGGGCAAGGCAACGGCTGCAAAGGCGGCATCAGCGTCAGGCAAGAAGGTTGCCGACGCGCCAGTCGCCACCACTGAGCAGGACAACAAGATGAAGCAGCTCGGCAACCTCGAGATTGTTATTTATACCGGGCAGTTTACTCGCGACGAAGCGAGCGGCATCGACATTCTCTTCGTTGGTGACGTCAACCAAAACGCTATCCAAAAGTTTATTACGGAACTCGAGAGCCAAGAAGGCAAAGAGCTTCGCTACACCGTAATGCCGTTGCAAGAGTTCAGCTACCGCCGGCAAATCAAAGATCGTTTTGTTACCACGTTGCTTGATGCAAAGAAGCAAGTGGTGATAGATAAAAACGCCATTCTGTAACTACCGGGAGGATATAAATGGAATTACAATTTCACGGCGCGAACTGCATTACGATTACAACTAAGCAAGCGCGAATTGTCGTCGACGATACGCTTGCAGAGCTCGGCGGCAAAAGCGTCTCCAAGCCGGGCGACATCACGCTTTTTACTGGGCCGCATGAAGCATCACCGGTAGAAAGCAAGATTCTGATCGATATGCCCGGCGAATATGAAGCCTCGGGCGTGTCGATTTACGGCATTGCTGCACGCAGCCACATGGATGAAGACAAAAAAATGAGCGCTACGATGTACAAGATTGTCCTCGACGATTTTCGCGTGCTCGTCACGGGCCACGTATTTCCCGAGCTAAGTGATGCGCAGCTTGAGGCAATCGGTATGGTTGATATCATGTTTGTGCCAGTTGGCGGCCATGGTTACACGATGGACGGCATCGGCGCTCTCAAACTTATCAAGAAGATCGAGCCAAAGCTCGTTATTCCAACCCACTTCGAGGATGCAAGCCTTACGCTCCCCGTGCCGCAGCAAGCACTCGAAGACGCGCTGCAACAGCTTGCGATGGAACCGAAGGAAACGGTTGCGAAGTTGAAGCTCAAGCCGACCGACCTAACGGATTCACTGCAGCTTATCGTACTAGAGAAGCAATAAAGCAGAGTAGGATCAACAAAAAAGCCCTCCATTTCGGAGGGCTTTTTTGTTTTTTAACTAAGACCTTAGCTCGTTGCTGCTGCGACAACGGCAGCTTCTTTTTTCTTAGTGTCGATGTTTACGCTCGCGCCAGTTGGTGTCAGCATGCCTTTTTTCTTCAACAGGCGAATAGCTTGCGTGCTGACCTTGAGGCGGACTTTCTTACCGTCAACCAAAATAGTTTTGGTCTGCAAGTTGGGGCGCCATTTGTGCTTGGTGTGGCGTTGCGAGAAACTAACGCGGTTACCGCTTTGGCTTCTCTTACCAGTGATGTCACATTGTCTCATTAGATTTTCCTTACCTTCAAGGATATATTCTAGCGGTTTTTGCCTTTTTCGTCAACGTTCCTCAAGTCTTTTCTGTATAATGAAAGCATGTTCTCTGGATTGTCGGGCGCAGATATTGCCATCGTCTTTGTTTCGCTCATTATTTCGATGACGTTACACGAGGCGATGCACGGCTTTGTGGCACATTGGTTAGGCGATACGACGGCTGCAGACGCCGGCCGTTTGACGCTCAACCCGTTACGCCATATCGACACGCTCACTACGCTTTTATTGCCGCTCGTCTTGATTATTCTCGGTTTGCCGCCTATATTTGCCGCAAAGCCCGTACCGTTTAATCCGGCTCGCCTAAAATATGATGAGTATGGCGCCGCGCTCGTGGGTGCCGCCGGTCCCCTTACAAACCTCGTCCTAGCTGTCTTCGCCTCTTTGGTGCTGAAGGCTGTTGGGCCGGAGAGCAATATCTTCACGGCCGTCGGTCTATTCTTAGAGGTGAACGTAGCGTTCTTCGTCTTTAACATGATCCCGATTCCGCCGCTCGACGGCTCGCGCGTACTGTATGCGTTTGCGCCGGACTTCTTGCGTGAGATTATGGAACGCATTGAGTCGGCCGGCCTCGGTATTATCTTTTTCTTCGTGGCGATTTTCGCGCTTGTTCCGAGTGCGGGGAACTTTATCGCCAACATCGACACGTCCGTCATCAACTTTTTGCTCCTTCACTAAGCCGTCGTGCCCGCGTATAATGATAAGTGGCTGGGCACCAAAGCCGACGGAATGATTATCTGAATATTTTTCATTCTCGGGAGCTCGATATTTGTAACGACCGTGGTCATTACGTGAGAGCACCCACCTGGATTCTCCAGGTTAATCATATCGGCTGCTCAGCCTTTTATAATATCGGGGTGTAGCGCAGTTGGTAGCGCGTACGGCTGGGGGCCGTGAGGTCGCAGGTTCAAGTCCTGTCACCCCGACCATAATTATGAAATCACTCAAACTCGATCATGAACTTGCCGAACTTGTCCGCGCCGGGAAGAAAACTTCCACGTGGCGGCTTTACGACGACAAGGATATCCGTGTCGGAGACACCTTAGAACTCGTAGATAAAGTAGAGGCTGGTAATCCGAATACCTGGAAGATTATCGGAACGGCAAAAGTTAGCTCTGTGCTTGAAAAACAGCTACGCGATATAAACCACGACGACATGAGTCCTGGCGATTATTTTGCCTCCCAGGCCGTGATGCTTAAAGATTTTCAACGATATTACGGACCGCAAGTTACGCTCGATACGCCCGTAAAAATTGTTCATTTTTCTTTTGAAGAACAGGGGAAAGTAGCGTCTGACGTTGTACGAACTACATCGCCAATTAAAGAACTCAAATTGTATGCAGACGGCGGTTCGCGTGGTAATCCCGGGCCCTCGGCAAGTGGTTTTGTCTTGATGGACATGGACAATACGATTGTTGTTAAGACGGGCGTCTATCTCGGTATCACAACCAATAACCAAGCAGAATATCAGGCTCTGAAGCTCGCTCTTGAAGAAGCGCTACGGCTTGGTGCACGTGATGTCCATGTGTATATGGACAGTCTCCTCGTCGTTAACCAAATGCTCGGCATCTTCAAGGTTAAGAACCGCGACCTTTGGCCTATTCATGATGCAATCGAGGCAATCAAGCCGCGCTTTCACCGCATTTCCTTTACGCACGTACCACGCGAGCTTAACAAGCTTGCGGATGCTGCCGTAAATGAAGCACTTGATGCTGCAGAGAAGGCTCAAAAAGCTCGTTCCTAAATCATTCGTGATATAATAAAATCCGTGTCAGGCTATCGGCTGAACGCTTGCCTTTGGCAAGAGGAAAGTCCGGGCAGCGTAGGACAAGGCAGTTGCTAACGGCAACCGAGGGCAACCTTAGGGAAAGTGCCACAGAAACTAAACCGCCGCACGGGAAACCGTGAGGCAAGGGTGAAAAGAGCGAGGTAAGAGCTCGCAGTTCGTGCCGGTGACGGCGTGAAGTGGTAAACCCTGCCTGCTGCAAGGAGACGTGCTCCATATGAGTGTCCGCTCGGAGTACGCCACAAGATCCGCTCGATCTTGACGGCAACGTTAAGACTAGATAGATGTTCGGCTAAAACAGAACCCGGCTTACGGATAGGCTGGCACTAAATATGAAAAACCACTCCTAGGCGGAGTGGTTTTTCTTTTGTCGGAAGGATTATTTTTCTTTGGCCGCGGCTACGACGGCAGCGAACGCTTTCGGTTCGTTGACGGCGAGCTCGCTCAGGACTTTGCGATCAAGCGTGATGTTCGCTTTCTTGAGGCCGGCAATCAAGCGGCTGTAGCTTGTGTCGTTGAGATGTGCGGCTGCATTGATGCGCGTGTTCCAGATCTCACGGAAACTGCGCTTGCGGTTCCGGCGGTCGCGATACGAAAACTGCAACGCTTTAGTAACAGCTTGCTTGCCGCGTTTTACGCTCGAACGGTTAGACTTCGTCATGCCTTTTGTGGCTTGGCGAATTTTCATGTGCTTTTGGTGGCTGGCAACGCCGCGTTTTACGCGCATGTTAGGCTCCTAATTTCTTCTTAATAACTTTACGGTTGGCGCCCATCAAGGTCTCGAGGCCGGCCAACTTGCGCTTGCGCGCGCCACTCTTCTTTTGCAAGAAGTGGTTGCCATGCGAGTGGCGTGCACGGACGACGCCGTTCTTGCTAATTTTTACGCGATCCTTAGTGCCGCTATGGCTTTTGAGTTTTGGCATGGGTGCTCCTTATTACGAAGTTAAGTTGTTTTCCAGCGAATTGCGGCTGTTGGTCGACTGCAATCGTATCGCCGAAATCGGTAATGACTTTATCGGCAAGTTTAAATCCGAGTTCCTTGTGGGCAAGCTCGCGGCCGCGGTAAAAGATGGTGATCTTCACTTTGTGGCCGGCCTCTAAAAAGTCGGTGACTTTCCGAAGCTTGACGCCAAGATCGTGCTCGCTGATTTTAAGGCCAAACCGCATTTGCTTCATTTCGAGCGCCTTCGTAGTGCGCTTGTTCTTCTGCATTTGCTTCGTACGTTGGTAATTGTACTTGCCCCAATCGACGATCTTAGCAACAGGTGGATTCGCGTCTGGCGAGATTTCGACAAGATCGAGATCTTGATCCGCAGCCATTTGCAGTGCTTCCACCCGCGAGAGAACACCAAGCTGGTTGCCGTCCTCATCGATCACTCGTAACTGTGGTGCCCGAATATCTTGGTTCAGGCGCGTAAACTTGCTGATAATGTCTCCTTACATATATTGTAAACGTGGCAATTGTAACAGATCATAAAACAGAGGTCAAGCGCTATTTGCAGTAAGGCCTATTCCACGACGCTTGCAACGTGGCTGCGATACTGTAAGGCTTCGGTGACGTGGGTCGTTTCTATGGTGCTACTTTTCGCAAGATCCGCAATTGTACGTGCCACCTTGATTGTTCGCATGTAACTGCGTGCCGAGAGGTGAAGACGCTCAGCGGCGTGATTGAGCAACGCTTCGGCATCGGGCCGTAGAAGCGCCAGCGCGCGAATTTGGGGGTTGGTCATCGTGGCGTTGGTGGTAGCCTTACCTTTAAAGCGCTGCGTTTGGGCTTGACGCGCTTCGGTGACACGCAGACGAATTACGTCGTCGGTCCCACCGTTAACTTTTCGTAAGAGATGACGATGCTCGACGGATTCAACGTTTACAAATAAATCGATGCGATCGAGTATCGGCCCGGAAATTTTACGATGGTAGTTTATGATCGCTGCGGCCGAACACGAACATGGCGTCGGGCTCCCGTAATAGCCGCAAGGGCAGGGGTTTGCCGTCGCGACCAGCAGGAATATGGCGGGGTAGGTTATACTTTCTTTGGCTCGTGCAACCGTGATAACACCGTCTTCTAAGGGCTGTCGCAATGCTTCTACGGTTTTGCGTCCAAACTCAGGCATCTCGTCGAGGAAAAGGACGCCTCGATGGCTGAGGCTGATTTCGCCCGGCCGAACAGAATTTCCGCCGCCAATAATCGACACGCTGCTAGCGCTGTGATGCGGGCTGCGGAATGGCCTGCTGGCAACAATTTCGTCGTAGTCGCTGCTCGAAAGGCTATGAATCTGCGTGATTTCGAGGATTTCGCTCTGGGTAGGCGGAGGCAGTATGCTCGGCAATGCTTTAGCTAGCATACTTTTCCCAGTTCCAGGTGCTCCGCTCAATAAAATATTATGGTTGCCGGCCGCGGCTATTTCTAAAGCGCGCTTTGCGGCAGCTTGTCCAACTACGTCGCTCAGTTTTTGGTCCACCTTGTGCTTCGGTTGCGGAACATAGGCTCCATTGCCCGTTTTATGCCGTATGAGTTCTGGCCCGCCGGCAAGCCCGAGGTAAAGATCGCGAAGGTTTTGTAAAGGAATGATGGTGACGTCCGGCACGAGCAAAGCCTGCGCCAAGTTGTCGGAAGGAATGTAGAAAGTATCGATGCCGCGTGCTCTGCCAGAGAGCAGTTTGCCAACAATACCGCGAACTGGCCGGATCCGGCCATCTAGTCCGAGTTCGCCGATCGCCGCCTCTTGTAATGTCAGCAGACGCTTCGTTTGTCCGCTTGCTTGGAGGATTGCGATTGCAATAGCGAGGTCAAAATTCGTACTCTCCTTAGGAACGTCGGCAGGAGCGAGGTTTATCGTAATACGTTTTGTCGGCATCGTCAGCTTGCAGCTAGCGAAAGCGCTACGAATACGTTCCTTCGCTTCATCTACGGCTCTATTGCCGAGCCCCACGATGATGATGGCCGGCAGCCCATTGGATAAGTGACATTCTGTCTCAACGATGATTCCGCTCGAGCCGGTGTGGAGCAGACTTTGTACCGAGTTTGGCATGACGCAAGTAATACGCCGAACTACCTTAAAAAGTAAAGCCCCGCACGGTGCCGTGCGGGGCTTTACTGATTATGAGTTTTTGTTTGGCTTTTAGTTTGAACGGTGTTGGTCTTTTTATGGAACAACGGCTTGCGAGAAGCCGTTGTTGTGTAGTCGTTTTTGTTTTTGAGCACTTTTTTTATTCAAGTGCTACTGCTATCTTATAAATTACAAACCGACCTGTCAATAATAATTATGGCTAGTTTTGTATAAAGCTGTGTATAACTTTTTTATCAAGAGAAGGCGAAGACAAAAGTGATGCAAAGTAGTCCGCGAAACACCTTTAGTGCATCAAGTCGGCGCTAGAAAAAGCCGCCAAAGTGCATACGCTTATTGACATTTTGGGCGCGTCATGATAGCATCTAAATAGTAAGTAAAAACAAAAACTTACCTTAACAAACAAAACGGTTTCGCTCTTTGTAACCCTAAAGGTTGCGAGAGCGGTCAGTCAAAGCCAAAGGGCAGTAAGCGCTAATTACTTTTGTATATTTGAGCGGATTTACTGCCCGCGGCTTCTAGAAAATATTCGCCGCCTTGATAAGGCGGTTTTTATTTTTCCGGTTATAATATGTATATGAAGAAAACGTATACCGTTACTGGCCTGACGTTCTGTGCCCTGCTCATAGTCCTCTTTGCCACAGACCCAAACCATGTGTCGTCGGTTGGGCTTATAGTTCCGTTCGTACTACTGTTCATTTTTCTGGCCAGTCTCTTTTTGATCTACTTCAAACGTACAGATTTCTCTAAGTCGCAGCAGTTTCGGCTCTCCGCGTTGTCTGCGGGTCTGCCGTGTATGTTCCTCGTGCTTCGTTCCGTCGATCAGCTTACCGTTCGTGATGTCGTCATTCTCTTAGGCTTTTTCTGCTTGTCGTGTTTTTACGTGATGCGTTCCGCGAGTACGGGGCGCTCTTAGCCGTGGTTATTCCAACCTAGAAATGCTATAATGTCGCTGTTATGGATCCTCAATTCAATAGAGAACCTGCTTTGCGTTTGCCTCAGCCTATGCCAGACCAGAGTTCATGGCAGTCTCCGTCTGGCGCTCCGCACCATGAGCAAGCGGCAACTTTCGAGTTAGGCTCGCAGGCGTCGCAGGGCGCTCCAGTAACGACAGCAACTTCTTCGACTGCAGTATTGCAGCAGCCGCAGCAGCTCCAGCAGATGCCGGCTACGGCAGTAGCTCCAACAACGCAGAGCGTAGCTGCTACGGGCGATGGCTCTGACGACGAACGTATGTGGGTTGAACGGGCCAAGCGTATCGTCGAGCAAACCCATACCGACCCTTACCTTGAGAGCCAAGAGATCGGCAAGTTCAAAGCCGAATATCTCAAAGATGTGCATGCGAAAAATATAAAGGTCGCTGAGGGCTAGGCGGGCGATGGCCTTTTTGCTTATTGTCCTATGTATCGTCTTGCTTGCCGTCGCTGGAGCGGGAGGCGTGTTCTATTATTATCGTCGCCGAGCCCTACGTGAGCAGAAGAATTACGAGCGTGGGCTCAAGATGGTTCCGTTGCTTATACATTTGCCGCCGCCAAGCGAAGATATCGAAGGCAACGGTCGCGATACGCGTGACGTTATCGAAGAGAATATTTCCAAAGCCCAAGTTATCTACGATATTATTTCTAGCACCGCCCAAAAAGGCTACAAGAGCAGAGTCTATGGGCAACGCCATTTCGCCTTTGAGATTGTTGGCGTCAAAGGCTTTGTGTACTTTTATGCCGCAGTACCGGTAAGTTTGGTCGAGGTTGTGAAGCAGGCTGTCGTTAGCGCCTATCCCGCCGCGCGACTTGAGGAAGTGGCTGAACACAATATCTTTAGTCCTATAGGTAAACTGACCGGAACTGCCGGCGGTGAACTGCACCTTAAAGAATCGTTCGCTTACCCGATCGCCACGTATCAGGAGCTCAAGCGCGATTCAATGCAGGCGCTTCTCAATGCCTTGTCTACCCTCGGTAAGGAAGACGGTGCGGGTGTCCAGATATTGTTGCGTCCGGCATACCCTAGCTGGCGGAAAGCCGCGCTCGAGGTGGCCAGTAACAAGCGTAAGGGGACTGAAGGAAAGCATGGTTTCGGCAAAGCATTTCTTAACGTTATTAAGGATGTAGGTACGGCTTTCGTGAAACCTTTGGAAAACCACGAAGAAAAGAAGCACGAACTGAGCGCGCTCGACCAGTCGGTCGTAGACGCGATTGAGGACAAGACGCGCCACCCAGGCTATGAAGTGCTCATCCGCGTGGCCGTATCGTCAAATGTTTCGCAGCGATCGCATGCAATTTTGAACAATATTGTGGCAGCGTTCTCATTGTTTGACGCCGCAGGTAGAAATGGCTTTAAGTTTTCAGGAACAAAAGATATTGATGAGTTTATTACATCGTATATCCTAAGACTGTTTCCGCAGAAAGAGAATAAGGACATTCTTAATGCTGTCGAATTAGCAACGTTGTTTCATTTTCCTGACCAAAACAGCATCCCAACTTCCCAACTTGAACGGCAAGGATCAAAGCAAGTTGACGGTCCGCGAAACATTCCGGAGAAGGGGCTGCTCCTTGGATACAACGTTTTCCGTGGCGTGAAGAAGCCGATCCGATTAGATAACGCTGACCGCGCACGGCATATGTACGCAGTAGGACAAACCGGTACGGGTAAGTCAACGTTCCTTGAAAACCTCGCGTTGCAAGACATGCTTAGCGGCCGAGGCTTCGCGTTTGTCGACCCGCACGGTGACACAGCGGAACGACTGCTTGCCATGGTTCCGCGTGAGCGTACTGAAGACGTCATCTACTTTTCGCCATCCGACATGGAGTATCCGCTCGGTCTTAATTTGTTTGAATTCCAAACGCCTGACCAAAAGGACTTTATCATCCAAGAAGTGCTTAACATGTTGTATAAGTTGTACGACCCACAACATCAAGGTATCATGGGTCCGCGTTACGAGCATCTTTTCCGAAACGCTGCGTTGACGGTCATGGCTGATCCCGAAGGTGGGACATTCATTGATATCCCGAAGTTATTCCGTGATCAGCAATATGTGAAGCAAAAATTACAATACGTCACCGACCAAAACGTGATTGAGTTCTGGCAAAAGGAAATGCCGCAATCACAACGCTCCAACGAATTCGGCGAAGTGGTGAGCTGGTTCGTGAGTAAATTCGGTGCATTCGTTTCTAACGAAATGATGCGCAATATTATTGGACAAAAAAAGAGTGCGTTTAATTTGCGCGAAGTTATGGACGACGGCAAGGTTCTGCTTGTCAACTTGAGCAAGGGGCGTTTGGGTCAACTTAACATGCAGCTTCTCGGTATGATTTTCGTTATGAAGTTCCAGGCGGCAGCGATGAGTCGCGCAAATATCAAGAATGAAGCCGATCGACGCGACTTTAGCTTGTACGTTGACGAGTTTCAGAACTTTTCGACAGACTCTTTTGCGACGATCATGTCTGAGGCACGTAAGTACCACCTCGACCTTATCGTAGCTAACCAGTTTACGACGCAGCTAACTGAGGAAATTCGCGATGCGGTTTTCGGTAACATGGGTACGATCGTTTCGTTCCGTATCGGTCAGGTAGACGTCGACGCACTTTCGCGTTACTTCCAACCTACATTCGACGGAAACGATCTCGTGCGCGTGCCGAACCACAACGCAATCATACGTACGCTCGTTGGCGGTGTGCCGACGCAGCCGTTCAGTATGGCTACGCTGCCGCCGTTAGGCAGCCCTAACTACAAGCTTGCCGAAGCGCTTAAGCAACTTTCGGCTGCTAAGTATGGCCGGCCTCGAGGTACTGTCGAGAAGGAGATCTTTGAGCGTATGGCTACGAAGACTGCGCCGGCTCCTTTTGGCGGTGCGGCAAACGGTTCGCTTGGCGGGCCGTCTGGCGGCTTCGGTGGCGGCGGAAGCTTCGGTTCGCCCGCGCCCGCAGGCGCGCTACCGTCCAGCGCCGCTCCAGCGCCTCAGCCAGGCGGATCGTTCTTGAACGACTGGATGACAAAGCGCCAGCAGCCAACACCTGTTGGGCTACCCGCTTCGCCCTGGTCTAAGAATCCTGCGGCGCAATCTCAAAGTCAGCCGGCGCAACAACAACCTACGACTGTTTACGGCCCTTCGCCAACACCAACGCCTGTGCAGCAAAATCAGACGCCACAACAGCAATCCATGACGCCGTGGACACCGCCAGTAGCTCCTCAACGGCAACTGGTTCCTTCTGCTCTAGCCCCGAACTTCACGCCGCCGGCACATAACTCGATTCCAAAGGCGCCAGCAGCGCCAGCTCCAAAGGCTGAGGAACCTCTGCATCCGACACCTACACCCTCGGAAGGTGAGATCCACTTAGGCACCAAGCATCATGCAGACGATCCGGGCGATACGATATTTATAGACCAAGAAGGTAACCTCCACGCGCGCTGACGCGGCCTCTGGGTACCCGAGTTGCCAAACCCACACAACTCTTCTATACTACCTAGTAAGTGGGACGCATAACTGATATACAAGAGGGTTTTTGAAAGTGGCTGACAAACAAAAAACATATACATCAAGTCAAATTCAAGTTCTTGAAGGCTTGGAGCCGGTACGCAAGCGGCCGGGTATGTACATCGGCAGTACCGGTGTCGAAGGTTTGCATCACCTTGTCTGGGAAATCGTAGACAATGGTATCGATGAGGCCCTTGCAGGCTTCGCTACGGAAGTCAGAGTTATTCTGCGCGCAGACGGCGGCGTCACCGTCTTCGACAACGGTCGCGGTATTCCAACGGACATCCACCCAAAGACAGGCAAGAGCACCGTCGAAACAGTGCTTACCGTATTGCACGCCGGCGGTAAGTTTGAAAGTGACGCTTACAAAGTGTCCGGCGGCTTGCACGGTGTTGGCGTGAGCGTTGTGAACGCACTGGCGACGAAGCTTATCGTGACTGTTTACCGCGACGGCAAAGCGTACCAGCAAGAATACGAGCGCGGCGTACCGAAGACTGATCTTAAGGTTGTGGGCAAGTCTGCACAAACCGGTACAGAGATCACCTTCTATCCCGACGAAACTATTTTCGAGACGACGACTCTCAGTTATGACACTATCCTCGATCGCTTGCGCCACCAGGCGTATCTCACGAAGGGTATCAGAACTTCAATTTCTGATGAGAAGAGCGGAAAACGTTACGGATTTTATTTTGAGGGCGGTATTAAATCGTATGTCACGCACCTCAACTTTGGTAAAGAAGTGGTGGACGACGACGTCTTTTATGTTGACAAAGAAGTTGGCGGCGACCAAATCGAAATTGCCGCGCAGTACACGGACGGCTTCAGTGAAACGATCAAGGCGTTTGCCAACAACGTCGTAAACCCTGACGGCGGTTCGCATCTCACTGGTTTCCGCTCGGCTCTAACGCGCGTCATTAACGATTACGCGCGCAAGAACGCTTTGCTCAAAGAAAAGGAAGAAAACCTGACGGGCGAAGACTGCCGTGAGGGAATTACCTGCGTCATCTTGGTAAAACTTCCAGAGGCACAGTTTGAGGGCCAGACCAAGAATAAGCTCGGCAATCCTGAAGTTCGCGGTTATGTCGAGCAGGTAATGACTGAACACTTTAATTATTACCTTGAGGAACACCCGGCCGTTGCGCGCAAGATCGTTGGCAAGGCGCTGCTCGCTGCCCGTGCTCGTAAGGCCGCACGTGCTGCGCGCGAAAACATTATCCGCAAAGGTGTTCTCGAAGGCGCAAGCATGCCGGGCAAACTGGCTGACTGCTCCAGCAAAGATCCTAAGAACTCCGAAATTTATTTGGTAGAGGGTGACTCAGCTGGCGGCTCGGCCAAAACCGGCCGCGACAGCAAAACGCAGGCCATCTTGCCGCTTCGTGGTAAAGTTCTCAACGTTGAGCGCGCCCGTCTCGACAAAATGCTCGGTAACAACGAGATCTTGAGCCTTATTAAAGCCCTCGGTGTTGGCATCGAAGATTCATTCGACATCAACGGCCTGCGCTACGATCGCATTATCATCATGACCGACGCCGATGTTGACGGTTCGCACATTAGTACGCTGCTGCTGACATTTTTCTTCCGTTTCATGCGTGAGGTTATTGACGGCGGCCACGTGTACTTGGCGAAGCCACCGCTCTTTGAGCTTGTCAAAGCCGGTCGCAAGAGTAGTGTCTTTATATATGACGAAGACGAGCTTGAGGTGGTCCTCGATGAAACCATTGCCAAGCGCAAGAAGGACGGCTCGAAAGTTGAGCCCAACGAAGAACGTTATCGTCAGGCTGGCTTTGTCGAGCAGAAGCGATACAAGGGTCTTGGTGAAATGGACGCCGAGCAACTCTTTGAGACTACGATGAACCCCGAGAAGCGCGTGCTGGTGAAGGTTGCCGTAGAGGACGGCGAAAAAGCCGATGCTATCTTCAACAAATTGATGGGTACGGAGGTCGAACTTCGCAAGAACTTCATCACGACACACGCAAAGTTTGTGAAGGATTTGGATATTTAGTATGGACGACAACAACATTCCCCAAGGCGATTCAGTAATTGACGACGCGCAGACATCGGCCGTAACGCCGCTCGAAGGCGAAATTCTCGAGGCTGAGCACTCACGCTCACTTGAACTTCGTACCGTTGAGGATGTCATGGAAGACAGCTACCTTCGTTATTCCATGAGCGTTATCATCGACCGCGCGTTGCCTGACGTGCGAGACGGTATGAAGCCAGTGCACCGCCGTATCCTTTTTAGCATGAACAACGACGGCCTGCGTTCGACCGCGCGTCACCGCAAGAGCGCCAACGTTGTCGGTGCGGTTATGGGTAAATACCACCCGCACGGCGACTCGTCCATCTACGACGCCATGGTTCGTATGGCGCAGCCGTGGGCAATGCGCTATATGCTTGTGAACGGCCAAGGTAACTTTGGTTCTATGGACGGAGATCCGCCCGCTGCCATGCGTTACACCGAGGCGAAGATGGCTCGTATGGCCGACGATTTGCTTGCCGACATCGATAAAGAAACTGTCGATTTTCGCGACACCTACGACGGCCAAAACCAAGAGCCAACCGTTTTGCCAGGCAAGTTGCCGAACTTGCTGCTGAACGGTCAGCTTGGTATCGCCGTTGGTATGGCCACGAACATTCCGCCGCACAACCTTACGGAAGTCGTGGATGCGACGGTCTATCAAATCGAACATGAAGACGCAACGCTCGACGATCTCCTGAAGTTCGTCAAAGGCCCGGACTTTCCAACGGGCGGCGTTATTTACGGCAACGAAGCTATTCGTACTGCTTACGCAACGGGTAGAGGCGGCGTTGTGGTACGCGGTGTTGCCGAAGTCGTTGAGGGCGCAAAGGGCCGCCATCAAATTGTCATCACCGAAATTCCTTACGCGCTTAACAAAGAAACACTCGTCATTAAGATTGCTGATCTCGTTAAAGAAAAGAAGATCAATGGCATCTCGGACATTCGCGACGAAAGCGCACGCGGTTCGGTGCGTATTGTTATCGACCTCAAGAAAGACGCATACCCTAAAAAGTTGCTCAACCAACTGTACAAGCTGACGCCGCTGCAAACGGCATTCCATTACAACATGATGGCGCTTATTGATGGCATCCAGCCGCGCGTACTGGGCCTCCAGGACATTATTACCGAGCACATTAAGCACCGCCGCATCGTTGTGCGTAGGCGCACTGAGTACGAGCTGCGTAAGGCTAAGGAGCGTGCGCACATTTTGGAAGGTTTGAAGATTGCGCTCGACCACATCGATGAAGTTATCGCCACGATCCGTTCGAGTGCGAACACCGACGAGGCACGTGCTAACTTGATTAAGAAGTTCGGCCTCAGCGAGATCCAGGCAAACGCCATCTTGGCTATGCAACTTCGCACGCTCTCTGGCCTTGAACGCCAGAAGATTGAGGATGAGCTTGCCGAACTCCTTAACACTATCTCCAGACTCGAGGCAATTTTGGCCGACGAGCAAGAAATCCTTAAGATCGTGAAGAACGAGATGATCGAACTTAAAGAAAAGTACGGCGACGATCGCCGCACAAAGATCATTGGCAGCGAACTTGGAAAAATGAGCGACGAAGACCTCGTGCCTGATGAGCAAGTTGTTGTAACTCTAACGTCAGCAAATTACATTAAACGGAGTCCGATTGCTGAATATAAGAAGCAAGGGCGCGGCGGCAAGGGCCGGCGCGGCATGGCAACACGTGAGGAAGATGTCATCGAGCATGTTGTAAATGCTAGTACGCACGACTATCTTTTGTTCTTCACGAACAAGGGTCGCGTTTTCCGCCTTAAGACATACGAAGTGCCGGCGTCCAACTTGAATGCCAAGGGCATCGCTATCGTCAACCTGTTGCAGTTGCAGCCGGAAGAGACCGTGAGCGCCGTAATTAATGTCAGCAAGCAGTCGAGCGCAGCGAACCTTATTATGTGTACGGTGAATGGCGTTGTTAAGAAAACTCCGTTTGAGCAGTACCAGAACGTCAGGAGTTCCGGCCTTATTAGCATTAATCTTGATGAAGGCGACGAGTTGAAGTGGATTCGTATGACGAACAGTGACAACGAGGTTGTTATCTCGACGGCGCAAGGGCAGGCGATTCGTTTCCACGAGCGTGACGTTCGGCCGATGGGCCGCGTCTCCCGCGGTGTCCGCGGTATTCGTTTGCGTACTGGCGACCGTGTTATCGGCATGGATATCGTCCAGGCAGGTTCAAGCATTTTTGTCATTAGTCAGCACGGCTATGGCAAGCGCACGAAGGTTGCGCAGTTTGCAGCGCACGCCCGCGGCGGTGTTGGTATTCGTTCGGCCGTCGTAAACGGCAAGACCGGCAGCTTAATCGGCGTGAAGACGTTGGTTGATGAGACGCAGGAAGTCATCATCATCTCGTCTCAAGGCCAAACTATTCGCCTTGGAATAAAGGATATTCCAGAGCTCGGCCGCGCAACTCAAGGCGTGCGTATTATGCGCCTTAACGACGGTGATGAGGTGGTTTCACTCGCCCTCGTCGATGCCACGGATGAGTCGGAAATCGACGACGAAGTTGCATCACCGAAAGCTTGATGTAACAATCACGACACTTTGCGCAAGAATTATCTTGACTTAGGCTGATAAACGTCGTATTCTCATTTGAGAGTTTTGGAGGTCTGATAAAGATTCCTCAAAAAGCTCATTAAAAATTGAGTAGTGCAAATCAACGTCAGTTCAATTTTTTTGTAATGTTTTGAGAGCAATCAAACGACATTCAAATTTTTTTTTGGAGAGTTTGATCCTGGCTCAGGATGAACGCTGGCGGCGTGCTTAATACATGCAAGTCGAGCGGCAGCACGGTCTTCGGACTGGTGGCGAGCGGCGGACGGCTGAGTAACACGTAGGAACGTACCCCAAACTGAGGGATAAGCACCAGAAATGGTGTCTAATACCGCATGTGCTCTAAGGAGTAAAGCTTCGGCGGTTTGGGAACGGCCTGCGTATGATTAGCTTGTTGGTGAGGTAATGGCTCACCAAGGCGACGATCATTAGCTGGTCTGAGAGGATGATCAGCCAGACTGGGACTGAGACACGGCCCAGACTCCTACGGGAGGCAGCAGTAGGGAATTTTCCACAATGGGCGAAAGCCTGATGGAGCAACGCCGCGTGCAGGATGAATGCCTTAGGGTTGTAAACTGCTTTTATATGTGACGATTATGACGGTAGCATATGAATAAGGATCGGCTAACTCCGTGCCAGCAGCCGCGGTCATACGGAGGATCCAAGCGTTATCCGGAATTACTGGGCGTAAAGAGTTGCGTAGGTGGCAAAGTAAGTAGACAGTGAAATCGTGTGGCTCAACCATACATCCATTGCCTAAACTGCTTAGCTAGAGGATGAGAGAGGTTATTGGAATTCCTAGTGTAGGAGTGAAATCCGTAGATATTAGGAGGAACACCGATGGCGTAGGCAGATAACTGGCTCATTCCTGACACTCAGGCACGAAAGCGTGGGGAGCAAACGGGATTAGATACCCCGGTAGTCCACGCCGTAAACTATGGATGCTAGCTGTAAGAGGTATCGACCCCTCTTGTAGCGAAGCTAACGCGTTAAGCATCCCGCCTGTGGAGTACGGTCGCAAGACTAAAACATAAAGGAATTGACGGGGACCCGCACAAGCGGTGGAGCGTGTTGTTTAATTCGATGGTAAGCGAAGAACCTTACCCAGGCTTGACATCCTGTGAAGGTCTCCGAAAGGAGACTGTGCCTTCGGGAATACAGTGACAGGTGATGCATGGCCGTCGTCAGCTCGTGTCGTGAGATGTTTGGTTAAGTCCATCAACGAGCGCAACCCTTATAGTTAGTTGTATTTTTCTAGCTAGACTGCCCTGGTAACAGGGAGGAAGGGGGGGATGATGTCAGGTCAGTATTTCCCTTACGTCTGGGGCTACAAACACGCTACAATGGCCGGTACAAAGGGCAGCCAAGTCGCGAGACGGAGCAAATCCCATCAAAGCCGGTCCCAGTTCGGATTGCAGGCTGAAACTCGCCTGCATGAAGTCGGAATCGCTAGTAACGGTAGGTCAGCACACTACCGTGAATACGTTCCCGGGTCTTGTACACACCGCCCGTCAAGCCATGAAAGTCGCCAATACCTGACGTCTTAGCTAGTCTAGGCCTAAGGTAGGGGAGATGATTGGGGTTAAGTCGTAACAAGGTATCCGTACCGGAAGGTGCGGATGGATTACCTCCTTTCTAGGGAGAAAACTAGCATCACAGCGAGCAATCCTGTGAGAGCTAGGTCGGTCTCGATAGATTGTATTCAGTACTGACAATCTATTTTCACTTCGGTGACGAGAATTAGTTCTGAAAACTACGAACTTGGCGTTGATTGCACTACTCAGTTTTTAAGTAAAAGGCGGCGGATATCCGCCGCCTTTTCTTTAACAAAACAAAAGGTTGCGCGAGGCCGGCGCTATTAGTTACAATGCTTTTGCCGGTTCAAACGGGGATGTAGCTCAGTTGGCTAGAGCACCTGCTTTGCAAGCAGGGGGTCCGGGGTTCGAGTCCCCGCATCTCCACCACCGCGACGAAGGTTATGGGCGATTAGCTCAGCTGGTTAGAGCGCGTCACTGATAATGACGAGGTCCGAGGTTCAAGTCCCCGATCGCCCACCATTCCGTCTAAGGTATAAAAGCGTAGCAAATTTGTCATCACTTTTTGCTTTACAACCTCTGTTTTTACTGATATTATTGGCGGAGCGTTTTGAGTTTAGACAGCGAGTCTGTAAAAAGCGGCCTTTCGTTTAAACTCAAGCCTCGAGAATCTGTAAGGATCTTGAGTTTAGCAGCTTAAAAATTTGGGATTTAATTGAGAAAAGCAATTAGACAAACGGCATGTTATTGGTGATTACCAATAACTAGTCAAATGCACAGAAATCTAGCAATAGATTTCAATCGTAAAAAGTTACTCAAGCGCGCATAAAGGATGCCTTGACATACAATACCGATGAAGGACGTGGAAGACTGCGATAAACTTCGGGGAACTGTCTAACAAGTTTTGATCCGAAGGTTTCCGAATGGGGAAACCCGGCTGGGGTCATGCCCAGTCACGCTTATCTGAATATATAGGGTAAGTAGTAGGTAACCGCCTGAACTGAAACATCTTAGTAGGGCGAGGAAGAGAAAGTAAACAACGATTCCGTTAGTAGTGGCGAGCGAATGCGGAAGAGCCCAAACTTTTTAGGTTTCCGTCTGGTAACAGATGGATAAGTTGGTAGACGAATATCTAAAAGGGGTTGTGACATTACAAACAACCGGTACGGAGCCCTGGACTTGTCCAGAATTCCGTATTGGAAGCAAGAGCTACCATTCTCTTGCATAAGGTTTACAAATTAGCGAGGCGAGC
The DNA here is from genome assembly GCA_036568905.1 of Saccharimonadales bacterium (SeqCode). Taxonomy (GTDB): domain Bacteria; phylum Patescibacteriota; class Saccharimonadia; order Saccharimonadales; family UBA4665; genus DATCRQ01. The sequence goes on along the minus strand of DATCRQ010000001.1, from coordinate 699,995 downwards.
AGAAGCAGTTGGAAAGCTGCGCCAAAGACAGTGATAGCCTGGTATGCAAAGTTTCGCTAACCTTATATTTGTTTTGTCGAGTAGGTCGGGACACGTGAAACCCTGACTGAATCTGGGGGGTCCACCCTCCAAGGCTAAATATATTGTATGATCGATAGTGAACAAGTACCGTGAGGGAAAGGCGAAAAGAACCCCGGAAGGGGAGTGAAATAGAACCTGAAATTATGCGCGTACAAGGAGTCGGAGCACCCTCGTGGTGTGACGGCGTGCTTTTTGTAGAACGATCCAGCGAGTTATTGGCTGTTGCAAGCCTAAGTCATCTGACGGAGGCATAGCGAAAGCGAGTCTGAATAGGGCGAACTTAGTAGCAGTCAATAGACCCGAAACCGGGTGACCTAACCATGGGCAGGCTGAAGCGCAGGTAAAACTGCGTGGAGGGCCGAACCGTAGCGCGTTTCAACACGCCCGGATGACCTGTGGTTAGAGGTGAAATGCCAATCGAACTCGGAGATAGCTGGTTCTCCTCGAAATAGCTTTAGGGCTAGCGTTGTACGGTAGCTGATAGGGGTAGAGCTCTGTTTCGGACTGGGGGTCGCAAGATTACCCACCCTTGACAAACTACGAATACTATCAGTGGAACTACAGCAGTTAGAACGGCGGGGCTAAGCTCGTCGCTCAAAAGGGAAACAGCCCAGATCGCCATCTAAGGTCCCCAAGTCTACGCTAAGTGGGAAACGAGGTGAGATTTCTTAAACAACGAGGATGTTGGCTTAGAAGCAGCCATTCATTTAAAGAGTGCGTAACAGCTCACTCGTCAAGAGATCTTGCGCGGAAAATGTAACGGGGCTAAGCGTAGCACCGAAGATGCGAATTTGCAGTTTATACTGTGAGTGGTAGAGGAGCGTTGATAGGGCGTTGAAGTTGGACTGCGAGGTCTGGTGGAGCGCTATCAAGTGAGAATGCTGGAATGAGTAACCATAAGGCAGGTGAGAATCCTGCCCACCGAAAGAGCAAGGTTTCCTGGGCCACGATAATCGTCCCAGGGTTAGTCGGTCCTAAGCTGAGGCGAATAGCGTAAGCGATGGACAACGGGTTAATATTCCCGTACTAGTTTTGTATTGTTTGGCGTGCGCGGCATATTAGTTGGAGCGGATTCATGGTTATATCCGTCTAAGTACGAGAAATACGTACGAATGAAACGACCTTTTGGTCGAATTCCAATCAAGGTGCTGACTAGAAAAGCTACCAAACGCGTGTGCAAAGCTATCCGTACCGCAAACCAACACAGGTGCTCAGGTCGAGTAGACCAAGGTGTACGAGTGATTCTTCGTTAAGGAACTCGGCAAACAAGCGGCCGTAACTTCGGAATAAGGCCTACCTCTCTTTGAGAGGTCGCAGCTAAGGAGTCCATGCAACTGTTTACCAAAAACATAGGTCTCTGCTAACACGAAAGTGGATGTATAGGGGCTGACTCCTGCCCGGTGCCGGAAGGTTAAGGGGACTGGTTCACGCTAGGAACTGAAGCCCCGGTGAACGGCGGCGGTAACTATAACCGTCCTAAGGTAGCGAAATTCCTTGTCAGGTAAGTTCTGACCCGCACGAATGGCGTAATGATATGGATACTGTCTCAACGAAGAGCTCGGTGAAAGTGCATTGACGGTAAAGATGCCGTCTGTCCGCAGCAGGACGAAAAGACCCCGTGGAGCTTTACTACAGCTTGACATTGGATCGGGTCGTATTATGTGTAGCATAGGTGGGAGACGTTGAAGCTTAGGCGCTAGCTTAGGCAGAGTCACCAGTGAAATACCACCCTTAATACGATCTTATTCTTACCGGGACCACAAATAGTTTTTGACACCTTTATAAAAAGGAACAATGTCGAGGATTATTTCTGGTTCCGGGACCGTGTCTGGTGGGTAGTTTAACTGGGGCGGTTGCCTCCTAAAGAGTATCGGAGGCGTTCAAAGGTTAGCTAGGTTCGGATGGAAATCGAATCGATAGTGTATACGCATAAGCTAGCTTGACTGTGAGGCCTACAAGCCGAGCAGGGACGAAAGTCGGAGTAAGTTTTCCGCTGTCAGTACATTTTTGTACAAGAGTGTGGTATCGGCAGCGCTTTCGGATAAAAGTTACCCCGGGGATAACAGGCTTATAGCGCCCAATAGTTCACATAGACGGCGCTGTTTGGCACCTCGATGTCGGCTCATCTCATCCTGGAGGGGGAGCACCTTCCAAGGGTCCGGCTGTTCGCCGGTTAAAGAGGTACGTGAGCTGGGTTCAGAACGTCGTGAGACAGTTCGGTTTATATCCGCTGTGGACGCAAGGAAATTTGAGAGGATCTGCCCCTAGTACGAGAGGACCGGGGTGGACGCACCGCTGGTGTACCAGTTGTCATACCAATGGCATGGCTGGGTAGCTATCGTGCGGAATAGATAAGCGCTGAAAGCATATTAAGCGCGAAACTAGCCTCAAGATGAGATTTCCCTATGAGGACACTGAAAGACGATCAGTTTGATAGGCGCAAGGTAGAAGTGCGGTAACGTATGGAGCCGAAGCGTACTAATAGTCCCATTGACTTTTTACGTTCTCTCATTCGGCCATCTTCGGACGGCAAGAATGAGAGAAGTGCTTTGACTAGTTATTGGTGTTTGTCATTCGACATAACGCCCGTTTGTTTAACGCATCTCAATCAAATTCGCATCGCATGAGCATCGTGACATACAACTTCTCGTAAGTTGTATGAATTCGGTGCCCATGGCGCGAGGGAAACACCTGTTCCCATGCCGAACACAGCAGTTAAGCCTCGCCGCGGTTACAATACTTGGGGTCCACCCCTGGGAAAATAGCACGGTGCCGAATTATAAAAAGGACTTCCGAGTAGGAAGTCCTTTTTCTTTGTGCTTGAGGTTTGTATTGACATTAGCTTTAATAAATGTTACCATAAGTATGATCCGTGAGGAAATGAGGGCCCGACACTTGTCGGCGCCCTTTATTTTTCTCTGAAGGTGAGAGAGATAATGAAAAAGGAGTCTGACATGGCTGGAAATCCAGAAGGCGGCAAGCTTGCCGCAAAGAAGAACAAAGAGAAGCACGGCGCGGACTTTTACGCGCGTATCGGCGCCATGGGCGGCCGCAAGGGCCGCACTGGCGGCTTTGCTAGCAAGATCGTTGACGAAAACGGTCTGACCGGCCAAGAGCGTGCACGCAAATTCGGCGCCATGGGCGGCCGCATCTCGCGCCGCACCAAGGCTGTAAAGCCTGTCGTAAAGAGCGACCGCGACGATTTCACTCTCGCTGCGTAAATTCACAGTCGAGAACTAAAAATGCCGGCATCTATTTGCCGGCATTTTTAGTTTGTTTTGCTCATGGCGCGGTACGTCCTACAAAAACGGTCGCTGCCGACCTTCCACGAGGCATTGCAATTGAGGCAAGAGTAGGTGTTCTGCAAGCTCTCCAAACCATGCGCTCCGCACGCCGGGCATTCGCTACGATGGTGAAGCCAGTCGCGGTAGCTGTCTAAGCAACGCTCCACGTAAGCGTCATCAATCGCGATATCATAAACTGCAGCAAGTTCATAAGCTCGTTCCCACGCTGCGACTTCTTGCTTAAGTAGCTCGATGTCGTTGCCGTAATCGTTGTGCCCTAGCTGCGCGTGCCCTAGCTCGTGCAAAAGGCCCCATGCCGCACTGTCATCGTCTGCGTTGCGGTAGGAAATGGTGGCAAGAGACGCAGACCATTGCGGTATGTCGGCAGCAACAAAATGAAACTTTGGAAAATCCGTGCGCAGTTTATCGATCAGCGTTTCCATAAATACTCTTTGCAAGGTCGTAACAGCCGTAGACTACGGCGTCGTCCGGCCGCTCAGCGCCACGAATTTCCGGTATGGGGACGATAGGGGTCTCGAATTTTTTTAACTCCGCGTTGAGCGGTGTTGCGAATCGTTCATAGTAGTGTCCGACGCTGCCGCCAAGCACTATGACCTGCGGTTGAACGGTTGCGATAAGGTCGATGAGTCCAACGGCAATCGCATGAGCAATTGCATTTCGTGTTGCTTGGTCGGTGATCTCGCCGGCACGTTTGTTGTACCGTTCAACGATCGCCCGTCCGGACGCAAAGCTCTCCCAGGTCTGCATCTTGCCTTCATATTCAACTTCAATCTGTCCGCCTTCAGAATCCTCGAACGCAGGGTCAATTTTCTGATCTATGATTATTCCCGTGCCAATGCCAGTGCTGACGGTTACGTATAAAACGCGGCTGAATTGGTCTTTGAGCAACATCGCTTCGGAAAGGCCGGCCAAGTTTGCGTCGTTGTCGACGGCGATGGAGCAATGCACCATTCGTTCGATGTCCGCTTTGATTGGCACATCGCGCCAAGGAAGATTGCCGCACGCGATAGCAACGCCGTGCTCGCGGTCTATTCGCCCTGGCACCGCTACGCACCCTCCACGGAATTCTTTTGTTGTAAATGAAGCTACGACTTTTGCAAGCTCCCTCAAGAACTCAGGATAGGATTGCGGCGTTGGAAACTTTGAGCGCTCTTGAATAACGCCGTTGTCGTCAAGACAGGCTGCGAGTGTTTTTGTTCCCCCGATATCGACGCCTATGTACATTGCCTTTAGTTTACCATGCGCGCCGGCACGTGAGCTATAACGTTTTGACCTAAAGAGTTGAACAGGGTATAATGGAGGTAATCTTGCGACATTGTCCTCCACGGACAGTGCTGCGGAAATACATTTATGAAGGAGGCATGGAACACATGTCAAAAACAACAGTAACTATGGACGAATTGCTTGCGGGCGACGAAATTAAACGCGTCGATGCAGGTGAGGTTGTCGAAGGCGTCGTAAGCTCAGTCAAGAAGCACATGGTGTGGATCGATTTGGGCGCTAAAGGTGTCGGTGTCGTAATGCGCCGCGAAATCGGCCACGGCCAAAAACTCGAGGTGGGCCAAACGGTGACCGTCAGTGTCATCGACCCGGAACTCGACGAAGGCTACGCGCTTCTCAGTATGAAGCGTGCCGCTAAAGACCGCGGTTGGGACGAACTGCAACGCATGTTCGACGGCCAAGAAGTCGTTGAGGTTTCGCCGTACGATGCGAACCGCGGCGGTTTGCTTATCGAGCTTGAAGGCATCCGTGGCTTTTTGCCGGTGTCACAGCTCGCTGCCGGCCACTACCCGCGTGTGTCGGGTGCTGACAAGGACGAGATCCTTCAGAAACTCAACGCCCTCATCAACCAACCGTTGCGCGTCCGCGTCCTCGACGTCAGCCGCAAAGACAACAAGCTTATCTTCTCCGAGAAGGAAGCAGTCAAGGGCGACATGCAAGCCCGTTTTGCCGAACTCAAAGTCGGCGACACCGTTGAAGGTGTCGTTACCGGCGTCATCGATTTTGGTGCATTCGTGAACGTCCAAGGCATCGAAGGCCTCATCCATATCTCAGAAATTTCCTGGGAACGCGTGGAAGACCCGCACGATTACGTAAAGGTCGGCCAAACGGTTAAGGCAAAGATTATTGCTATCGACAAAGACCGCCTCAGCCTCAGCCTCAAGCAAATGAGCGAAGATCCGTGGCTGCAGGAAGTCAAAGCGTTCCACAAGGGCGACATCGTGGAAGGTAAGATTACGCGTATCACGCCGTTTGGTGCATTCGTGCAACTTAGCTCATCGGTTGAAGCACTTGTGCACGTCTCTGAAATGAGCGATGACGAAACCGTTGATCCGCAGCAAGTCTTTAAACTCAACGAAAAGAAGCAGTTTAAAGTACTCGACATCGACACCGAGGCGCGTAAGATCGCGCTGAGTTTGAAGAGCGCAAAATAATTTCGCGTCTCTAACGCCGCCACCGGCAGAAAGGGGATACCATGGCTCGAGCAATTGAAATTGAAGACATGATCACGGTTGGTACGCTGGCCGAGAAGCTCATGCTGCCGGTGACCCGTTTAATTGGTGAGTTGATGAAGAACGGCGTGCTGGCGACGGTGAACGAGCGTATCGACTTCGACACCGCGCAGATTATCGTAGGAGAGCTTGGCCTTGATGTTGAGCTGACGAAGAAGGAGCGCGATGAAGTCGCGCCTATCCGCGAGAAACGTCACGCAACGGGCGAGAAGACAACGCCGCGTGCGCCAGTCGTAGCCGTGATGGGGCACGTTGACCACGGCAAGACGAGCCTGCTTGATGCCATTCGTGGCGCCTCGGTCGCTAAGGGTGAAGCGGGCGGCATCACGCAGCACATTTCCGCTTACCAAGTGATGCACAACGGTCGTGCGATTACGCTGCTCGACACTCCCGGCCACGAGGCCTTCGCGGCAATTCGTGAGCATGGCGCGCATCTTACGGACATGGCGATCATTGTCGTGGCCGCTGACGACGGCGTGAAGCCTCAAACAATCGAGGCAATTCGCTTTGCCCGCAAGGCTGGTGTGAAGATTATCGTCGCCATGAACAAGATCGACAAAGAAGGCGCAGATCCGAACCGCGTTAAGCAACAGCTTGCCGAGCAAGAGTTGCTGCCGGAAGAGTGGGGCGGTGATACGGTCATCCTTGAAGTTTCGGCTAAGACTAAGCAGGGGATCGACACCTTACTCGATATGGTTTTGCTCGTCGCCGACGTCGAAGACTTCCGCGCTGACGCAAACGGCCCGGCTTCGGGCTTGATCATCGAAGCGCATATGGAACAAGGCCGCGGCCCGGTTGCAAATGCGCTCGTCGAGGAAGGCACGTTACAAGCTGGTCAATTTGTTGTTGCAGGTACAACGTACGCAAAGGTGCGTGCACTTGAATCGACTGATGGTAAGCCGATCAAGAGCGCAGCACCTTCAACCCCGATAGTTATTGCCGGCTTCAAGGCGTTGCCTGAGTTCGGGGACGAGTTCGTCGTTGTAAAAGATGAGAAGGCGGCGCGTGCCAAGACGGAGAAAACAGCTTCCGAACGTCACACTAACAATTCAAACGGCGGCATGAGCGGCAGCGATTTGCTGCGAATGATCAGCCGTACGAAGCAGATGCAAGAGCTTAATATTATCGTCAAGGCTGACGTACAAGGCTCACTCACCTCAGTTATCGACAGCCTCAAATCGCTAGACACCGACGAAGTTGCGGTACGCATCGTCAGCGCAGGGGTCGGTACGCTTACGGAAAATGACATGCACCTTGCAGCGACAAGCGGCGCTGTTGTATACGGTTTTAACGTTGTGGCGCCGGCAGATATTAAACGTCTCGCTTCGCGCGACAAAGTAAGCATTCGCCTTTACAAAGTTATCTACGAGCTTATCGACGACGTTAAGATTGAGCTGAGCAAATTGCTCGCACCCGAAGTCGTGGAAACTGAACATGGGCGTCTTGTTGTACGTGCCGTATTTAAAACCACTAAGACGGACGTCATTTGCGGCGGTGAAGTGACGAAGGGCAAACTAGTCGTCCCTTCGCTCGCCAGGGTCATGCGCGGTGATGAGCAGCTTGCTGAAGTCGAGGTGACAAACCTCAAGCGCGGTCCGCAAGATGCCAAGGAAGTCCTTGAGGGTGAAATGTGCGGCCTTAGCTTCCGCAGTAACGGCAAGATCGAACTTCAAGAGGGCGACCGCCTGGAAGTATTTACACGGGCTGTCGTTTCGCGTACGCTGAAGTAAACGTGCTACAATAAAGTTTTAGAGGAACGGTGAAATGATCAAACTCGACGACGACTTACTCAATGAACTCGGCCTAAGCAGCTTATCTCCTGATGAAAAGAAGAAGATGCTGGCTCATATTTACGAAACGCTTGAGATGCGTGTCGGTATGAAATTGGCTGAACGGATGACAGACGCGCAGCTCGACGAGTTTGAGCAGTTTATCAACGCCAACGACGAAGCTGGTGCTTTGCGCTGGCTTGAGGCGAACTTCCCGAACTACAAAGACGTTGTCGCTGAAGAGTTTGAGAAGTTGAAGCTTGAGATTAAGTCAATTGCTCCGCAAATTTTGGCGGGCAGCGGGCCGCAGGCCGGTGCCCCGGCACCAGTTATGCCTGCACAGCCCCCGGTTGACCCTTATGCGCAGCCGCAAATGCCGCCTCAGCAACCTCAATATGCGCCACCCACGCCGCCGCAACAGCCGTACGCGGCGCCAGGCTACCCTCAGCAGCAACCGCCGCAGCCTCCAGCGCCAGATCAACGCCCGAGTCATGACGGCTACGATCTCGCAGCCTGAGTAGGTTTAGCTTAGGTATTTGCTATAGCCGGCCAAGAATCCTTGGCCGGTCATTTTTTGCTTGCCAGCGGGCTTGATTTCGTCGATGACGAGTGCTTCTTCTCCGCAGAAAGCGACCAACTGTCCGTTCTGTTTGGTAAAAGTGCCGGGAGATCCCTTGGCACCGACAACGTGCGCGCGCATGACGGTAACTTCAAGGCCTCCAATTTTTGTATAACTTTTTGGCCATTCGATGAAGGCGCGTATTTCGCGCTCAATCTGCTCCGCCGGCTTATGCCAATCAATAGCGCCGTCGGCTTTCGTGAGTTTTCTTGAGTATGTTGGCTCGATACTCGAATCTTGAGGCAAAGGCACGGCGCTGCCGTCTAAGTACAGCGGTAATATCGCATCAAGTTGCATATCGCTCAGCTTGATGAGGTCTGCCGTGAGCTCGGGCGTCGTAGTAGTTTCGCTGATTTCCTGCTCGGCGTAAGCGAGAATTGGCCCTTCGTCCATGCCGGCCGTGAGGAGCATAAGGCTTACACCGGTTGTGCGTTGGCCGCTGAGGATTGAGAACGTGATCGGGTCGGCGCCGCGCCACTCAGGTAAGAGTGAGAAATGACTATTGACGATGCCGAAGGGAAACGAATCGATAACCTTTTGGGAAACGATGATGCCAAAGTCAACCAAAACGCCGAGCCTGCTTTTGAAGGCTTCTCCGTCGATAAGCCTATCAAGTTCAGGCCGGTTACTTACGGTGAAGACCGGAAGTTCGAGTGCCTCGGCAACGGTGATAACGGGCACGTCACCGCGATGATGCGGCGCGCGCGGCTTTGTGATAACAGCCTCAATTTCTGCCTTTTGGGCGAGCAATCGTAAGCTCTCCGCTGCGACCGGCCCGCTACCAAAGAATACGATTGGACTTGATATCTTTGTCATAGTCGAGTTGCTCCAGGCGGCCGTCATCGGCGCGCAGCTTAAAGAATGCCTCGGTGTCGTCCTTTATGTGGTCGATAAAGACGATACCGTTCGTGTGGTCAATCTCGTGTTGGAAAACGCGGGCGAGGAATCCCTCGGCCGACATGCGGAACTCGCGGCCATCTTCGTCCTGCGCCTTGATGCGCACCTTGTGGTAACGTTTTACCTTGCCGTAAATGTCCGGCACGCTGAGGCAGCCTTCATAGTCCTCCTCCATCGCGCCTTCGTATTTGGTGATAATCGGGTTGATGAAGACGGTGAACGTTTTGTCGTTTTTGTTGTCAAAATCATTACGAATAACGACAATTCTCAGAGGTTTGTCGAGCTGGATCGCAGCCAATGCTACGCCAACTTCATGCTCGCGGCTTTCTTCCCAGTCGATAGTCGCAGATTGCATGTCGGCAATAAGCGCCTTAATTTCCGGGCTAACAATGCCAACTTTTTTGGAACGTTGCCGCAAATGAGGATTCGGCAATGCGATGATGTCGTCTTTGTTCATTTCTCGATTAGTATACCCGATTTTGGCTGTTTCTCAAACGCTTACATAAGGTGGAGCGGGTCAATGTCGTAACCCCAGCCGCTCGGTAAATTGGCAATAATTTTCAGCAGTGCTCCGCGATTTTTTGCTTTGACGACGAGCTGCCACACGAATTTGCCTTGCGATTTTTCGTGGAAAGCCGGAGCCGGCCCTTCCACGCTCACTCCGAATTTCCACGAGGGGATTTGTCGGGCAAATTGCTCGGCGGCTTTCTGGGCGCTTGCGCTGCTTGCGCGTTTACACGTAAGTTTCAAGAGGTAACAGAACGGCGGAAAAGTAAATGCTTCACGTTCGGCAAGCTCTTTGTGGTAAAAGTTGCTCCAATCTTGTTTAAGAACCGCCTCAAGGACTGAACTTTCTGGTGCGTAGGTTTGGATAATAACTTTGCTCTCATTGCCGGTATGCCCACGCCCAACGCGACCGATAACCTGGCTCAAAAGCTGGTATGTCCGTTCTTGCGCCGTGAAGTCTGGCATATACAAGCTGGTGTCGGCAACAACGACCCCAACAAGCCCGAGGTTTGGCAGATCTAAGCCCTTCGCTAAAGTCTGCGTGCCAATGATTATATCGACGGCGCCGCTTCTTACTGCGGCGTACTGTTGTTCAATTCGCTCATCTTTTTTATTGTCGCCGTCAAAGCGGGAGATTTTAACGTCAGGGAAAAGGCGGGCAACCTCGTCGGCGATTGCCTTGGTGCCGATGCTCTTGTAAACGATTTCTGTGCTGCCGCATGTTGGACATGAGGTCGGGTTCGGCGCGCTAAAGTCACATGTGTGGCAACGCATGCGATGGATGTCGCCATGGTAAACGAGCGGTAGATCGCAATGCGGACACGTTGCTTGCCAACCGCAGTTCTCGCAAAAGACGACACGCGCCGTGCCGCGACGATTGAGGAAGAGTAGAGTCTGCTCACCGCGAGCAAGAGTCTCATCGATTGCCGTGAGGAGTTCGTCCGACAAGTGGCGGGATTTACTGAACTTGGCATGGTCCCGCAAATCAACAACCGAGATGGTGCGTCCTGCCGCACCGTGCTTTGTGGCTGCCGTTTGCTGCATACGTATAATTGGCCGTTTTTTTTGTTCGGCAACGTAGTAGTCGGCCACGAGAGGGGTTGCACTCCCTAGAATAATTGGCGAGCCAGCCAGTTCTGCCAGCTTGCTTGCCACGCGCGCGGCGTGATAGTACGGAGCGTTATCTTGTTTATAGGCTGGTTCGTGCGCTTCGTCGACTACGATAAGGCCGAGTTTTTTAACGGGCATGAACAGGGCGGAGCGCGGCCCGATAATAACTGCCGGTTCACTTTTCTCAAGTAACTGAAACCATAGATTGCGCCGGGTTGCTTCGGTAAGCTGTGAATGAATTACAACAACCTTATTGCCAAAGACATTACGAAAATCATTGGCAAGTTGGGAAGTAAGACTGATTTCTGGCGTCAGGATGATTGCCGATGATCCAGCCTCAATCGCGCGCCTCGCGGCTTCAATGTACACGCGCGTTTTGCCGGTGCCCGTTTCACCGTGGAGAAGATAAAGGCCGCTAGTGCCGATTTGCTGCATAGCTTGTTGTTGGTCTTTCGTAAGCGGTGGCAGCGCAATTGGTAAGGCGCTCTCCACCGCCGGCGCCTTGGGATTTTTTGAGGCTAAGCTCTTCGGCAGAAAAAACTGCGCTACAACGCCGATCGGGCTTGGATAGTAGCCAGGTATCCAGTCAAGCAGGCGAAGGAGATGTTCCGGGAATCGCGGCAAGGAAGGGACGGCGGCGAGGAGCTTCGTTGTGAAGGTTGGCCTCGGCACCTCTCGTACCACAACGCCTGTTACTTGCTGGGCACGCAGAGGCGCCACGACAATCGTCCCTCGCGCCAAGGGTGTCTCCCACGCATAAGTCAACGGCGTTGTGCCGTGATATGCCGCACTCGCTACCAGAACCTCCGCATAATACATAAGATATATTATACAGCGGTGACGTAACGAGCCCACGCTCTTTGATGCGTTGCGCGTTGTAAATTCAGGAGATGACCTCCGAGCGACGACCTGTTTTTGATTTTATGTATAGAAACGGTTGAAAAGCTCGAAACACTCAGCTATACTCAATGAACAATCGCGCGTTGTTTGAATAACAATAAAAGGGCTTATGTTAGACGTTTTTATCACATCACGAGTACGGCGGAAAATCATTGTTATATACGCGAAGTATCCTGACTTCAAGACACATGTACGCGGTCTTGCTAAACTTATCAAAGAAGACGCAGGCAACATCCAACGCGAGTTGAAGCGGCTCGAAAAGGTCGGCTTCCTTATCTCTGAAAAGCAAGGCAACACCAAGATGTATCACACGAACAAGCAGTTCCCGATCTTTAAGGAATTGCAGAGCATCGTGCTTAAATCGCAACGCGCTAACCAGAAAAAGCAGATTTCTTGAGGCCAACGCTTGCAAAAAAGTTAGCCATCAGATACAATAAACAACGAAATGATACAAGTTACACGTAAAGACGCAAAAGAATCACCGGAGAGCTTGCTTCGCCGGTTGAACCGCAAGGTCCAGCAAGCTGGCACCGTTGCTAAAGTTAAGCAAGCACAATACTTTGAAAAAGGTATGAGCAAGAAGGTGCGCCGCGATCGCGCTATCGTTCGTGCCCGCCGCAAAGCCGAAAAAGTTAAGAAGATTAAACTCGGCCTTCGCTAAACCGATGATCAAGCAGCAGATTGAACAAGATCTGAAAACTGCATTACTCGGTGGTGACAAGGACCGCGTTATGACGTTGCGTGGCCTTAAGAGTGCGATCCTCTACGCAGAGGTTGCAGGTGGCTTGCGCGAAAAAGGTCTGCCTGAAGACGAGGTTATTGCTTTGCTTGCTAAAGAAGCAAAGAAGCGGCAAGAAAGCGCTGATCTTTATACGCAAGGCGGCAGTGCCGACCGTGCTGCAGCTGAACTCGCCGAAAAAGAGATTATCGAAACTTACCTTCCGGCTAAGCTGTCTGACGAGGAACTCAAGCAAATAGTTGAAAAGGCAGTCACCGGCACGGGTGCTGCCTCGATACAACAAATGGGCCAGGTTATTGCTGCCGTAAAAAAAGAAACGCAAGGTGCCGCTGACGGGGCGCGTATTGCCCAGCTCGTAAAAGAACGGCTCGCCCAATGATCATCCTTACGGGTGTTGCTGGTTCCGGCAAAAGCATGCAAGGGAAAATTTTGGCAGACGAGCATGGCTACGCCTGGATTTCCACCGGCGAAATCTTGCGCGTACTTGTAACGGGCAAACGCCGTCATGAAATGCTTCAGGGCAAGTTGCTGAGCGATGAAGAAATGATTCATATTATGGACAAAGTTTTGCAGCTCATCGACACCAAAGAAGAATTTGTGCTCGACGGCTTTCCCCGAACAGTCCCGCAAGCCGATTGGCTGCTCGAGCAAGCTAAGAGCGGACAGTTTAAATTAACTGGCGTTGTGCATCTTACGGCGTCCGAAGACGTTGTTCGCCAGCGCCTTACTGAACGCGGTCGTCAGGATGACAACGAGGAAGCTATCGCTAAACGTTTTCAAGAATACAACACGGTGACGCTGCCCATCATAGAACATTTTAAAAAGGAAGGTGTTCGCGTCTACGATATTGACGCTGCACAATCGCCGCGTGCCGTACATGACCAAATTTTGCGCTATACTGGTTAGTAGACATGGGCATTATTATAAAAACAGATAGCGAAATTGCAGCAATGCGTGAAGGCGGCAAAATGCTTGCGCAAGTGTTGCAATTATTACGTCAAAAAGCAGCACCCGGCCTTTCTCCGCGCGATATGTCGGACATCGCAAAAAAAGAATTGCGCGCCCTTGGCGGTGAGCCGGCATTTCTCGGTGTTCCGGGAAATCCGGACTATCCGGACATCATCTGTATCTCCGTCAATGACCAAGTGCAACACAGCATTCCAAGCGCGAGGCCGTTTCAGCAGGGGGACGTTGTAAATTTTGATTTCGGCGTGAAGTACAAGGGTATGATTACTGATGCCGGCATTAGCGTTTGCATCGGAAACGCGCCGTCGGCTGATGCTAAACGACTGCTTGAAGGGACGGAGCGTGCCTTGTATGCAGGCCTTGATGTCGTGAAGAGTGGTTGCCGTGTCGGCGACATTTCCGCCGCGATTGAGTCGGTTCTCAAGAAATACAGACTTGGTATCGTGCGGGAACTTGTTGGTCATGGTGTTGGACGTGAACTCCACGAAGACCCGGAGATAGCTAATTACGGCCGAGCTGGCACCGGGCCCATACTTAAGTCTGGTATGACGATTGCCATTGAGCCAATTACAACGTTAGGCCGTCCGGACATTGTGCAAGGCCGCGACGGGTGGACGCTTTTTACTGCCGACGGTACGTGGTCAGCGCAATTTGAACACAGTGTGCTCGTGACCAACGATGGCTGTGAGATTTTAACAACAGTTTGACGTACTTCGGCATCAAAATGTGTTCGATGCCGAACACGGCGAGCTAAATACTTGCTGAAAATTGAGTATAAGCGTTATACTCACTGCATATGCACAACTCTGCAACCACACCCTTTGTTGGCCTGGACGTAGGTACTAGCGCCGTACGGTGCGTCGTCGGCATGGTCGATCCGAACACTACGGGCAAGCTTTCGATTATCGGTCACGGCATGGCACCAAACAGCGGCATGCGTCGAGGTATCGTTGTCCATGTCGATGACGTTGCCGAGGCAATTGTACAGGCGCTTACAGAGGCGGAACGGCTTTCCGGTATGCGTATCAACGGCGCAACCGTGAACATTAACGGTTCTCACGTGAGTGGCCTTAACTCTAAAGGTGTCATTGCGATCAGCGCGGCCAACCGTGAGATTACGAATGAAGACCGCGCGCGCGTTGAAGAGGCGGCAACAATTGTTCAATTGCCCTCGAACCGCGAAATTATTCAGGTCTTTGCTAAAAATTATCGCCTCGACGGCCAAGACAACATAAAAGATCCGGTAGGTATGCGCGGAGTCCGGCTTGAAGTCGACGCGCATATTGTTACTGCGGCTACGCCAAATTTACGTAATCTGGATATGTCTTTGGAGAAGGCGCAGGTGGCCGGCCACAATCATACGCTTTCGAGCCTTGCGGCTGCGGAGGCGGTTATGAACCGCCAACAAAAAGAAGCCGGCACGGTGCTTCTCGATATCGGTGCGGGCACGACGAACATTGTCGTGCTTGAGGACGGCGAAGTACAACATGTTGCTGTGCTGCCGATCGGCGGTGCACACATTACCAACGATTTGGCCATTGGCCTTAAGACTGACCTCGACGTTGCCGAGGCAGTGAAGCTTCGCCATGCGACGCTTGTTCAAAACGCGTCAAAGCGGGACATTCGTTGCAAGGTCCACGACCACGAGTACGTGTTTGCGGCCGAGGAAGTTACGATGATTACCGAAGCACGTGTTGAAGAACTTCTTGAATACGTTGAAAAAGAGCTAACCCGGATTCATCGTGCACGTAAACTTCCGGGCGGTGTAGTTATCGTTGGGGGTACGGCGAAGTTGCCAGGCATCGCCGACTTTACGCGCGAGAAGCTACAATTAGCTGCACGCGTTGGGAAGTTGCAGGCTGTTTCCGGACTCGTTGATACGGTTGCCGATCCAACGTACGCGACGGCCGTCGGACTAATGATGCTCGACATGCTGCTGGTTCCAGAGGCGAGCGAAGCGCAAAGTGCGCCGGCTGGCGCCCGAGCACTAAATTTCGTCGATTCGTTATGGCACAAAGTGAAGCCGTAAAACAGCGCATACGGGAAGTGTTCAAAAAATAAAGTCATAAAAATGCCCGCGTAAATTTGTTGAACTCATTTGCAACGTACGCTATACTTTGAACATATAATTGTGAAGTAAGAGAGGGTTTTACACGATTATGCCGCAAGTTGCTCCTGCAATCCAAACATTCGCCCGCATCAAAGTCGTTGGGGTCGGCGGCGCAGGCTGCGCGGCAGTCAACCGTATGATTGAGGCTGGCGTGGAGGGCGTCGAGTTCATCGTGGTGAACACCGATGCTCAGGCGCTCCATTATTCAAATGCCCAAATAAAGATTCACATTGGCAAAGACACAACACGCGGCCTCGGCGCCGGCGCCGACCCGACCGTGGGTGAACGGGCAGCCGAAGAATCTATCGACGAAATCAAGAAGGTTCTTGAAGGCGCTGACATGGTCTTTGTAACGATAGGTGCCGGTGGCGGCACGGGCAGCGGTGCCGGTCATGTAGTTGCAAAGGCTGCGAAGGAAATGGACATTTTAGTCGTTGGCTTTGCTACCAAACCGTTCGCCTTTGAAGGTGAGAAGCGACGCAAGAACGCGGAGCTTGCCATCTCTAACCTACGTAGTACGGTCGACACGCTTATCGTTATTCCTAACGACCGTTTGCTGCAGACGATCGACCGCCAAACGCCGCTCATGGAAGCGTTCAAGGTTGCCGACGACGTGCTGCGCCAAGGTGTGCAAGGCATTTCCGATCTCATTACTGTCCACGGTTTGATCAACCTCGATTTTGCCGACGTAAAGGCTGTGATGCAAAACGCCGGCTCGGCACTCATGGGTATCGGCCGCGCAAGCGGTGAGAACCGCGCATTGCAGGCCGCTCAGCAGGCGATTGACTCGCCGCTGCTTGAGGTCTCAATCGATGGCGCCCGTGGCATTCTGTTTAACGTTATTGGCGGCAACGACCTCTCCATGCACGAGATCAACACGGCCGCCGAGGCAATTACCAGCGCTGCGGATCCGGACGCCAACATTATCTTCGGTGCAACTATCGACGACAAGCTCGACGGCGAGGTCATCATTACTGTAGTTGCGACCGGCTTTGACGCCTCGTACTTTGCTGAACGTACACAACAAGAAGAAGAGGCGGCGGCCGTGGCTGTGCCTGCAGAAAAAAAGGAAGAACGTGAGATTCCGCACGTTGACGTTTCGCTCGACACGAGCGCCGCTGAAGACTTTGCTTCTGATGCTCCCGTGCCGAACATCTGGGCGATTGACGATAGCAATGATGACGACATGCACCGCAACAATCTCCATGATGATTACGACGCTACGATGCCGGCTCATACTGCTGGCCACGTTGTAACGCCTGATGAGTCCGACGAAGAACTTGCTAAGCCTTCGTTCCTTCGCCGCCTGCGTACACGCCACCCTGTTGACGACGATTCCGACGCCAGTTAATTGGCCTCGTTTGTACAAAATATTACAACCGTTTTGTGCTTGCAAAGCGCTAGTTATGTGGCTATCATTAAAAGCATGAGCGCTATATGTAGCGATAGCACTTTCAAACGAAACGGGGAGGTAAGGCAAAATGCACTGTAATCAATGCCAGTTTGCTGACACGAAAGTCATTGAATCGCGCGATGCCGCCGACGGCGAAGCAATCCGCCGCCGCCGATCGTGCCCAGAGTGCGGGTATCGCTTTACGACCTATGAACGCGTCGAGCGGCCGCAGCTTATCGTCGTGAAGAATGACGGCACCAGGCAGTTGTTTAGCCGAGAGAAACTCCTGCGCGGTTTGTATCGTGCTTGCGAGAAGACTCCGGTGACGAACATGCAGCTTGAGCGCCTTGTCGCTGAAGTTGAGCAGCAGCTCTACTCATGCGGCGAGCCGGAAATTCCCTCAACCAAGATCGGCGACATTATTATGAAGCGCTTGGTGGAGCTGAATGAAGTCGCGTATGTGCGTTTCGCAAGCGTCTATCGGCGTTTCGAGAGTGTGGCGGGCTTTGAGCGCGAGCTGTCAAACATTAAACGGCACAAACCGGCCGTGGCGTTTGCCGAAGCGTAGCCGTCGTCGGCTCCTCTGAAGTTTGCAATTGCGTCCGCGCAACATCTGTACTATAAAAGAAGTACTGAGTGCAAACTCGAGGGGAGCTAACGACACCGGCGACGCCAGGGCGCGTGAACTCTAAACAAATACATTAAAAAACATTAAAGCAGCTTCGGAATTTGTGAGACGGTTTCGAGGCAATAAAAGTGAGGGTATTATGGGACAAACAACCAGTCTGGGACGCGGGCGATTATTCACCCCGGCAAAAAGCAAAGCGTACGACCAGCTCAAATGGGAGAAGCGTGATTCTATCATCGTGAATCCCGCGACAAAGAAGCCGGTTTTTGAGCAAAAAGATATTTCATTCCCCGACGGTTGGTCCCAGAATGCGATCAACATTGTCGCCCAGAAATATTTTAGCGGCACGCCAGGCACCGACAGCCGTGAAGACTCTTTGCAGACGCTCATTAACCGTGTCGTAGACACCGTTGTGCGCCAAGGCCTGCAAGAGGGCTACTTCGTTGACGATGAAGAGGCTGAGGATTTTCGTGAGGACCTAAAGTTTGTGCTCGCGAAGCAAATGGCGGCATTTAACTCGCCAGTTTGGTTTAACATTGGCGCGCCGGAACGTGCGCAGCAGGCGAGTGCCTGCTTTATCCTTGGCGTCGAAGACACGATGGAGTCGATCCTTACGTGGTACCGCGACGAAGGCATGATCTTCAAAGGTGGCTCGGGTTCTGGTCTTAACATCAGCACTATTCGTTCCTCAATGGAACCGCTCGGCAAGAGTGCCGGCAAGGCTTCAGGGCCGCTGAGCTTTATGCGCGGCGCCGACTCGGTCGCCGGTGCTATTAAGAGCGGCGGCAAAACACGCCGTGCGGCTAAAATGGTTGTCCTCAACGTTGACCACCCGGACGTGCTCGAATTTATTCGTGCCAAAGCCCGCGAAGAAGAGAAGATTCGTGCGCTGCAGGCCGCCGGCTTTGATATGAGCCTCGACGGCGCTGACATCTACTCGGTGCAGTACCAAAATGCCAACAACTCGGTTCGCGTTACCGACGACTTTATGAAGGCCGTTGAGAACGACGATCTTTGGGACTTACGTGCCGTAACGACGGGCAAGACGCTGAAGACTGTCAAAGCCCGCGAATTGTTCCGCGAGTTCGCCCAAGCCGCATGGGCTTGCGCCGACCCGGGCATGCAGTACGACACAACGATCAACCACTGGCACACGACGCCGGTTGCCGGCCGCATCAACGGCAGCAACCCGTGCAGCGAGTATATGCACCTCGACAACTCGGCATGTAACCTTGCGAGTATCAACCTCTTGAAGTATCTGCGCGAGGATCACACGTTCGACATCGTTGCCTTCAAGCACACCGTTGAGCTCATCTTTACCGCACAGGAAATTCTCGTAGGCTACTCTGAATATCCAACGGAGCGCATTACGAAGAACGCAAAGGCGTACCGCGAGCTTGGCCTCGGCTACGCTAACCTCGGCGCTATGCTGATGGCTCAAGGTTTGCCATATGACTCTGAAGAAGGCCGCGCCCAAGCCGCCGCCATCACTGCGTTGATGACCGGTCACGCCTACGCGACGAGCGCCAAGATGGCTAAGCGCGTTGGGCCGTTTGCCGGATTCCATAAGGACCGCGAAGGCATGCTGCGCGTTTTGCGCCAGCACCGTGAAGAGGTCTCAAAGATTGACGCCAGCTTAGTCTCTGAAGAACTTTTGAGCGCTGCGGCTAGCGCCTGGGACGAAGCCGTCGAGCTCGGCGACAAGTACGGCGTGCGCAACTCGCAAGCCAGCGTGCTCGCGCCGACTGGCACGATTGGCCTCATGATGGACTGCGACACGACCGGCATCGAGCCAGATTTTGCGCTCGTGAAGCACAAGAACTTGGTTGGCGGCGGCTCTATGGCGATCGTCAACCAAACCGTGCCGCGCGCCCTCAAGACCCTCGGCTACACACAGGCGGAAATCGACGAGATCGTTGCATACATTCACGACAACGGTAACGTAACGGACGCTCCGTATCTCAAGCCAGAGCACGCCGAAGTCTTTGCTTGCGCCGTTGGCGACAACGCTATTCATTACCTTGGCCACGTCAAGATGATGGCTGCCGTACAGCCGTTCATTTCCGGCGCCATCAGCAAGACGGTAAACATGCCGGAGGAGGTGACGGTCGAGGACGTTGAGCAATTGCACATCGACGCCTGGAAAATGGGCATCAAAGCCATCGCCATCTACCGCGACAACTGTAAAGTTGCACAGCCGCTCTCAGGCAAAAAGAAGGCTGAGGAAACGAAGGAAGTTGTTGTTGCCGAAGCTGTCGCACCTGCTGCCGAATCGTTGGCCACGGCCTTCAACGACCGCATCGTCGTTAAAGGCGCTGTTCGCCGTTTGCTCCCGCGGCGCCGCAACGGCAAGACGTACAAGTTCCACATCGCCGACCTTAAAGGCTTCTTCACGGTTGGCGAGTATGAGGACGGTACGCCGGGCGAACTGTTCGTGAACGTTTCTAAGCAAGGCTCGACGCTGTCTGGCTTGATGGATGCCTTCGCGGTGGCCGTGAGCCACGGCTTGCAGTACGGCGTGCCACTGAAGGCCTACGTCCGCACAATGATGAGCACGAGCTTCGCGCCGGCCGGCATTACGGACGACGATGAGATTCGTACGGCAAGTTCCATCACGGATTACATTTTCCGCCGCTTAGCGTTGGACTACCTAAGCTTTGACGACCGCTTGGAACTTGGACTCGCCTCGCTTGAGGACATGCCGGAGGCTCAAACGGTATTGCTTACCGACGATAAGTCCGTTGACGGCAAGCTCGTTGAAGCAAGCGAACAGCCGATGCTCGTCTTTGAGCAACCGGTTGCGAAGAAAGAGCAAGCCGTCTCGGCAAGCGCTTCAAAGCACGCTGCGCCTAAGGCCGACACGGCCGCGCCACTTTGCTACAACTGTGGCAACCAAACGCAGCGCGCCGGCAGCTGCTACGTCTGCTCGAGCTGCGGCTCGACAACCGGCTGCAGCTAGGCTGCCCGCCGTCTAACACAAATAATCGCCCGGCAACACGGGCGATTATTTGTGTTGTAAGCTTTACGTATGTTATGCTGGCCGTAATGAAAGTACTTATCCTTTATCGGCCGGATTCGGAGTTCGCGCGTGAGGTAGAGACGTATGCTCAAGACCTCAAGCGTGTCCATGGTGATGCTCTCGGGCGCATAGATCTTGTGAGCGTCAACTCGCGCGACGGGGCCTCAACGGCAAGCCTCTATGACATTATGGAGTATCCCTCAATTTTAGTCTTGGCCGACGACGGTTCGCTCGTCAACAACTGGAACGGCACGCCGTTGCCGTTGATGGACGAAATTGCCGGTTACGCCTTTAGCTAGGCGTGTCGTTGCAATCCCCGGTAATTTCACGTATATTACAACAAGATGCGTTCTGCCTCGGCAGATGAGTGGCTATCACCCACGAAGCAGCGGGAAGAAACTTTGCAAAGAGCGTAGAACCCGACGGCTCGGCCCGTAAGCCGATAACAAAGCGCCAAAAAGAGTCACTTCTTTTGGAAGTTGGATGGTACCGCCCGAGAATGATCGGGTTCCAACAGTCAGAAGCAGTGACTTTTTTGTTTGAAAGGAAAACGCATGAAGTTCAAATCGGGCACCAGGCGACGCGCAGTCGAATACGAAAAGGATTGGGCAAAACAGTGGAAACAAGACAAAACCTTTGAGAAGTCTGTGGAACAACGTCCCGCAAAGAATCGTTGGGTTTTTTACGACGGTCCGCCATTTTTGACCGGTACGCCACACCACGGGCACTTGCTTATCTCGACGGTAAAAGATTCGATGGGCCGGTTCCATACGATGAAAGGCCAGCGCGTTGAACGCCGTTGGGGTTGGGATTGTCACGGCTTGCCGGCGGAAGTGTACGTTGAAAAAGCCCTCGGCATTAAGAACAAGAAAGAGATCGGCACCAAGATCAGCATTCATGATTACGTCAAGGAGTGCCGCAAGGCCATGGTCAAAACCGGCACTGAGTGGGAAGACACCATCGAGCGGCTCGGCCGTTGGGTTGAGTTCGAGGGCGCGTACAAAACCATGGACAAAGAGTACATGGAATCCGTGTGGTGGGCGTTCAAAACACTCTACGAAAAGGGAAAAATCTACGAAGGCGAGAAGATCCTCATTTATTGCACCAAAGACGCAACACCGATCTCAAAGTCCGAAGTGGCGATGGAAAACAGTTATCAGCTGGACACCGACCCGAGCATCTTTGTGTACTTTAAGCTCGACGACAGCGACGAATATTTACTGGCTTGGACGACAACGCCGTGGACATTGCCGGCAAACGTTGCCGTCGCCGTGCATCGCGACACCGATTATTCCTTGGTGGAGTACGATGGCAAAAAGTTTTACGTTGCTAGCGAGGCCGTTGCCCGGGTTATGCAAGACGCCAAGCATCAGCCGTTGGAATACGCCGTCCTCAAACGTGTGAGAGGCAAAGAACTGGTCGGCAAACGCTACGAGCCATTGTTCGAGAACCGCGGGCCAAACGCGCACCGCGTGCTGCACGCCGATTTTGTGACGACTGCGGAAGGCACGGGCATCGTGCACGAAGCGCCGGCTTACGGTGAAGAAGATTATGAACTCGCCAAAAAGGAAAACGTGCCGCTCGTTTCGTTAGTAGACGCCGACGGCAATTACACCGAAGGCCCGTGGCAAGGCCAAAACATTTGGGAAGTGAATAAGCTTGTCGCAAAGACGCTCGTCGACGAAGGCCGTGCGCTCAAGATCGACTACATCCAACACGAATATCCTCACTGTCACCGTTGCGGCACAAAGTTAATGTACCGCTCGCATCCGAGTTGGTTCATGGACATTCAAGGCCAAAAGCAAGAAATGCTCAGCGCCAACAAGACAACCAAATGGACGCCGGACGTTCTGCGGACAGGTCGTTTTAACAACATTATTGACCAAGCACCAGATTGGAACCTGTCTCGTGATCGTTATTGGGCCACGCCGATCCCGGTTTGGAGGGGCGTTCGCAACGACGGAACCGAAGTCGTAAAAGTCTTTGGTGGCTACGAAGAGTTTGCTGAATTTACCGGCAAACACCTTGAGGATTACCATTTGCCCGAGGTTATGGACATCGTTTTTGAGCTGGACGGTACAGAGATGCGCCATATCGGCAAAGTGTTGGATTGCTGGTTTGAGTCCGGCTCAATGCCGTTCGCGCAATTCCATTACCCGTTCGAGCACAAAGAGAAATTTGAGCGCATGTTCCCGGCGGATTTCATCGTTGAAGCCATCGACCAAACGCGTGGCTGGTTCTATAGCCTTATGGCCGTCAACGTCGGGCTGTTCGGCGAGGCGCCGTTCAAGAATCTCATCTGCACTGGCTTCATCAACGCGGCTGACGGCAAAAAGATGAGCAAGAAGCTGAAGAATTACACCGACCCGATGGAGTTGATGGATAAATATTCGGCCGACAGCTTCCGTTTTTTGATGCTCTCAAGTCCGCTCACCAATGGTGAGAATTTTGCGCTGGCCGACAAAGATGTGGCTGACGTGGCGCGCAAGCTCGGCATGGTTTGGAATATGTACGACTTCTTTACGCTGTACGCCGAGGTTGATCGTTGGGAATATGACGGCGACCTCAAAGATCCGCTGCCAAAACTCACCAATCCGCTCGACGTTTGGGTTGTCTCGCGGCTGCATCAGCTTATTGCTGAGGTCGAGGAGCGCACTGAAGCTTACGATTTGCAGGGCGCGCTTCGTCCTGTCTTGCCGTTCATCGAGGATGCCTCGAACTGGTTTGTGCGCCGCTCGCGCCGCCGCTTTTGGAAGAGTGAGGATGACGGGGACAAGCAGGATGCGTACCGCACGTTGCACTACGTGCTCGTGCAGCTGGCGCACGTTATGGCGCCGTTCACACCGTTTTTGGCCGAGGAATTGTACCACGACTTAACTGGCGGGGAATCGGTGCACTTGCGTGATTGGCCAACCGCGGGACACATCGATGAAGCCGTCCTGCAGGAAATGGCCGACGTCCGTGCGGCAATTGAGCAAGGTCTCTCTCAACGCGCCGCAGCGAAGCTGAAGGTACGTCAGCCGCTCGGCAGCGCCCGGGTTTCGCTTACGCATATGTCTGAGGATGCGGCTCGTACGGCGCATTACCGGCAGATCGTCGAAGACGAGCTGAACGTCAAAACTGCTCAGCTTATTACGTCGCATGATGTCGTCACGACGGAATTGGATCTCAACCTTACGCCAGCGTTGAAGCGTGAGGGAATGATGCGTGAAGTCATCCGCAATGTTCAGAACGCCCGTAAGCAAGCGGGTTTGAGCGTGGAGGATCGGATTAGCCTGGGGGTCTCTACGCCCGATGACGAGCTTCGCAAAGCGATCGAAGCGCATTTGCCTACGATTGCCGCTGAAACGCTGGCGACCGAAGTCGTTTTCGATCGTACTTACTCTTTTGAAACAAACTGCGCGGTCGACGCCGCAACGCTTACGGTTTCGCTGCAAAAATATGCCGAATAGTATGCCGTGTGCGAGTGGGCCAGAAAATGAAAGTCGGGCTGTGGACAAGTCGTTAGTGGTGGGGTGCATTGTAGTAAAAAGTACCTCAAAATAGTTTGAGATTTTTATGGTGTTATATAGATATAGCAGCCGGCCACAAAAGTGTATTCATATTTTGTAGTAAAACATACTACAAAAAGGCATAGCCTAGGCTCATGATATTGGCGCGCTGAAGTCGTCTGGTTTTTGGTGGCTTTCACTTGTAGGGGCATCCGCAAGCGCGGATAATTAGTTACAGGTTTGAACACAAAAAAGTAAATCAAACCAAAACCAAAACGTCCAAAATGGCTGCAAAAACACCTCAAAAACGAGTACTGTTTGCACGCTGCCCGAAGCTGTTCGGAGCAGGTCTGTTGGTTTCGGTTTGCTTTGCGGTTCTCATGATTGCGCTTACGCTGTTCACGCCGGTAACGCGGACGTACGCTGCAACGGCACCCACGATTAACTTCCAAGCCCGCTTGATGAACACCAACGGTTCTGTGGTCGCTGACGGTTCATACAGCGTGGTATTCAAGATTTACTCGGTCTCTACGGGTGGCTCTGCGCTTTGGACCGAGACTCAGTCGGTTTCAGTTACGAATGGCTACCTCACGGTGAACCTTGGCTCGGTGACGCCGTTCAACAGTTCAATCCCATGGGGTTCGCCGCTGTGGCTGACGATGAACGTAAACAGCGACGGTGAAATGTCGCCGCGCCTCTCGTTGACATCGGTGCCTTCTGCGCTTTCGCTAACATCTGCCAATGGCGGGACGAACGTGAGTACACTGACGTTCGCGGCGCCCACGACCAGCGAGTCGATTGTCTTGCCAGCCGAAAGCGGCGCGACCGTCACGGTGTGTTACCAGAACGATACGGCCTGTGGGTTTGCACCTCTCACCGGTAGCAGCAGTTACGTACAACTGCAGAGTACTACACCCGGCACGCAGCAGACAGGGAACATTAACATTTCGGGGACGACGATCTCTGGAACGGCGCTGGACACGCCGCTTATCGACACGCCAAGTGCCGGCACGCTGGTTATCGGCAAGACGAACGCCACGACAATCCAGGTTGGGAGTACGACGATTGGCAGCGGCCAGACGATCAACGTCGGCACTAACGCGACGATTGGCAGCTCAGAGACTGTGACGCTTGGCTCTGACTTAAGTGGCAGCACGAGTACGACGACCGTGCAAGGCGCCGCAGGTGTTTCGATCTTCACCAACTCAGCGTCATCAACCGTTGCGGTTGAGAGCAATGTAAACGCGATAAACGCGTTCCAGGTTGAGCAATCTGGCGGCGGATATATCTTCAACGTCAACACGCAAAGCGATGTCGTGACGGCGGATTACTTGAACATCGGCATAACGAGCAGCTCGAACATGTATCTTGACGATTCGTTCTCTGGTTCGGCAATCGCTATTGGTAACATCAACGCGCGTAGCGAGACGATCGGCAACAGCAACAGTAGTAACACGGTAACCTTAACGGGCGGTGCGTCGAGCGTAACGGTTGCGAATGCCGGCACAACGATTCAAGGCGGATCGACACTTACACCTGCCACACTCTCAACATATGCGCTGCAAGTTAGCCAGGGAAGCGGTCAGATTGCCCTCGGCTCCACGAGCACCTACGGCTATATGTACGTTGACGGTTCGCCCTTTTTCCAAGGGGGAACATCGACAGGAAACTTGATCACAGGTTCGATCTTCGGCAACCTCACTACGGGTACGGACAACATTGCGTACGGCACAGGGGCGTTGAACGCTTTGACGAGCGGCAGCTCTAACTCGGCGGTTGGCTTTGATGCTCTCTATAACAACACTACGGGCCAGTACAACATGGCGTTCGGACAGAATGCGTTGTACGGTAACCAAACGGGCAGCGGCAACATCGCGGTTGGTGTGAACTCATTGGCCTCGAACCCGTCCGGCGGCGTGCTGCTGACGGGCAGCGGCAACACGGTGGTTGGGCAAAACAGCGCCGGAACTTTGGCGGGCTCGTCGCAGTACAACACGGTTATTGGCTACAACAGCGGAACTACGCTCGTCGGTAGTAACAATAACAACGTTATCATTGGCGCGAACATTGCCGGCCCAAGCGGCGGCGGTAGCAACTATCTAAACGTCGGCAACGTTCTGCAAGGGAACACAAGCACAGGTTCAGCGCTCTTCCAGAACGTAACCAACTCGACTACTGCCTTCCAAATCCAAAACGCCGCCGGTGCAGATATTTTCTTGGTAGATACGGCAACAACGCCAAACTTGCTGACGTATCCCGGCTTTGAGGCTGTCACAGCCGGCGTGCCGACCGGCTGGAGTAAGGTTGGCAGCCCAACGACATTTATCCAAAACAGCAACAAAGCGTTTGTGTACAACGGCTTGAACTCGCTTGAGATTGTAACAACTTCGACAACCGGCCAAGGTGCTCAAACGAGTTCGTTCGTCTCAACGCCGGGAACGGGCACATACACGTTGTCGTTTTATGCGATGCTCGGTAGCGGCACGATGGCAGCCAACAAGTTTACGGTTACGACGACCGGCGGCGCTGGCTCGTGCACAGGCTCAGCGGGTACGACTCTCAACAGCTCAGGCTTCCAGCCGGTATCTTGTACGTTTACGGTGAGCTCGGGCAATATCGGTAGCCTTTCGATTACTGAAACGGCCGCTGCCGTTGAAACTATATACATTGATGCGGTGCAGCTGCAAAGCGGCAACTCCGCAACGGCGTACTCAGATGGCGCCATACAACTGCGCGGCCTTATTACTAACCCGGTGTCCATTTCGCCGAGCTCGAATTCAACGACTGCTCTTCAAGTCCAAAACGCCGCCGGCGCAGAGGTTTTGGACGTAGACACGACGAACGGCCGCGTTGGTGTTGGGACAAGCGTGCCTGGATATGCGCTTGATGTTGCCGGCCAAATCAACGCTTCAACTGAGCTGAGTGTTGCCGGCACGGACGTATGCGACACGAGCGGCTCGGTAGGCTGTATTGCGAAGACTGGCTCAGGCTATTACATCCAGAATGACGCCGGCGCTGCAACGGTGCAGACGAATGCGAATTTCTACATTCAACCGGCCGCGTCCACGGTGGGGGCGGTGATCGAGGCAAACGGTGCGGACATTCTTGATCTTCAGAATAACAGTGCGCAAAACATTTTGACCGTCAGCAGTACGGGCGTCCTGCAAGGCACGAGCGGTTTGACGGAAAACACTGGCAACACGACGGCTGGAAGCACGGCGTCTGGCGCGATCTCGATCCAAACCGGTACGGCCAGCGGTTCGGCTAGCTCAACAGGGAGTATCACGATCATGAGTGGCAACGCCTCGGGCACAGGCGCAAGCAACTCGGGTGGAATAACAATCGACGTCGGAACGTCTACGAACGGAACAAAAGGGACGTTGAACATCGGCACCACGAACGCCTCCTCAATAAATATCGGCAACTCAAGCTCGGCGATAACGCTCAACGGCACAGGCACTGGAGTTCCGTTCTATTTGAACGCAGCGAATGGTGGCACTGACCAAGAAAGTGCCTTCATCTATGAACTTGGCGGTACGCAAACTGCTGAGGTCGGTGTCACGGGCACTGCGAGCAAGATCTTTAGTAACAGCGTTGCAAACGACCTTGGCATTAAAAACATAAATGGCTCCGGCAATATAGACTTTGGCATCAGTAACTCCGGCGGTCCTTACCAAATGCAGATTAACGGCAGTAACGGCGGCTCTGTCTTGCTGCAGAATACGGCGAACAGCACGACGGCATTCAAGGTGAAGGCACAAGGCAGTTCGGGTGTTACGGAGCTTACGGTTGACACGACCAACGATTATGTGCAGATCGGCACGGCTTCACCTACGAATACGACCACCCAATCACTCTTGGTCTTAAACAATTATCACGGCAGCGGTGTTGCAGACGTAAGCGGCGGCACAAACGGCGCGATGTACTACAACTCTACCGCTGATGCGTTCCGTTGCTACCAGAATGGCACATGGACCGCATGTGACGGTCTGGTAAATTCGACAACAGCTATCTCGACGAACATCACCGCAACTTCGCCAACTACCTTCGGGCAGGCATATACGGTGCCTGCGGGTGATTGCGAGCAAGGAGTCGTTTATCTTGTTACGGCGTTAGGGTATTTCACTGAGCCCGCCACGCACCAGTCGATGACGCTTACCTTAGTAGGCGGCGGAACAACGCTTTTGAGCCTAAACGGCGGCGGCGGTATCGGGAACCTTCCTGTCTCAGGCAGCGCTAACTGGTACTTTAACGCGACGATTACCTGCTACAGCTCGAGCACTGTCATGGTAAGCGGCCAAGCCTCGTGGGGAACAAGCGGCGCGAGTACAGTTGACACTGCAGACGGCGCCGCCCAAACAGGGACACAAACATGGACCAATACAAGTTCCACGACGCTTGATGTAGAGGGTAACTGGAACACGACGGCGGGCACCACGTTCAAGATGACGCAGTACATTGTCCAGCGGCTCGGTCCATCGTAGGAGGGTGGGCGAATAAATAAAAGAAGCGGGAAGTCTTGAGGATGTGCTAGTAGCTCAATTTCATGCTCTTGAGCATCGCTGCTAATTGCGCAGCCGAAACTCCAGGGTCGTTCGTATTGGTAAGCACCCACGTTTTGTCGTACAAACGGCTCGCGATCTTGGTTTGGTTGTTGTTAATGAGGCCGGACGCAATGGATCCTTCGCTTACGACAACTTCCTTAAGGTCGGTAAACTTTGTGTAGAACCCGCCGATGTCGTACTTTGTTGGCCGTGCTTCCTCGCTCATATAGATCTGCTGGTTTTTTGGCCCGGCCAAAGTTAGGACAGTTACCCCGGCTTGCGGCGCGGTTACGGATTTCGTGTCAATGCGATATCCGTTCGGGAGCTGCGTTGGGTAGTAAAGCGGCGTTTGTGCGGCCGCGAGTACGCTAGCGCTGAAAGGGTTGACGACTGCGGGTTGCCGAACCAAGAACCACCAATAAGTAAGTCCGCCGCCAACAAGAACGAAACAAGTAACGAATGAAATCACGGCAAGGCGTTTGCTTAGACGGCGTCGCCGAACGGTAACATTGTGCGACGGAGCTGTTGCTGGCGCCGCGTCGTCTGTTTTGCGTCTGCGTGTAAACATGTCCTCAATTTACAGCAGTGCCGCACTCCACTGCAAGACAAAAGTGAAAATAGGGCGTGCCGGATTGTAGTAGCCTTATTAGGCTACCTACGATTTCTGTGCATATTTTCGTCCGCTGCCGATGGGTTTACAGGGCGGGGCTAATCTGATATGATTTATTGGTAATAAATTCTTGAAAAGGTCAGATAAATGAAAAAAGCTATTATTGCCACCGGCGGCAAACAATACCTCGTGACTGAAGGTGAAACGCTGGAAGTCGAGCTGTTGCACGCCGACGACAAAAAGGTGACCTTCGACGCACTGCTTGTGATCGATGGTGACAACGTACAAGTTGGCGCGCCAGTTGTTGAGAAGGCGAAGGTCAACGCAGAAGTCATCGAAGAAGACCAGAAGGCCGACAAAGTTCTCGCGATTCGCTACAAAGCCAAGAAGCGCGTACACAAAGTGCACGGCCATCGCCAACACCACACGGTTCTCAAGATTACAAAAATTGCTTAGTTCTTGTGGATAACTTTTGCAAGACGCTGCCTTGCAAGGGGCTACCCGCATTACAAAACGCCGCGGAATAATCTCCGCGGCGTTTTGTAAGCTGAAATAACAGAGATGAGAGCGTGCGTCTTTCGGCTTTGCAGGCGGCCGGTTTACTAAACGGTGCTGCCAAGCCGATACGGACGGAAATGTTTTATTGCTTGTTGACCAGCCTCTCTTGGTGGATAATTAGTACAGGTTTTAAAACAAAAAACCGAGACAAAAACAACAAACCAAAAATGCACCGCGCAACACCTCAAAATCGAGTACTGTTCGCACGCAGCCCGAAGTCGTTCGGACTGGGTGAGTTTGTTGTGCTTTGTCTCACGGTTTTTGCTTTAGTTCTTGCGTTTGTCGGACCGGCGAACAGGACCTACGCCGCGACGAATCCAACGATTAACTTCCAGGCGCGCCTGATGAATGCGAATGGGTCAGTCGTGGCTGATGGAAATTACAACATTGAATTTAAGTTGTACAGCGCCAGCACGGGTGGCAGCGCGCTCTGGACTGAGGACTGGCTTAATAGCAGTAGCCAAGGCGCTAACGTGGTGAACGGCTATTTGACCGTAAATCTCGGCTCAATCACTTCCTTTGCCGGCTCGAGTATTCCGTGGGGTTCGCCGTTGTGGCTGACGATGAACGTGGGCGGCACGAGCGTCGGCTCGGTTGTTTGGGACGGTGAGATGTCGCCGCGTTTGGCACTTACTGCCGTGCCGTCAGCTTTGTCCTTGGTTTCTTCAAATGGCACCTCGGGCGCTGTTAGTACGTTGGGCTTTGTATCGCCAAGCGCCAGCCAAACGCTGTTGTTGCCGGTCGGCCCCAACTCGACGAACTACGTTTGTTACCAAGGTGATCCGAGCTGTAGCTTTGCGCCGGGAACGAGTACCAGCTACATCGATAATCAAACGTCACTGCAGACGAACGCCAACTTCAACATTCAAGCTAGAAGTTCTACGGTTGCCGGAACATTAGAGGCGAACGGCGCAGACATTTTAGATCTGCAGAACTCAAGTACTCAAAATGTCGTAGCCTTTAGCGCCACCGGAGTTATTACGATTGCCGGCGGACAAACCACCGATATTACAACGGCGAATTCCGCCTCGGGCGTTGCGAATGGTATTACGATTGCGCCGGGCAGTTCCGGAGGCGCGGCCTCAAACGGCGGTACGGTAACGCTGCGTGCGGGCGTAGGGTCTGGCACTGGCAATGGAGGACTGCTAACGCTGCAAGGCGGCTCGGGCGGAACGGGCGCAGCGGCTGCCGGTGGCAACGTGCAGATACAAGGCGGCACGGCTTTGGGTACTGGCGTAAGTAACGGTGGAAGCGTTGTGTTGCAAGGCGGCACACCGTCTGCTTCGGGTGTCGAAGGGCAGATTCAAATCAACGGTGGGCTTCTCTATACGACGACTACGTATTCGAGTGGCACAACGGCTACAATAACGCAAAGCGCAGTTGATTCTTATACGACAATTTTGGCTACGGCTACGGCAGGCAGCCTGACTTTCACCGTTCCTTCGCCAACCATTACCACTTCTGGACGCATGATTGTCGTGAGCAACGCGGGTACGAACTCATTTATACTGGCTGGTGCAGGCAATAGTTTTACGCTGAACGCCGGCAGTAGTGCCACGCTTATGTGGAACGGGACTGCATGGACGAATGCTGGCGTGGATGCCAGCACGTTGCAAACTGCCTACAACAACTCGATTGGCGGCAGCACACCAATGATTCAGCTCAACACAACATTGAATGGAATGACTATTGAGGCAAACTCGGGCCAAGGAAGTAATCAGAATTTTCTAACCCTGCTTTCGCCGACGGGAGTACAGGAGATTGGGTTTGGCGTCAGCGGCACATACTTTCAAAAGCCGAAGGTTGATGGTCTGGACTTTGAGATTCAACAAAATAATAGCGGCACTGTTAGCACCACTAAAGACGTGTTTTCAGTAGATACTACGTCGACTGCCTCCATTGTTAACCTAGGGTCGACGAGCTCCGCCTCGGGATACAACGGCGCTACGATAAACATCGAGACAACGAACAGCGCTAACGGTACGGTAAACATTGGTGGAAGTTCTCTTGGTGGTAGCGCGACACAAACGATTAACATAGGCTATACGGCGACGAACACTGGAACGACAAATGTTAATATTGGTGCGGCGAGTCCTGGTGCTGGCTCAACGACTGTTCGCGGAGCGGGCGGGCTTACGCTGACGGGCGGCGCTGCATCGACGTGGTCAACGAGTGCTGGTGCTCTAACCATCCAAGGCTTCGCAGGCCTCAACCTGCAAACACCAGCTACGAACACGACCTCAACGAACTCGTCATCCATTACGATCCAAACAGGCAACGCGACAGGCACCACGAGTAACTCGGGCAGCATTACGATAGATGTTGGCACAGCGACCGGGACGGCTGGCGCAATAAATATCGGCACCACAAGTACCATTGCGCACACCATTAACATTGCTTCCAACGGCAGCGCGGGCGTAACGCAAACGGTGAACATCGCCAACGCTTCGGGCAGCGGTAACTCGATCGTTAACATCGGCTCGTCCGTGGGAACCGGCTATGTCACGATTCAAGCCGGCTCCACGACGAACGGCCCGAACGGCGGCGGCATTAACTTGATCGTCACCGGACCGTCCGGCGGCGGAGGCGGCGGCCTTGTGCTGAAGACTGCTTCGAACAACTTATACGATGCGTTTGTGATTCAAAACGCAAGCAGTACGCAGACGCTCGCGTTTAACACCGTTACAGGAGAGATGACTATCGGTAACATGTCGACGACTTCGCAAATTCAAGGCATATTGACGCTTGCTGATGGCAACGGCGGAAACGATGGTAACTCGATAAACTTGGAGACTGCTTCGCTGAGCGGCCTTGGCACGAATACGAGTGTCACGCAACTTTTGCCGGCACTTAACGGTACCGTGATAATCGCTCAATCTACCACAGGAACTGCAGAAAGCGGGAACATTAATATTAGTGGAACGACAGTTTCGGGCACGGCAGTACAAACGCCGTCGCTTACTTCTGCAGCGGCGACTGCCTTAGGAATCACGGCAAACGCCGCAAGCACCTGGCAGACGAGCACCGGTGCGCTTACACTCCAAAGCGGTTCGGGTAATATCATCCTCAATCCGGCCGGCGGTTCTACGACTGCCAGCGTGCAGATTGGATCCGGCAACGGCGGCGCTGGCTCTACAACACCCGACCTTTTGGTTCTCGATGACGGCAGCAGTGGGAGCAGTGTCCCCACAGAAGTAAATGGTGCGCTATATTACAACGTGGCGTTGAAATCGTTTATGTGCGGAGAAAACGGCGCATGGATGAGCTGCATAGGCGGCCTACGTTTTGCAAACACTAACCAAAGCAGCCTGCCTTCAACCGACACGGTTTCTAACACTACCACCGAGACTAACTTCAACGAAACATATACGATACCTGCCAACGATTGCGTTCAAGGCAGAGTTTATCGCATCACAGCCAACGGCACGTTCGCCGACGCGAGCAGTACGCCGACTTTGGCGATACGATTTAAACTGGGCTCGACCAACATCGCGGCTTCGACGGCTACGGCCGCGAGCTCAAGCGCGAATACATTTACATGGACGGCTCAAGTTGATATGACGTGTACGGCCGCGCCGGCAACCTCCGCGCTAATCGAGGCAGACGGCCTTTTGCAGTCATCGGCAACTGGGGGCGCGTGGTTCTTCTCGCCAATTGCTAACCAAGCCGCATCGGTTAACACGACCACGACCGAAGCAGTGCACGTCTCTGCTCAATGGGGTACGGCGGCCACGACGGACACTATTACGCTTCGTCAGCTTGTGGTTGAGGCGATGGGGCCGTAGGCCTTAGGCTTCTTCGGTCTCACTTTCCTAGGAAATAATGATATACTTGAGGCAAGTAGAGGGATTATGAAACAAACAATAATCGCGGTGATCAACCAGAAGGGTGGCGTCGGCAAAACGACGACGGCGGTGAGCTTGGCGGCGCAATTGGCGAGTGAGGCAAAACCGGTGTTGCTAGTTGACCTTGACCCGCAAGGAAATGCTACGAGTGGCCTCGGTCTCGATAAAGAGTCGCTGGAGGTGACAAGTTACGAGGTGCTTTTTGGTCACGCCTCGCTTGACCAGGCTGTGCAGCCGAGCGGTCGGGAAGGGCTGTTTGTGTTGCCGGCGAATTCTAATTTGGCCGCCGCAGAGGTAGAACTCGTTAGCGCAGAACGTCGTGAGTTTTGTCTGCGCCAGGCGCTCAGTATTGCAACGTACCCGTACATTATTATTGATTGCCCGCCGGCGCTTGGGCTGTTGACGGTCAACGCGCTGACCGCGGCAAGTGATATGATCATTCCGGTACAGGCTGAGTATTATGCACTCGAAGGGCTCGGCCAATTGCTCGCCACAGTACAGCGAGTCCGGCAGGGCTTGAATCCATCGTTGGAGTTGCTCGGCGTCGTGCTTACGATGTTCGACAAGCGTACAAGTTTGTCCGAGCAAGTCATGCAAGAATTGCAGCAGCACTTCGGCGACAAGCTTTTGAAAACTGTCGTGCCGCGCAATGTCCGCTTGGCCGAGGCACCGTCCTTTGGCCAAACAATTTTTGAACACGATCGTTGGAGCAAGGGCGCCCGGGCGTACAAACAATTAGCAAAAGAGGTAGAGAAACGTGTCAACGGCTAAACCAAAAAAGATGGGACTCGGCAGGGGCTTTGACGCCCTGATTCCGCAAGACTTCGATAAAAGTTTGTTACTAGATGAGCAAGAACGCGTGCAGAAAATTGCGGTCGGCGATCTTACGCCCAACGATCAACAGCCGCGCCAACACTTTGACGACGAAGCTCTGACTCAGTTGGCGAGTTCTATAAAGCAGTACGGCGTTTTGCAGCCGCTCGTAGTTTCGCCGTTGGGCGCCGGCAAATTCGCGATTATCGCAGGTGAACGGCGTTGGCGCGCTTCGCAGCTTGCCGGCCTTAAAACGGTGCCGGTCATCGTGCGAACGAGCAAGGAACTCGAGCGTTTAGAAATCGCGCTTGTCGAAAACGTGCAGCGTGTCGATCTCTCGCCGCTGGAACAAGCCGCTTCTATTGAGCGTTTGCACGAGCTTTTTGCGATGAAATACGAAGACATCGCAGAACGACTCGGCAAGGCGACCTCGACGATTACTAATATTGTACGACTCTTACAATTGCCAAACGAGGCGAAGGACGCACTGCATAAACACGAAATTAGCGAAGGCCATGCGCGGGCGGTTTTGGCCCTGAAGGATTGGCCGGAAAAGCAGATAGAATTATTGAAGTCAATCGTCACGCACGGCTGGTCGGTGCGGCAAGCCGAACGCTATGTCGTTTCGGTACGCGACGGATTCCGTGATACTAAGGCAACCAAAG
Organism: Saccharimonadales bacterium (SeqCode); assembly: GCA_036568905.1. Classification (GTDB taxonomy): domain Bacteria; phylum Patescibacteriota; class Saccharimonadia; order Saccharimonadales; family UBA4665; genus DATCRQ01. Next base: position 664,913 of record DATCRQ010000001.1, on the reverse strand, counting down.
AGCGCATGCAAACGCAGACGCCGGCAACCAAAGAGTTGAGCAAAAAAATAGGTGCGCCCGTGCAAATTCGCCGTATGGCAAAGGGCGGCAAGCTCGAAATCGCCTTCAAGTCAGACGAAGAACTTGCCAAGATTATCGAGTCGTTACGTTAAAACACCAAGATGTTTTTGCGCACATTTTGGTGTACGGCATTTACAGGGCAAAGTGAAGCGCGTTTTCTCTGAATACTTTTTAGTGTACAAAAACTAGAATCGTTCGGCTGAGCTGAGTGGCAACACGCGTGCTGCGAGGGTGCCTACGATTTGGTTGGTATTAACAGGACCAAAAGAGCGGGAATCTAACGAATCGGGGCGGTTGTCTCCACAGACAAAGATTTGGTTGGGACCGAGGGTGATAATACCGTTGGTGTTCATAGGCTCGGTGTCGCCAATGACTTTGCCGTAAGACAGCGTATCGTCAGGATCGAAACCGTTGGGATGCTGCGCGTTGTAAACGACGAGCTTGCCGTCCTTAACTTGTACGCGTTCGCCGGGCAATGCCACGACGCGTTTGATAAGTTGCCGGCTGGCGTCCTGACCGTAGGGAGTGAGTGCCGGGCCGCCAACAAATACAACAATGTCGCCGCGCTTCGGCACGTATTGATGGCCGGTTATGCGCGCCCACGTGCGCGGCAGCTTCCAAACGATCAAACGGTCGTTGTTGTGAAGCGTCGTCTGCATGCTTGGTCCGTCGACCTCGTACGATTGAAATACGAATGCCGTTAAAAGGATTGCAACTAATGGCGCTGCGACCAAGATGGCCGCAGTCGTGATGATTGTGCGGATCTGTTGACGGCGTCCGGATTTTTTTGGCGCCTGCTCGGGCTGGGCGACAACGTTGGGTGGTTGATCGTGCATTTCAATTCCAAACTATAGCTTAGTTGGGCAGTTTGGCCAAGCCTCCGCGTTTGGCGACGTCCGTTTGAGCCGCTATACTTATGGCAGCACCTCTGCCGGCTTGGCGGATTTTGTGGTAATCTTAAAGCAAGGATTAACGATGAGACCATTGATCGAAAAAATAAAGCCGGCCAACGGTTTTCCCCAGCTTGTGCACCTCATTTTGACGGCGTTGTTGCCGCTTTTGGTTTTCATATTGGTGATGGAGCAATTTGTTCAGCCAGCTTTGGGCATAATTTTGTTAAGTAAGTGGCGTATGTTTGCAGTGCGACCGCGGTTTTGGTTGGCCAACATTCGCGCCAACGCGATTGATATTATGGTGGGCGTTTCGCTCTTGTTGTTCATGACGCAGACGCAAAGCGAACTCGTGCGATTTATATGGATGGTCGCCTATGCGGGCTGGTTGCTGGGGATTAAGCCAGGTTCTACGACGTTGCTCGTTTCGACGCAAGCAATGATTGGATTTTTGTGCGGCCTCATGGCGCTATTTGTCGGCTGGACGAGCGCGCCGTTGTACGGCCTCGTTTTTATGGTGGGCGTTATTTGCTACCTCGCCGCCCGGCATTTCTTTGATAGTTTTGACGAGCCGTACGCCAAATTGCTTGCATATTTCTGGGGATATTTTGGCGCGGCGCTTTTGTGGCCGCTCGGCCATTGGCTGCTGTTCTACGGCAGTGTGGCGCAGCCCGTTTTGTTGCTTCTGGCCATTGGCTACGGCCTCGGCGCGTTGTATTATCTCGATCATCAGGGCAAGCTAACGCAGAATATTCAACGCCAATTCATCTTTATTATGTCGGCCTTGGTGCTTATTGTTTTGGTATTTTCGCACTGGGGCAATAAAGTCGTTTGAGGTAAATGGAGGGTAATATGGCGGACGAGTTAGATAAGGAAAAAGAGACAGTTGAAAGTCCTTCGGTGGTAATGCCGTCGGACACGATCGCTGACGAGGATCGCAAGAGTGTAGACGAGCCGTCACATCACGATGACTTACCCAAAATGCCGAGCACCTTCCACTCGATGCACAAAGAACCCAAAAAATTGCCGGCCAATCATCCGAAGATGCGTTTTTTGTTCGTAGCTTTTGCCTTGATTTTGAGCGCCGGTGCGGGTTTTGGCGGCGGCTGGCTTGGCGGGCGTGACAACAACAATGCAACTGTCGAGCAGCAGAAGGTGGTGCTGCAGTCGCAAAGCCAACTCATCAGCAACATTGCGCAGAACGTGGGGCAAAGCGTCGTTTCGGTCGTTTCTACGCAGAGTGGCGGCACATCGTCGACGGGCCTGTTCGGCCTCGATCAATCGAGCGGTGCTTCCGAGGAAGCCGGGAGCGGTATTATTTTGACGAGCGACGGTTTGATTATCACGAACCGTCACGTCGTTCCAGCCGGCACGACGAGCGTGAGTGTTACGCTTGCCGACGGTACGACGTACAACAACGTAACGGTCGTCGGCCGTACGAACGAAGACGACAGCCTCGATATTGCCTTTCTCAAAATCCCGAATACCAACGGCCATAAGCTTGTTGCAGCGCAGGTTGGCGACTCGAGCAAGACGAAGGTTGGCGACTCCGTCGTAGCCATCGGCAATGCCCTCGGCCAATATCAAAATACCGTTACGAGCGGCATTATCTCCGGCTACGGCCGTAGCGTGCAAGCTTCTGACAGCACCGGTTCATCGACGGAAAACCTTGACGACCTGTTTCAGACGGACGCCGCAATTAATGAGGGTAACTCTGGCGGACCACTTGTGAACCTCGACGGGCAAGTCATTGGCATCAACACAGCCGTAGCAAGCGACGCGCAGAGCATCGGTTTTGCGATTCCGATTAACGACGTCGCCGGCCTCATTAAAAGTGTTGAGCAAAGCGGCAAACTCCAGCAGCCGTACCTCGGGGTAATCTTCGTGCCAATCACGGCAGACGTGCAATCGGAATATAACTTGAGCGTTGCCAACGGTGCCTGGATCGCGCCGGAAGCAGTAACTGGCCAAGCGGCGATTGTTAGCGGCGGTCCGGCGGCAGCGGCTGGCCTCAAGGAAGGCGATATCATCACGGCAGTGAACGGCACCGCGGTAAATCAAAGTACGAGCCTTACCTCGATCATCGACAAGCTGAGCGTTGGCGACAAGGTAACGCTGACGGTCGTGCGAAGCGGCAAGACGGTTAGCGTTACGGCAACGCTTGGTTCGGCGCCGACGAGCTAGGCAGTTCGGAAAACGTTTAGAGTAAAACGCTGCGGGGGAATTACCGCGGCGTTTTATTTAGATTGCAAAAAGCTGAATGAAGTCCTCGGCTCGTTGCAGCGTATAGCCGGCGGCGCGGGCAAGCATAGCGTTGGCGTGGTGTTGGAACGGCAATGATTCAGCGAGCACGTAGCTCGGTTTTTGTTCGGATTCGGTGAGCTGTCGCCAGAACTTTTTGTAAGCGTCGAGGCCGTCGGCGCCGGCAAAAAGTGCAAGGCCGGGTTCATGCCGCGCGGCGTCGTTGATCGGAAAATGTTCGGGCACGTAGGGAAGATTGGCGAGCACTACGTCAAAGTGTTGAGTGGCACACGGTTCGGCAAGGTCGGCATTTATGAGCGAAACGTTCGTGATGTGCAGTGTGTTCGCGTTTTGTTTGGCGACGCGCAGCGCGTCGTTGCTAATGTCACTTAGGCAAATTTCTGCCGTTGGGATTTCGAGCGCGGCCGTGAGGCCGAGGCAACCAGAGCCCGTGCCGACGTCGAGGATTTCGGGATCTTTCGGTAACGGCAATCCTTTAAGTAACTCAATAATCGTTTCACTTTCCGGGCGCGGCACGAGGACGCGTTCGTCAACGAAAAATTCGCGCCCAAAAAATGCTATTTTTCCTCTGATGTAGGCGAGGGGAATGTGCTTGCTGCGCCGCATAACCTTTTCATTGAGCAGGTCTGTTTGTGTTTTGTTCAACTCGCGTTCCGGATGCGCGAGAAGCTGCGCACGATCGATACTTAAAACATCTTCGAGCAAAACCAATACATCCAAACGCGCTGTTTCAATGGCAGCTTTTGAGAGTTTTGCCGAACCCTCGCTCATAAAATCGGCGACGTTCATCCTAACCTTCGTCGTTCAAAAGTTCGCGTTCGGCAGCTTGCAAATGTTCGATGAGGTCGTCGATTTCGCCGTTTAACGCGCCGGGAATGTTGCTGCGCGAGTAGCCGATGCGGTGGTCGGTAATACGGTCTTGCGGGAAGTTGTAGGTGCGGATTTTTTCCGAGCGGTCGCCAGAGCCAATTAACTTTTTGCGCGAATCAGAAAGTTGTTTTTGTTCTTCTTCGATCTTGATTGCCAAAAGGCGCGAGCGCAACACGCCAAGCGCTTTCTCTTTATTTTTGATCTGCGACTTTTCGTCCTGGCATGTCACGACCATGCCCGTTGGCAAGTGGGTAATGCGCACGGCCGAGTCGGTTGTGTTCACGCTTTGGCCGCCGTGGCCGCTGGAGCGGTAGACGTCGATGCGAAGATCGTTGGGGTTGATTTCGATGTCGGTTTCTTCGGCCTCGGGTAAAACCGCAACGGTGACTGTTGACGTGTGGATGCGGCCTTGCGATTCGGTGGAGGGAATCCGCTGCACGCGGTGCACGCCGGCCTCGAACTTGAGCTGTTTGTACATGTCTTCGCCGTGCACGCCAAAGATGATTTCTTTGAAGCCGCCGACTTCGCTCGGTGCTTCGTCGATCAACTCAACTTTGTAACGGTGGCGTTCGCACCAACGAACATACATGCGGTACAGGTCTGCGGCAAAAAGACTTGCCTCGTCGCCGCCGGCCGCAGCGCGGATTTCCATAACAACGTCGCGTTCATCGTTGGGGTCTTTGGGCGTCAAGGCTTCGCGCAGCGCGTCGTCGTTGCTCGCAATTTGTTCGGTGAGGTCTTCGAGTTCCATCTTGGCGAGGTCGGCCAATTCGCCGTCGTCGCCTTCGGCCATTTCTTTTGCCTGCGCCTCGGCGTCCGCCAAACGATGCTTTTCGTCGAACAGTGCAAGTGTGCGCTCAAGTTCGGTGCGGCGCTTCGCCAGCTTTGGATATTCCTTTGAACTAAAAATGGCCGGATCGTCGAGACGTTCGGCAAGGGCGGTGAGTTCTTCGCGCAGCTGGGCTTCTTTTTGGTGCATAAGTATCCTTTAGTATAAAGAAAACCGCCTGAAAACGAAATTCAAGCGGTTTAAAAAAAGACGGTAGCTATTTGTCGGCGGTTTTTTTGGCTTCGGCTTTTTGGACTTTGGCTTCTTTGCGGGCAGCTTGCTTTTGAGCAGCTTTGGCGCGGCCTTCGCGCGCGGCTTCAGCAGCTTTGGCGCGAGCCTTGAATTTGTCGACGCGGCCTTCGATGTCGAGCACGCGCTCTTCGCCGGTAAAGAACGGATGCGAAGCGCTAGTGATGTGCACTTTAACGAGCGGGTATTCGTTGCCGTCTTCCCACTTGACGTTCTCGTCGCTGGCGACAGTCGAGCGCGTTAAAAACTTAAAGCCGTTGTTCAGGTCTTGAAATACGACCGGCCGATAAGCCTGAGGGTGAATGTCTTTTTTCATAATCGAAAGTATTGTATCTGTTTTTCTCCCGAATGTCAAAGGTGTTTTGGCAACCAATTGTAAGCAGTGCTATAGTAGCGATTTATGGGACACATTGAAGTTGAACGCCGAGCGCTTTTAGACAATCCTCAAGAGCGCGTTCGCATGTGCGAAACGATGTATTGGCTTGGCGGGGTGACCATGACGAACCGAGTCATGATTGTGTACGAACGGGTTGGCAATTCCAAAACGACGCTGCGTATTGATAATGGCAACCAATTTATCGTAACGAAAATTGGCGATGACGCTGCTGCGGCTCGGTCTGAGCATACCGAAGAGCCAAAAACGTCGCTTGAGAAGACGCTCAGAAATTTGGCAGACAGAGGATTTACTCGAGCTGTGGTTGGCCGCCGCGAAATGCGCGCAGTGAAGACAGATGGCGTTGAGCTTTCGTTGCGTGATGTCAGAAGGTTTGATGATCCTCACGACCTCGTTTCAACGTTATTTGAAGTTGAGGCGTTGGATGTTGCCCCCGGCGAAGAAGTCAGTGCTTTGGATCGTGTCGAAAGGAGGATGAGGAGTTTGAGGCTCACACAGCTGACTGACGACGAATTCAACGCGTGGGTGACCAAGACCCACGCTGCGGCCGATCGGCCATTTGAGTACACGCCCGAAGCTGCCACGGAACTTGCGGCCTCGATCAACGTGTTTGCAAACCGTTAGCACATCTGTTACAATACGCTCATCATTAAATGAAGCAGTTTTGGAACACATCCTCTTCATAAAGAGTCCGCTCGGAATTTTTATGAGGCACCAAGACGAAGAGAAAGGACAACACGATGGCTACCGTTGATGTAGACGTTAAAAAACTTTTAGAAGCCGGCGCGCACTTTGGCCACAAGACCAGCCGTTGGCACCCGAAGATGGCGCCGTTTATTCACTCAAAGCGTGATGGCAGCCACATTATCGACCTCACCAAAACAGTGCCGGCGATGGAAAAAGGCTTTGGCTTTTTGAGCGAAGTTGCGGGCGAAGGCAAACAAGTTTTGTTTGTGAGCACCAAGCACCAGGCGCAAGACATCGTCCGCGAAGCTGCCGAAAAGGTGAACATGCCGTTTGTAACTGAGCGCTGGCTCGGCGGTATGCTTACGAACTGGCCAACGATTAGCGGCCGTATCAAGCACCTCAACGACCTCGAAACCAAAATGGCTTCGGGCGAATTCGAGGCAAAGTACAACAAGCTTGAGATCCAACGCTTTCAAGAAGAAATCGACGCCATGAACGAACTCTACGGCGGCATCAAGCACATGGCGCAGCGCGTCGGCGCAGTGTTCATCGTGGACATCGTGCACGACGTCAATGCCTTGAAGGAAGCCCGCAAGCTCGGCTTGCCGGTCGTTGCCCTCGTGGACACCAACGCCGATCCGAGCCTCGTAACCTACCCGATTCCTTGCAACGACGACGCCATCAAGACTATCCAACTCGTTATGGATTACGCCACGCAAGCCGTTGCGCAAGGCCAAGCCAAAGTTGCTAAGGCCGCTCCGGACAAAGACGAAAAAGCTGCAAAGCCGGCCGTCAAAGCCGAAGCAAAAGAAGACGCGAAAGCTGAATAGTCCGCGTTGCCAAAAGGCGAACATTTTTCAAACAGACCGTTTGAACTAACGTTGTAACGAACAAAAGGAGAACTCGAAATGGCTGTAGATATTGCTCAGATCAAACGTTTGCGCGAACTTACCGGCGTCGGTATGACTGACGCGAAGCACGCGCTCGACGAAGCCAACGGCGACTTTGACGCCGCGCTTGCCGCGATGCGCAAAAAAGGTCTCACCAAAGCTGAGAAAAGCGCCGAACGCGAAGCTCGTGCCGGCGTCATCGGCAGTTACTTGCACGACGGCCGCATTGGCGTCCTTGTTGAGGTAAACTGTGAGACCGACTTTGTCGCTCGCAACGAGATCTTCACCAACTTCGTCAAAGACATCGCCATGCACATTGCCGCCAGCGCGCCGCAGTTTGTGAGCGTTGACGACGTTCCGGCCGAAGAGCGCGACCGCGTTGCCGCCGAATTCACCGAAAAGGTGAAGGCCGAGGGCAAGCCGGAAAACATGGTGCCGCAAATCGTCGAAGGTATGCTCAAAAAGCACTTTGCTGAAAAGTGTTTGCTTGAGCAACCGTTTGTGAAGAACCCCGACCAAACAGTTGGCCAGTTCGCCAAAGAAAACGTCGCGAAGCTTGGCGAGAACATTATTGTTCGCCGCTTTACCCGTATGGCGCTCGGCGAAGTCGCCTAAAGGCTAAACGCAATGCCTAAGCGTTATCGAGGCCTCGCCTTTGACTTCAGTGGTGTACTTGCGCCGCTTGATTTGCACCAAACAGCTGCAGAAGTTGCATACAACACGCTCGCCGTTGCGAAAGACGACGAGCGATATAGACTTACAAAAGCTGAGCACGCACGCGCAATGCAACTCGGCACAGAGCTTTGGAGTATCACCCGGGGTTTGTTGGCGTTGCACGGCATCGTTGAAGCTGATGCTCCGCTTGACCATCCGATAGTTCGTGAAGCTGCCGAGGCGAAGCAACGTGAATATGCGCTGCTTATTAAAGATGGCATTCCGCCATTGCCTGGATCAGTTGGAGTCGTACGCTGGGCGCAGAAACGATTGCACCGGCCAGGCGTTGGTGGCAAATTGGCGCTGGCCTCGGCCTCACCAATGAGCGAGCTGAGTCCGTTTGCCGACCAAAATGGGCTTGAGTTTGATGCTATCGTTGGCAAAGAAGACGTTGGCGGAAACGTTAAGCCTAAGCCGGACGTGTATTTGCTTGCCGCAGGACGAGTCGACCTTAATCCTGGTGACGTGATTGCTGTTGAAGATTCGGTTGGCGGCTTGCAGGCTGCAAGGTCGGCAGGGTGCTTGGCAATTGGCCTGCCTTTGAATGGTGAGGATTTGAGCAGTTACGCCGATATCGTCGTGCCAAGCTACGACGAATTGCGGAATGCGCTTGATACGCTCCTCGTCGCGTAGCAATGTTATACTTATTCACGAGGAGAATCATTGATGGACGTTAGACAATATGAAGACAAAATGAAGCAAGCGCTTGAGCACTTCAACGACGAGCTGAAAAAAGTGCGCACCGGGCGCGCGCACGCCAGCATGTTGGACGGCGTGACGGTTGTGGCCTACGGTTCGCCAATGCCGCTTAACCAAGTTGCCAACGTAACGGCACCGGAAGCACAATTGCTCCAGATTACGCCGTTTGACCCGAATAACATCCAGGCAATTGCCAGCGCCATTCGCGACAATCCAAGCCTGGGCATGAACCCGATGGACGACGGCCGCGTCGTGCGCGTGCCAGTTCCGCCGCTCAACGAAGAGCGCCGTCGCGAGCTCGTTAAAGTGCTCGGCGGCAAACTTGAAGATTGTATGATCGCGTTGCGTAACATTCGTCACGACGCGATGGACGCTATTGCCGCTGCAAAGAAAGACAAATCTGTCGGCGAGGACGACGCCAAGCGCCTCGAAAAGCAGATCGACGACGCCATGAACAAATCCAAAACTGAAGCCGAAGCCGCCCAAAAGGCACGCGAAGCCGACGTCATGACCGTCTAATCCGCGAAAGAATTTCTCTGCAAACGCCCGAGAAGTTGCTATACTAATTGAATATGGCTGAAACGACTACCGCGCCGAAGCATTTGGGGTTGATTCTCGATGGCAATCGCCGTTGGGCGCGCGAGCACAACCTTACGATTATGGAAGGGCACCGCGCAGGCTACGCTTCGCTCAAGTCGATTGCAAAGAGCGCGCTTCGCCACGGCGTCAGCTACGTCTCGGCGTATGTTTTCTCTACGGAAAACCGCAAGCGCAACAAAGAAGAAGTGCGCGACCTCATGCGCTTGCTTATGTGGGTGCTCAAGCACGAGATCAAGGAATTGCACCGCGAGGGAATTCGTGTGCGTATCATCGGCTCGAAGCTGGAGCTTGGCCACGCCATGCTACGTGCCATTCATAACGCCGAGGATTTGACGAAAGACAACGATCGCGGCACGTTGCTTTTATGTTTGGACTACGGTGGCCAGCAAGAGATTGTTGAGGCAACCAAACGTATCGTTGAAGCAGGCTACGAGCCGGATGTCATTACGCCGGAACTGCTCTCGCAATATTTGTACGCGCCGGACGTGCCGCCGTTGGATTTGGTCATTCGCACTTCGGGCGAGCAACGCCTCAGCAATTTTATGCTGTGGGAATCAGCCTACAGCGAATTGTTGTTCACCAAAGTGTATTGGCCGGACTTCGACGAGAAGGAATTGCTTAAAGCATTCAAAAAATACGGCCAACGGCAGCGGAGATACGGCAAGTAATGTCTGTTGTTTTGCTCATTCTCGGCATTTTGTTGTTCGTTGGGCTTGTGGTGTTCCACGAGTTCGGGCATTTTATTGCCGCACGCCGTAATGGCGTTGAGGTTGAGGAATTCGGCATTGGGTTTCCGCCTCGCGCGTGGGCGCGCAAGACAAAAAAAGGATTTTTGTTTACATTAAACTGGCTGCCGGTCGGTGGGTTTGTGCGCCTCAAAGGCGAGCACGACGCCGATACGGCCAAGGGAAGTTTTGGCGCAGCCAGCCTTGGCACGAAGACAAAGATTATGTTGGCCGGCGTGGCGATGAACCTCATTGCGGCGTTTGTCCTTTTGATGATTCTGGCGTGGGCGGGAATGCCGCAGCTTGTGAGCAATCAGTTCACGGTGGCGAGCGATAGCAAAACGACGAACGCTAAGATTTTGGTCGGCAGCATTGAGAGCGGTTCGCCCGCGGCAAAAGCTAATTTGCAGCCTCACGACCAGTTAATCGGCGCGTGGTCGACATACTTTGCGCCAGCTTGTCCGCCAACCTCTGCGCATCCGACGTGCGGCGCTATCGTAACGAAGCGGTCGTTCACGACGTTTACGACGACCACGAGCCTCACGTCTTACACAAAAGACCACGCAGGGCAGAGTATTGAACTTGTCATTGCGCGGAGCGGCAAGCGCATTACGACATCACCGATTACGCTGCTCAGCACACAAGCCATTACTGCAGCGCAAAAGGCCGGACAGGTCAAAGGATATCTCGGCACCGCACCGGCGTCGTACGCTTTGACGCGCTCAACGTGGTCTGCGCCGGTTGTTGCGGCTGGCCTTATTAAACAGTTTACGGTTTTGACGTTTGAGGGTTTGGGCCATGCGGTGAAGGGCTTGGGCTCGGCGATTGCCGGCACGGCGACCAGCAACAAATCGGCGCGCCAAAACGGCCAGACCGAGGCAACGAGCGAGGTGAGCGGGCCTGTCGGCATCGTTGTGGTTTTGCACGATAGCAGTTTGCTCGGCTACCAATTCGTATTGTTCATCATCGCGATTATTTCGTTGACGTTGGCGATTATGAACGTGCTGCCGATCCCGGCACTCGACGGCGGCAGGCTCTTTATGCTTATTGTGGCGCGGTTGTTGCACAAGCCGCTTACTGAAGCCGTGGAAGAGCAAATCGTTGGCGCATCATTTGCGGTTTTGATGGTCTTGTTAGTGGTTATAACGGTTGTCGATGTCAAACGATTCTTCTAAGCCCGATCCTCAAGAAGTTATCGAAGCTGCGCCCGAGAAAAGTCGCAGCGGTTTGCCGTGGGGCGTGATGAGCGCTGTTGTCGTATTGGTTGTCGGCTTTCTGACGGCGCAAATTCTGAGCGCCTTGCTAGTTTCGGTGTATCCTCAGATGCGGCATTGGACCTCAGCGCATACGAACGATTGGCTGACGAATTCCATCATCGCACAGTTTGTGTACGTGCTCATTAGCGAGACCATTTTGGTCGGCTCGTTGTACGCCTTTATCCGTTGGCGCAAGGGAAGTTTACATAAGCTTGGCGTGCGCAAGCCGCGCTGGATTGACGGCGGGTACGCGGGCGTAGGTGTCTTGGCGTACTTTGGCTTGTACCTCATAGCGATTACGATTGTGACGGCTTTCGTGCATATCAACCTTGACCAGCAGCAGGATATCGGGTTTACGGACCCCGTCGGCGGCGTGTCTCTTCTCCTCACGTTTATTAGTTTGGTGATTTTGCCGCCGCTTGCCGAGGAATTTGCATTCCGTGGATTTTTGTTCACCACGCTGCGCGGGCGTTTCGGCGTGATTGCGGCGACGCTCGGCACAAGCGCGTTGTTCGCCGTGCCGCATTTACTTGAGAGCAGCGGCGGCGGATTGTTGTGGATTGCCGGCGTGGACACGTTCGTGCTGTCGTTCGTATTGTGCTTTGTACGCCAGAAAACCGGCCGGCTGTGGGCGGGCATCGGGATTCATATGATGAAAAACGGCGTTGCGTTTCTGAGTTTGTACGTGCTCCACGCGCATTAGTCCGTCGTCTGTGGCCTCAAGGCTGCGGCACATGCTATAATAGTTTCAATGAAACGCGCAAATACCTACGTTGCCATTCCGCTCTCGATGATTCCGGCTTGCCGGTAGTTTATTTTTCTCAATTTTTGCAGCAACCTAAAGGATTATCCACGATGAAAGTTTCACAACTCTTTACCAAAACCAGCAAAACCGCACCAGCCGATGAAGTCTCCAAAAACGCCCAACTTTTGATTCGCGCCGGCTACATCCACAAGGAAATGGCTGGCGTGTACGCGTATTTGCCGCTCGGCAAACGCGTGCTCGACAACATTGCCAACATTGTGCGTGAAGAAATGAACGCCGTTGGCGGGCAAGAAGTGCAAATGACGGTGTTGCAGCCCAAAGACATTTGGGAAAAGACCGACCGCTGGGACGACGCCAAAGTGGACAACTGGTTTAAGACGAAGTTGGCGAACGGCACGGAGCTTGGCGTTGGGCTCACGCACGAAGAACCTGTCGTTGACGCGCTCAAAGACTTTATTGGTTCGTACAAAGATTATCCGGTGCTGGTGTACCAGATCCAAAACAAGTTTCGCAATGAATTACGCGCCAAAAGTGGTTTGCTGCGTGGCCGTGAATTCGTCATGAAGGACATGTACTCGTTTGCACGTTCGCAACAAGAGCACGACGAATTGTACGAGAAAATTGCCGCGGCATACGTGCGCGTGTATGAGCGCCTCGGCCTTGGCGACATTACGTACCGCACGGCGGCCGACGGCGGCATCTTTACCGAAAAGTTCAGTGACGAATTCCAAACGCTCAGTCCAATCGGCGAAGACACTATTTATGTGGATGAGGCCAAGCGCCTCGCCGTCAACAAAGAAGTGTATACAGATGAGAATTTGGCCAAGCTCGGCCTCAAAAAAGAAGATCTGCAGGAAAAGCGCGGCGTTGAAGTGGGCAATATTTTCCCGCTCGAAAGCAAGTACACCGACGCGCTCGACGTGCATTACACTGACGAAAACGGCGAAGCGCAATCAATCATCATGGGCTGTTACGGCATTGGCATCAGCCGTTTGGTAGGCCTACTCGCCGAGCATTTTGCGGACGACAAAGGCATTGTGTGGCCGGACAATGTCGCTCCGTTCCGCGTGTATTTAGCACAATTAGGAACAGAGGCCGAGGTTGCCGAAGCTGCGGGCAACCTTTATAAGCTCTTGACGGATCGCGGCGTTGCGGTATTATACGACGACCGTGATGTGCGGGCTGGCGAAAAATTCGCCGATGCTGATCTGTTAGGCATTCCGTATCGCGTGGTCATAAGCAAGAAGACGCTTGCCGCAAACCAGTGCGAAATCAAAAAGCGGACCGAAGAAGCAGCACACATGGTGAGCATGGACGAAGCAACAAAGATCCTCGCCGCGTAATTTGCAAATTGCTATAATAGACGCGACGTTGGATAAACGCTGTAGTTCTACGAAGATAAGGAGAACAACATGAAGAAACAATTCCATTTGACTGCCGATGGCGTGAACGAACTCAGGACTGAACTCGAACAGTTAATTGGCTTGCGTGCCGACATTGCCGACCGTATTAAGACCGCGCGTGAGTTTGGCGATTTGTCCGAGAACGCCGAGTACGGCGCAGCGCGTCAGGAACAAGAGCGTAACGAGGCGCGCATTGCCGAGGTAGAACATATCCTCGCCAACGTTGAAGTTATCAAAGCGCCAAAAGCTAAGGGCGACGCCAAAGTTGTCCTCGGTGCGACCGTGCAGCTGAAGAGCAAGAACGGCAAAGTTGCGAAGCAATTTCAAGTCGTTGGCACCGTTGAAGCCGACCCGTTGAACGGCAAGATTTCCGACGAATCGCCAATCGGCCGCGCGCTCCTCGGCAAAAAAGTCGGCGACGACGTCGAAATCAAAACGCCAGCAGAGACCGTGACGTACAGTGTCATTGAAATCAGCTAACAAAACGCCCAGGGCTTCTAATTTTACCCATCGCTATCTAGCGTAATCTGTTGAAATCAGCTACACTTACTACAACATGCAATGGTTGAATAACATCGTAGACGAGCTAATCGCTCGGCACCCTGACGGCGAGATTCTGATCGAGTCGGGTAGCTCGCCGTCCGGCACGTATCATCTTGGTCACTTACGTGAGCTTGTGACGTGTGACGCTATCTTGCTGGAATGCCGCCGCCGCGGCCGCCAGGCACGCCACATTCAGTTTGTTGATGACCTTGATGCGTTCCGCAAAGTGCCCGTCAACTTGCCGCCGGAATGGTCGAAGTATCTCGGCACGCCACTTTGTGACATGCCGGCTCCGGACGGCTCAGACCAGTCAACGGCAGATTATTTTCTGCAAGGCCTAAAAGACGCTTGCGCTACGCTTGGTGTTGACGTTGAGTATGTCCGCGCGCATGAAAAGTACCGCAGCGGGTTTTATGTGCCAGCCATTGAACGCTCGCTGGAACGAGTCGCTGACGCACGTAAGGCACTTGAGACTATTTCGCAGCGGGCACTTGATGAATCGTGGTCGCCAATTCAAGTTATGGAACAAGGCAAGCTCAAAAAGCGTCCGTTCCTTAGCATCGACACTCCGGCCAAGACCTTGCAGTATGAAGACGCCGACGGCAACGCGCAAACCATTGCTTACGACAAAGGTGAGGTTAAACTGGACTGGCGTTTGGATTGGCCGGGTCGTTGGTGGCTGCAGCGCGTCGTGGTTGAACCATCCGGGCGCGATCACATGACAAAAGGCGGAAGTTATGACACGGGCGTGCAGATCATGCACGACGTCTACGACGGCGAGCCGCCGTATCCAGTGGCCTACGACTTTATCAACATGGTAGGCGACACTAAAAAGATGAGCGCCAGCAAAGGCACCGGCCTCGACGCCGTCGAAGGTGCCAGGATTTTACCTCCCGAAGTTGTACGCTACTTTATCATGCGCGCAGCGCCGAGCAAGCGGCTGTACTTCGACCCCGTCAACGGCGTTGTGCAACTTATGGACGAGTTCGCGGCCTTCAGTGCCAAGCCGGACAAGACTGAGTCGGAAGAGCAGTTGCTTGATATCTGCACGCACGGCCAAGATCGTAAAACGGTCAGCCGCGTGCCGTTCTCGCACCTCGTTGCGAGCTATCAGGCTTCGCTCAAAGACGCCGACAAAACACTCGAGGTCATCAAACGCACCGAATACGCAAAGGTCGCCGAAGAAGACGCCGAAATCATCAAAAGGGAATTGCGGTTCATCGACAGTTGGCTTCAGAAACGTGCTCCTGAAGATGTGAAGTTTGCGCTCGCGCCGCAAGTAGATGTGAGCGAGTTCAGCGAACAAGAGCAAACGTTCCTCAAAAAGCTAGGCGATAAAGTTGCCGCAGCGCCTGCTGACGCCGACGGTGCGTGGTTCCACGACGCTATTTACGAGTTCAAAGACGAGACGGGTGTAAGCCCTAAGGAACTTTTCGCTACGCTTTACCGCGTGCTCATCAACAAGTCGAGCGGCCCGCGCGCCGGGTGGTTCCTAAGCATTCTCCCTCGTGACTGGCTCATTGCCCGGCTCAAACTTGAGAAGTAAATCGTAGTGCGAATAAAATAAAAAGAACCCGGAAATTCCCGGGCTCTTTTGTTAAGAAGCCTTTTACTTATGCGCGCTCAGCGATAGCTGCGCGGCGGCGCAAGCGAAGCATGTTCGCTACGTAGCCGAGGGCCGCGACGCCGAAGGCTACAACGGCAACGTTGCCGGCGCCAGTATTTGGCAACGCCGTGGTGGACGTTGGCGTCGTAACGGTTGGCGTTGGGGTTGTTGTCGTAGGAGCTGTAGGTGTTGGAGTTGGTGTAGGTGTCGGCGTCGGGGTTGGCGTTGGGACGCTAACTTTTACGATGGCCGTGTCGCATCCACTTTGGTCGTACGATGCGCCCAAGTTGCTGCCACTAGTGTAGCAAGCTTTGTTGGTGAGGAACGTGCCGTCGGTCGTTTCGGTCACTTTGACTTGGTACGTCTTGGTGACGCTGCCTTTGGCTTTGATCGTGCCGAGGTTTTCGGTGATCGTCGTTTCGCTCGGGTCGCTTACAAGCTGCACGCCAGCCGGTAACGTGTCCGTCAAAACGGTGTTCGTCATGTCGGCTTGGTTTTGTGAACCTTCCATCGTCTCAGCGTTGGCAACGGTGATCGTGTAGGTCAAGATGTCGCCTTGGTTTACGGCAAGCGCCGTGTCGTTGCTGTTGGCATCGACGATCTTGCTGTTCGTCGTCACATCTTGGACTTCTTTGATAATTGAGCCCTGAGGTTGGCACGCCAAAGCCGGCGTTACCATTACGAGCGCCAAAGCGGCGCCGCTTACGCTAACGTTCGTCAGCATTGTTCGTTTCTTCATGGAAAACACTCCTTTTCGGCTTTGGCTTCCACCGGAGTCATTACTCCACATAACGAGGGACATTATACGCCATTTTATATATTAGTCAACATTAGCGTTATAAAAGCAATAGCGTCATCGACGAAGTTCGGTGTAAGGTTAAAAAGAGGAGAAGCGTATGAAAGCAATTTGGAACGGCAAAGTCATTGCCGAAGCACCCAAGGAAGATGTAATTTACATTGAGCAGAACTGGTATTTTCCGCCGTCTTCTGTGAAGCAGGAGTTTTTGCGCAAAAGCCCAACGCCGTACACGTGCCCGTGGAAAGGCGTGTGCCAGTATTTTGACGTAGGTGAAGGCGACACGTGGAGCAAAGACTCGGCGTGGAGCTATCCGCAGCCAAAGCCGACGGCTATCGAGATCGTGAGGAAGGATTTCTCGAACTACGTAGCGTTTTGGCGTGACGTAAGCGTCGGGGAATAAGGCACTGTTTGCTATACTAAGACCATGAAAACTGCTCAAGCTTTACTCGCTGCCGGCTGCTTTTGGGGCGTGCAATTCTACCTCGACCAAGTGCCGGGCGTGACGAAAACGACGTGCGGCTACACGGGTGGCCACACCAAAAACCCAACGTACGACGACGTTTGTACGCACCTTACCGGCCATGCCGAATCTGTTTTGGTCGAGTTTGACGAGGACAAAATAAGCTACGAAACGTTATTAAAGCAATTCTTCCGCATGCACAACCCAACTGAGTTGAACCGCCAAGGCCCGGACGTCGGCGACCAATATCGTTCGGCAATCTTTTACTTCGACGACGAGCAAAAAGCTGCCGCGGAAAAGGCGAAGCACGACGCCCAAACAAAATACAAACAGCCGGTCGTTACGCAAATTGCCAAAGCCGGCCCGTTTTACGAAGCCGAGGCGTATCATCAAAAATTCGCCGAACGCACCGGCATCGGCATGTGCCATATTCCGTACGCGCCGGTTTCGTAATATTTCTGAAGATCGGCCGGACTTTGTGCGTCCAACCTGGCGACGAGGAGCGCCAGCGTGTATAATTACGGTATTATGGCGCGAAGTTCTGAGAATAAGACAGTGCAGGAATCTTACGACGGCCTGCGTCGGTGGAATCGTTGGGCTGCGTTGCTTCACGCCTTTCAAGGCGTAGCGATTCTGGTGCTGAGCAAACGCGCCGAGGTAATGGTGACGACCAACTACCTCACACCAGACACGGTGCAGTCAACGCTCGCCGGCCATACGGTGTTGGCTTCGGCGACGCACAACCTGTTTGCGGTTAACATTGGTTACGTCGTGGCGCTGTTCTTCTTCATTACGGCCACCGCGCATCTTATTATTGGCACGGCGTACCGTGGACGTTATGAGGCTGACCTCAAAAAAGGCGTGAACCGCGCACGATGGATTGAGTACGCAGTCAGCGCGGGCGTGATGATGATTGCTGTTGGCCTTCTGGCCGGCGTGTACGATTTCTCAACGCTGCTCGCGCTTTTTGCTTTGACGGCCGTGACGAACGTGCTTGGCCTCGTGATGGAACTCACGAATCAAGGCAAAAAGCGCGCAAACTGGCTGCCGTATTGGCTTGGTGCGGCGGCAGGCATCGTGCCGTGGATTATCGTTGGGTATTATTTGCTCGGCGCCGGGTTATGGGGAAGCGGGCACATTCCGGCGTTTGTATACTGGATCTATGGCACGATGTTCGTAAGCTCCGCAAGTTTTGCCGCCGTACTGTGGATGCGTTTCCGCGGCAAAGGCAAGTGGGCGAACTATGTGTACGCGGAACGCACCTTTATAATCCTGAGCCTTATCGCTAAGGCCGCACTGGCGTGGCAAGTTTTTGCAGGCACGCTTAGACCCTAATGAGTACGTTTATCTTCGACTTTGACGGCACGCTTGCCGATACATTTCCGGTCGTCGTTGATGTGGTGTACGAAATTTCCGGAGTGCCGCGAAAATCGGAGAAAGAAATTACCGAGCTTCGAGGCCTGCCGCTTTTGAGCGCTGTGCGGGCGTTGGGCACACGCGTGTGGCAGTTGCCGTTGCTCATTTTGCGCGCACGGCGGCTCATGCTCCCGCGTATGCGCGGGGTCGAGGCGTTCCCGGGCGTGGCTGATGCACTCAAGGAGCTGCATGATAGCGGCCATAAGCTCTTTATCCTCACTTCAAATCGCGGGCAAAACGCCGACGTATTTCTGCGGGCGCACCACCTACGGCATTATTTTGACGACATTGTAAGTGTCTACTACGGCAACGTTTTTTATAAAGTGTACGGCTTGCGTAAGTTGCTTACGCGCAATCATTTAGATGCCAAGGATTGCTATTACGTTGGCAACGAGGCGCTCGATTTGCGAGCCGCCGCGCATGTTGGAGTTCGCGGCGTGGCAACGACGTGGGCTGGCCACAACCGTGAGCGCCTTGCCGAGGCATCGCCTTTTACCATAATTGATCAGCCTAAGGAGCTATTGAAAATCGCCCATGAGTGAACAAGTAACCATCGAAAAATTAGTGCACGGCGGGCAAGGGCTTGGCCAGTTGGCTGACGGCCGTAAGGTGTTTGTATGGGGCGCATTGCCCGGCGAGGTTGCAAACGTGCGGATCATCAAAGCAAAACGGCAGTTCGCCGAGGCAATTGCCGAAGAAATCGTAAAGCCCTCGAGCGTGCGCGTGCCCGCGCGCGAGGAAAATTACCTCGCGACAAGTCCGTGGCAAATCGTAACCTTCGACGCCGAAAACGAATACAAAAAGATGATCGTCGAAGAACTTTTTACGCAGGCGCACGTGCCGATTCCGGATTTTGGTATGCAAACTGCCGCTCCGGAATGGAATTACCGCAACAAAATGGAGTACAGTTTTTGGGGTGACGACGGCGGCTTACATCTGGCGCTGCACAACCGCGGCTCGCACCAAAAGACAATCGTTACAGGCAGTGAGCTGGCAATGCCGGCACTCGACAAGGCCGCACAAAGCGTGGTGGCAGAGCTTGCAAAATACAATCCGCGTGCCGGAGATTTGAAGACAATAATTGTTCGTTGCTCGCAAAAAGGTGAGGCGGTTGCGGCGCTCTACACGAAACTTACGAAGTTCACGCAACTTACGCTGCCGTCGGAGCTTAAAGGCCTGCGCGTGTATTATTCCAATCCGAAGAGTCCGGCCAGCGTGCCGACGAAGCTTTTGTACGAATTGGGCGACGCCACGTTGAGCGACGAATTGCTTGGCAACGAGTTTACCTACGACGTCGATTCATTCTTCCAGGTAAACTTACCGATTTTTGAGAAGGCGCTCACAACAATCCGTGAGAACTTAGCCGCTGACGAGCTTGTTGATATGTATTCTGGCGTTGGCGGCATTGGTCTCAGCGTGGCGAAGAATAAAGTGACGCTCGTGGAAATCGACGCTGCAAGCGCGGCAATGGCACGGGCAAACGCTGCGAAGAGCAAGCTCACCGCGGAAGTCATGGAGGCTCCGGGCGAAAAAACGCTGGAATACATCACGCCTGACGTTCCCGTTGTGTTTGATCCGCCGCGTGCCGGCCTGCACGACAAAGTCGTTGAGCAAACGCTTGAGGCAAAACCGCCAAAGATCGCGTACCTCAGCTGCAATCCGGCTACGCAGGCGCGTGACCTCGCGAAATTGCAAGAGGCTTATAAGATTACGCACTTCGCAGCGTACAACTTTTTTCCGCACACGCCGCATATTGAGACGTTGGCGATTCTCGAACGCAAAGATTAGTTATAAGCGGCGATTGGCTCGGGCAAAATCGTTGGAGCCGGCTCGATACACATTGTCGGCCAAAGGTGATTGAGCGCGCCGTCTTTGTGCAGCTCCAAAAGCTTCGTAACTTCGGCATTTGCGGCGTGAGCGAGCGTGCCCGGCTCGTAAGCTTCGCCGAGATTGCCGAGGACAACAGTATTGTTGAGCGAACCATCGACAGCCTCTCGCTCAAGCCGAGTTGTAATGGCGAGCTTCAACGGCGCGTCAGGGTTTGGCGAATGGGGCGTTGGCGGCATGAACAAAACGGGAACGCACAATGCAGAACGGCCGAGGAAACGACCCGGTGTGAGGCCTCGCCTAAGGCACAAGTTCCAAGCAACCCCTTTCAGGCCGCCAAGGTTTTCGTTAAACGCAACAAGCTCTTTAGTTAAGAGCTGGCGTTGGGCGAGACTCGCAGGATGTAAGTTCATTGTTGTAATTATAGAATGCTTTTTGTTCTTTGTAAAACGGGGGGCAATTAACCCTCGGCATGTCGTCGGAGCGGCGCAATGCGCTATAATAAATCCTACGATGAATTACTGGAGGGAACGTAGCGTGCCGTATCGGCCCGGCCAAACCGAGCCGTTTAAAGTCAGCCGCAGTAAGATCGAGCTGTTCAAACAGTGCCCGCGTTGTTTTTGGCTCGACGTCCGCCTCAAAATCAAACGTCCCGACGGGCCGCCGTTCAACATCAATAAAACCATCGACGAACTTTTCAAAAAAGAGTTTGACGTCTATCGCACAAAAAAAGAACCGCATCCGCTGATGGTCACGCACAAGGTTGCGGCCGTGCCGTTCACGCACGAAAAGTTGGACGAATGGCGCGATACTTTTGTGGGTATTGTGCACGTACATCAGCCTACGAACCTTCACGTTTTTGGCGGCATTGATGACGTGTGGGTGAACGGCAAAGGCGAGTTGCTCGTCGTTGATTATAAGGCAACGTCAAAGGACAGGGAAGTGAGCATCGGCGCCGGCTGGCAAATTAGCTACAAGCGGCAAGTGGAAGTGTATCAATGGCTGTTGAGGCAAAACGGCTTCGTCGTCGCGCCAACGGCGTATTTTGTGTACGCCAACGGCCGGCAAGATCTCGACGGCTTCAACGACCGTGTGGAGTTCAAGACCAAAATCATCCCGTACAAAGGCAACGACGAATGGATCGAACCGACACTCCTCGCCATGAAAGCCTGCATGGACTCCAACGAAATGCCGCCGGTGGGCGACAGCATCATGGGCGGCGAATGTGAGTTCTGCGCGTACGCCCGCGAGCGCACGAAGCTGACGCTCGCCGCCGTGCAAAAGCAACGCGTAAAACGATAGATTTCTTGGGGTGGTCTTAAGATTATTTTGCTTGTGTTTGGTGGGCCGTATCGTTACACTTTAGCTAACGTAAATAGAAAGAGAAACGATGGATCCCAACCAACCACAAAGTTTTGCGCCGCAGCACGACGGCAATCAATCGTTTGGTTATCCTCAGATGCCGCCGAGGAATCAAAACCCTGAGCAGCCTGCGCATCACCGCGAACATCATCAGGAACATCACCACGCGGAGCACAACGCTGCGCCGCATGTTCCGCAGCCACATCACGAGGTATTTCCGTCGCCGTTTACGTTGCCTTCGGCAGATCCGATGCCGCAGGCGTCGAGTTTTACTTCGCCTGTGACGCCAATGCCGACTCCTACGCCGCCAACGCCCACATTCGCTATGCCTACGCCATCTACGCCACCTTCGGCACCGCTCGATGCGCCGGCGCCTGCAACTAATTCGCCGTTTGGCACCGCAACGCAATCGCAGCCTATCGTTAAGGTTCTCAGTCCGTTTGGTGTTGAGTACGTATTCTTGGCGCTTACGTTGTTCTTCGCCGCGTCCGGTTTGATTGCCGCGTTACTCATCCTCGTCAATGGCTCGGCGAGTTTCAGTGCGCTGTCGTTCCCGGTTGCGACGTTGCTCGTAACGGTTCCGGTGTTTTCGTTTCTTTTCTTACGTTTAAAGAAGCTCGAAATGCGTATGCCGCACTTGAGGCTTGACGCGTCGAAGCGCCGCACGACGCAGTTCATTCAAATCATTTCGTTCATCGCGACGATCAGCAGTGTGATTGGTTTTGTGTACAGCGTGTTCGCGAAGATGGCCGGGCAATCGGGAACGTCGGTGGGCAAGGCATTTTTGGATGCGCTGTGTTTCGTCGTCGTGGCCGGTGGCATTTTGGCGTACTACTGGCGTGAAGAGCACGCGAGCCGAAGGTAGCGAAGATGAGAAATTCTTTGTTTGCTTACAAGGTTGGCCTCGCGGCCATTGGGATTTTTGTGCTGAGCTTGGTCGTGTACGTTGCGACGCAGGCCGGCGCAACCAAACAAGACACGCAAACGTATAACGCCGCCAACAGCATTGCGCAGAAACTCAATGGTTACATTGATACGCAGGGAACAATTCCGAGTTCGCTGCAAGTCGCTGGCGCTACGAACGTGCCGCCAACTGTCACGTACGTAAAGTTGTCGGATTCGAGTTACAAGTTCTGCGTAACCTAAAAAACGCAAAATTCCGGTTTCGACGGCGGCTCGTTTACACAAACGCTCATTTCTATCGAAGATCCGGCGGCAAGCGGTGCCGGCATGACCGACGAGCTCGTCGTTGCGGTGTCGCACAAGAAAGGCACGAGTTGCCAAACGATTACGCCGCCGTTCCTGTCGTCGTCGTTCGATAACTCAGGCAACAGCAATGATTCCTTCGATGACAACGGCTTGGACAATAGCAATACCTACAACTACAACGTTCCCACCGAAACGCAATAACTCACATGCTATAATAAGTGCATGGCGAAACCATATCACGTTTCGATAAGCAAGTTTGCCTCGCGCGCCTAGCCGCGATATTTTCCCACACCTACGTTTATTTACCCTAAAGAGGAAAAACCAATGCTCGACATTCAATTTATTCGCGATAACGCTGACGACGTCGCAACCAAGGCGAAACAAAAAGGCTACGACGTTGACGTTGCAGAGCTTTTGAAATTAGACGAAGAACGCCGCACGCTGCTTACGGAGATTGAAGGCCTGCGCGCAGAACGCAACGACCTTTCTGCGCAAATGAAGAACGCCAAGCCGACGCCCGAGCAAATCGAGCACGGCAAAACGCTGAAGACAAAGGTTGCAGAGCTTGAACAAAAGCTTGCGCCGGTTGACGAACAACTCGAGAAGCTTTTGCGCGCCGTGCCGAACATGCCACTCGATTACGTGCCCGTTGGCGTAACCGAAGACGAGAACGTCGTAGCCAAAACCGTAGGCCAGCCGCCGAAGTTTGACTTTACGCCGAAGCACGATTACCAGCTCGGCGCCGAAGACGCCCGCGATTTCATCGACAAAGAACGTGCTGCGAAGATCGCCGGCGCACGGTTTACGTACCTCAAAGGCGGCATCGTACGGTTGCAGTTCGCCCTCATTCAATTCGTGATGCAAACGCTCGGCGACGAAAACGTCATCAAAAAACTCGTTAAAGAAAACGGTCTGAAGGTAAGCACCAAGCCGTTCACGCCGGTGTTGCCGCCGGCCATGCTGCGCACCGAACCGTACGTTGCCAGCGCGCGCCTCAACGCCGAGGAAGTCACCTACAAACTTGCCGACGACGATTTGTGGCTTAACGCCAGTGCCGAGCACACGCTCTGCACGATGTACTGGAACGAAATTTTACCCGAGGAAATGCTGCCTATCCGTTACCTCGGCTACAGCACCAGTTTTCGCCGTGAGGCAGGGACGTACGGCAAAGACGTCGAGGGAATTTTCCGTTTGCATCAGTTCGACAAGCTCGAAATGGAAACGTTCGCGACGGCAGAAACCGGCCTCGATGAGCACAAGTTGCACGTCGCCATTCAAGAGTATCTTGTGCAGCAAATCGGCTTGCCGTACCAATTCATCCAAAAGTGCACGGCCGACATCGGCAAACCGAACGCCGCGGGCGTTGACCTCAACTGCTGGTTCCCGGGCCAAGGCGCGTACCGCGAAACGCACACCGCCGATTACATGACGGATTACCAAACGCGCGACCTCAAAATCCGCGTTCGCCGCCGCGACGGCAAAATTGAGCTGGCTCACACCGCCGACGCCACGGCCTTTGCCATGAGCCGCATCCTCAAAGCCATCATCGAAAACTTCCAGACCGCCGACGGCCGCATCCTCGTTCCAGAGGTGTTGCGACCGTTTATGGGCGGCATGAGCGAAATTTAAGTGTTTGCGAAGTGAGGCGCATTTTGGAGCGAGTGGGTCCAGCGTAGTGCAACCGGAAAGACCCGTTTGCGCAGCAAACAGGCGATCTTCCGCGTGTAACGCACACGAGCAACAAAATGCGCCTCACTCCGCGGCGAATCAAGGGAGGCTCTCATGATCCAAAAACTCGAAATCAGCGGCGTGCACATGGACGTCGGCGACGACCTGCGAAAGTATGTCGTAAAGAAAATCGGGCGTTTGGACCGCTACGTTTCGCGCCACGCGCGCGTCAGCCTCCACGCTGAAATCAAGCTCAAGGAGGGTAAGAACAAAGGCAAAAGCGAGCGGACATGCGAAGTCGTCCTCTTTGCGCCGCACGAAGTTCTGACCGTCAACGAAACGACCATCAACATCTACGCTGCCGTGGACATCGCTGAGGAAAAACTCAAAACGCAGCTCAAAAAGTACAAAGACGCGCATGCCGGGCCGCAGCTGCACCGCCGTGTGCTGGCACGGCTCAAACGCGAAGAATCGTAAGGCTCCAACGATTCTCGCGGCGGCAAATTATAGCTGCGTAACGGCAGATATTCCACTCGCCAGATCGAGACGGAAGGCGTACAATAAAAGCTGACTTTTGAACAATTGAGGGAGTTAGACGAAACATGAACAGGTTCTTGAAGAAAGTTTTGGGCGATCCGCAGGCGCGGACGGTTAAACGTTTGCGCAAACGTGTGCGCGCTATCAACGCGCTCGGCGACAAATATAAGAACATGAGCGACGCCCGGCTGAAAGAGCAGACGGACGTTCTCAAAAAGCGCCTCAAGAAAGAATCCCTCGACAAAATTTTGCCCGACGCCTTTGCCGTCGTGCGCGAAGCCGCAAGCCGCACGGTAAAGCAGCGGCATTTTGACGTGCAGCTCGTCGGTGGCATGGTACTTCACGAGGGCAACGTTGCCGAATTAAAGACTGGCGAAGGCAAAACTTTGATGTCCACCGCGCCGGGTTACCTCAACGCTTTGACGGGCAAGGGTGTGCACGTCGTGACCGTCAACGAATACCTCGCGCAGCGCGACGGCGGCTGGATGGCGCAGGTGTATGACTTCCTCGGCATGAGCGTTGGCGTTATCATCGCCGACCACTCCTTTATATATGACCCGAAATTTGTGAACGAAGAACACGACGACGAGCGCTTCCGCCACCTCAAGCCGGCCTCGAGGCAAGAAGCATACGCCGCAGATATTACTTACGGTACGAACAACGAATTTGGCTTTGACTACCTTCGCGACAACATGGTACGCGAGGTTGACCAACTTCGGCAACGAAACGGCGACCTCAACTTTGCCATCGTTGACGAAGTTGACTCCATTTTGATTGACGAAGCCCGTACGCCGCTCATCATTTCTGCGCCGAGCGTCACGCCAGGCAGTGCTTACGCGCAGTTCGCGAAGGTGACGCGAAGTCTCAAACTTGAGGAAGATTACGAAACCGACGAAAAACGTAAGACCGTCATCCTCACGGACAAAGGCGTTGAAAAAGTTGAGAAAACGCTTGGCCTGAGCAACTTGTACGCGACGGAAAACATCCGCACGATTTATCACCTTGAGCAAGCTTTGAAAGCGCACGCGCTGTTCAAACGCGACAAAGATTACGTGGTGACCAACGACGGCGAGATTGTTATCGTTGACGAATTTACGGGACGCCTTTTGAAAGGCCGCCGCTATAACGAAGGCTTACACCAAGCCATCGAAGCCAAAGAAGGCGTCGAAGTGCAGCAAGAAAGCATGACGTTGGCGACCATCTCGTTCCAAAACTACTTCCGCCTGTACGACAAACTGTCCGGCATGACCGGCACGGCCATGACCGAAAGCGAAGAGTTCCATCAAATTTATAAGCTCGACGTCGTGGAAGTGCCGCCGAACCGCAAGCTTGTGCGCCAAGACCGCGCCGACCGTATTTATAAGAGCGAAGAAGGCAAGTTCAAATCCATCGTGAAGGAAGTGCGTGTGCTGCACGAAAAAGGCCAGCCGGTTTTGATCGGCACCGTTTCCATCGAGAAAAACGAACTTTTGAGCAGCTTGCTCGCCAAAGCAAAGATTCCTCACGAAGTCTTGAACGCTAAGAACAACGAGAAAGAAGCCGCAATTGTGGCGCGCGCCGGACAAAAAGGTGCGGTGACGTTGGCGACGAACATTGCCGGCCGCGGAACGGACATTGTGTTGGACGAAGACGTGAAGAAGCTCGGCGGTTTATTCGTGCTTGGTTCTGAACGCCACGAATCACGCCGTATCGACAACCAGCTTCGCGGCCGTTCCGGACGCCAAGGCGATCCGGGCGTGACGCAATTCTTCGTAAGTACCGAGGACGACCTCATGCGCATCTTCGGCGGCGAACGCATTTCGGCACTCATGAATCGCCTCAAAGTTGACGACGAAACGCCCATCGAAAACCGTTTGATTTCCAAGAGCCTTGAGGGCGCGCAGAAGAAAGTCGAAGGCTTCCACTTCGACCAACGCAAAAACGTCGTGCAGTACGACGACGTTATGAACCGTCACCGTAAGGCGATTTATGCGCTGCGCCGCGAAGTGCTTCGTGCCGACGACATCAGCAAACGCATTAAGTCGTTTATTGAGGAAGAGATGGGCACGTTGGCCGGCTCGCCGTTGCTTACGTCTGACGAATTTGAGGGAACGTTGCGACAAATCGTACCGCTCGACGACGAAGCGCTCGACCGTTTGTTCGACAGCCCGGCATCGAAGGCGAGCGAAATCCTACGTAAGGAGGCGAACGATTTGTACCTCGCGCGCGAGGAAGCCTTCACGCCGGAAATCATGCGCAAAGTTGAGCGCGACATCTACCTACAAATCCTCGACAACCTTTGGATGCAGCATCTCGAAAACATGGATCACTTGCGTGAGGGAATCCACTGGATGAGCGTGGGGCAACGCGACCCGCTCGTGGAATATCGCCGCCAAGGACAAATCCTCTTTGACGAAGTACAGAACACGTTGCGCCAGCAAGTTGTAAGCGCCGTCTTCAGCGCACAACCAATCGACGCGGCGCAACTTGAGAAGCCGATTGAAACCGAGCTGACGCTTGCCGCGCGGCAATCCGTCGACAATGCGAGCAGAATCCTCGACGTTGACGACGAGTTCGAGGAAGCCGACTTCGCTGCGGCCGGCAAACCGAGGCAAGCCGCGCAAGCGCCGACGGTGAAAAAACCCGTGGCGCGCAAAAAGGCCCACAAAGCCGAGCGCAAACGTAAGTCCGCCGCACGCAAACGTAAGTAACCTGTAACAAACCGGAAGAAGTCTGCAATGAAACACACGGTGACTGAATTGACCCTCAAAAACGGCGCGAAAGGCTTGCTGATTCACGTGCCCGACGCGACCGTGATGTGTTTCGAGTTTAACTTCCGCGCCGGCGAATATCTCGTCGACCCTAAGAAGTGGGAAACGCCGCACCTTATGGAGCACATTTTGCTCGGCGCCAACGAGCGTTTCCCGAAGGCTCGTTTGTTCCAAGAGGCGATTGACCGAAACGGCGCATACAGCAACGCTTCGACGAGCGTGTATGAAATTAGTTATGAAGCAGAATGTGCGGACTTTGAGTGGGACCGCATCCTCGACCTCATGCTCGTTGCCATTACGAAGCCGTTGTTCTTACGCGAGGAATTCAAGGCCGAGTTCGGCAATGTCCGTGAGGAACTTGCGGCACGCGCCAACAACCATTTCCGTCACCTAAGTTTGGAGCTGCGCAAACGCTACGGCTTCCTGGCGCGCACCGACGAGGAACGTTTGCAACTTATGAAGAACGTCAAACTCGCCGACGTTAAAGAACACTACGAAAAGACGCACACCAGCCGTAACTTACGCTTCATCATCGCAGGCAACATTACGCCCAAGCGTCACGAAGCAATTGAGAAAATGCTTGAGGACATTGAGCTGCCGATGGGCCGCAGCCGCATCGCGTTGCCCAACGAAATGCCCGTGCGCCAGAGCGACCCGGTGTTCATTCCTAACAAGACGGTGAAGAACATTTACTTTTACGCCGACACCTTTATGAAACGCCGCATGAGCGATCCGGAAACCGACGCGCTCAGCCTCGTCAATACGATGCTCACAGAAACGTTGTACTCCAAGATTCTCGGACGCGCCCGTGAGCAAGGCCTCGTGTATGGCATGAGTTCCGGCTTCGGCCAGGCAAAGAAGGTAAGCAACTGGTGGTTTGGCGCGCAAGTCTCGCGCAAGAATGCGCCTGCGCTTTTTGACATTATGGTCGAGGAACTCACCAAAGTCTTTAACGGCGACATCGCCGACGAAGATATCGAAACCGCCAAAGCCTACGCGCTTGGCCGTTTTCAGCGCAGCGCACAAACCGTTGGCGGCACGCTTAGCGGATACAGCGGCCGCTACTTCTTCGACGAAGTCATTGACGATTATTACCAAGTGCCAAAGCACATCAAGGCCGTGACCAAAGAAGGCATCGTAGAAATTTCCAAGGCTATGTTTAGGGACGACATTTGGGCGCTCGGCGTTCTGAGCAACTGCGACGAAACGTTCGCCGAAGAGCTTCGCAAACGCGCGGCGCCGTTGTGGGATCAAAAGACGGCGTAGAACATGGCCCGCATAGAACAAGTGACACCGGCGTTGCGCAGGCCTTTGGCCAGGCTCCTTAATGATGCGTTCTCAACGTATCCCGAAGTTGCCAGTGTAACGTCACTGCGTGAAAGCGTGTTCGACGGAGATATTAGTGAACAAACGTTCGGCGCGCACGTAAGCGTTATGCCTGGACGCCGAAGTTGGCATGAACAATTTGAAGATATGGATCTCGTCGAAGCCTTTCGCGTGTCACAGCCGTGGGGAAACGGACGTCCGAGGGTTGAGGCGGCATATTTTGTGCAGGCACTTGGCCAACGGACAACTGCCAGCGTGTACGTTCCAACGGCAACAGCGCGCAGTTTTTGTGAAGTTTATAAAGTGGCCGAACCCGCGCCGGCTCGCCAGGCCATACAGGCTTTTGCTGCGGAAGTCCTGAGCCGCTGCGTGGATCAAAGTTTGCCGCCGGTAGATCCTTCTCAGGTCGCCAGCGCCAACGAGTTGCTCGCCGACCTTCAGCAAGCAGCACGGCTCCACGGATTTTTCTCAGTTTCACTCCAGGCGTGACGGCTCGGTAAGTTTTCGGTATTATAAGACCATGCACGAATTAATTGAGCAAGCTACGGCATTACGAGACGAGCTGCACGCCGCGCTCGTACGTTTGCATTTCGAGGATTTGCAACGTGAGCTTGCCTCGCTTGACGAACAAATGGCGCGGCCGGATTTTTGGCAAGACGCCGGGAACGCTCAGGAAATCTCGAAGCAACAAGCGAAGCTTGCTGCGCGTACGGAGCCGTGGGCGAATCTCCAAAAAAGCGTTGCAGAAGTTTTGGAACTCGCCGCTTTGGATGATGCAAGCCTCGAAGCCGATTTGCAAACGCAGCTTGCCGGCGCGCAACGTGAGTTCGCAACGTTAAAGGGCGAACTAAAATTCGCTGGCGCTTACGACGACCACGACGCCATCCTCAGCATTTACGCCGGCGCCGGCGGCACCGACGCGCAAGATTGGGCGCAAATGCTTTTGCGCATGTACGTGCGTTGGGCGGAGAAAAACAAATACGCCGTGACGACCATCGAAGAATCCGCCGGCGACGAGGCCGGCCTCAAAAGCGTCACGCTCGAAATCTCCGGCCCATTCGCGTACGGCAAACTCAAAGGCGAGCACGGCGTGCACCGTCTTGTGCGATTAAGCCCGTTTAACTCCGACAACTTACGGCAAACCAGCTTCGCCAAGGTTGATGTCTTGCCCAAAGTTGATAAGCCTGAAGACCTCGTCATCGACGAAAAAGACTTGCGGGTGGATGTCTACCGCAGCGGTGGCCACGGCGGCCAAAGCGTGAACACCACCGACAGCGCCGTGCGCATCACGCACATTCCAACGGGCATCACGGTGGCCATCCAAAACGAACGCTCACAACTTCAGAACAAAGAAACGGCCATGACGATTTTGCGCGGCAAACTCGTCGCCTTACAACTTGAACAACATCAAGAAAAGTTGAGCGAGCTGAAAGGCCCAAACCAATCGGCGGAGTGGGGCAACCAAATCCGCAACTACGTGCTGCATCCGTATAAGCAGGTGAAGGATTTGCGCACGCGGCTTGAATCCAGCGCGCCGGACGCCGTTTTGGACGGCGACCTCAACGATTTCATCGACGCCTACCTCGACCACACCCTCGGCACGGCGTAGTTTGCCTTATAACTCAAAAAAGCCTATAATAAGTTTTTACGATGAGTGTTGAGAACGCTCCTCAAGATTTACCTCGTGAAGCGCCCGCCAAAGTTGTCGCTGGATACGATGTGCTGTATAACGCCGAAAACCTCGACGGCCTGTACGTTTTGGCCGGTTTTGCAGACGGTGACGAGGGAATTACGCCGCAAACATTAAGCGATGTTGAAGTGTCGTGGGCGAAGATTGACCGCTTGAGAGCGGCCGGCGCGATTTATCAACTCGCCGCGTGCGAGATGCAAAACGACAATCCGCATACGTACTTGCCGGCATGCAACGATGCCTTTGAACGCCTGCAGTCAATTGGCTCCGACAGCCGCACGCGTATCGCGCAACACCTGTATGCAGAAAGGGCTTTGGACGCGGAGACGAACGCACTTTGCCTTACCATTCGTACGCAGCTGAGCGATATTATCACGCCGAACGGAACACAGCCTCGTTTGACGCTTTGCGGAAAGCCGACTTTTGCGGAGAACGTTGATGAGTTGGCCTGCACTTTACTCGGTGTTCCCGTGGAGCATTTGCAAGAGGTGTACGACAAACTCGTTACGGTCGATCGTTTGTTTGAAGACTCCATCGAGGGGCCGTACTCGTACACACTTCGTGTCTTTTTGTGCAATCTCGCGCAACAATTTATTGCATTGCATACTTTTGACGCGCCGATGCCGCAGCTTACTAATCGCTTCGAGCCGCCACGCCAGCAAGCTGCATAAGACCGTTGGCAAGGTTGCTAATGCTTAGCTTTTTGCGTACAATAAGCCGTACATGATTTTGTTGGATAGGGTAACCAAGACGTATGGCAAGACGGCGACGCCGGCTTTAGATCGTATTAGCTTGCACGTTGAGCCGAAGGAATTCGTGATTGTCGTAGGGCAGAGCGGCGCGGGCAAAACGACGCTGCTGCGGCTTTTGACTCGTGAGGAAAAGCCGACGAGCGGCAAGATTATCGTTGGCGGCATTGATTACGACAAGCTCAAAGACCGCGAGATCCCGTTGCTGCGCCGCAAAATCGGAGTAGTCTTTCAAGACTTCAAACTTTTGCCGAACAGGACGGTGTTCGAGAACGTGGCGTTTGCCTTGGAAATCGTAGGTTTGCCTCAGAAAGAAATTCAGCACACCGTGCCCAAAGTGCTCGACATCGTCAACCTCAAAGGCAAAGAAAAACGTATGCCGATGGAACTTTCCGGCGGCGAACGCCAACGCGTGGCGATCGCGCGCGCGATTGTGCGCCAGCCAAAGATTTTGATTGCCGACGAGCCGACGGGCAACCTCGACCCGAAACACGCGTGGGATGTCATCAATGTCCTCGAGAAAATCAATCGTTATGGCACGACCGTTTTGCTGACGACGCACAACCAGGACATCGTGAACACGCTCAAGCGTCGTGTCGTCACGATCCAGCACGGACAAATTGTGAGCGACCGTGCCCGCGCCGATTACGCCGGAGGTGCAAAGAAATGAGTTCCTCGCGCAAGATGATTACGCTGTGGCGGATTATCAAGGCCGGCTGCGTCAACTTTATCCGCAACGCCTGGATCGCGATGGCGGCGTTGGCCGTGATGGTCGTGACACTCACCATCGTGTTGTTTTCGATTGTGACGAGCGCAACGCTCAACAATACGATTGAGCAAATCAACAGCAAGATTGATATTTCGGTGTACTTGGCAGATTCCACGACCACGCAGCAAGTTAATTCGATGATGGCGTCTTTGCGCGCCATGCCCGAAGTAAAGAAGGTCGGCTACGTTTCCAAAGATCAAGCGCTGGCGATTTACCGTGCAGAGAACAGCAATAACGCGACGTTACAGGAGGCGATTAGCGAAACGGGGAATCCACTGCCGGCCTCGATTACCATCACGCCCGTAAACCCCTCAAACATTACGGGCATTAAGGCGTTTATTGACGAGCCGAGCAACGTGGCTTTGGAAGATGCGCAAATTCATTCGTCCTATGGTGGCAGCCAAAAGGAGGCGATCGACAAGATTGCCCACGCCACGAGCATCATGAAGCGCGTCGGCGCAGCGGCCGTCATATTGTTTGCGGTCATCTCGATGCTCATTATCTTCAACACCATTCAGATGGCGATCTTTAACCGGCGCGATGAAATCACCATCGAGCGGTTGCTCGGCGCGAGCACGTGGTTTATTCGCGGGCCGTTTGTGGTGGAGAGTATTTTATACGGGATGATTGCGGCGCTGGTTTCCGTAGGCGGCATTGATCTGCTGTTTCATTTGGCGAGTTCCGGTTTGCAGGCGAGCAGCCTTGGCTTGCTTGACATCGGTTACGCGAGCGATTATTTCCACAACAACTTCTGGATGCTTTTGACGGTTCAGCTAGGAGTTGGTATACTAATCGGAGCCATTTCATCCATCGTAGCGACCCGGCGATATCTGAAATTCAAGTCTAAATAAAGTCCGAACGGCCAAACAAAAATTATTACAAAACGTAAATGGGGGACTGTTGCACGCATGAATATACGTGGTATAGTTAAAGCACAAGGGGAAAACAAACACATGCAAAAACACCTCTTAGGCAAAGTCCGACGGCTGGCGCGCCCGCGCGCGGCAGTGCTCATTATTGCCGTCACGCTCATGGGCTTTGGCTTCAACGCTATGTCGCCGTTTGTGCGTGCCGCGAGTATCCAATCGCAAATTAATTCGCTTAACTCGGCGAACGCCGCAAACCAGGCGCAGGTCAACGCGCTGCAGCTGCAGGCAAATAGTTATGACCAAGTGATTGCCGGCTTGCAGTCGCAAATTAACGCCATCGAGGCCGCCATCGCTGCGAGCCAGGCACAAGAGGCGAGCTTGCAGAATCAAATCACGCAGGCCGAGGCCGAACTCGCGCAACAAAAAGCCGTGCTGGCAACCGATATCAAAATGGAGTACGTCAACGGCGGTATCTCCACGACCGAGATGCTGGCCAGCAGCCAAAACCTCAGCGCTTTTGCCGATTCCGAAACATACCGCAGCGCCGTACAAGACAAAATTCAGTCCACGCTCGACACTATCAACAAACTCGAAGCAACGCTGAAGACCGAGCAGACGCAAGTTGCCGTACAACTCCAAACGCAAAAATCCGACCAAGCGCAGCTCGACAGTGAGCGCACGCAAGAGCAAAGCATGCTCAACTACACCAACGCCCAAAAGGCCAGCTACAACGCGCAAATTTCCAGTAACAACAAACAGATTTCAGAGCTTGAGGCAGAGCAGGCGGCGGCCAACGCATCCATTGCGCGCACGGCGCATGTTGTAGGTTCGAGCGGCGGTTCGGGTGGTTTGTGCGACGACGGCAGCGGCAACGGCGGCTACCCGATGGCGTGGTGCAACGTGGCGCAAGACTCAATCGAAGACGCCAACGGTTTCCCGGCGCGCGAATGTACGTCGTACGCGTACTGGTACTTTACTTCGGTTGAGCACCAAACGAGCTTCAGCGTCAGCGGCAACGCCGGCTGGTGGTACCAAACCAGCAACTTCCCGATTACGTACATGAGCGACGCCAAAAACAGCCCGAGCGCCAGCGAGCAAGATTCGTGGGCAATGGACAACATCAAAGACGGCGCGATTGGCATTGAGCCGTCCAGCTCGCTCAACGCGCCCGTGCCAAGCTTGCACGGCGGCTACTACGGCCACGTCATGATCGTCCAAGCTTTGCCCGGCCAAAACTTCCCAGGGTACGGTGTCGTGCCGGCCGGCTACATGCTCGTCAGCAGTATGAATGAGGACGAAGAAGGCCACTTCCAGTACAACCTATGGCCAATTAATTACCTCATTTACATCAACCCGCGGTAGAATAGGGGCATGCATTTCCGAGTTCCGAGCAGGGCCTTTGTAAACATTTGGCTTCGGCGCGTCGGCGTGTTGCTCGGCATCGTAGTGATCTTCTTTGCCGGCGTTGAGGTTGGCAACGGCCGCATTTACAACGGCATGTTTGCTAAGACGCAGAGCGGGTTGCCCGCGAAGCTCGATTACGCCAGTGTGAACCAGATCTACCAGCTTGTACGGTCGCAGTACGACGGCAAACTCACCGAGACGCAATTGCTCGACGGCATCAAGACCGGCCTCGTGAATTCCCTCAACGATCCGTACAGCGAATACTTTACGCCAAGCGAGGCAAGCCAATATAACGACGAAGTGCAGGGTAGCTTCAGCGGCATTGGCGCGGAGCTGGGGCAGACACAGACCGGCGCAGTGCAAATCATCGCGCCGATTAGCGGCTCGCCGGCAGCAAAAGCCGGCGTGCAGGCTGGCGACATCATTACGGCCATCAACGGTAAGTCCACGAACGGGATGAGCGCCGACACGGCGGTGAACGCAATACGCGGCAAGAGCGGCACGAAGGTTACGCTCACGATCACACGCGGCGCGCAGACAAATGTGCAGCTCACGATCACCCGTGCGAACATTGTTGTGCCGAGCGTGACGTCAAAGATTTTGCCGGGCAACATCGGCTATATGCAAATTAGCCAGTTCACCGACGACACGGCTTCGCTTGCCAGCGCGGCCGCACAGAGTTTTGCGAACGCCCACGTTCGCGGCGTCGTGCTCGATCTTCGCGACAATCCGGGCGGCCTCGTTGACGCTGCCGTGAGTGTTTCGAGCCTGTGGCTGAATTCCGGCCAAAACATTATGCAGGCAAAAGCAGGCAGCACCGTTTTGCAAACCTACACGGCAACAGGTGGCGATACGCTGCACGATATCCCGACGGTCGTACTCGTAAACAGCGGCACGGCCAGCGCCGCGGAAATTACCGCGGCAGCGTTGCACGACAACAAGGACGCGACGATCCTTGGTGAGAAAACCTACGGCAAAGGCGTGATGCAGCAGCTCGACACATTGCCAGGCGGCGCAGAGCTTAAAGTAACTATCGCCAGCTGGTATCGTCCTAACGGCAAAAACATCAACCACCTTGGCATTACGCCGGACAAAATCGTGGCGGCTTCGCCAGCCGGCAGCACCGACGACGCGCAAGAGGCTGCGGCGATTGCTTTGCTTACAAAATAATACAGTCGCTAAACTAACTGTAAATATCGCAACAAATTTACGCTTGTCGAGCCTTGCAATACGGTGGCAATGTGCGGTATTATTTTTAGGACAAAAGAGGTGACAATGCCGACGAAATATATATTTGTGACGGGTGGTGTGCTTTCTGGTTTAGGGAAGGGCATCACCGCCGCTTCTATCGGCAACCTCCTGAAAGCTCGCGGACATCATATCAACATCCAAAAATGCGACCCGTATCTCAACGTAGATGCCGGGATGCTCAACCCGCGTGAGCATGGCGAGTGCTTCGTAACAAAGGACGGCGCTGAGACCGACCTCGACCTTGGCCATTATGAACGTTTCCTCGACGAAGAGCTGACGCAGTCAAGCTCGCTTATGCAAGGCCGTGTCCTATTAAAGGTTATCGAAGACGAGCGCACGGGCGCGTATCAAGGCCAGACGGTGCAGATCGTGCCGCACGTGATGAACACGGTGCAGCAGTTTATCAAGGCTGCCGGCGAGGGTTACGACGTGCATATTGTTGAAATTGGCGGCACCGTAGGCGACCTCGAAAGCTTTAGCTTCGTTGAAGCGATCCGCGAATTCAGCATGCGCGTTGGCCGGGAAAATTGTCTGTACGTGCACGTCGTGTACTTGCCGTATCTCGGCGCCAGCCACGAAACGAAAACCAAGCCGGCTCAAAACGCCGTGCGCGAATTGCGCGGCCTGGGCATCGCACCGGATATCCTCGTCGCACGCAGCGAAACGCCGACGAACGGCAACGTGCTTGCAAAGCTGAGTATGTTCAGTGGCGTGGATGAAGATTCCATCGCCTTGCTGCCCAATGCGCGCAATATTTATGAAGTTCCTTTGACGATCGAGGACGCTGGCATTACGAACGTCATCTGCCGTAAGCTCGGCCTCGGCGATGCCAAGCCGGAGCTGCAACCGTGGCGTGACATGGTTGCGCGTTCAATGCAAAAGTACAAGAATTCGGTGCGTATCGGCATTGTGGCTAAGTACCTGGACAACGAAGATACCTATTTGTGCGTGTTTGAGGCGTTGCGCGCTGCCGGCTGGTGGAACGAGGCGAACGTGGAGATCGTGTGGATTGATGCGGAGAAGTTTGAAGCCGAGGGCGCTGCGACGATACTTACGGGCATCGACGGGATCGTGATTACCGGCGGCTTTGGCACGCGTGGTGTCGAAGGCAAAATCAAAGCCGCACGTTATGCGTTCGACAATGGTTTGCCGTGCCTCGGCCTATGCCTCGGTTTGCAAATGATGCTCATTGCCGCGGCACGTAAAGCCGGCCTTGAAGACGCCAACACT
The DNA here is from genome assembly GCA_036568905.1 of Saccharimonadales bacterium (SeqCode). Taxonomy (GTDB): domain Bacteria; phylum Patescibacteriota; class Saccharimonadia; order Saccharimonadales; family UBA4665; genus DATCRQ01. Next base: position 628,154 of record DATCRQ010000001.1, on the reverse strand, counting down.
ATCGAGGCAAACCCCGAAACCTCACATCCCGTCGTGGCCACCATGACCGACCAAAAGGGCAAAGAAAACACCGGCGGCACTATGCGTCTTGGCGACTATCCGTGCGTTTTGCTGGATGACAGTTTGGCGGCGCGGGTTTACGGCGCAAAGCAAATCGTTGAGCGTCACCGTCACCGTTATGAATGTAACAACGATTACCGCGACCAGTACGAATCGTGGGGCGTCCGCGCCGTCGGCACAAGCCCGGACGGCAAGCTTGTCGAGATGATCGAGGGCATCGGGCATCCGTTCTATTTGGCCAGCCAATTCCATCCCGAATTCAAGTCACGCCCCAACCGTGCGCACCCAATGTTCAGCGGCTTCATCGCTGCCGTGTTGCAAAAACCTGTCGAGTAAGGTAGCGTAAGCAGTATGGAAGAACCAAATACTGCACCCGCCGCGAGTCCAACACCTCTGCCGGGAACTCCGCCCATACATCCCAAACGTATTTTGCTTGTCGAGGATGACGATGCACTCGCTTCGGTATATCAAGTTCGCCTTGTTGCGGAGGGCTTTGAAGTCCAACGCGTTGCCAACGGAGAAGACGCTTTGGCAACGGCCGTAGCGTTTAAGCCGGACCTCGTGCTGCTCGACGTTATGATGCCTAAGGTGAGCGGCTTCGACGTTCTTGATATTCTTCGCAACACGCCTGAGACGGCCAACCTTAAGATCATTATGCTCACTGCACTTAGCCAGGATAGCGACAAACAGCGCGCGAAGGAACTTGGCGTCGACGATTACCTCGTGAAGTCACAGGTCGTCATCACTGATGTTGTCGCCAAAATCAAACAGCACCTCGGCCTCGTTTGATCTTAGCGCATTTAGTAGACATAAGAGCTATATTATGCTAATGTTTACTTATGACAGCCGAGCTTATACATCCTCAAGCCGTGCAAGTGCCCGAGCAGATTTTCGCTGAAGCCGATCCGACGCGGCGCGCACTTGAGCAACTGAGACACAGCATGTGGTATAACGCCGACAGGCCTGAGGTCGTGCGCGATACCTTTGAGGCTACGCGTACGCTCGGCGACGAATTTTTGACGTCTGCGGCAGGGTCGCGTGGGCGGGAAATGGCCGAAGACCTCAGCCGTGCGTGGGCTGTATTACCGAAGCAACATTTTACCGAAGGTCGTATTGAGAACGGCGCGGTTGCGCACTTCGGCGGTAGCGAAGGTCTTAAAATGGATGACGAAAACGTCCTTTTTGAAGCAGGGAATCTCGACGCGGACATGCGGGCTGCCGGTATCCAACCTCGACATCCTAAGGATGCAGAACTTATTATCCGCGTGTTCCACGGTTCGCACGAGATGGGCCATATGCTCGACAAAGGGTTGAGCGTGAGCGCTGTGGGTGATGCCTTTGGTGAGTTCGGGCTCGGTACGTTCGGCTATGTTGCTATGCACCCGGAAAAGGGTATGGTCGCCGACTTTAGGATATCTGCACGCGCACACGCTGAGAGGTTCGCTCAAGGTATGGCTGTGGGTGTGACGGCTCGGGCGCTGCGTTCTCTCGGCTATGACCGCCGAGAAGTAAAAAAAGTTATAGCCATGAAAGCGGCAAGGCTCGACATGAGCGGCGAGGAAGGTGCCAACCAACTTGATTATGTCGACGATCCCAATGCTATTGGCGCTTTGAAAGCGGCATCGAAAAGCGGTAAAAAACTTGCCGCAGTACACGATAATTACGGGGTGTTAGGATATCAATTACCAAGCACTCCTGGTGAGATGGCTAGTGAAGTATTAGAAATGAGCGCTATGCCGCGAGTTACGTCGGTCAATCGGCAGGAGTGGGCGGCACAACAACAGGCAAGCAGGACTCGGGGGAATGAAGCGAACCTACATATCCGTAAGCTGCAGCGCCAGCGCCAAGAATCTTTGCATGGACAATCGCCAGAGCGCGGCGGTCGCTTTAGAAAAATTGCGCATTCAATTGGCTCGCTTGTTATGTCTCGCTCACGGCGTTGACTATAAAAATAGCCTCCTAGGAGAGGCTATTCTAGTTTGCGGTAATGAGCTATTTTTCTGTAGTCGCGTCGATAACAACGACTTCCGTGCGGCGCACCGTTTTGCCGGTGAAGCGGCGCACGCGGCGCGGCTTGTAGGCAACGATGCCGTCGCGGTCGGCGTGAATGGTAAAGTTACGGCTCAGCTTGGTGCCAGCGCCAGGACGCTTAGTCATGCCAACTTGGCGGACGATAACTTGACCGACGCTAACCTTTTGGCCTCCAAAAAGCTTAACGCCGAGGCGTTGACCTTGGCTGTCGCGGGTATTTTTGGATGTTCCACCGGCTTTAACGTGTGACATAGCTGCTTATTCCTTAATTATTACGAGCAATTCACGGGCTACGAGTTGATCAGGCCGAAAATAGACAAGATCCTGCGTCCGCACATGCTCAAAACTTACTCGATTGTACCCCATTTGCTCTAAATGGTCAAGCAAAGATAAGTGGTGAAGCTGGCCGTTTGGCGAACGCCACGCCGGTACGGCAAGACACAAACGTGCGCCCTTCGGCAACTGCGTAGCAATGTTCTTCAAAAACTTTTCGATGATAACGTTGCACGTGCCAATAATTTGCCGCAGTTTTTCCGGTGTAGGCCACGAGCTGAGCGGTTGGCCGAGGTACGTTTCGCAGGCTACGAAATCCGGCGCTGGCTTCCATTGGTGTGTCGTAGCATCGCCGACCTCGAGCCGTAGATCATTGCGCGGCGTGGGCAACGTAAAATTCGTGGCAAGCCACTCGAGGTTTTGCGAGGTAAAGTCGATCATCCTTTGTTCGAGGTCGCTGCCGTAAACCGCAAAGCCCATCAGGCTTGCTTCTTGCAGTACGACGCCCGTGCCGCAGAACGGATCGAGGACAACGCCGCTCGAGGCTTCACTAACGGCAAGGTTTACAATCGTTTGCGCGAGCTTTGGTGGCAACATGCCGACGCGTGCGTCGCGTTTGGGGCGGCCTTGGTCGCGTGCGGCGTAGGCGTTGATGTCTTGCACGGCAACCGTGCGGCCGACATGCAGCTTCGTGCCGTCCTTCACGACCAAAAGTTCCACGCCACGCTCGCCGGTGAGGTGATTATGCAAGACCTGCGCGCTGCTCAATTCTTCAGAGCCTGCAACGTTTGGCACGAGCCGCGCAGAATAGCCGTGCTGCCGCAAAGTTTTTTTGAGGTTGAGCCCAACGGCCATAAGCTGCTGTGATGAACCACCTACGCCGTAAGCACTCACGCCGAGCTGGATTTTTCCCTCGTCGATCGTCTGCGCGCAGCCCAAGGCGAAGGCATTGAGCTGGCGTTGCGCCGAGCGTAGGTCGCTCGTTTCGATAACGCCCAGGTATTCCGCGAGCTTCACGATACTGCCCATGCGGGCAAACGGTACGTCGTTTGTAACCACCTCGCTCAAAACAGCAGAAGCACCCAGCGGCATCACGCCCGCCGCGCCTAATAAACTCTCAACCTCGGCAATGCCGAGCGCCGGCTGCCGCCCCAAAATCATCAAGCTTTTTGTAGTCATGCTTTTATTATACCTGGGTTGTTGCGGTCCATATCGGGCTGTTGGGGTCGTAATAAGGATCGTAAGAACTGCACGCTGTAAGGGTGCCATTGTCGATATACAACACTGTGCCATCAGAGTCGGGCGCGAGCAGACCGTAGCGTGCGTCGCTCACTACCGAATTAGGGTCGACATCCGGCCTTAATTCTTCAAAGAACGGAACGATAGGTATTTCTTGGTCGTCGCCGTATGGAATGGTGCCGTTATAGACTGGATTTCCATCGTGCGGAGGATAGGTGATTGTGGCACGAAGTGAACGTTTGGACGGGTCTCTATAGCTACGGCTGATGGCTGCGATGATCCTGGCTGACGCGCCGCTGAGCGCGATTTCTTCAAAGCATTGCACGAGCCTCGCCGCATTTTCTTGGTCGTCGGGTGAATCCATCAACGCAATACGCGCGAGTGCCGCGCGCTTTGCAAACGCGACGCGCTCCGCACGCTCTTCCGCTGGCGATTGCCTCACAAAGTCTGGTGATCTCATGAGCTGATTTTATAATACAGGTGCGTGAATAACAACAAGGTTCCATAGCTGCAATTGGCTAAGCATCACGGACATGCTTTAATAGAACAATATGAGCGAAACGGCTTGGCTGAAGCGACGCTGGAAAATGGCCTTAAATGTCACGACTGTTGTGGCGTTGATCGTTTTGGTTGTTGCCGTGCGGCATCAGCTCCTCGACACCGTGCGGAACTTTTCGCGCGTCAACGTCGGCGTTTTGCTTTTGCTGTTGCCGATTGAGTGGATTAACTACGATGCGCAGGCGCGTATGTACCATGGGCTGTTTGAAATCGTAGGGAACAAGCTGCGGTACCGCACGTTGTTCGAGACGTCGTTGGAGCTAAACTTCATCAACAATGTGTTCCCGAGCGGCGGCGTCAGCGGCATTTCGTATTTTGGCGTGAGGATGCGCGGCGGGGAAATCACCGGCGGACGTGCCACCGTTGTGCAGATGATGAAGCTCGTGTTGCTGTTTGCTTCGTTCGAGATTTTGCTGATCTTCGGCATGTTTTGTATTGCCGTAGGCGGCCACGTGAACGATCTTGCTTTGTTGCTCGGCGCGTCGCTTACGACGCTTTTGATCGTGGGAACGTTTGCGTTCGTGATGATTATTGGTTCCGAGCGCCGCATTAACGCCTCGATGCGTTTTGTCACCGACGTCCTGAACCGTCTCATTCATCTTGTACGGCCGAATCATCCCGAGGCCATCAACACGGCGCGCGTACGTCGGCTCGTTGAGGAGCTGCACCAAAACTACAGGCTTATCTCGGCGAATTGGCGCGCGCTACAACGGCCGTTCTGGTGGTCGCTCGTAGCAAACGTGAGCGAAGTCGGCGCGGTGTACGTCGTGTACGTGGCGTTTGGACATTGGGTGAATCCGGGTTCGGTTATCCTTGCGTACGCCGTGGCGAACTTCGCCGGGCTTGTTTCGGTTTTGCCGGGCGGCGTCGGGATTTATGAGGCCTTGATGACGGGCGTTTTGGTTGCAACGGGCGTGCCGGCTGCGCTGAGTTTGCCGGTGACGGTGATGTATCGCGTATTGAATATGCTCATCCAATTGCCGCCGGGTTATTACTTTTATCACCGCACGCTGCAAAGCCGAACGGAGTAGGGCGATGGGCCAGGGGTTGTTTGGTTTGCCTGAAGAGATAAGGATTGGGGTCCTATCGTCCAAAAAATATTTTTCATCGTGCTCAAACAGCGCGGATAAAGTACCGCGAACTGCGCGCGTTGAAAAACATTTTTTGGACGCCACCCCATTTTGTCTGAAATTGAGGCAAGCTCAATTTCAGCTTCAGTGCGGGGCAATGTCGTGATGAACGAACCGTTGGAACTCAGACCCAGCGAATTCGTCGCGCTGCTCAATCAGACGTTAGAGTATGCATACCCAAACGTGGTGCTTACGGGCGAATTGGCAAACTTTCGCGTCAGCAAAAACCAATGGGTGTATTTTGACCTTAAGGACGAAACCGCGAGCGTGAAGTGCTTTGGCACGGTGTACCAATTGCCCGGGCCGTTGGAAGACGGCATGTTGGTGAAGCTGCGCGGCGTGCCGAAGCTTCATCCGCTCTACGGTTTTAGTGTGACGATCCAACGGCTCGCACTGGCGGGCGAGGGATCAATCAAAAAAGCGGCGCAAATGCTTGAGGCAAAGCTCAAAGCCGAAGGGTTGTTCGATGTTGAACGCAAACGGCCGTTGCCGTATCCGCCGAAGCACATTGGGCTTATAACCTCTGGAGAATCGGCGGCGTTCAAAGACTTCATGAAGATTTTGGAAGCGCGGTGGCGCGGCGTGCGCATCACGCTTATTGACGTGCAAGTGCAGGGCGAGCCAGCGGTGCAGCAAATCGTAGGAGCCTTGGAGCAATTTAATGCTGCCGCCGAGACGCCGGACGTTATCGTTGTAACGCGCGGCGGTGGCAGCGCCGAAGATCTTCAGGCATTCAGTACGGAGCAGGTGACGCGCGCCGTGGCGGCCAGCAGGATTCCAACGATCGTTGCCATTGGCCACGAAGTTGATGTGAGCCTCGCCGAACTTGCGGCCGACCGCCGTGCCAGCACGCCAAGCAACGCCGCGGAACTTTTGGTGCCCGATCGCGCCGCGGAACTCGTAAAGTTGCAATCTCACGCCACAGAACTTGAGCGCTTGGCCCGTGCGGTGTTCGCCGGGGAACGTGCCACGCTGAAGAACGCGGCGCAAATGCTTGAGGATGCCGCCGCCCGTGCGCTTCGTTCGGCTCGGGAACGTTTGAATGCGCAGCGGCAACTGCTGGCTGCATTTCATCCGGAGACGGCATTGCGGCGCGGGTTTGCCTTGGCACGCCGTGAGGGTACGCTCATCACGCGCGCTGCGCAGGCAAAAGCGGGCGACGTATTGGAGTTGGAATTCAGCGACGGCAACGTTACGGCCGAAGTCAAACAAACGATGATCAAAGCAAAGGAGAAAAAATAATATGCCGAAGGAAAAACAGGACTACCAAACGATGCAAACGGCGCTCGACGCCGTACTCGCCGCGTTGCAACGTCCGGATGTGCAGGTTGACGAAGCCGTAAAGTTGTACGAGGAGGGTCTGAAGCTCATCAAGCAACTCGGCGAACACCTTGAGCAGGCTGAGAATACGTTAGAAAAACTGCGTTTGCAAACGCCAAAGGCCTGAAGTCTTGCGCGCCGCAGTAAACTACGCTACCATGAGCAGTATGAACCTACGCGATCAGCGGGGCGCAGTCAACGCGCTGCTCATTCCATTCATTCTGGTTATCTTACTGTTCTTCGGCTCGGCCGGGTTCGGCGTGTGGGCATTTATGAGCCGTCAAGATTACAAGAATAACGTTGACGCCAAAATTGCCGTTGCCGAAACGGCGACTAAAGCGCAAACGCAGGCTGCCGACCAAGCAAGCTACAACCAGCAGGCAAAATATCCGCTCAAGGCTTACGTTGGGCCGGCGGCTTACGGTGCCGTAACAATCAATTATCCAAAGACGTGGAGCGCCTACGTGCAAGATAGCAGTAGCAACAGTTCGCAGCCAGTCAATAACTATTATCAGCCGGGCGTGGTGCCGGACACGACAAACTCAAACAATACCTACGCGTTGCGTATGCAGGTGAACGCTACACCGTACGCACAGGTTATGGCCGGTTTTGCCTCGCAAGTCCAGAGTGGCGACGTTACGGTTGCGCCGTATAGTTTACCGAAGGTAAAGTCGGTGGTCGGTTCGATAATCACCGGGCAAATCGAATCCAACGTTACGGGTGTTATGATTGTTCTGCCGTTGCGCGATACGACGTTGCAAGTTTGGACCGAGCAGCCGAGCGAAGAAACGGACTTTACGAACATCATTCTCGCAAATATGACATTCGCGCCGTAGCGTCGTACGAAAAGTTCCTTCGGTGATATACTAAGTGCACTATGAGGGATGTAGCCGCGCCGTTTGATTTTGCTTTGCCGCACATGGCGTTGCTGCGTTCGGTTGCCGAGCAGCTCAAACTGCCTTTGACGGTCATTGCGAGGCAAGCGGAACTCGGCGCGTGCAGTGAGCTTCCGACGACCGCGATGATGTCGGCCATTCAAGCGCAGAGCGACGTGGCGCTTCGGCTTGTTGACAGTTATTTGCTTGGTTTACAACTCGCCGAGGAACAAACGGAACTCGCGCTTGAGCCTGTTTCAGTGGCTGCGACTTTAGTGGACGTTGCCGAGGATTTACGGGCGCTTGCCAAGTTATACCAAGTGCAGCTCGAGGTCGTCGTCGATGGTAAATATGCGCCCGTAATGGCGCACGCGCGCGGTTTTCGTGCGGCGCTGCTTAGCCTTGGTTATGAATTGATCGAGGCACACGCCGCCACTAACGGGCCCTCGACGCATGAGCGTCTGGCTTTTGCGGTGCACCGCACGCCGCATGGCGTCGTGGCTGGATTGTATGGAAAATTTGAGGCGCTGAACGCGGCGCAGTGGCGCAAATCGTTAGAACTGTGCGGCCGTGCCCGGCAGGCTGCGCCAAACCTTACTGCCGGTAGCGGGGCGGGACTGTTTGTCGCCGAGACATTATTTTCGGCCATGGACACACGCGTCCGTGTCGGGCGTTTTCACAAAAAGATCGGTTTGGCTGCAACGTTGCAATCAAGTCGGCAGCTGCAGTTAGTATGAGGCAAACAAAGTGCGAACTGAACATCCATATGGAGGCCAAAACATGACGTGCGTATTGATTGTCGAGCCGGATAACGTGCTCGCGCGCACGTACGCCAGCGCGCTTATTACGGCGCGTTACGAGGCGTTCACGGCACGCACGGCACAGTCTGCCATTGACGCAGCGGACGAACATGCGCCGGATTGTATCGTCCTTGAGCTGCAGCTGCCCGGTCACAACGGCATAGAGTTTCTTTATGAGCTGCGTTCGTATGCCGAATGGCAGCATGTGCCGGTCATCCTTAATACGTATACACCGCGTTCTGAATTTGTTCATATGTACGACGCGCTTACGGCGCTTGGCATCGTTCAAGTTCTATATAAGCCGCAGGCGACGCTTGCGAAGTTGGTCAGGGCTGTCCGTGAGGTGACCGCTGAAGCACACGAAGAAAAGCTCGAACAAAACTCGAACACAAGCGTAGCTCGCGAGGCGAAAGCACGGTGAACCAACTTGTCGATACGGCTATCGTCTTGAGCCGCACGGATTACGGTGAGGCCGACCGTATTCTTACGCTGCTTACGCCCGAGCACGGCAAGCTGCGTTTGATGGCTAAAGGTGTGCGGCGCGTGAAGTCTAAGCTTGCCGGCGGCATTGAACTTTTTAGCGTCAGTACCATTACGTTTGTGCGCGGGCGCGGTGACATCGGCACACTCGTTTCAACGCGGCTCGTTAAGCATTATGGTGAAATCGTGAGGGATTTGCAGCGCACGCAAGCCGGTTACGACTGTATCAAACAACTCAACAAGTTGACCGAGGACGAGCCCGAAGCTGACTACTTTTATCTTCTTGAACACATATTCGACTCACTCAATACGCCGAGTGTCGACCTAATTCTTATCCGTTGTTGGTTTAGTGCACACATTTTGAGGCTTGGCGGCCACACGCCAAACTTGCGGAGTGATGTGGGCGGCAAGGCGCTCAGTGCCGAAGCGAAATACGTCTTTGATTTTGGGCAAATGTGTTTCGCCCTGAGCGACCGCGGGCGCTTCGGCGCGCAGCACATCAAATTACTTCGTCTGATTTTTGGCGACACCACGCCAATCGCATTGCAACGCGTCGCCGGCGCTTCGCAACTCGCCGAGGCAATCGCACCGCTCATTCAAACGATGCGTGAGAATTCGTTGTGACGCAACTTACTGCAGATCTGTTATAATGACGTGCATGAATGACGACAAACGCGATGTGACGCTCGAAGAAATCGCCAGCTTGTGCAAGCGGCGCGGGTTTATTTTTCAAGGCAGTGAAATTTACGGCGGCTTGGCCGGAACGTGGGATTACGGCCCGCTTGGCGTCGCGCTCAAACGCAACATCATGCAGCTTTGGTGGAAGATGTTTGTTGAGGAACGCGACGACATGTACGGCGTCGACGCCGCAATCCTCATGAACCAAAAGGTCTGGCAGGCGAGCGGCCATGTGGATACATTTACGGATCCGCTCGTGGAGTGCTCAAATTGCCACAGCCGTTTCCGTGCCGACCAAATTGATACGTCGAAGTGCCCAACTTGCGGCAAGACCGGGACGTTTGGCCCGGCGAAGCAATTCAATATGATGTTTGAGACTTTTATTGGGCCAACTGCTTCATCCGGCAGGGATAAATTCATGGATTCGATGGGCGTTATCCGGGACAAACTTCATGCAGAAAACTTTGACAATAACAACGTAAAGAATATGCAGGGTCTATTCAGGGACTTTGCTCAGGGCACCGAGGAATATGTGAGCGGCATGATTGCTGCTCAGGTCTACCTTCGGCCGGAAACCGCACAAGGTATTTTTACGAACTTCAAAAACGTCGTAGACAGTTTCTATCCGGACGTGCCGTTTGGTTTGGCGCAGCAAGGCAAAGCGTTCCGTAACGAAATTTCTCCGCGTGATTTTGTCTTCCGCTCACGCGAATTTGAGCAAATGGAAATCGAGTATTTTGTGCATCCCGAAAAATGGGAAGAAGCGTTTGAAAAGTGGCGCGTGAACGTGCACGAATGGTGCGACGCGCTCGGCTTGCCAAAGGAAAAAGTGCACGAGCTTGAGGTTCCCGAAGAAGATCGCGCGCATTACAGCAAACGCACGATTGACTTCGAGTTTGATTTTCCGCACGGCAAGCATGAGCTTTTGGGCCTTGCATATCGCACTGATTTCGACTTGAGGAATATCGAACGCGTCTCTGGCAAAACTATGGAGTACCAGCCAAAGGACGGCACCGCACGCTTTGTGCCGCACGTGATCGAGCCGTCGTTTGGCGTTGAGCGCGCCATTATGGCCGTGCTTGCCTCGGCATATTGTGAGGACGAATTGAACGGCGAGAAGCGGATTGTCCTCAAGCTTCCGAAGCATCTCGCGCCTGTTAAGGCTGCCGTTTCGCCGCTTCTCAAAAATAAGCCGGAGCTTGTAGAGAAGGCTCGCGAGGTTTACACGATGCTGCATAAAGAACTCGGTGCCGTGACGTGGGACGACAACGCCAACGTCGGTAAGCGTTACCGCCGCAGTGACGAAATCGGCGTGCCTGCACACGTAACCATTGATTTTCAGACGCTTGAGGATAATACCGTTACGATCCGTGATCGTGACACGGCAACGCAAACGCGCGTCACCATTGAAGATCTCGCCGAAAGCTTGAAATAGTTTTCTTGCTGAATAGATAGTAGACAAATTAGCAATAAAGTGCTAATGTTTATTTAGTATGGAAACTCTCGTGGCGCCCGAACACGCAAAGACACCTCAAGAAAATTTACGTGAGTACCTAGGCGAGGTAGGACTCGAAGGGGCAACCGCCGAACAGCGTCTTGAGTTTATCGAAAAAGCTACGCCCGAAGGTTTTATGGAGTTTGCCGGAGAAGTCCATCGTGTTGTGGCGCCTCACACAAATCCGGAGCATCACTCTGAGCAAATGAAACTCAAAAACCCCGAAGGCGAGGTGACGCATATGCTGGCACTTCCTGAGGAGCGCGGAAAAATTATTACTGCGGCGCTGGCGAAAGCGCAAGCTGTCGCAAGGAAATATAGGGTTGAGGGCGGCTCAATTGATAACGCACTTGAACGTGGTGGTAATCTCATGGCTCTTGGGCTTGGCCTCGCTCACTATTGGGAGGATGGCAACGGCAAGGCCCTTCGCGCTACGGCTCACGTTATACGTTTTGGCTTTGACACTGGCGATACCCAGAAGAATCGTGATTTAGCGTTTGTGAGCGCATCACGGCCAACCACGGGTTTTAAGATTAACTCGTACGTACCTAAAGTAGAAGGCGCTAATGAAAATCCTGAAGCGTTCCTAGATACCGTAGCGGCGTTAGATGTTCCTCTAGACCCCGAAGCTTATGCTCAGGCAACGCAAGGGAAGTTCTCAAAGCCTTACGCAGCCGGTCATGCGTATTAAAGATAAGCAAATGTTTTCGCCGGTTGCGTGTGTGCCGTTACTCCGCTTAAAGATTCTTCGGTGAGAAATTTTGGCAAGAGATTCGCGCCGTGCGGATTGATGAAGGCGACTTCGGCGATTTCGATGCCGCCGTGCGTCGTTTTGCTCAAATCCAATTGTTGAAAATCATCGTTGTTTGTAACGTGAAAGAAAAACTCGAGGTGTTCACGGCCCTTGTGCGAAAATTGTTGCACAAAAAGCAAACTGCCGATTTCTGGCTCGACCCCGAGCTCCTCGACGACCTCGCGCCGCAAACCTTCGGTGAGCGTTTCGCCCGGATCAAGGCCGCCGCCGGGCGTGCACCAATATGTGCCGGAATCAATCGACAAACTGCCTTTGTATTGCTTGAGCCGCACGGCCAAAAGTTTGTCGCTGTGTAAGATAATTGCGCGTACTGCGATGCGTCGTTCCATTGGCGGGTATGATATCACGTTTTGCCGAGGCCGTGTTCAACTTTCCTGACGGCGCCGGGTATCTGCGCAAAATCCGTGATGCCCACGTTGGCGTCTTCGTGCTTCCTTGGCGCGAGGTGAATGCTCGGCATGCCGGCCTCGCGGGCGGCTTCGATGTCGGTGTGGCTGTCGCCGATGTACACGGCCTCGCGCGGCTTTAATTGCAGAAGTTTGAGCGCGAGCAATAATGGTTCGGGATGAGGTTTGGGGTTTTCGTAATCTTGCGCGGTTACGACGACTTCAAACAATCCGCCGATTGGCTGGCGGCTGAAGATTATTTGCACGCCCGTACGGATGCGGCCCGTCACGATCGCCAAACGGTAGTGCTTGCGCAACTCGCGCAGCACTTTTAAAAGGGAAGGCGGGAACTGCAGCGCCTCTTTTGGATACAGCTCGCCGCTTTGGCCGAGTTGCCAAATGCGCTCAACTTCATCACCGTCCGCGCCGGTAAGCTTGGTGATGACATCACGCATGGTGAGGTGAAAGCAACCGTGCAATTCCTCGCGTGTCGGCTTTGGATAGCCGGCGGCAACGAGCAACCGTTCATAAAAAATATCGTTGGCTTCGTGCGAATCCACCAACACGCCATCGACGTCGAAGATAACTGCTCTGAGCGCCATGAGCTTAGTATATACTGAGCAGATGCGAACGGCGCTTATAATTATCAGCAGTGTTTTGACGATTGGTGGCATCGCGCCGTATCTTGTTGCGGTTGCGAAGGGCGAGACAAAGCCGCGTTTGGTTTCGTGGTTTACATGGACGCTGCTCACGGTTATCGGGTGCGCGGCAACGATTGCCGATCACGATTGGGCGAGTAGCGTGTTACTGGCTGCGGCCTCGTTAGTGACATTGTCGGTCGTAGTATTCGGGCTACGCTATGGTGACCGAAAGTTTGAGCGCTTTGACCTTGTATGCCAAGCAGCTGCGTTGCTGGGAATAACGTTGTGGTTTGTGTTTAATTCGCCATTGATTGCGGTGCTTGCGAGTATTACGATCGACGCCGTGGGCGCCGCGCCGAGCCTTCTTCATTGCTGGCAAAAGCCGCACGAGGAAACGGCAATTACGTTTGCGTGCGGCAGCGTTGGTGCGTTAGCGACGCTCGTGGCAGCGCATCCATTTCGGCTGACGGCCATCGCGTATCCCATCTATCTCGTTTTGATGAACGGTTCGTTTGCCGCTGTGATTGCTACACGACGGAAGTACGCAGTTGCCGGCGAACCGGCGGAATTGCGTGAGTTGTAAACGTTACGGCGCTGGATTTCGTCGCGCTTACGGTAGAATAGAGAAATGAACATTTATTACACCGACGGCAGCGCCAGCCCCAACCCAGGCCCCGGCGGATTTGCTGTCATCAAAGACAAACAGCCCGTTGTGCTCGGCGGCGAACCGAGCGGCGCCGTGACGACCAACATTCGCATGGAAGGCTTTGCTATTATGGCCGCGCTGAAGCACGCCGCTGGCGAGCCATGCGAAATTTATACGGACAGCGAATTCTGGATTAATGTCATCACCAAATGGTCGCTGGCGTGGGAGAAAAACGGCTGGGCGAAGAAGGGCGGGGAAATCAAAAACCTCGACATCGTGCGCGAAGTCTGCCCACTCTACCGAAACTCCAACGCCAAACTTATCTGGGTGCGCGGCCATGTCGGCCACGAAGGCAACGAGCTGGCCGACCATTGGGCAAACCAAGCGCGGCTCGGCAAACGCGTCTAAGTGCCGCACAATTTTGTATGAACGCGGCGCAATTTTACCTACTCTTTGTTATCATAGACGCATGAAAAAGGACGAAAAGCCCGAACGCATATTTGCATTCATCGACAGCCAAAACCTTAATGTGGGCACGCAACGTTCCGGTTGGAAGATGGACTGGCGTAAGTTCCGCAAGTTTCTTGCCGACGAATATGGCGTAACCAAAGCGTTCATGTTCATTGGTTACATTCCTGAAAACGAGCAACTCTACGAGCAAATGCACGAGCTCGGCTACGCCGTCGTCCTCAAGCCGACGTTCGACCTCACCAAGCCGCGGCCGGAACTTACCGAGGCCGAAAATAACGAAGAAGAAAAGAAGCCGGTCAAGGGGAATATCGACGCCGAGTTGGTTTTGTGGGCGATGAAGGAAATGAGCAATTACGAAAAGGCGATTATCGTTTCCGGCGACGGCGACTTTTATTGCCTCGTCGAATACCTCGAGCAAAAAGGCCGGCTGCTGCATTTGCTCGCGCCGAGCGCGCATTACTCGGGCTTATATCACCGTTACGAAGAATATGTCGTGCGTTTGGACCAAATGCGCCGCAAACTGGCCTACCACGATCACCGCAAAGATAAATAATTGTTAAAGCGTTGTAGATAATTCAAACGCGCCGGCTTTGCCTTGCGTATTTGGGCATTGCACGTAACAATAGAACTACCGAAGTAAATGGGGAAGTTGATGGATCAGGCGCTCGCGCTGGAAATTATGATGAGCGGTGAGAACGTGATGCTCACCGGGCCGGCCGGATCGGGCAAGACGTACGTGCTGCGCGAATTTATTGCGCGCTGCAAAGAAGAGGGCAGGAGCGTGGCCGTGACGGCGACGACGGGTTTGGCGGCATCGCATTTGGGCGGCTCGACGATTCATTCGTGGAGCGGCATCGGCATTGCCGACGAGCTTGCGCCCAAAGCCGCAGAGCATTTGAGCAAGACGCGTTCGCAGATGATGCAAAAGGCGGCCGTGCTTATCATCGACGAGATTTCCATGCTCCACGATTTTCGCCTCGACATGGTTGACGCGATGCTACGCAACGTCCGCGGCGAGCCAGAGAAGCCGTTCGGTGGCGTACAGGTTATTTTGTGCGGCGACTTTTTCCAGCTGCCGCCGGTGAACCGCAACGACGGCCGCGCCGGCGGGTTTGTCATTCATTCCAACGCCTGGAAGGAGTTTAAGCCGGTCATTTGTTATCTGAACGAGCAGCATCGTCAGGACGACGACACGTTTTTGGAAATCTTGAACGCGTTGCGTGCCGGAGATATCCGCCGGCGACACGCCGAGGCGCTATTGGCGCGCATTGATACTGAGCTTGAAGGTGAAGAAGTCACCGAGCTGCATACCGTCAACATCAACGTCGACAGCATTAACCAAAAACGTTTGGGCGAACTTGGCGGCGAAGAACATCATTACCACATGACAACGACCGGCTCACAAAATTACGTCGAAAGTCTGATGCGTTCGTGCCTCGCGCCGGAAGACCTTGTGCTCAAAGAGGGCGCGCTGGTGATGTTTATCAAAAACAGCGCCGACAAAAAGTATGTGAACGGTTCTTTGGGCAAAATCGTAGGCTTTGAAGAGCTCAGCGATTATCCGATTGTTGAGCTTCGTAACGGCCGCGAAATTACGGCGCTGCCCGACACCTGGGAGCTTCGCGACGGCGAACGCAAACGCGCCGGCCTCACACAATTGCCGCTGCGCCTCGCGTGGGCAATTACGGTACACAAAAGCCAAGGCATGACGCTTGATGCGGCAAAGATTGATCTGCGCCGGGCGTTTGTCGAAGGCATGGGCTACGTCGCGCTTAGCCGCGTCAAACGTTTGGATTCCCTCAGCCTTATGGGCATCAACAAAATGGCTCTGAAGATGAGCGACGAGGCGTTGAAGATCGACGAAACGCTGCGCGCAATTTCCGCGGCCGATGCCGAACGTTTTGCGAACTTGCGTAACCAAACGAAAAAACGTGCCAAGAAACCGAAGAAAACTACCAGCAATTCGGCGTGGGCAGACAAACTTGCGAAGATG
Source organism: Saccharimonadales bacterium (SeqCode) (assembly GCA_036568905.1). GTDB lineage: Bacteria > Patescibacteriota > Saccharimonadia > Saccharimonadales > UBA4665 > DATCRQ01. The sequence continues at coordinate 612,264 of DATCRQ010000001.1, read as the reverse complement.
CGCGAGACATTCCCGAACGCGTACATGCCGTGGAGCAATATCGACGACGAAGCATTGCAGCAGCGCTTTAAAGCCGGCGCAACGTTAGACGAAATGACGGCGCAGTTTGGCCGCCACCCCGGCTCAATCCGCAAACGCCTTGAACTGCATTACGGCGAAGGCGTTGAGATTCCGGCGGTGTAATTACAGCGAGGCAAATCGTTGCTTTGATTGAGGCAAACGTGCGAGCGCCGCGGCAAGCCGCGTGCGGCCGGCACGTTGATGCGCAAGAATCCTACGAGCCAACGCGTCGCCGGCAAGGCCAAAAACGTTGTCGAGCAAAAAGAATGAGTCGTCTTCGTTATAAACCTCGAGAAATTGCTGCTGGAACGGACTAGGGCTGAGTGCCTGCACGCGGTGAGCGAGCAAAGCCAGGGCGTCGTAACGGTTGCGCGTAGCCTTGCTGAGACGCAACGGCCGCGCGAGCTCCAACGCGCGTTGGAACGCGCTGGCAACTTCAAGGAACGGATAGCTTATGGCAAGCAGGGTATCGAGCGCGTCGTCGATGGCTTCGATATTTTGCAACGGGGTGGCCACCAGGTCGTCGATGTCGATGCGGTGGTCTTCGAGGAACTTGAGAGCCGTGTTCCACGTTTCAGCTACGGCATCCTCAAGCGCGGCTTTTGGTTTGAGGCCCAACTCCGCCCACGGCGTTGCGTGGCAGTAGTCGGTTATCAGTGCGCCGTCGGGTAATTGGGTGAGCAACCGCCTCACGGTATCCTTTGGCAACGCCGCGTTCACGTATACGTTAAAACATTGTGCAGGCGCCAACGCAAGTTCGTCAGGGCGAAGAAAGAAAACATCATCGTTTGGGCGCTCGGCCGGCGTTTTGAGCGTAAATTCCATTTGATGCATACGCGTGATGGTGTGCGTGTACTTGAGAATTTTGTCGGCATTGAGCGTGCTGGCGCGCTGCGTCTGGATGGAACGCGCAATGCGCAGCCATTGCTTGCGTGCGGCGCTGAGTACGACACCCGGCTCGGCATCGACAACCAGCGTTTTGCCTAGGTGCTGCCGCGTGTGAAGGTGACGCATCATGTCTGCGGTGACGCTATCGGTGCCGCGCGCGGACTGGGTTCGCAAATCGAAATAATATTGTGCCATGCTTATTAGCTCCGTTTGCTTTGGTCGCGCCAATGATATCACAGGTTGCCTCGAAGGCGTGACCCTGGTTGTTACAAATCTTTTAATATGTTATTATTAGTATCTAAGGATTGAGAGATGACAGGAAAACACGCGAGAAGAATAAATCCAGGCGAAGTAGCGCCGTTAACCCCGAATGTCCAGACGGGTCGCAGGCGTGCGAGTGCCGGTCATCATGCTGGCGGTGCCGCAGTGCGCGAGACCGTGCGGCCGGAGCGCGAGGCGGGGCGTAAACTCATAGAGCAAATGTTTGCGGCTGCCGGAGATACGGTTGTCGTGCGCGCCGAGTGGCCGGAGGGTACTCGGTTTGAGAATAACGAAGGTCCGCATACGCGGCAGCCTTCAGTGAGCCCGGACTTTATTAAGGAGTTTGCAGCGCAGAAGGCGGTGCCGCAGGCTGCGCCCGGCGCCTTGCCGTCGATCAGCACTGAAGCTGTATTTTTGCTTCCTGCTATGGCGGACGAATTGCGGGAAAAGACAATCGAGGTTAACAGGGGAATCCTGGGTCTAAGGATTGGCGTACAACTCGACATTGTGAAAGAAAAGACCGGTAGGAAAGTACCGGTCATGACGAAAGATCCGGAGACAGGTTCGAGCGAGCCGCTTTTTACGGTCACTTATAGTTTCGGCATGGACAAAGGTGTGGCGCCGAATAGCCTGGAACGTGATTCACCGGCTGGTAGAACGCCAACGCGTCTTCTCGGAGAAATGCAAGTCCCTCAAACATACGCAATTGCATATGAGCGAATGTATCGCACTACTCCCACCCTGGCACGCGACCTGGCGGCCGGGTTTATTAGCGCTGCCGCGCCCGAAGGCGAGGCGGACGCTTTGTGGAATATGGGCGAGCCGCTTCGACCGCCTTATGAGAGTTTCCGGCTTTCATCACCCGATTGGGCGGTTTCTCTCGTAAGCACGAGGCTTACGACAGCACCGGATGGCACTCAGACTCCAATGGATCCGCTCGTGAGCACCATGAAGCTTGGTGAAGCCTAATACAAATGGTGTTGCGCGAAGCTGAAATCTTCAGTCTTCGTAAGGATGAGATGATCGCGAAGCGGAATGCCGAGCAACTGGCCGGCGGCTGCAAGTTGCTGTGTGCAGGTGATGTCGCGTTGGCTGGGCGTGGCATCTCCCGAAGGGTGATTGTGGGCAATGACGACGCTGGCGGCGCGGTCGGCGATGGCATCGGCGAAGACCTCGCGCGGATGCGCTTGGACACTGTCGAGTAAGCCGATGGTGATGGTGCGTCGCGCAATCAAGCGCTGGCCGCCATCGAGGCTAAGGCAAATGAAATGTTCTTGCGAGAGCGTGCGGATGTCTGCGAGGCGGCCGAGGATTTCGTCCTGCGTGCGGAGCGGCAATAAATCGCGTACCAAATGCCGGCGTGCCAGTTCCAGACCGCCAAGTACACGGCTCGCCGTGGCGATGCTCACCCCTTTGACCTCGCTGAGCTGCTCAAGTGTAATGTTGCCGCCGTGGCGATACAACAACCGTTGTACGGTTCGTGCGAGCTGGCCGACGTTTACGCCGCCGGCGCCAGTTCCGATAAGAAGTTCCAGCAACTCGAAATCCGACAACGCCGCAGCACCGTAACGTTGCAACTTTTCTCGTGGCCGTTCAGCCAAAGGCGTTTCCTCGATTCTGCGTATTTTTGGCATGGCACCGAGTGTAGCATGGATTGCCTCGAAGCAGAATCCGCCACGCGAAGTAAGGAAATGGCCCCAGTCGTATGCGGATAAGCTAGCGTGCGCTGTGAACGTTCTAACACTACATATGTGGATAAAGTTGGTTTCGCCTAAAAATCTGTGGATAACTGGTGTAGGAAACACCACCATTTCTTAGAAAATGTACTTGTAAGTGGGTAGCTGTGGGTTGTATGATCATGTCAGTGGGTAAACGTGGGTAGCCCCCCCACCAAAACAAGGGCTACGCAGCAAAAACAAAAAACCACTGCAAATTAACTTAAAAACCACGATGGCCACAGTCGATTATTTTCAGCGCAAGCTTGACGACAAACGGCGGTTAACCATACCGGCCGAACTTCGAGCCGAGTTTGCCAGCGGAGTAGTCGTGACGCGTGGCTTCCAAAAGTACCTGCACCTGTACCCAAAAAGCGTGTGGGACGAATTGGTCGAACCGGAACTCCAAGGTCACATCCTTGACGAGAAAACCGCCGACCTCAACGTTCAGTTCCGTATGGGCAAGGTCGAAGGTCCGTTGGATGAAAAGCAAGGGCGCATAACGCTCGAGCAACATCTTTTGGACGCGGCAGGTATCGACAAAGACATCGTGGCGGTGCGCGCGGGAAAGTACTGGCGAATTATGGCCGGCACTGCATAACCTGCGGCAGAGTTATAGCACTTTAACAATCTAGGACAAATAGCAACGAATCGACTCGAAGTCAGCTATTTGGCAGTCAACAAGTGATTGATGGCACCACTCAAAACCCATTGCACCTTTTTTGGAACACCTCCCAAAACTCCACCTCACACATAAGTCTCTCAAAAAGGTCGTTTGCCAGCCAAGAAGTTTAGAAATTTTTCAAATTTCACTACAAGCCTTCTTTTCCAACCAGCAAATGACCGACAACAAAAACAAAAACTACACAAAAAACAAAAAGTTGGCTGCTGAATAGGTGACTTTGTACAAAACAAAAACACCAAAACAAAACATCGCAAAAAACGAGGGCCCGGAATGTCCGGGATGACGAAACCGCGTGAATGTGATACAAACAACAAAGTGAAGGAACAATCAGAAGACCAAATTCATATTCCAGTCTTGCTTGAGCAAGTGCTGCAGTGTCTCGGACCGAAGAGCGGGGAATCGTACCTCGACCTGACGGGCGGATACGGCGGCCACGCAGCGGCGGTGCTGGAACGAACGAAAAACTTTGCAGGGAGTGTGCTTGTGGATCGCGACGAAGCGGCGGTAACGCACCTTGCGGAACGATTTAACGGCACCGACTTGAGCATCCGCCGCGCGGACTTTTTATCCGCCAGCGAACAGCTCAAACGCGAAGGCAAAACGTTCGACATGATTTTGGCAGACCTGGGCGTCTCCTCACCGCACCTTAACGAGGCGAGTCGTGGCTTTTCCATCCAGCAAGATGGACCGCTCGATATGCGCATGGATCGTTCGCAAACGCTGACGGCCGCCATTGTGGTAAACACATATGGTGAAACCGAGCTGGCGGATTTGCTCAAGCGCTACGGTGAAGAACCAAAGGCGCGGCAGATCGCGAACCTCATCGTGCATAATCGGCCGCTCAAAACCACGAACCAACTTGCCGCCGTCGCCGCCAAGGCTTGGCCAGGGCACAGCAAAGTACATCCCGCAACGCGCACGTTTCAGGCGCTTCGCATTGCGGTCAATGACGAACTCGAGCTTTTACGCAAGAGTTTGCCGATTTGGATGAACGATTTGCTGAAGCCAGGTGGCCGCATCGCCGTCATTAGCTTTCACAGCCTCGAAGACCGTTTGGTAAAACAAGCGTTTGCCGAGACAAGTGGAGACCGCTACGATGCGCCGCTTACGTTACTGACCAAAAAGCCGCTGACAGGCGACGCACAGGAAATTGTTTTCAATCCGCGTGCAAGGAGTGCAAAACTCCGCGCCGCAGTGAAAAAATAAAAAACAAAAGAAAGGGGAGCTTGATATGCACATCACAGTCAAGAACCTCAGCCCACGAGCCTACAAAGTCCGCGTTACCGTAGCGTAACGACTTTGTACGGTCCGAGGTGGCGCCGCACAAATAGCGGCGCCACCAAAGGCAAACTCCTCGAACTTTTGCGAAACAAAATAAACACAAAGACAAAAATTATGACATACTCAAGTTCTCTCGCAATGGGCCGCCAACAAGCGTTCGCCGGCCGCAACCAAAACGCCGTTACGTTTCGCTCGCGCGAGCGGACGCTTGGGCCGGTTAGCAACACCGTTATTCTTATTGTCCTCGCAAGTTTGCTGGGCATGATTTACCTCGTGCAGGTAACGCGCACGAACGCTTACGGCTATCAAATCAACGGCCTTCAGAAGCAACAGGCTTCGCTTGAATCGCAGCGCGCCAACTTACAAGTTGCCTCGGCACGTTTGCAGTCGATCCAACGCGTCGCGGCAAGCCCTGAAGCGCAAGCTCTCACGCCAACGGCGCCTACGGCAACGGTTACGCAGTAATTTCTACGATGCGTTGCGGCGTTTTATGACGTTTGTATTTTGCTCGCCGCGCTACAGTTTTATGAGGCCTTAGCCAAGCTAATTTGAGGCCAACGCCCCTGACGTATATAATGACGCTTATGCAGCCCAAAGCTTCCAACGATTTTCAAAGGACGATTGCGCGTTCGCGCGTATTGTTTACTTTGCTGGTGCTTGTCGTGAGTATCTTTGTCGTGAAGCTTTTTTATATGCAGGTGATTCGTTATAGCTATTACCATACGGCAGCGTTGAGCGATCAGCTGGCGCAGCACGAAATTCCTGCCACGCGCGGGCTGATTGAAGCGCACCAGGGCAACAGTATCGTGCCCATCGTCCTCAACCAAACGCTGTACACAATGTACGCCGACCCAACGATGATTAAGAACGTCAGCCAAGTTGCGGGCACGTTGGCTTCGGTGCTTGGCGGCAACGAAGCAACGTTCGCGGCTAAGTTGCAAACCAAAAACACGCGTTACGTCGTGCTAGCGCAGAAGGTGACGCAGGTGCAGGAAACGGCGTTGCTCAAGCCGAAGTATCCCGGGCTCGGCGGCCTGGCGCAAGATTACCGTACGTATCCTGACGGCTCGCTCGCCAGCCAATTGTTGGGCTTCGTCAACAACAACGGGAAAGGGGAGTACGGAATTGAGCAGTACCTGAACGGCACGCTTGCCGGGACGCCGGGCGAGTTGAAAGCCGTGACGGACATCAACGGCGTGCCGCTCGCCGCAGACAGCAGCAACACCCTGGTCGCGCCAAAGGACGGCAGCAACGTTGTGCTGAGTATTAATATGGGTATGCAGGAGCAGATGGAGCAAATCCTTCAGAGCGAATACCAGAAGACAAAGTCGCAGGGCATTAGTGCGATCATCATGGATCCAAGCACGGGCAAGATTGCTTCCATGGCCAACTATCCAACATACGATCCCTCAAATTATTCCAGTGTAAGCGACCCGACGTTATTCCAGAACGCTGCCGTAACGAACGCCATTGAGCCGGGCTCAACCATGAAGACGCTCACGACGTCCGCGGCGTTGGACACGGGCTCCATCACGCCCAACGAAACGTTCTTCGATCCGGCGCACTGGGTCGTGGACAACTTCAATATCACCGACATCGAGCAAGACGGCGGCGCACGTCAGCAAAGCATTGCAAGCATTTTAGCGTTGTCGTTGAACACCGGCGCAACGTGGGAACTTATGCAGATGAGCCAGCTGGGCGGCACGACGATTAACGACAAGGGAATTCAAACGTGGCACGACTATATGGTGAACCATTATCGCCTCGGGCAGGAAACGGGCATCGAGCAAGGCTACGAAGAAACGGGTTACGTGCCGCCGGCAAACATGTCGAGCCCGGCCATCAGCTTGACCTACGCCGAAACGTCCTTCGGCCAAGGCGTAACGCTCACGGCCGTACAACTCGCCTCGGCGTTGAGTAGCGTGCTTAACGGCGGCACGTATTATCAGCCGTCGCTTGTTGACGAAACCATTTCCGCCGACGGCAAAACGACCACCGACGCGCCAAAAGTTTTGGAGAAGAACGTCGTGTCGTCGAAGGTTGGGCCGGAACTCGTCCCCCTCATGCAAAACGTCGTTACGACATATTTGCACGAAGGCTTCGGCTTCATGAACTTTCCCTCAAACTTTTTGGTAGGCGGCAAAACAGGCACGGCACAGATCGCCCAGCCGGGCGGGGGATATTACGCTAATTTATACAACGGCACGTACGTGGGGTTTGTCGGCGGCACGGTTAATAAGCCGCAGTATGTCATCGTCGTGTACAACATCAAGCCGAACGTTACGGGCTACGCTGGATCGTACGGTGGCCAGCCGGTTTTTGCCGACCTCGCGCATATGCTCATCAACGACGGCTACGCAACGCCAATGTCGTAAATGTGTGAAAGCTGCTTTCCCAATTTACTCCTGTCACGGCTTGCCTCGGCGTGCTATACTTTAGGCAAGTAAGGAAAAACACATGACAGCTATTCATATTGATGTGCAAACGGCAACTCTGACTAAGATGTTGCTCTTAAGCGGCCTGGGTTTTGCCGTAGCGATGCTCTTGACGCCGCTATACACGACCGTTGCGTACAAAAAAGAGTGGTGGAAAAAACAACGAACTGAAGCGTGGGGCGGCGGCGCGGCAACCGTCTACCAAAAGCTGCACGCAGCCAAACACCGTAAGAACATTCCGACGATGGCCGGCCTCATTTTCCTCGTCGCCACGCTGCTCGTAACACTCGTCTTCAACCTCAATCGCGGCCAAACGTGGCTGCCGCTTGCAGGCATGGTCGGCGCGGGTATCATCGGCCTTTTGGATGATGTAATGAACATCCGCAGCAGCGGCAAGGGCGTCGCCGGCATGCAGGCTAAGCTAAAGTTTGTGTTGTATAGCCTTGTGGCAATCGTAGGCGGTTTGTGGTTCTACCGTAAGCTCGGCGTTACGTCGTTGTACTTGCCGGGGATTCATCATTGGCACGTCGGATGGTGGATTGTGCCGATCTTCTGGTTCGTTGTAATCGCTACGGCAAACTCAGTGAACATTAGTGACGGCCTCGACGGCCTCGCCGGCGGCTTGCTCGGCACGTCGTTTACGGCGTACGCGCTCATTGCCGCCATCGAAGGCAAGTACGCTTTGACGGCGTTCTGCTTGACGATCGTTGGCGCGTTGCTCAGCTACACATGGTTCAACATTTTCCCGGCGCGATTCTTTATGGGCGACGTCGGCGCATTTGCCTTAGGCACGGCGCTGGGCATCGTAGCAATGCAGACAGACACGGTGTACGTTTTGCCGGTCATCGGTGCGATTTACGTTATCGAAACTGGTTCGGTCATCATCAACCGTACTTCGAAGAAATTCCGGCACGGCAAAAAAGTATTTCCTTCAACGCCGATTCACCACACCTTCGAGGCAATCGGTTGGCCGGAAACGAAGATTACAATGCGTTTCTGGATCCTCGGCCAAATGGCGGCTGTCTTCGGTTTGATTTTATTCCTCGTAGGACGATAACGTGGGCGTAGTCGCGCCGCCACGGGCTCGACAAAGCGCAGCACGCTCGGCGGGCAGTTTTTTGCGGCCCGGGCAAGCTGAGGTTGAGGAAAACAGTTTACAGGCGCGCCGCCATCGCCCGGATTACGTATTGATGCTGCTGATGCTTGCACTGCTTGCTATCGGCATTACAGTCATTTACGCTATCAGTCCGGCGCTGGCCGTGGAGAAGAACGTCGGGCAAAATTATTTCGTGCTACGGCAAAGCATTGCCATCGCCCTTGGCCTCGTAATGTTCGTGGTGGCGGCCAAAGTGCCGTTGCGCACGTGGCGGCAGCTTTTCCCGACACTTCTTATTGTTGCCGGCCTTGCGACGCTTGTTGCGCTCGTCATGCCCGTAAGCCCGGATTATCCGGCGCACCGTTGGATCCGGCTTGGCGGCTTCTCGTTTCAGAGCGTCGAGTTGTTGAAGCTTGCGCTGATCGTGTGGTTCGCCGATTTCTTAGCGCGCCGTATGCGCGAGGGAAGTTTGGGCGATCCCAAGAAGACATTGCAGCCGATTTTTTTGGTTGTGATCGCCGTAGGCCTCATTGTGGCCGGCGTGCAGAGCGACCTCGGCTCAACAGGTGTTATCGTGGCGATTATGGGTGCAATGGCGTTTGTGGCAGGCCTGCCGATGAAGCGCTTAATGCTCATCGTTGGCATTGTGGCCATCGGCACAATTCTCGCTGTGTCGGCAATCCCGTATCGTCGCGAACGTTTGCTGACGTTTCTTCACCCCGAGCAAAACTGCCTTACGACAAGTTGGCAAGAGTGCCAGGCCTTGATTGCCGTAGGTTCCGGCGGCGCGATTGGCCTCGGCCTCGGCCGCAGCGTGCAAGCGTACGGCTATTTGCCCGAGGCGGAGAACGATGCCATCTTCGCCATTTATGCTGAGAAGTTTGGCTTCGTGGGCGCGACGATTTTGCTGGCGTTGTTCGTGGCATTTTTTGCGCGGCTGCGGCGGATTATCGACCGCGCGCCGGATAATTTTAGTCGTCTCGTCGTAACTGGCGTGCTGATTTGGCTGGCGGTGCAGGCGTTTGTGAACATCGGTGCCATGATCGGCTTATTACCGTTGAAGGGCATCACGCTGCCGCTTATAAGTTACGGAGGCAGCAGCGTGTTGCTGACGTTAGCTGCGCTTGGCCTCGTGTTCCAAATCTCTCGGTACACTAAATTTTCAGTGGAGACAAACGAAGGAGCGAATTATGCGAGTAGTCGTAACAGGCGGCGGTAGCGGCGGCCACATTACGCCGGTTTTGGCCGTGGCGCAAGAGCTGAAGGCGCTGAAGCCGGACGCCGAGATTTTTTACATCATCCAAAAAGGTGAGAACTTGAGCGACGTCGTGGCCGCGCACAGCGCGATCGACAAAGTGTACAGCGTGCCGGCCGGGAAGCTACGGCGTTATCACGGCGAAGGGCTCAAGCAGTTGCTCGACGCACCAACGGTAGCCAAAAATACGCGCGACGTGTTCCGGACGGTGAAGGGGTTGTGGCAAAGCTACGTGCTGCTCAAACGTTTGAAGCCGGACGTCGTGTTTATTAAGGGTGGATTCGTTGGCGTACCGGTTGGCCTTGCGGCTGCGGCGTTGAAGATTCCGTACGTTACCCATGATTCCGACGCGCTGCCAGGCCTTGCAAACCGCATCGTCGCGCCTTGGGCACGAATGCACGCCGTGGCGTTGCCGAAGGAAATCTACGCGTATCCGCCGGCAAAGACCGTGACGGTCGGCGTGCCAATCTCGCAAGATTTTCATTTGGTTTCGGCACGGGACGTCGTGGCCGCGCGCAAACAAATTGGCCTTGAGAAATTCTCCAAAGTCATTTGCTTGACTGGCGGCGGCAACGGTTCGGAAACGGTCAACAACGCGCTCGTAATGTGTGCGCCGGATTTGCTTGAACGTTACAACGACCTCGCCATTGTGCACATCGCCGGCCGAAGTCTCGAGGCCGACCTTCGCCAGCAATATCAAAAAGAATTAGGCGGCGAGGTGACGCGCGTTTTCGTAAAAGGCTTCGTGACGAACATGCACGAATACAGCGCCGCGGCCGACGTCGTTGTGACGCGCGCCGGCGGCACAAGCATGGCTGAGTTTGCCACGCAAGGCAAGCCGTGCGTCGTTATCCCAAGCCCGTTTCTTGCTGGCGGGCACCAACTCAAAAACGCCAAAGTGCTGCAGGATCGTAAGGCTGTGAAGGTTCTCGACGAGACGTTGCTTAAGGGCGACCCTAAAGCGCTCATGGCGCCGCTCACGGATTTACTCGACCATCCGGATAAGGCTCATGCATTTGGACAGCGGCTGGCGGAACTCGCTGCGCCGGATGCGGCAAAGCACCTCGCAATGGTATTATTAGACGTAGCGAAGCCATAAGCAGCGCGCTGCAAGCCAATGTTCAAAAAGAAACAAGTTCCACAGCCCGAACGGCGCCGGCCAATTTCAACGGCGTCACAAACGCCAAGCGCGGTGTTTTCGTACCACGCGTCCCGTTCGATGCGTCCCGAAGTTACGCGCGACACGAGCCGGCCTGACGAAGCAACGCTGGCTGCGCGCCGTAAGCATCGGCGTTCGTGGCTGGGCAACGCGCGTTTTGTGGGCGTAACGCTTGCCGTCATCCTCTTTGCCGCTCTAGATTTGATGCTCAGTACAACACCTAAGGTCGTTGAAACCGGTGACAGCTCCGGGCAAATCTTTTTGCGCAGTGCTAGCACGTATACGGCAGCCGCGAATCAGCTTTTCTCGAAGTCTGCGCTTAACCGCAATAAAGTTACGGTCGATACCAAGCAAATCAGCGCCGCGATGCTGCGCGAATTTCCGGAACTTACGGCCGTAAACGTGTCGTTGCCGTTTGTCGGCTCGCAGCCAGTCATGTACATTCAGCCGGCTACGCCCAAACTCATTTTGGCGACGCAAAGCAGTGGCAGCCTCGTCATCGACAACGAAGGCCGTGCGCTTATAAGCACTACGCAAGTTTCAAACTTGAGCAAACTGCATTTGCCGACGGTGACAGATCAAAGCGGATTGGCTGTGCAAGTTGGCCAAGCGGCTCTTACCGCGGCGAACGTATCGTATATTACGGAAGTCGTAGGGCAACTCTCTGCCAAAGGAGTTGCCGTGACCTCACTAACTCTACCGGCTGCAAGCAGTGAACTCGACGTACGCGTTGCTGGGGCGGCGTACTTCATCAAGTTCAACCTTGCCGCTACCGATGCCCGCCAGGAAGCCGGCACGTATCTTGCGGTTCGCTCATACCTCGCCACGCACAATCAGACGCCCGCAGCTTACGTTGACGTGCGCGTGCCGGGCCGTGCGTACTATAAGTAGAGCAGGGATATGTGAAAGATGCCGAAGGCACATTACGAAGCAGGGCAGTAGCGGCTTGAGGGTAGTTGCGCAAGTCCGTTATTATCAACTAAGTTTGTAAAGATAGAGTACTTATACGGCACGATAAAGAATGAGATGGCACGATAGCCCCTCGCTGACCCGCTCTGCTCCTCCAGTTCGCTTTTTGTTCGTATCATATTTTTGAAATGCTTGTTCGAGAAAAACATACAAACATATCAAAATAGTAAAAAGTCAAAAAAGGACAAGTTGGATAGCAGTAGAGGGAAGATATAAACGACATTGAAATATGCAAAAAGCAAGTTATTTCACGACGAAACTGTGGAAAAGTCAAATGCTTGTAAGGAGTACAACGTGGTGATACGCGCGAGTAGCGTGCCGTTTAAACGTGAAACGCTACGGCTCCTATGAGCTGTGGTGGAGCCACTCGAGGCCGCAGTTTTTATGATTAGTATAAAGAGTATGCACAAGTGGCTAGTAAACCGCAGTAATTCGTGCATATGCTAAACGATTACGTGGAGCGTGCGGGCGGAAATTGCATCGACTGCCAAAGTAGACTCCCCCGCGAACGTATAGCTAAGTGTCTTCGATAACTATATTAGAGTCGCAAAATATACATTGTGCGACATTGAATGTATGTCTGCTTTTGTGCGGTTGGTGGCGCTGCTCACGACCGTCTAACCCTTGCTGCGTTCACTAATCTTCGCTCAACGTTTACGCACTGCTCTATTCGTTCGTGCGGGTTTTAGTGCGGTGATTCGTACAAATGTTTGGTTTTGTGTCCTCGTATAGTACTTACGTATCTCATGTTCGTAAAATGTTCACCTACGGCAAGCGCTTATAAACGAAACACCGGCTTGAGTTGCCGGCGTTTTTAAATCGGGAAGGAGGGTTTGCCCTACTCTTCTTCGAGCGTGTAGGTCGCTTTGGCAACGCGTTTGAACTGCGTTTTGCCTTGCAGGTTGAGCAAGATGGTCGTTTCTTTGACGAAGCGGCTCTTGAGCACGCGCTTGACGATCTCGTCGCGGTGCAGCGGCTCCCCTGCCTCGCGCAACACTTCGCTGATGATGTCGGCGACCGTGCCTTTGGCGTAGCCCCATTCCTTCAGCGCGTAAATGCCGCGGCCGATGAGCACGAAGCGCTTGTCTTTAATGAGTTCGTTGTGAATGGCTTGCACAGTAACGTCCTTGCGCTTGAAATCGGAATCTTTGATGGCTTCGGCGATTTCGTTGAAGTGCATGTGCTTGCCGTTCTCGTAGAGGATAACGTAGATTTTGTCGCGGATGTTCTTTGGGTTGACCATTGGCCATTTGACGAGGCCCCAGCGGTTGTTCAACGTTGCGAGGTCTTTGGAGACGCTGGCCAGCGCGCGGGCTTGCGCAACGTCGGCGATGCCTGCAGCCGTGGCAATTTCCTCGATGCTGACAGGTTTGCCAACTTTCTTAACCGTGTCGAGCACGTGCGAAACGGCCGCCTTCATCGTCTTCTCGTCGCGGACTTCACGGATTCCTACGGTGTAGAAAAAGTGGTCGTTGTCCTCAACGACAGCAAGGCTCGGGCAAAGCAGTGCGAGAAACGAGATGCGTGATTGCTCGGTGCGTGAGTTCTCCTCGCTCAGAGCGGCGCTGAGGTCGCTTACACGGGCTGCTTCGCCAACCTTGTGCAGTTGCGCCGCGAAGGCGGCTTCTACGTCGGCCATGCCGGCGAGCTCGCCCTGCTCTGTCAGGGATTTGAGGCGCGCTACGACAGACTTCTCAAGTTGGCGTACGCGTTCACGGGTAATGCCCAGCAGTTCGCCGATTTGCTCCAACGTTTCCTTGCGGTCAAACAAACCGAAGCGGCGTGCAATGATCTCACGCTCACGCTCGCGGTCCAGGTTGCTCAGAATATTCTGGACGATCGTTTCGGTGTTGAGTCGGGTTGGAGTAGTTTTGGCATCTGCCATGACGATTACCTTTTAATCTGTTAACATCGTTTGTGTAAATTATAAAACGTAAGGCTGAAAAAGTCAAACGTTTTATAGTACAAAAATATTGTATCACGAAAAAAGTGCGTTAAGTCAAAACATGTTGTAGAAATATCTTTAGATACTATATTGCTCTGTGCACAACTTATGATTTGGAAGAGCGTGAAGCTCTGACAAGAGACGCGCGGCGCGCTAGGCTTTTTTGCGGCGGCGCGTGAATTTTTTGCGGGCGGGCGCTTCGTCGAGGAGCTTTTTGCACTCGGCTTCGGTGAGATTTTTTGGCTCGACATCCTTAGGAATTTTGGCGTTCTTTTTGCCGTCGGTGATGTACGGGCCGTATGGGCCGTTGACGACCTTGATACCACTGGCGAATTCGTTGATGTATTTGTTGGCGTCTTTTTCGAGTTTGGCGGCGTAGAGTTCGCGTGCCTCGGCTTCGGTAATCGTGAACGGGTCGAGCGGCTTGATGCTCACAAACGTTTTGCCGACTTGTACGTACGGGCCGAAGCGGCCGATGTTGGCTTTCATCTCTTGCCCGTCGGACGTGGTGCCGACGACGCGCGGCAATTGGAACATGGCGAGCGCTTGCTCGAGCGTGACGTTCATAAGCGTCGTGCCGGCCGGTAACGGCGCGAACGCCGGCTTTTCTTCGTCTTCGACCTCGCCGCGTTGCAACATCGGGCCGTAGCGGCCAAAGCGCGCCATGACGGGCTTTTTGGTCTTAGGATCGATGCCGAGCACTCGTGCCTGCGAGACTTCGCTGCGCGAGGCGTCGGCAGACTTATCGACGAGCTCGTGGAACGGGCCGTAAAAGTCGCGGATCATTTGCACCCACTTCTCTTTGCCTTCGGCGACTTTGTCGAAGCCGTCTTCGGACTTTGCCGTAAAATCGTAATCGACGATGCTCGGGAAATATTTGACGAGAAAATCCGTGGTGACTTCTGCGACGGGCGTCGGTACGAGCTTGTTGCGGTCGGCGCCGGTAATTTCGGTGGTTTCTTTTTCTTCAACCTTCCCGCCTTCGAGCGTTAGCGTTTGGACTTTGCGTTCAGTGCCTTCGAGGTCGGTCTTCTCAATGTATCCGCGCGTTTGGATGGTAGAAATCGTTGAAGCGTAGGTGCTCGGGCGTCCGATGCCGAGTTCTTCCAAGGCTTTGACGAGCGTAGCCTCGCTGAAACGCGCCGGACCGCGGCTAAACGTCTCAACGGCCGTCATCGACGCCAAAGGTAGCTCCTGGCCTTCAGAAACGCCTGGCAAAAGCGTATCGTCCTTGCCGCCGCCGTAGACTTTCATAAAACCGTCGAACTTTAGGACTTCGCCTTTGGCGAGGAGCTGTTCGCTGCGCGTCGAAATGGCAATGGAAATTTCGGTTTTCTCGGTTTGTGCCGGGGACATTTGGCTGGCGAGGGCGCGTTGCCAAATGAGTTGGTAGAGTTTTTCTTGCTGGCTGTCATCGCCGGCCGTAGTGTGGCGGAATTCTGTGGGGCGGATGGCTTCGTGGGCTTCTTGCGCAGATTCGTTTTTGGTTTTGAATTGACGCCGTTGATGGTATTTTTCGCCGTACTCACCCTTTATAAATTCCTCTGCGGCATTAATAGCGAGGCCTGAGAGCAAGGTACTGTCGGTACGCATGTAGGTAATGTGGCCGTTTTCGTAGAGGCGCTGCGCGAGGCTCATCGTTTGCTTGATGCTGTAGCCTAAGCGGCGCGAGGCTTCCTGCTGTAAGGTGCTGGTCGTGAACGGCGCGCCAGGGTTGCGGCTGCCCGGCCTGGTTGCGATGCTGGCGACGTTGAACTTCGCGCCGATGACGTCTTCGAGGAATTTTCTTGCCGCGTCTTTGTCGGGCAATTTGTTTGCCAACTCTGCCTTTAGATCTTGCCCATCGACCGTGAAGATGGCGACGACTTTATACGAGCTTACGGCCTCGAACGCGCGGATTTCCCTTTCGCGTTCGACGACCAAACGGACTTCAACGCTTTGCACGCGCCCGGCGCTCAAACCTGTCCTCACTTTTTTCCAAAGGACCGGACTGAGCTCATAACCTACGAGCCTATCAAGCACGCGGCGCGCCTGATACGCGTCAACTAGGTGTAGGTCAACGGTGCGCGGATTTTTGATAGCATTCTCGATGGCCGGCTTGGTGATTTCGTGGAAGACAATGCGTTTTGTGGTCTTTGGATCGAGCTTGAGTGCCTGTGTAAGATGCCAGGCAATCGCCTCTCCCTCGCGGTCTTCATCGCTTGCGAGCCAGATCTCGTCGCTGTCTTTGGCGAGTTTGCGCAGTTCGGCAACGACCTTCTTTTTGTCGGCGTTAATTTCGTACGTCGGCGCAAAGTCGTGCTCAACGTCAATGTTCACGCCTTTTTTTGGAAGATCGCGGATGTGTCCCATGCTGCTTTTCACGGTGTAGTCGCGCCCAAGGAATTTCTCAATGGTACGCGCTTTGGCCGGGCTCTCAACGATAACTAGGTTCTTGCTCATGTTTGCCTCATTCTATATGCAAATGCCCATGATATGCAAAATTTCTTTGAAAAGCAAACAATCGAGGGACAAAAAGCCGGGAGCTGTCGTTGACATTTATCACATGCCGGAGTAAAACATAAAGTACTAAAACGAAATGGCAAGACGCTGACCACACAGTCGCTACCAACGGGAAGCGACTTTTTGTTTGGCCTGTCGCCAAGAAAGCAGAAAGGAATAATATGTCATCTCAAGGTAACCCCGCAGGCGAACGTGCAGCAGACGAATGGGCGAAGGCTCGGGAAATTGAAGCAGCGCGCCAACGCGAAGCTGCAGAGCGTGCAGCTCGGCAAGCCCAAGTCACTTCATTCGCGGGTACTCTCGCTGTCGGCGAAGCACTCTAGCTTACGTTGAGGAGGGTTGAAGCGGCCTCGTAGGGGCCGTTTCAACCTCTTAAGATGGCAGTTAGACGCGTGCGTTTGAAACACGTACTCTCGTAAGTGAAGTGATAAGCTCACCACGAGCCATAGCAACTCGCCCCCATTAAAATCTAAAAAGGAGGACTCCATGTCTCCATATACTTCACCTGATGTTTTAGCTAACCCATTGCTTGAGACTAATTTAAGGATGTTGTACGTAGGCCGTCACGTTGGCGATACGGCTACGCTCGCTGCTGCCGTCCCTGCTGTTGAGGCAACTCCGGCCGAGGTTCCAGAAGACTTTAGCGCTCTCCGGGCGGGGCTGGCAGCAGCTAAAGCAGACCTCGACGCCTATTTTGCCGAGCCCGTTCCCTATGCACCAGCCGTAGGCATCTACTCGCAACCTCTTTACGTCGGATAAAACACCTGATTTCCAAACGCGCCACTCTCAGCCGTAGTATTTCCAGATTTTGTAGCCCGCCCAAATTCCAGCGAGCGCGCCGACCGTGCTAAAAAGTAGACTCCACGGCCCGGTAAGCGGGTTGTGGTCTATCATGCTACCCAACCAAGCTCCCAACAGCGATCCGGCAAAGAGTCCTATATATATGAGTGCCTTCATGAGGTAAGTATAGCGCAAAACGTTTGACGCCGTTTGCCCCGATTGAGGCCTAGCGCAACATCCAGCGGTTGGCACCAAGTGCGCGTATGGCGCCGGAAATTTCGAGCATCGTGAGAGTTTGATTGAAGATTTCGGTGCTCAAACCTGTGGCGGCGAGCAGCTCTGCGCCATCGTGAGTTCCGGCGGCTACAAAACCGAGTATAAGTTGCTCCTCGGCGTTTGCGCCTTTGGGCGGCCGCATGTTTTTATCGTGCTTCGTCTCAATGCCAAGCACATGAAGTACGTCGGCCGCAGACGTAACGCCGCCTGCGCCGGTTTTAATGAGATTGTTGGCGCCCACCGACATTACACTCGTGATATTGCCCGGCACGGCCATTACCTCCTTCCCTTGCTCGAGGGCAAAACGAGCAGTATGCAGCGTGCCGCTTTTTTCGGCGGCCTCGGGAATGACTACGACGCTGCTGAGCGCGGACACGATACGGTTGCGCGCTATGAAGTTGAGTTTGTAGGCGATTGTCCTTGGCGGATACTCGCTGACGAGCGCACCGCCGGCCCGAAGAATCCGCTCAGCAAGCTCACGATGGCTTGCAGGGTATATTGCATCGAGGCCGGACGGCAGAACCGCCACGCATGTGCCGCCAGCTTCCAGCGCCGCGCGATGCGCGATGCCATCGACGCCAATGGCCAGGCCGCTGACAATCGTCACGCCTTCGCGCGCCAATTCCGAGGCAAGCTTCGTGGCTATCTCCTTGCCATACGACGTCACCTTACGGCTACCAACGATTGCTACGCACGGCCGCCCCAGGATGTCACGCAGATCGCCGCCGCGAATGTATAAAAACGTTGGCGGATCGTGTATGTTCCGTAACTGCTCGGGAAAATTTTCGTCGCCCTGCCCTACGGTACGTATCGTGTCGGACATTGCAAAATTTTTGCACGTAATGCCTCAAAAATCTGTTATATTATAAGCAACAATGTTTCCGATTTTGGCGTGAACATAACAGATCTCAGGAGGTCGATACCGGTTATGGCAAGTCTTTAAACGTAAGTGGCGGAATGGTCAATTTTGTGTGAAAGTATTGACAGTCCGACACGCTTTTGCTAGAATTGCAACTTGTGAGCGCGGGTAGCCGCGTCCCACGCACCTTATATCCCCCATTTCTAACGTAGAGCCGTTAAAAGCTTTACTTGTTAGATTGTTTTAGAGCGTGCCCTTTGAAAAGTTGTTACCCTCCACTTATCGAAACGGCGCTTGCCTGGCGAATTATTTCCGGCAGACACGCGCTCTAAAACAAACTAACCCCTTTAACTTCTGTCGCGCTTCGGCGCGGCACACCCTCTTAATGTGGGCGGCAAGTCCCCTAAAGATGGCCACTTGTGGCCGGCGCGAACCATCGGAGTTTTGGTTACGACGCTTCTGCCGAATTAAGTTAAAGGGCTGCGGGCTTCGGCTCGCCGGAGATAACCTCGGTTGTCTCCAAAAATAGACCAGCAAGCGGTGCCCACCCCCTCTTGCTGGTCTATTTTTATGAGCTTATTATGCTTGAATTTTTAATCATATAATGCTATAATATACTTCATCTAAATCGGGAAGTGGATGAGCTACGAATACGCACTATCCGCAGAAGCGGCTCAAGAACGTGCCATGCACGTCGAACGTCTGGCGACTGTAGAGCAAGCGGCTCAAAATGGCGAATTCGGCGAACGAACATACTCACTTGCCGCAGCCGAAATCGAATTCCAAATTTTTGAAGGCCGTGAAGATCAGCTTCCGTATTTCATAGACGGTGATTTGCCGCCGGAACATCAAGCGTTACTAGCGAAGATAGGCGCCGTACTGCCTCCTCGTGGCTCGAGTGTTGCCATTGCCAATAAAGCACAGCGTGAAGTAGACGCGGCTGATTTGAAGGCTGAGGCTTATGGCATAATCTCGAACCTCACGCCACAAAGTTTCGAGGAAGCCGAGATGCAGCGCCGCTGGCTTGAGCAGGTGCCCTTTTGGAGTACGAGCGAGTGCATTAATTTTGCATTATATAAAGAATTCTCAAGGCCGACCTTGCAATCCACCACGCCTCCCAAAGGCGTGTCGTATAATCGGATGCTTGAACACTCCGAGCAAAGTGGTTGGCTTGAGTGGCGGTGCGGGACTGATGAGCATCAGGTGGGGTGGTATGACAATCCAGGCGTATTTGAGATGCGCTTCAGCCCTTGTCCACCCTCAGAAATGGTTGAACGCGAGAGAGCTGTCATGCAGCGCCTGCTTGAGCTATCGACTCAATATGGCGTTATGCTTTGCAACACTTCATTGCATGCAAACCTTAGCGTGTATCAGGCCCGGCCACGTTGGGCAAATATTCTCATGCCTGTTATAGGTACAAACGCAATGCGCCAGCCGGCAACGCTAGATGCAATCTCGGGCCTTTCTGCAGCCGTAGAAGATGGCGTTTGGATGTCCGAAGAGTACGCTAAAGATAATCTCCTATTTGGCGCTGGGTTGGGGAGCACGCGTTCTATCGTTGAGGTAAGCCAGAACCGAACGTCGATTCGGCTCCTCGATGACTATGTAGAATTGCGTGGCAAGCAGCTTAAAACCTCATTGCCGCAAGGCTTGCTATGGATGCTAAGCGGAATGACATATGGCCTGCAGCACGGTGCACGACAACTCGCTGAGAATGGACACGCCACGGCAGAAATCGAACAGGCATTTGCTGCTGTTAGGACTGAACAGTTCGACAAGAACAAACACCTGCAGTTTCAACGAGCGTTCGAGAATTCAACGTGGACGCCAGAAGATGGATTTAAAATTGACGTCAGTCATTCACTGAATCGGTCGAAGCGTATTGCTGAGAGTATATTAGAGGTTCCGATGGACAGTGCCGCCTCCTCAGCTTTTAACGGTGCATTTATGAAAACGCTGAAATTTGATGACGAAGGTAAAGTGCTCCTAGATAAGCACGAATTTTATATGACGTTGCTTCAACTCCACCCAGACCTTACGGACGCTTTGCTCAAGAATGCTAGTGGTATGACGCTATTAGAAATGGCAACACGCGCGACCGGCTTCATTGCCCACGATGCCGTACGATTGCGGAAGGTTGATCGTATTGTCGCACACCCTCAGTATCCCGGCCTGTCTCCTGATGAGTGGGAGCGGCGTTGGCAGGAATCGCCCATTATGCGCCGAGCTTATGGCGAGCAAGTCGGCGTCTATGCACGATCACTCGGGAAGGTTGCGGCGGCGCACTTTGTAGAATACGACTTTAATGATTCCGAGACGATCCTAAGGTTATTCGAAGAAGTGCTTTCACGTCATCGACAGGCATAATTAAACCATAAAACTGCGCGTGTCGTGCGGCAGCTGTCCGCTGAAGATGTATTCCGAAAGGATTGCCGACGTTTCTTGCGTGAGGTTTTTGAGCTGCTCCTGTTCTTTGGCGTTGAACTTGCCGAGGACGAAATCTGCGGCGTCGATCTGCTCCGGAACTTTCGGCCCGACGCCGATGCGCACGCGGCCAAAGCCTTCGCCGAAGTGCTGAATGATCGACTTCAAGCCGTTGTGCCCCGCCGCAGATCCGCCGACGCGCGTGCGGATGGCGCCGAACGGAATGTCCAACTCGTCGTGCACTACGACGGCTTGCTCGGCACCGAGCTTATAAAAGTTGGCGACGGCCTGCACGGCCTCGCCGCTCAAGTTCATCATCGTCGTAGGTTTGCAGAGGATGATACGATTGCCGCCGACGGTGCCGGTTGTCGTAAGGCAGCGCAAATCTTTTTTCTCGATCCACGGCGCAAAGTCGTTTGCCGAAGCAAACGCATCGAGGCACGCAAAGCCGATGTTGTGGCGCGTACCATCGTACTCGCGCCCAACGTTGCCGAGGCCAACGATCAAGACCGCCTTGTTTTGGCCGAGCGTGTACAGTTGCACGCTTGGGCCGAGTTGTTGGTTTCTTTGGAAGAGTGCCATATTTTAGCAATTATACACGGCCTCGCCGCTAAAGTGTTAGCCGAGCTTGCGCAGCAAGCCGTCCACGACTTCGCGCGTAATGTTGAGGCCGTCCACGACGATGACTTCCTCGCCATCTTCAGGCGGCTCGAGTTTGCGGCTGAGGCGAATAAAGTCCTCAATGCTCATTTCCCCACCTTGCGGCCGTGTGGCCGGATCGTGAGCGGCCGTCGTGGCGCGCTTCTGAGCAACGTCCTTGGGCGCGACGACCCATATGATGACCGTTCGCGCGTTGTGGCGTCCGGCCATGCCGCGCAGCAGCTGACGATCAGCGCGCAGGTTAAACGCCGTGTCGTACACGACGCTTGTGCCTGAGGCAATCAACTTCAACGCCGTGCGGTTAAGGTCGCCGTATAATGCCATGTTTTCTTGGTGCGAATATGGCGGCCGCCCAAAACGTTGCAGCCGCTCACGGTCGGCCCATACATGCGCCGCGCCGCTTGCCTCGGCGAGGAGCTTCGCCGTAGTCGTTTTGCCTGCGCCCGGCACGCCAAGCATTAAGAACAACGTCGGCCTCATTGCTAATGCCGTTCCTTCTTGGGGAATAAATGCTGCACGGCAATCGTAAGCATCGCCGTAATTTGCCCGATCGTCGCGCCGATGACAATGCGAAAACTCCACTCTTCCATATGGAATCCGTAGGTTTGTAAGCCTTGGAAAAACGCCAGCATAAACACGACGATGGTTTCCACGCTGAGGAAGCCGAACAAGATAAACAGCGTTTTTACTTTGAGCCGTTGGTCGGCCTCGGCGATGTCGTTCTCGATTTGCTGCCGGCGGATCTTTTGGTCAATGCGCGTCGGCTTCTGGTGGTCGTTTGCTCTCGTTATCTTACGCGATTCGGCGCTGGCCTCGTCGCGTAGGCTTTGCATAATTTCAGCGGTGTAGGTGGTCGTAGGTTTTTTGGCGGTCATGGCAAAAGGTTTAACCGTTCGAGGCGCGTTGCCATGGCGCTGGCCGAGACGAGGAAAATTTCCGCGCAGGCTACGATGTCGTTTGTTACCTTCCATGCGGCGCGCACTTTGTCTTCGGGCATCAAAAGTTCGGCGGCAAAATTGTTTGCTTCAAGCTCCTTTTGGACGTCAACTTCAATCGGTTGGTCGGCGCGCAGCAGCATGCCTTGGCTGTCGGTGGTATTGGAGAAATCCACGAAGCCGCTGTCGCCGTGCTCGCGCAGCCAGTCGTTGTGCAGGAAATAATGCCCGAGCTCGTGCGCGGCCGTGAAGTATTGCCGCGACTCCGGCTTGGTGCCGTTGACGAGGACCGTAAAACGCGCGTCCTCAAAATAAATGGCTCCGGAGACATGCGCCGGCATTGAGTCGAGCATGACGAGGTCGATGTCGCCGCATCCGTCGATTAAACGCTCAAACGGAAACGGCACGAGGCCGTCTGGATTGTATTCGGCGCTCACATCACGCGCGCGTTGTCTGATTTGCCCTAGGTCCATTACGCTTTAACTATACGCGTTTGACCGGTGTTTGAACACTGCTTTCGCGTTAGTTGGATGCGGAAACGGATGGCGTTGCCGAGGCGGGCGCTACGTAGGCTTCAGGGTTTGCCGGGCAAGTTGCGATGAGGTCGGTGGTTGCCTCCCAGCCTAAGCCGTGAATGCCATCGTTGAACGTCGTGTGTATGTTCCAGGTAACTCTGTCGGCGTAGCTTTCTCGCCCGTTGCCATGCGGCAAAGATGTTTGTAGGTCTGAGTACCATGATGGCGCCTCAACTTCTGATTGGGTGAGGCCCTCGTCGTTTATACCGGTGAGGATAGATTTATTGACGGCGTTAGTCCCCCATTGAAGGTTCGCGAGGTCAACGTCCGCAACGACCTGTCCGTTGTCGCTCACGATTTGTGCGCCAAGTTCGCCACTCGTGCTACCTTCAGGAATGCTTACGACTAACCGTTGACCGGGGTTGCCGTACTGTGTTCTGAGGCTATTAACATCATCACTTTGCCATTGTGCACTGTCTCGCGCTGCCTCGGTTCGTCCGCAAACTACAGCTACAGTGCCATCGTAGGATATCCGCCCTTGCTGCCTGCCACGTCGCAAGCTGCAACGGAACCTGTCGTGGCGAGTGCCAGCGCAAGCGCTGCCCCGCCCGCGCGTCGGCGTCCACGCGGCGCGGCGTCATGATTAGCGGTTTGCGGTGCACTCTCGCTGGGATTTAAACTCACGGAACTCTCCTCGGTTTTCTAATGTCGAGAAGTATAGCACACTTAATGGCGATATTATTTACGTTCGGGCTTTGTCGGGCTGTTGCCGTGCTTGTGTGTCTCGTGCTTTTCGATGAACCAGAATTGGATTGCCGTGCCTTCGTAGCCGTACTTTTCGCGCAGGTTTCGTTCCATGTAGCGTTTGTAGCTCCAGTGCAAAAATTTCGTGGAGCTGCCGAAGACTTTGAACGCCGGAATTGGATTGTCGGTTTCCTGCACCATGTAGTTGAGCTTTGGCGCGCGGTTTTTGAGGCCGGCCGGCGGATGTGCAGCACAGACGGCGCGCAACCATTGGTTGAGTTCACTCGTTGGAATCCGGCGCTTGCGTTCTTCGTCAATTTTCTGCGCAATTTCAAAAATTTTCGTAACGTTTTGGCCGGTGACGGCGCTGGTAAAGATGAGCGGCGCCCACGGCACAAAGTCGTAGGTTTGGGCGATGCCCGGCGCCAACGCGTCGCGCGTAAAGGCGTCCTTGCCCTCAACGTCGTCCCATTTGGTGACGACGAGGATCAGGCCCTTGCCCGCTTCTTTGATCATGCCGGCGATCTTTTGGTCGAGCTGCGTGTTGAGCTCCTTCACGTCCATGAGCATGAGGCAAACGTCGGATTGCTCGATTGCGGCGAGGCTCCTCACGACGCTGAAGTGCTCAATCCCCACGCCAATCTTCCCTGGCCTGCGGATGCCGGCGGTGTCCATAATCTCGATCTCGCGTCCTTCAAACTTGACGACGGCGCGGTTGATGTCGCGCGTCGTGCCGGCACGGTCGGCTACGATTGCCTGCTGTTTTTTGGCGAGCGTATTGAAGAGCTGCGACTTGCCGACGTTCGGCCGTCCCAAAAGTGCGATGTGCAAACGGTTGTCGTCCTCGCGCAAGCTTGCGGCCGGAATTTCATCAACGAGTTTGTCGAGGAGCTCGCCAATGCCGCGGCGCTGCGTCGAGCTGGTGTGGACAATTGTTTTGATGCCGAGCCGTTCAAACGGTGCGATGTCGCGCCTCGCGCGGTCGATTTTGTTGACGACCAAAAAGACCGGCTTGCGGCTCTTCAGAGCCATCTTCGCCACGCGGCGGTCTTCGTCGGTGATCGCGACGTTGGCTTCCACGACGACCCAAATGACGTCGGCGCTGTCGGCGGCCTGCGTGATTTGCTCTTGAATCGTGAACTCGAAGTCGTCCTCCGCGTCCTTAACGCCGGCCGTGTCGACCATCCAAAAGTCGTGGCCGTTGTAGCTGGCCTTGGCCGTGATGCTGTCGCGCGTCGTGCCGGCTTCGTGCGCGACGATCGCTTCGCGCCGTTCAAGAATCGCGTTGAACAAGCTGGACTTGCCCACGTTTGCCCGGCCGACGATGGCGACGATTGGAAGTTTGGCGCTCATTGAAGACAATTATAACAGATGTCAAAGCTATTGACAAATATTCGTAAGATATTGTTATAAGCTTATGCGCGCTAGAAATGCGAGAAGCTATGCGCTTGCCGTGCTATTGTTGGTCGCCGAGAAGGTATTCGTAGCCGGAGGGAATTTGCGGAAGGCCGGCAGCAGCGCGAGCTTCGTGGTACGACTCCACCATTGCTTTAACCGTAAGTTCGTTACCAGGTCGGCGCATGAGGTCTTTGGCGGCTGCAAAGTCGAAAGTCGTGGCCCTCGGCGGAAAATCAAAGAAATATCTCTCCTCGGCGCCAAACGGTGAGCTCGCGGCATCGTCGGCCGCCTCACGGCGAGGGTCGTATTGTGCGCCGGCTGCTGATTCTATTCCCATAGTAATGAAATAATAATATAAGGATGACGGCCAGTCAAAATAGGATTGTGATGTATGTCACGCAATGGCTTTCCAACTGCCAAGCTGGAGATTGCCTAAGGCATACGGGCCAAAGTGCGTGCGGCGCAGCTCGGTAACTTGATAGCCGAGCGCCGCAAACGTGCGGCGAATTTGCCGGTTGCGGCCCTCGCGCATCGTGACGCGCCAGGCGCGGTCGTCGCCATCTTTGATTCGTTCGAGAGTGAATCTGCTGAGGCCGTCAGAAAGCTGTACGCCAAAGTCGGCGATCATCTGCCGGTGCAATGCTTTGAGCGGGCCACCGAGTTTTATCTCATATATTTTTGTCTTTTGAAACGATGGGTGTGTCAGCTTTTGCGCCAACGCGCCGTCATCCGTGAGTAAAATAAGGCCGGATGAATCTTTGTCCAAACGTCCTACGGTTTTGAGATTTTGAAGTTCCTTCGGCAAAAGTTCGTAAATCGTTTTGCTGCCCTGCCCGTCGCGTGAGCACACGTAGCCGACGGGTTTGTTGAGGATGATAGTCGTAGTTGTTTCGGGCAGCGTGAGTGTTTGGTCGTCGAGCGTGACCGTGTCGTGAGTTTCATCGACTTGTACGCCGCTACCGGCGACATTGCCGTTTACGCGAACACGTCCGGATTCCACGATTATGTCAGCGCGGCGGCGGCTCATGCCAGTCGCTTTGGCGAGAAAAACATTAATGCGCATAAGGGTAGCTTACCTTGCTTTGCCGCCCAGGACAACTAGAGCGCGATGCTGTTGGGATCGATGCCGTTGTTGTTTGGCGTTGGCGCGCTGTTTGTGCCGGGGGCTGGTGTCGACGGCGAGATGACGTGCCCTGGCGGGTGCGGTGCGACCATTTGGCCGTTGGAATCGTCGGGTTCTGTGGCGAATTCGGCCATGCCTTCCTTGGCGAGCAGCGTGTTGAGGTCGTCCTGCGGCGGTGCATCCGGATCGGCGAGCGGCGCAATGACCTTTTTGCGCGCAATGGTTACGGCATCGTTATCGGGCTCGTCTTCTTTTTCCTTTTCGGCGGCCGGTTCGATCGGCTTTACCTCTGATCTTTGCTCAACTACGGCCGGCGGCGTCGTTGGCGCTTGCGGCGCGGGTTGTTCGACGGGTTGCGGCGTGGAATCGTCGGGTTTCGGCTCTGGAAGCGTTGGCGGCGTTGTCGTCGGTTCGGCCGGTGGCGCGGCTACGGGAATACTCGGTGTCGATGTTGGAATCGTCGGCTCGGCACTCACGTTTTTGAGCGTTGGCGTACCGTTTGGCGTCGCCGTGGGTGCGGCTTTGATCTCGGCTGGCGCTGCTGCTGGAGCGGTTGCCGGTTCTGGTGCTGGCGTTGGATCGGCAGCTCCAAGCAGGTCATGAACGGCTTCGGCCATAAGTTTGTCGTCGCTAGCCGCCGGAGCTATGACGGCGGCTGTTGCCGGTTCCGCAGGCTTCGGTTCTGAAGCCGTTGAGGCTGGCGCGGATTCAACTGGCGGCGTAGCTGCGGCTGGCGCGGGAACTGCAGCCGGTGCGTTTACGGCACGAGCTGCAGTAGAGGTTGGCGCAACTTCTACTTTCGGAACAGCAGGCATTGCGGGCGATGGCAGAGTAGCCGTTGACGCGGGAGCTGGCGCCGTGGCAGGCACCGGAACAGAGGCGTTAGTTACGACGGTCGGTGCCGGAGCTACCGGCGGCATTGGTGTGACTGCTGCTGTAGGTTGCGGTGCCGAGGTGTTCGCGGGTGCGGTCGCTGTCGGCGTCGGCACGGCCGGTGCCGTTGCCGGCTCGGGAGGCGTCACTACGGGCG
This sequence comes from Saccharimonadales bacterium (SeqCode), assembly GCA_036568905.1. Classification (GTDB taxonomy): domain Bacteria; phylum Patescibacteriota; class Saccharimonadia; order Saccharimonadales; family UBA4665; genus DATCRQ01. The sequence continues at coordinate 585,269 of DATCRQ010000001.1, read as the reverse complement.
CGGCTGGCGCTGGGACAGCCGGTGCAGCGGCGGGCGTAGGCACTACGGCTGGCGATGCTGCAGCTGCCGCCGTTGGCGCTGGTGCGCCGGCAACATTGCCGAGTAGTTCGTCCGCAGCGTTCACGATATCTTCGAGAGTCACCTGCGACTTAACAAGGTAACGGTCAGCGCCGAGCTTGTCGGCGCGCGCTTGATCTTCGGCCTGGCCGAGCGCCGTAAGCATGATGACCTTCGTGTCCTTGAAGCCTTGCGTGTTGCGCAAAATGTCAAGCATCTCAAAACCGCTGACACGCGGCATCATCACGTCGGAAATAATCAAATCGGGGTTTTCTTTTTTGGCGACGACGAGTGCTTCCTCGCCGTCCTTTGCCGACACGATCGTAAAGCCTTCTGCCTGCAGCCGTGCCTCGTAAATTTCCCGCAGATTGTTGTCGTCTTCGACTAACAGAATTTTTGCCATCGTATCCCCCGAATGCCGGCCGTTAAATTTCTTACTGCTATTGTATCACGCTTAGGCTTGCCCTGCCGTGGCCGTTGGCGCTTGCGGCGGTGCCGTTTGCGGCACGGCGTTCGTTGGTACGGCACCCAGGGGCTGCGCGGCGGCGGTTTCAGCGAGCTGTAGCGTTTGCGCGCGTTGCGTGCTGAGGCGCGGCAGGTTTATGAAGAACGTACTTCCCTTGCCAAGCTCGCTCTCAACCCAAATACGGCCGCGGTACAGCTCGACAATTTTGCGGCAAATGAAAAGTCCGAGGCCGGTGCCGCCGATGGTGCGCGTGGCGGAGTTATCGACGCGGTAGAACTTTTGGAAGAGGTGCGGAATGTCGTCCGCTGGAATACCGGCGCCAGTGTCGCGAACGTAGATTTGCACGACTTCGCCGTTGCCTGTGAGGCCGATGGAAATCTTCCCGGCCTCGGTGTATTTGCAAGCGTTGTCGAAGAGGTTGGTGATGACTTCGCGCATGCGGTCGGGGTCGACTTCAACGTAGTACAGCGGCTTTACGACGTGCTGCGCTGCCGCGTCTTTATTCGTGGCGTCGATGGTGTCGCTGGCACCAATGACGAACTCGGCGAACAAGCCCTTCTTCTCTGCGGCAAACTTGAGGTCGTCGGTAAGCTGCTGCATAAACGCGCCCATCTCTACGACGGCCGGATGGTTGCTGAGGCGCCCGTCCTCGGCTTTGCTGGAAGTCAAAAGGTCTTGGAAGAGTTTGCCGAGATGCTCCGTTGAAGTGTGCGCTTTTTCGAGATAGCCGCGCGCACGGCTGTCGATGGTGCTTACCTTTTCGTTCAAAGCTAAAGCCAAATAACCTTCGATGGCCGCCACCGGCGTGCGCATTTCATGGCTGGCCGTGCTGATGAATTCGCCGCGCTGTTGCTCCGCGGCGTGTTGGTCGCTGACGTCGCGCATTACGGCGACGGCGCCGGTGGGCGCTTCACCCGCGCGCGCGGTCACGGGCGAAACGAGCAACGAAATGATTTGCTTTTTGCCGTCCCGCCCGGAAAGCGTCAGCGTTTGCGACGTGTGCTCGTTTTTGCTTAGTACGAGCGCGAACGGGTTGTTACCTTCTGTCAATGGCGAGCCGTTTTCCTGCGCGAGCTTAACGACGAGCTGCACGTCAACGCCAACGGCTTCGTTTACCGGCCATTCCGTCATCTTTGCCGCAGCCGGGTTCATCAAACTGATTTTGCCGTCGGTGCCAAAAACGATTACGCCGTCGGCGAGGGACTGGATAAGAATCTCCGATTGCTCCTGGTTGTTCTTGAGCATACCTGAGAGTTTGTTTACCGCCTGCACTTCTTGGTTCATAAACCGTTGCCGCCATAAGAAATAGCCGCCAATGCCGGCCATGATTGTTGCGCCGAGAAGCGCCCAGTCGTAATGGCTCACCACGTTGAGCATAAAGTTACTCTCCAACAAAATATACACGCACGTCAGCAAAATCGTGCCCAGCAACAACGGAATACCGTAGAAGCCGATGAATATTTCGTCTGCCACCCACAGCACAATGTATAGCAGCATGCCGTGGCTTGCCTCGGTACGTGACAGGCCACTGAGGATGACGAGCGCCAACAACATTGAGCACACGAGCGTTGCCATTGGCACGCTCCGCTTTTGAAGAATCCAGTAAATACTCAGGCTGTACGCGATGTATACGCCGCTGAGTGCGGCGGTTGTCGTACTGAAGTCGAGCGTCGTTTGCCAATAGTGCAAATGCGGCACCGTCGCGGCAATCACGCAGAGCGCTACCAGGACAACGTTCAACGCCAATGTCAGCACATAATACAAACGGTACCATCGCGGCGCGACCTGGTAGGAAAAGTAATCCATACTCGCTTTATTGTAACGCTTATGCTCAAAGATCGAAATGGGTCAAAACGTTCCAGCCGAATTAGGGCGCAGTTGAAAGTCGCCTCTGTTTGTGCTATGATTTTTCGAGTCCAAACACCGTTTGGCCTCTCGCGCCTCGCGCGCGTGCCCGGATGCTCGGGAAAAGATTTTATGCAAGCACAAAATCGTTTTCCCTCCGCTTCGGCCCCTTCGTCTAGTGGTCCAGGACGTCAGGTTCTCATCCTGAAGATCGCGGGTTCGACTCCCGCAGGGGTCACCATAAGAGATTATCACCCTGTCTGGGAACACCCACAGGGAAGCAAAAAACCTTCACAAATTGTGAAGGTTTTTGTTACTTTGAGATACCCCTGTTAGCGAGTTCCACAATTTATTTTTCGCGTTAGGCTATTTCTGTATATGAAATTGACCTATAGTTACTAATATGAAGAAGACCACAATTCAGAATGTACAGAACCTCGTTGGGTTTCTTGCGAATGGTCCAAAAGCAGGTGAAGAAGCGCTTATCTTGCAACGCGCTCCAATACATGCCGACGATCCTCACTTTTATATGTATATGAATCAAATCGAAGGACACTTTTTAGTGCCTGCAGATATTAATGGCGATGCAAAAACTCACCTTTTTATTTTGTTTCACAATGATGGCATGGCTGACATTTACACCGACTACTCGCAAGTCCACATTGAGATGAAACCAAAGCGAGATATTGCAAAAGGTAGCCCTGTGTATGTGAGCGACATAGATGATGTTAGGCGCTACGAGATAGAAGGCGTCGAGCTTAGACCCGACGATGCTGTCATCAGCGTGATGAAAGTTGGTTGGAAGTATGGTTTGTTTTTCGACTTCACGAGGAGTACTAATCCCGACGAGGTATGGCTACAGCTTGGCAAGCTCTACAATTCCTTGCACGTCGATAGAATCATAGAAAATATTCAAAACAACTTACGTGAATCAGAGAAACCTCACCTGATTACGGAGGGCAAAACGGACTGGAAACACATAGAAGCTGCGCGACGTAAATTAGCCCCTGAGTTAACATTCGGCTATCCAGCATCCGAAGATACTCTTGGTGATGAAGGTCTCCTAAAAATGTGTGATCAGTTATCTAAGTTTGGGCCTCCAAATGAGAATAAAGTAATTGCAATATTCGATAGGGACAATCCGCGGATCCTCAAGGAGCTTGAAAAGAAGGGCGACATCGATAGCTATCAGTCTTGGGGCAATAATGTCTATTCGTTGGCGATACCCAAGCCAAAAGCCAGAGAGAAGTACAGTAACCTTTCTATCGAAATGTTGTATAGCGACGATGATGTTGCGACGAAAGACATAAATGGAAAAAGGCTATTCTTCGATAACGAAATAAAAACTGAAGTGATCCAAAAACAGCCCGCTCGGACAGTTGCTATATCGCCAGTAAAAAATTCGGAATATGAGAAAAAGGTATTTGACCAGCTGGCCGATGATATCGAAGATGAGAATGGTAAAAAAGTTGGTATATCTAAGGCGAAGTTCGCGCAATATATACTAGATGGAGCAGATGATTTTTCAAAAGTTAACCACGATGGGTTCGTACTGCTTTTCGAAGTGATAAAGCAGATACTTAAATTTGATCCGCTAAAGGAAGATAGAAAACATGAGTAAATACACGTTGGAAGTACAAATAAATACCGCACAAAGTATCCTTACATTAGTTGACGGCAAGGCTTCTGAATTCCAGGTAAAAGACCTTGCATTCAAAAGCTCCAGACTCGATTTTGACCAACGTGCAGGTTACCGCTATTACATTTCTACAGAAATCGAAGCTTCGCATATGTTTGAAGCCTATGATTTGTTCACGAAGAAGATTGCGGTCGTCACGGACTCAATCGCATACTTCTACTCACAGCCTGTCACTGTAGAGTATTGGAATCTTCTTATTAAAAAAGAAGGTGACGATGCCGCTTATTTGAGTGCTTATCGGCTCATGCCTGCAACGGCGATGACCGATTATTCCGCCATTGCACCTGAACTTCTAGAGATTATAGAGAAAGCTGAGAATAGCGAAGAGCTACAAAATACACTGTGGATTTATAACAATATCGCAAAGATAGATGGAGTGGACTACGATCCGGCTAGTCACCAGTTTGGTCTATGTCAACTTATTGAATCACTTGCCAATAAAGATACGGTTCAAGCTTGTGAAGCGTGTGGCCGGGGTGAATATACTAGGACTTCAAGAAAAGATATGAAAAGCATTCTAGGAGATGATCTCTACAAAAAACTATATGGTGGTAGTGATATTTTAAGGAATCGCCTGGGCCACGGTAATTTAGTCGGCGGCAAATTTCTGCCAAATCAAGAAGTTGAGGATGTAATATTGAAAGCGACTACGCGTATTACTGAGAAATATGGTGTTAAGAACAAGGTTAGTGAAGGTATGGTTGATAGAATTCGAAGTACCAATAGGTGGTATGGTGCTGCGTACGGCATCGAGCACAAAGATATGTGCCTGGAGGAGTGTCTCTCCATTCATATTGATGAACAGCAAGATCATGATAAAAAGCCAATTCCGAAAGGATGGTAAGGCACGCACATGACATCTGAAAAACTAAATAATTTTATCAAGCAAGATCTTTATCACGAGCTTAGATGTTTGTTGGGTGCGGCTACTATTTGGGAGATCGATAAAAAACAAGAAGCTGGCTTTAATGTGGTTGTAAGTATGGACTCTGCTCTGCTGCACGCTAGGAATCTATTCATATTTTTTGCTCCTACAAAGAATAATGAAGCTAATAGCAACACGCTAAAAGCGACTGCATTTGGTGTTAAAAAAGAATATGACTCTAAGCGCTATTCTGTCTGGAAAGAGGCATTGAATCGCCATCTGTTTCACCTCGATGTTAACAGATTGAAACCTACGAATTCTAAGAATAGTGGTCATTTGAATGAGCAAGTGATAGTGTTTGCGCAAGAAATCCTAAATCTCTGGAAAAAATTTGAGAACGATCCTGATGCTATCGAATTTCGAGATACTTTAATAGCCGTACGCAAGCGAGCGATTGCAGATGCTAAAAACGATACGAGAAATCAAATAGATCCTTTATTTAAATTCGTTTAACGCATCTAAAAGGATGAGTCGATCATTGAGTGTAATGACACCGGGCCCCAGGGTGTTCCACATTTGGGACGTTGCGTTCACCATTAGCGCCGCAAAATAGATGCCGTTTGGCGTCTATTTTTTTACCGAATTAATCTCACGGAGTCAACATATGGAACCCTTGCCAGCACCTAAGGCCGTCGTTAAAGAATTGGGTCCTGTCGTTGCCGTGCAGTTGCAAGGCCAGACAGAATGGACGACCGTAGCGACGGCAATCGTTGCCGAAGGTCCGCACGCCGCTGGCGATGATGCGACGATGCCGGTGATTGCCAGATCGTTGCGGCGACTCTTCGGTGAACATATTGGGAACGCTATGAGGCCAGTCGTGGATATCGAGGGTCGTGTGCCGGCGGTCGTGCACAAAGGCGTGTTACATCCCGGCGTTGTGAATTACGTTTTGCATACGGACAATCTCGAGCATGCGGCCCGTGAATACGGCGAGCCCGGCGTCTTAGCTTGCCTCGCCGTAGCAAACAGCTGCGAACTTGCTGGCGAAGACGACGGTCCAATCATGCTCGGCCTGAGGGAAGAATTTGGCCAAGCGACGATGGAAAAATATTTGACATGGCGACAAGTTACCAATTATTCTCTCGTGACTCCTGATGATCGGTCTTCGCTTGAAGCCTACGTTGATCAGCACGTCGTGCGCCGGTACAACACATACTTTGCCTCGGCGTTGCAAGATCCGAACTTTGCGGAGTTCACTCTTGAGAGCGCAATGGCTGGCATTCGCGATTCACTCAACACTGCTGGCCTTGAGTTAGAGACGGCTGGCGACGATGCCGTTAAGGCACACTTCGAGCATCATGCCGTCATAGACGGTGCCACGGCAGCCATAAAGCAAGGCCGCGGGCTGACTGAAGTACAACGGCTTGTCGTTGCCTTTAATTTGCTTCGCGATAAGGCGTTCATGGCGAAGGTTATGCATGGCAATGCGTTCATGGTGGCCGGACCGGCGCACGTTGATGCCATCGTGGCCGAATGGTATCGTCAACGAATTATTCGCCGTGAAGACTACGAATGCTACCTCCAAACGGTGCAGCGCATGGGCAGAACTGCAACGGCTTGGATGGCGCATCCATCTTCGGCGTCTGTCTCTATGGTTGAGGTTGAGGCTTCGGCAATTCCTGAGCGCAGCACACTCACGCGGCTTGCGCCTAGGGCTTTTACTATTTAACGCGTTCGCCGAAGCCTCACACCCGTAAACCTTATGGTTTCAATGGCGATCTGCGAGTTGTTCATTATGCTTTAGTACCGTTGGTTATTTGTGATAAGGCAAGCCGGCGTTGATGGCGCTGGCGCGGTACAAACTCTCGAGCAACACGACCATGGCGAGGTCATGCGGAAACGTCAGTGGCGAGAAGCTCCAACGCATATTTGCTTTTTCGATGATCGTTTGCGGCAAGCCGTTTGGGCCGCCAATGATAAAGCACAGTTCTTTGCCTTCCATTGCGCGTTGTTCTAAGAAGTTTGCGAGCCTCGGGCTTGAAAACTCTTCGCCGTTGATCGCCAACGCAACGATGAACGCTTTGCCTGCAGCCTCCAGAATTTTCGTGCCGTCGTCGGCGAATTTATCGTTGAGCTGCGTCGTACGTACCGAATGAAAACGCCCCAGCCGCGGCAAATATTCGTCCCAGCCTGCTTTGGCATACGCAAGTTTCGGCGCACCAATCGTTATAATATGCAGCTTCATGCTTGTATAATCGCAATGTTGTGTTCGACGCGCAAGCGCGGCGCGGGTTTGCCTTGGAAGAAATCGCGCACGGCGCGTTCGACGCCGGGCAACGTCTCCCTTTTGTAATCGTCGATGAGCACGACGCTGCCCGCTTGCATGTGCGGCCACACAAGTTTCAGCGAAGTTAAAATGGAGCCGTAAAAGTCACCGTCCAAAAATGCAAAGGCGATTTCCCCCGGCACGTCATCTGCACCCAACTCATCAAACCACCCCTTGTGTGTCACGGGCGGCGTGAGGCCAGCGCGCTGGAACGTTTGCAGGAATTGCTTTTTGCTCACGGCCAGCTCGCCTTTTTTGAAGTCAACGCCGGCGGCGTTTTGGTCTTCGCGGGATTTTTCGGGCAGGCCTTCGAAGGAATCGTAGACGTGGAAGGCGCGCTTCGCGGATTCGCCCTTTTCATCCAAAAGCCTGCGGATGAAGAGGCTCGTCGTGCCGGCGTAGCAGCCGAGTTCAACGACGTCGCCGTGTACTTTGGCGTTCAAAATTTTCTCCAGCTCGCGCCATACGACACCGACGCTTGCAACGTCAACTTGATCGGAAATAAGCGGAAAACCGCGGAACATCTGCATGCTCATATAATACGCGCCTCGGGAAGCTCCGCCCAACTGCTGAGATAGCGCGGCGAGCGGATTTCATGCTTGGGCTGCCAGCTTTTGCTGAGGCCTTCGGCGGCAAAATAGAGCTTGCCTTTGCCGTGGCGTTTGTTGATGGCGTCGATGGCGGCCATGCGCGCCGTCGCGGCATCATGCGCTGAAGTTTTGACGAGGCCAAAGAAATCCGTTTGCAAACTATTCTCTGGGACGAGGTCGAAGACAAACACACCGAGGCGATGAAACTTTTGCGTGCCGGCGTGCAGCTTACCTAAACGTTCAACGAGCAAGCTAATGATACGGCCGGTGTCATTTGTTGGCTGATCAAGTTTGATTTCTTCGACCCACCGTTGGTAACCCGGCTTATGACGATTGGTGTTGGCAAACACGCCGATGCGCTGCGCGAGCAAATGTTCCTTGCGTAAAGTAAACGCGGCAGAGGTCGTGAGGCTGGCCACGGCGGCTTCGAGCACGTGCACTTCGTTAGTATCTTCGCCAAAGGTTCGCGAGCGCAGAATACTTTTGGTTGCGGCGTGTTCGGCGGCAAATTCGTAGCAGCAAATGCCGCTCAGTTCGGCGACGAGTTGGCGGCCGCGAATGCCCATCATTTGCTGTGCATGTTGCGGCCGTAAACGACTCAGCGCCAACGCGTTGCCAATTCCTTCGGCACGAAGTTTTGGCGTAAGGTTGCGCCCAACGCCCCACACGTCGCGGATTTCCGTGGCGGCCAAAAGTTCCTCACGATTTTCGTTGCCAATGAAGCTCACGACGCCGCCCGTTTCCACATGCTTCTTAGCGTATTCACTCGCCAGCTTCGCGAGTGTTTTGCTCGTGGCAATGCCGACAGAAACGGGCACGCCGATTTCCTGCGCGATGCGCGTTTGGGCTTCCCTCGCCCATGCCGTGCCGTCGCCGACGTTTGGCAAATGAGTGATGTCGAGGAACGATTCATCGACCGAATAGACTTCGATCCTGGGGCAAAGTTCTGCGAGCACCGAAGTGATGCGCCGCGAAACGTTGCCGTAGATTTCAAAGTTCGCCGAGAATGTCGTAACCTTTTTCTCCTTGAAGAAGTCACGCCACTGAAACGCCGGCGCGCCCATTGGCACGCCAAGTGCTTTGGCTTCGTAACTCCGCGCCACGACGCAGCCGTCGTTGCTGCTCAAAACGACGACGGGTTTTTCGTTGAGGTCTGGCCGAAACAAACGCTCGCAACTGGCGAAGAAGTTGTTGCAATCAACGAGTGCAAGGACACGTTGTTTGTCTTTGCCAAGTTCTGCAACGTTGCCGTTTGGCTTTGGCTGGCTTGCGTCGAGGAGAGTGCCGCTCGAGGATTTTTTGGTTAGATCGTCGGACTTCAACGGTTTTGCCCCTTTGCTTTACTGGCGCGAGTTTCACGAACAAATTGATGAATCGTTGAAGTTACGACGCCCCAAACGTTTGCTTCGTGCGGCACGTTTTCAAAAAGCGAAATGGCGAACTCGCCGTGTGCCTCGTGCCACCATACGACGCGGTCGCCTTTACGCGGCGCCAAAGCGCGGTCAATCACGGCAATGTCGCCGTCGAAAATGCCTTGCGTCTTCCACTTGTTGCCGCGAATCCGAAACAAAAACATACTGTTCGGCCGCGGCACCAATAATTGGTGCAAGTCCAACGTGTCGAGGCTGCGATCCGTCGCCGGATTCGGAAACCCGGTATGCACGCTCACGCCATGTTGCTTTTCTTCGTCGCTCATGGCCTTATTATACCTAAAAAGTGTAGAGGCGTTTGGCGAGATAATTTTCGATTGCGCCACGATGGGCGATAAAGAAGTTATCGAGCGGCAAGTCGTTGAGGGAAAACCAACGCCATTCTTCGCAACGTTCTGGCTCCATGAGCTTCGGCTCGAAATCTTCTGGCGCTTTTAATTCAAACGTAGCGTGCACGTGATGATGGCCGTCGGGCGCGTGGACACCTTCGGAAATGCCGACGAGTTTGAGCTGTACTGGCTTCACGGTGGCGCCAAGTTCCTCCTTGATTTCGCGGCAAATGCAATCAACCAAACGCTCGTTGAATTCCAAATGCCCGCCGGGCAATCCCCAAGAGCCTGCGCCGTAGCAATTCTTTCGTTTGCCGAGGAGAATTTTGCCGTCTCGTACGATGACGACTTCGCAGCCGAGTTCGGTGTGCTTCGTCTCGCTCATATTATTTGACCGAGTCGAGGAACGCCACGAGTTCGCGCGGCGTTATCTCTGCCTTGACGATGTAGCCGTCGGCTTGGTGTTCGATGGCGGCGCGGACTTCCGGACGTTGCTCGAGGTTCGTCGTGATGATGATTTTGGATTTAAGCTGCGGTGCGCCCGGTCCGCGAAGCTGGCGAAGGACGTCGGTGCCCGTAAGCGTTGGAATCATAAGATCCAACAAAATGATGTCGTACTTGTTGGTCTTTGCGAGATCGAGGCCGCGCTGGCCGTCGACCTCAACGGTAACGTCGTAGCCGGCGCGTGTGAGGGCGCGAGCGTAAAGTTCGCTGATGAAATGCTCGTCCTCAACGCACAGCACATGCTTGCCGGTCGGAGCCGGTGCGGGGAAACTCATGCCGCTGCCGGCGGGCATTACGGACGGCGTTGGCTGCGGTTGGTTGAGGGGTTGTTCGTTGTCCATAAGATCCTTAGCGTCGATACATCGAGTGGTTTTTGATCCAGCCGTGCGCGCTGCGCACGATGTCTCTATTATCGCCGTTTTTTTGTTCATCTGCAAGCCTGGCGTACGGCATGAGGGTGAAGCCAAAGGTGCTTCCCTCGCCCAGTTTGCTGCGCACCCATACGTTGCCGCCGTGCGCCGTGATGATGGCTTTGCTGAGGTACAGTCCGAGGCCGGTGCCGCCGATTTGCGAGCGGTTGTGATGGTCGCGGTAAAACTTCTCGAACAAGTTGCCGACGTTGTTGTCCGGAATCCCTACGCCAAAATCTTGTACGGTCGTTTCCACAAGACCGTCTTTGGTGAGATAGGTTTTAACGAGAATACGCTTGCTCTGGCCGCTGTACTTTATGGCGTTGTCGAGCAAGTTGATGATGACTTCAGAGATGCTCACGCGGTCGACGCCAACGCTGGGCAAATCTTTGGCGAGGTCGGTTTCAATCGTAATGCCGCGCACTTGCGCCCGAAGCTGCATGTCGTCTACGGTTGCCTGCACGATGTTTGCCCACGGTTCTTCGCGCAATTGCAGCATGAGCTGGTCGTCCTCGACGCGCGCAACGTTCAAGATGTTGTTGACGAACGCGGCAAGTTGTTGTGCCGCGGCGTTCATCTTTTGCATAAAACCTTCTTGCTCAGGGTTAAGTTTGCCACTCAACTCTTCCTCGAACGCCTCAACGTAGCCGCGCAAAAGCGTGAGCGGCGTGCGGAGTTCGTGTACGGCCAGCGCGACGAAGCTCATGGCTTGCTCGTCCTGGCTGTATTGCTTGGTGTGGTCAAACATGACGAGCATCGTCTCGAAGCCGTCCGGATTATTTTTGTTGTAGTACACGGCAAGGTCGAAGAGCAGCGTTTTATTGCTTTCGGGCAGTACGAGGCGCACGCGTTCCCACGTTTGGGCGGCGGTGATTTTGCTTTCACGGGCACGAGCCAGCCAGGCGTCGAGCGTCTGCTCATTCGTAAAGGACATGTCCAATACGGAGTAAACGTTTTGCCCTACGAGATCGTCCACGCTGCGGCCAATGTACTGGTGCATTGCCTCGTTCGCGAAGCGAATCGTTTGGTCCGGGCCGAGCACGGCCAGCGGCAGCGGTATGCTGCCGGCTACGAAATCTTTACTCAAATCACGTTGTTTGTGGCGTGCCATTTGCTCGACCGTATTGCTGACATTGGCAAGCTGGTATACGTGGCTTACAAGATTGTCGATGAGGTCGCGCCCCAACCCGGCACGCTTCAGATCCGGTGCAGGAACGTTTGTAACGTCTGGCGCAATGTGCAGGATCGCTTCCCACAGAAGTTTCGTTGGATGCGTTAAGTACTTCGCACTCAGCCACGGCAAAAACGAAATGCCGATGAGCGGAATAGCTACAATGACGACCAGCAGCCATAATCCGGTAAGCTTAAAGACTTGGTCGGCCAGCCACCAATCGGCCAGAATAATGAGGTTATCCACAAGCAGCAAAGCGAACAAGCGGCTGCGGAACTGGCTGATAAAACGCTGAAGATTATCCATTAACTGCACCCTCCTGCATGCTGTCGTTTTCAAAAGCTCGCTCGCCTCCAAAGGCACAATGTATCATCTCGCTTTGGTCTATAGCCAAAGCTTTCGGAAATAACAGCATGCAGTCGGCGCGTCTTATTGTCATTTATAGCTTACCAGGTTGCTGGCACCCAGCGCCGTAATCCAGGTTTGCCCGGGATTCAACGCCAATGTTTTGCCGCTGGCATCCGTGAAGGTAAACTGCGACGTGTTGCTGGTCTTATGCCATGTGCCTTGCTCAACGTTGCCGTCTTGGAAAACGTACATCGGCCCGGAGCCGATCGTGCCGTATTGCATGTGCAGGCCGTCGGCTTCTAACGTCGCCGACATAACGAGCGCAACGACAACTTTCGGGGCGATCTGCGTTTTGTTCCCTGCTTGGTCGACTTCCATGTGCGGCGCGCCGCCTTCGGAACGTTCGTAGCTGTTGGTCGTGGCGTTGTAATCGTAATGTACGGCGTAGGCTGCGCTGGAAATGTTGAAGTCGATGCTCGTCACGCTCGGCGTTTTGGCTGGCGCTTCTGCCTTGCGCACGAAGCCGGTGTAGTTGCTCGCGCCGTAGCCGCGTTTTGCTTCGAGTGCGTTGAGGTTGGCGATGCTTGTGTAGACGTTATGCGGCGCGGCGCGCGAGGTAATGCGCGTGAAATAACTGCCGTTGGCTTCTTGGTCGAGGTTTTTGACGTTCCACGTTTTGAGGTCGGCCAACGCCTCGCCGCTGCCGCCAACGTGCGCCACGGCGGCGTCAAAGCCGAGCAGCCACTCAATATAATATGGCCGCACCGAACGCACCGGCCCGACGTAAGATGGCGACGAATCTTGGTACAGCGCGACAAAGCGCGTAATGCCGCCCTCGGCTCTCGCCTCAAAAACCACGCCGGCTTGGTCGAGGCCGGATTGCGGCCGGGCAAACGTGCTGTTCTCGATCATCACGGCCGTGACCGGCAACTGGTTGACGCTGGCGCTGCTAATCGGCAAACCGGTGAGCGTCGAGACGAGCTGCACGGGCGCCGGTTTTGGCTTCGGTTTGCTCGCCACTTGATGGTGCTCGGGCGCAGCGGCCTTGTCGGAATGTACCAATAAAAGCGTACCGGTCACGCCGCCGGCCACAACCACAAATGCAATGCCGCTGGCAATCCACCAATGTTTTTTTGTCCAATTTTCCCAGAACTTCAGCGACCAGCGATGCTTTTTGCCGCCTTTACCGTCTTTGCCCGCGCCGCTTGCGGCAGATTTTTCTTTGGCTTCATCGTGTTCTTCGACGACTTCCGGCGGCTGGAATACCGTAGGTTTTTCCTGCGGAGCCGACGGCCGAAACACAGTCCGACTTAATTGCGGCCGGGAAGTTTCCCCTGCCCTAGGCTCGCGGCGCACAAAGATACGATCGCCATTCATGCAATCCATTGTAACAATGCTTATGCTTTTGTGCCACTTTGCTTGTGTTTAATCTTTAATTATGTTATAATAAAATAAGTAACTTTGAAGAGTGCGATGAGTGTTGAAAATCGTAGTGCTCGTTTGGGCATGAGCGTCGCAGCTGGAGCTGTTTTGGCCTTAGCGGCTGCTGGGCCTGCAGAAGCTGCACCTGCGCCGCACCCGGTTTCTATTTCGCAAGAAGCTTCGCCGAATGTCGTAACGATGCCGACGCCCTCCCCCGAAACAGCCGACAACGGTTTTCACTTCAAACTTCCCTCAACCAAAACGTTCCTCGAACCATTTACGTGGCAGGCGTCATCTCGCACTGCTAAGGAAGTTCCTTACGCCGAAACCTTCCAAGCAATCGTGCCGGCCGGCAGTGTGAACGCAACAGTGCAACTCATTAAGAGTGAGCAGACGTCAATTTGGCCAACGACTGTCGCGGAAGTTGACGTCACGGGTTTTGCCTCAGACGAAGCTTACTACAGCTCTAAAGACGCCGGCCTCGGCCACGCTGATCCGGCAAATGTGACGCTCGCGACGCAGCGTGGTGCCAGGTTTGCGCAGCAGCTTGAGCAAGCGCCAGGCATGAGCGGCGTTCCCGTTAAAGTTATGAAGGGCGTTGAAGAAGTTTTGTCGCCTGCACAAGTTGAAAGTTTGCGCAAAGTTGCCGACGAGCAAGGCATGACGCTCAAACACATGGTCTCCCTCTACGACGCCGGCCGCGGCGACAAAGCCGTGCGTGATGCGCTGAGTTTTTTCCAGCAAGACCGTGAAGTTGAGGTGACGGTCATCGAAGATCGTTTCATTCCGCCGACGTATTTCCCGAATCAAGAGGAAGAGCCGCAAGAGCCTGAGCATGTCGGTGTGCAAATCTCTGAACCTTCTCCGGCGAATGAACAGCCGTCCGGCGCCGGCGGCCACGGCGTTAACCTTCCGGAAACGGTGACTGTTGTTGCCGCAGCGGCTGCTTTGAGCCTGCGTCGTAACAGCCAACGACGGCAGACCCAAACCGGCGGCGAGCAACAGCCGCAGCAGCCAGAACCTGTTTCTGTGGAACAAAGCGAAGACGTCGCGGATGATCGCGAGTTCGTCGGCGTCGCGTAGTTTCTTTAAGGTAATTGCTGTATTTTTCTGCGGCCGCTACGTGCGGCCGTTTATTTTTTAGTTTGTTGGCGTACTCGGCGACGTTGTTTCGCCAATGACAACGAGCTCATGAAGTTTGGGCTGACCCGCGGGGGATTGCTCTGCAGCAAAGAGATCTTTCGAGGGTAAAGAGTACATTTGACCGTCGCCGCTATCATCTACAGCTACTTCCCCTGTAGATGGTTGGAAGCCTACAACGGTCAGAACGTGCCTTGACGAACCATATTGAGCGCTCCAATATAAATCGCCAACGGTTATTGGCACAATGGGCGCGGCGTGCAAGACGCCTAAATCATAGTTAAGATCTGCGTTTTGCTGCGCCACCGTAGCGTTGTCTGCGATGTAGTATGCGTAGCCGTCTGGGTTCGCGTATTGGTCAAGGACGGGCATGGCGTCTGCCAAATCGGTGCCTAAGGTATCGCTCGTATGCATTTTGGTAGCAAGGGTTGATTGGCTGATTGTCTCACCTGTCAGGCTTAAGAGGCTCATTGCTGATGCTGCCGGAACACACCATTCAGCCCGCTGCTGCTGAGGAAAATATACTTCCCTCAGCCCAGTGGCAAGTTCCCAGCCGTGCTTATCCGTGGTAGCGGTTTTGTTTGTTGGCGGAAATTGTGCGGGCGTGTCGTAATTATTTCCGGCGCAACTTGCAGTAAGTAACCCTGCTGCAAGGCCGAGTGCGGCAATTCGTCGTATCGAACGCGGCGCGGCGTGCGAATTCGCGGCACAGTCTTCACTTGATGGGTAGTTTTTCTCTGTCGTTTTCATATGGTTTTATAGTGCGGTGAGCGTTTCGTCGACCCGTTTGAGCGAACGTTCTTTGCCAATAACATTGAGCGTTTCCGCAAGGCTTGGGCTGAACGGCGCCTGCGTCGTAGCAATGCGGATGAGGCTGAACAGAACGGCCGGCTTTTGCCCGGTCTTCGCAAGCAAATCGTTGAGTTTGGCGGTGAGGTCTTCGACGCTGAAATCACTGGACTCTAACGTTTCTTTGCCTTGCTCAAGCAGATTTTTCAACTCTTCGTTGGTAAGTTTTTTGAGTTGCTTGTGCGTTTGCCAGAGTTCCGGATTTACCGGCAAGTCAACGAAGAAGAAATCAGTGAGTGAAGGAATTTCGGCGAAGAACTTCAGACGTTCTTGGATGAGGCCTAAGACTTGACGCTTGTAATCATCGGATGAATCCTGCGCTTCTTCTTGCCAAAAGCCTTTTGCCTTTTCGGCGAGGTCTTCGACGCGTAGCTCGCGGATGTAATGGCCGTTCATCCAGAGCAAACGTTGCTCGTCAAAGCGCGCGCCGCTGCGTTGGACGCGATCCAACGAAAATTTTTGGATGAGTTCCTCACGGCTGAAGATTTCTTGCTCGGTGCCGTCGTTCCAGCCGAGGCTGGCGATGAAGTTCATGACGGCGTCCGGCAAAAATCCTTCGCGTGCGTAGTCCAAAATGTCTTTGGCACCGTCGCGTTTGCTCAGCTTTTTGGTGCCGCTTGGGCCGAGGATGTGTGGCATCGTGGCGAGCTTTGGCCGTTCAATCTCCAGAGCTTCGTAGACGTTGAGATAGTTCGGCGTGCTGGCAATGAACTCTTGGCCGCGGATGACATAGCTCATTTGCATGAGTTGGTCGTCGATGATGTGCGCGAAGTTGTAGGTCGGGTAGCCGTCAGACTTAATGAGGATGAAATCGTCGATGGCTTCCTCGCCCGCCGACAAATCGCCCATGACTTCGTCATGCCAGGCGTAGGCTTTGGGCTCGGACTTGAAGCGCAGCGGCTGCGTGCCATCCCACGTCGGCGGATTTTCAGGGCGATGATCGCGGTACAAGAACGGTTTCTTAGAAGCGCGGGCTTCCTCGCGAAAGTTTTCAACTTCCTCGGGCGTGTACGGGTCGGCGTAGGCGCGGCCCTTGGCGATGAGCTTCTCGGCCCATTCTTTGTAGGACGCCAAGCGTTCGCTTTGTTTATATGGGCCAAACGGGCCGCCTTTGAGAACGCCTTCGTCCCATTCAAGGCCAAGCCAACGCAAGCTTTGCGCGATGTGCTCACCGCTTCCCTCAACCTCGCGCGCTTTGTCGGTGTCCTCGAGCCGAAGGATAAACTTGCCGTTGTTTTGCCGCGCAATCAGCCACGCGAACAACGCCGTACGCACCCCGCCCACATGCAAATAGCCTGTCGGGCTTGGAGCGAAACGTGTGCGAACTTCTTTCATCGCTCACATTATAGGAGAAAACGCGTCGCTGCGCTAGAGTGAGCTGCTGGCGACTATTCATCACAGCGCGACGAATTGTAGCACTTCTCCCAGCTAACTTTTTGCAGCCCAATCGTACAGCTTTTTCTTATAGGCCAGCCAACGAGTTGAGATGGGTGCCACGGCTCGCCAGTACACCTTTCGTATTAGTTTTTTCTCGCGCCACCATATAGGGTGCATTATCTCCTCGTAGTTGTACATGTTTATAGGACTGAAGATGATGCCTGCCGTTGGCCCTAATCCCCAGTTAGAGGTTCCGATGTCTCGACGCATCATTTTAAAAATACGGGCATTCAGGCATTGACCTTTGCGTTCATCCACGTCCATACCCCTGTCGTTGCATCTCTTAAAGTACTTGTGTTGTCTACGGATGGCTCTAATAACAGCTGGAGTTGCGTCCAGAATAAATTTACTTTGGAAATCTTTAGTCTCCTCGTTAAATTTTTTAGTACGCTCTGCCTGTTCCTGCTCGTCTGTAGAGCTTTTATTCTGATAAAAGGACAAAACGGTATTAACATAACCCTGATACATGTCTCTCTTGTATTGTGCACTTGCACTGGCCGAAGCTTGCTTACGCTCGAGAAAATATCTAAAGAAAAAGCCAAGAATACCGCCGAGGGCTGCAATTGCAGGAATGACAATAGTAGCTATGGTATGAGCACTCACTACACTCTCCGTAAATCATGAGGTTTGGCTTACATTTCATGATTGTACATCAGCTTCGACAGCTAGGCCATGGGATAGTAAGTATGTCTGCTTTCTCAGGGTTAGAATCGTCCAACTACTTCATATATGACTTACAAACTTGCGGCGAGGTTGGCGATCTCGGCGTTGCTGAGGTCGCCGTTGGCGATGAGGTTGTAGAGGACGCCGCCGTCAACCCACATGGCGTCGCCGTTGCCGTATAAATATACGGTGCGGCCGGCAGTTTGCATAACTTGCGGCGAGTGCTGAAGTGCGACGGTGCTGCTGGCGAGCGTGGCGCTGTCCCATGTGGAGGCTTGCTCGCTGATCGTGTAGCTGGCATCGCCCGAGCGGTAATCAAGCGTAGCTTTGCCGTTGTTCGTCTGCACGTTGCCGCCCAGTACGTAGCCGTCAGGCGCGTAGCTTGGAACGGTGACATGGAAGCCGGCGCGCATCGAGGCGAAATGCACTTCGATATTAGCCTTGTTTGCCCACATCACTGCAGCGCCCATGCTGAGGAACGTAACGGCGATGGCCGTAACGTGCAACCAGCGGTGATTGTGGCGAGAAACCTTTGGAGCTGGCTCTAAATGGCTCGAAGCGTGGGCGATGGCTGCCTCAAAAATATCTTGGTGCGCAGGCTTTGCCGGCGTGACAGGACGAACTGCCTGATGATGCGCCGCGCCGCGCGAAACGTCCGCACGGACAGCTGGCCGCGCTGCAACCTGCGTGCGCGTAAGCGGCGCCGCGACGGCAACGCTCGTACTGTTTACCGTAGCGTTGCTTGCCGCGAACCGTCGAATACGCTGGCTGCGCGCCACGCTTTGCGCACGCGCCGCACGCCGCGGTTCAAGGCGATACGCTGAAGCTTTCGGTACGATGGTTGCAATGGGCGCCGCAGCCATTTCCGTAGGTGCTTGCGTTTTGATGGGAGTTTTCATTTTGAACGCCGGCTTTTTGACGGCTGTCCGCATGAGAATGGTAGACTTTTGCGGCTGATGCGCGGCAATAACTTTCATTTGCCGCGTCACGCTGTGCTTCTTTGCCGGCATAATGTCGGCCTTAAGATGCGGTTTTGGCTTTGCCGCTTCTTTGTGATGTTGCACGGCACGTTCGGCAATGGACGTTTGCGCTACGGCCTGTGCCGAAGGCATGATGTCCATTGTTCGTCCGCGGTGCTGACGCCGCAAACCGGCGTGCTTCAAACCCGCCATTGCGCCTTCGCCAAGCAATTCGCCCGTCAATGCGTCGTAGCGTTTGCCGTTCAGTTCAATAATGTTTGTTTGTGCCACAGTCGTTACCCTTAGCAAGCATAATCGTAGCGCGAATACTTTTTTTGCGCAAGTTCATAAGGCCAGGTCCTGTCGCCCAAAAATATTTTCCCATCGTGCTCAAACAGCGCGGACGTTGATACCGCGAACTGCGCGCGTTGGGAAAATATTTTTGGACGCCACCCCATTTTTATTGGCGCTATACGAACAAAGTGCATATAATAAGAAAACACGGGCGCCAGTCGCGCTCCGCTAAGCAAACATACGCATGGATTTTCTCGACCCTAAAAAGCAAAAAGCCCACCGCGCCCGCATGTTGATTGGCTACGTGCTGATTGGCTTTGCCTTGATTATTGCCACGACGATTTTGCTGTACCAGGCGTACGGTTTCGGCATCGACAACGGTAAGATTGTGCAGAACGGCTTGGTGTTTGTGTCGTCGCATCCGGGCGGCGCTAATATTTTAGTGAACGGCGACTTGAAGGGGCAAACCAATTCAAGGCTTAACCTTCCGGCCGGCCAATATACGTTTAAGATCCAACGGCCGGGGTATCGTACGTGGCAACGCTCAATCGGCGTTGAGGGTGGCAGCGTTGAACACTTTGATTATCCGTTTCTCATTCCTTCCTCGCTTAAGACGACAACGTACGCAACGTATAGCAGTAAGCCTGACGCCGCGCTGCAAAGCCCGGACCAACGGTGGCTGCTCGTGCCGCGTCCTGGTGTCTTCGGCACGTTTGATATGTACGACCTCGCGCATCCAAAGAACGCCGCAACGACCGTTGCGTTGCCGGGCAACGTGCTCACGGCGAGCGCGGGCGCGCAAAGTTGGCAACTCGTAGAATGGTCAAGCGACAGCACGCATGTGCTGCTTCGGCACACGTTTGTTGCGGCCAACAACCAAACGGCAAGCGAGTATGTTTTGGTGAATCGTTCCGACCCCACACAATCCGTCAACCTTTCGACGACACTCGGCCAAACGCCGACCAACATTGAGCTAAAGAATGGTGCTTACAACCAATACTACTTGTACAACCAAACGGCGCAGACGCTCACGACGGCAACGCTGAGCAGCCCCACGCCGGTCGCTTTGGCGCAGCATGTGCTGGCCTTTGAGACGTCGGGTTCAAACGACATTCTCTACATAGACGGCAGTCCGATTACTTCAGGCGCTAACGCCGGCAAAGTGACCGTCGACCTTAAGCAAGGCAATACGACGTATACGCTTGGCCACCTTGCCTCGGCAAGTTCGTATGTGCTGAATTTGGCACAGTACGCCGGCGATTGGTACGTTGCCTACGGCGCGGCGACAGACGGTAAGGTTGATGTGTATGAAAACCCGGTCTCGCAGCTTACCTCGGGTGATTCGCCGGTCATCGTGCCGGTGGCCGTACTGAAAGTCAACGACCCGCAGGAGCTTGAGTTCTCTACGGGCGACCAATTTTTGATGGCTGAAAACGGCAGCAGCTTCGCATCGTTCGACGCACTGACAGGCAAAACGTACACCTACACGTTGCCTTCGTCGCTTGGCACGATCACGACACCGGCAACGTGGATCGACAACGCACACCTTGCGGTGTCGGGTAACGGCAAGCTGGTGATGCTTGACTTTGACGGCGCCAACCGTCAGACGCTCGTGGCAGCCGATGCAAGCCTCACGCCAATCTTCGACCCGAATTACCACACGATGTACGCGTTTGCCGCGCAGCCATCCACTTCGGCCTACACGCTTACAAGCACGAGCCTCCTCACGCCGGCCGATCAGTAGCTTATTCTATTTTTGATGTTATAATTGGGCGATTAAAGAGGTTGTATCTGCATGGCTCAGTTAGAGAGCGGCGGCGAATCGCCGAGTTCGGAGACGAGTACGGAGTTGCGGCGAATGCGCAGGTTGCCTGCCCTGGGCATGGGCGTTGGTGCTACGGTGTTGGGGCTAAGCTCCGTTTTTATGATTGGCATCGCCGAAACGCCGCGATGCGGCGCGAACCAGGCTTTGAGTATGTCGAACGCCGCGTATGAAATCGGCTTGCCTGAGCCAACGAGTTACATTCATCAAACACCAACTCCCGGTGAGTCGTGCCTTTCCGAGAACACAGCGAACGGTGTGGACGCCGGGGGTAGTATTGGCATCGCCGCAGGCGCAGTTGTCGCCACCGCGAGCCTCATCGAATATAAGCGCCGCCCGACGGCTTTTGCACGGCAAGGCGCCGACATACTTGCCGGTGAGTATGAGTTGCTTTGCGTAAACGCAGCTACCGACGGCTTGCACGGCGACCTAGGTTTTGGCGAAGCTCCGAAAGAAAAATACTAGAACAAGTGGATGAACCGATCCCACAGCGACGGCCCGTTGCTGGCAAGCGCTTTGGCCTGGGTAGTCGCCGTTGGCGCGGCTGTGGCGTTGGTGGTCGGGTTCGGGCTGATTTGATCGCCCCAAACCACCAAACGGTTGTTGCTCGTGCCTGGCGGATCGCAGGTTATGAGCGCGGCCGTAGCCGTATGATTAGGCACGTCGTTGAGAACGGCAACGTCGCTTGGGCTGACGATTTGCTTATCATAAACCTTGTACGTATACACGACGCCGTTATACGTGAGATAAAAAATATCGCCCGGTACCAGCGTATGCAGCAGTACGAAGGCAAACTTGTATTGGCCAGGGTTGAAAATGTTGTTACTGGAATGTCCGAAGAACGCCGCGTTGCCGTCCTGCCCTGGGAAAACGGTCGAGGCGTAGTGTACGACGCCGCCTTCCAACGCGTTCTCTACGGTATTTTCGTCGTCGGTCGTCAGGCTGTAATTGACCGGAATCTCCACATTGATTTTCGGAATGATAACTTCCGGCGTGCTCGAAGCCGTAATGTCGCTGGAACTCAAAATAATCGGCGTATTAGTGACGTGACGGCTCGGTTGGATAAACGGCGCGATGATTACTTCGTTGAAGAAACTGAACAACACGATAATGAGCGTCAATGCGCCCATCCCCACCCCGAACAGCAATGACTGCACGTGTTGTTTTGCCTTGCGCTGGGCTTCATTGGAGATTTGGACTTTTTTGAGGACTTGTTTGCGAAGCTGGGCGACGGTTTTGGGCTTGCCGGTTTGGCGCGGCTCATGGGTAATCTCATCGCTCACGACAGCATTTTCGCCGTGCGGAGCGCTTGGTGAAATGCCCGTGGGCAGCAATAATTTTGGAGCGCTGGGTTTTGGGTCGTTGGATTCCATGGCCGTTGCCGCGGGCGAACCTTGCGTATGTTCGCGCACAAACTTCGAGTACGCCGACGGCTGCCGCGCATTGGCCGCGTAAAACTCATGCCAGACTTCGTGCTTCTCGTCATCCGGCAATGCTACGTAATATTCGTGCCAGGCCGTTTGGATTTGCGCCAACGATTTGCCGGACGTACTCAAATCGTGCATGAACTGCTGATGTTTGCTGCGCGGCGTCACGGTTTCTTTTGCCTCGTCGGCTTCTTCTTTGGCGTCGGGTTCTGCGGCGTAGAGCCGGTCGATTTTATTACGGATGAGTTCCGCAGCCTGGTCGGCTCCGGCTTGTTCGGAGCTGGCTTTTTCCTTAGGCTTACTGCCGTGCTCGGCGCGCGGCTCGGAATCTTCCTTGGCCTCGTTATGCTTCGGCGGGTCAACGTGCGCTTTTTTGCCGCGGCCAATTACGTAGCCGGCATCTTTGGCTGGCGTTTCGGGTTCGTCATCGTCGTGCGCGAAAAGCGGATTCATGGGTTAACTTATGCGCCTGCCCTTCGGCAGCCGCGCTGTTTGTGTTTTGAAAAGACTGTGCTTATGCTCGCCATTCTGTCACCAGTATAGTACAATAAGCGACGTTACGCCTACCAGTAACGATAATGCCCGGGCGAGTGGCGGAATTGGTAGACGCGCTGGACTCAAAATCCTGTGAACGCAAGTTCGTGTGGGTTCGATTCCCACCTCGCCCACCAAAGCAAAACGGCGGCCGCTGCGGCCGCCGTTTTACTTTGGTTGCTGCGTTTCTGTTTAATGTAGCGTGGGCCGCTTAGCGTGGAGCAGTTTTGCCCAGAAACCCGCGACGCGCTGTCGCCGACGCTGCGTAGGAGATTCATAGCGCGTAGACGCATTTCCGTCTTCGTCATCGTCACTTTCTTCTCCTTCGTGGCCTGCATGATCGTGCTCGGAAAAGTATTCGCTGCGTCCAAACGCGGCTGCTTCAAGCTCGCCACACATGGCGTGGAGCGCGATTGAGAGCTGCTCCATTTCCTCAAAGCGTTCCTGAAAATGCAAATCCAAAAATTGGGCTTCTACTTCGCCGACCAAGGCATCCAGCTGTGTGTCATCTTGGATTTCGCCGTTGCGGTAGCGTTCAAAGGTCGCAGCCAAGGTGGCGAATGGGCTGGCCACCTCTTCGGCACCTGCCTCGGCAAACGGATCGTGCAGCGTGGGCGGCTCAGTTTCCATAAGCGCTTCTTTGGGTGAGTGTCGCGGTGAGCCGCTTTGCGTCATCAACGCCACGTTGGCCGAGCACGTGCATGGCGCCGCCGAGGAGAAGCTTTACGGCGTTTGGGTGGTCGGGTTTGACTGGCGTGCCGTCCTCACCGACCATTCTCTCATGCCAATATAGCATCGGCGCTTGGTGTGAAAGGTCGACCGTCATCGTGCGCGACGGAACGTTGGAGAGGCCACGGCTCGACATGGCACCGGTAATGCCGGGCCCCGAGCTGAGCAAGCCGTCAGCGGCAGCGTCGCCGCGTGCAATAAGCTCGTTGGCAAAGCGCTGATCCCTTGCCCCTATAAGTAATGAGCCAAAGTGACCCGGCTCACCGGCGACTACGACGTTGGAGTTGTGGCTGCCAAATCCCGGCGCACGCGTCTGTGCCGAGATTGAAGTTGCAGCATGCTGTCCTTTGCCGAGGCCGCGTCCACCGTAAGGACTTTCGATGCGTGTTACAGTTGCGTGGTTAGGAAACGCCGGATCGGTTGACGGCGTAACGATCGTTGGTTTGAAGGCATTTTCTTTGCTGTCGTGTAATAACATGACGTAATTGGCGAGCGTTGCCAACGTCCAATGCGTAAGTGGAACCCCATAAAATCCTGGCGCGCCGTCGCAGGGTTGGCTACGCAAGATTGCTTCGTCGGGGATTCCATTTGGCTGAGCGGTGCTAAAGCCGTTCTCTGCCGTCACGGGAACGGCGAGGCTTTGGACGTTTCGCTCGAACGTCTCGAGACATAGCTCCTCGGACAAAACGTTGAGGGTATCGTATGACATGCATACAGCTTTGCGCAACGAAAGAGTTTCTGCAAATAGGTCGCAATAATTTTCTACCGTTGCGATGCTGTCGCAATTACGAAGCGTTTTGCGGCAATTGCGCGTCTTGAACTACGGCTGTCGTAAGGGACTCAAACGGCTTCGTTGGATTTTGCAGCCACCAGACAGCAGCGTGGGCGGCGGTTTTGACGCGCCACACGGCAAGGTCTCCGGCGAGTTTCGTGGTGCTCACCTGCCCGTCCACGGCAACGAAAATAGTATCCAAATGCTTTGTAATAATGAACGGCTTGTGTGTCAACGTAAAATCGTGCAGCCACGCAACGAGCCGCAGCAGATCCATCCCAAAGGTTATGGGTGTATGGACTTTCGCGGCGATGCCGAGGCGTTGGAGTTGGCTCAAGCTCAACACGAGTAACGTGTCGGCGCGTTGCAAAACGGTGTACGGCGCGCTGCTGGCGTAGTCGCAGGCGTCCCGTGTTAAGGTTATTTGGCCGTGATGATGTGCGAGGAATTTTTCGAGCAAGATCGCTGTTTCGGCGTTGCGGCCAAAGTCGCCGGCCAGCAACACGCCATCCGCCCAGTTACCTTGGACGAGGAAATCGTCCAAAGCTTTTTGGCTGAAGCTGCCGCTGGTTTTAGTGCTAGGCGCGAACTCACCGGCTTCTAAAATCGGGCCGACGGTTTTTTGCAAAGCGTCCGGCAGCAACACGCGCGCTGTGCCGACGCCGGCTTTGGCTGCTTCGTTGTACGCTTCGCCCGGCGCGGCAAATTCGTGCGCGTTGCCGCCGGCAATTAGCAGTTTGCCTGCGGCCGAGCGGTTCTCGGGCCGGCTCCAAAGCAAATCCGGGAAGAGCGGCTTCGCAGCGTCTTGGCGTTGCCAAAAATCCTCGTTCATGACCTTATTGTAGCAAGTTCTCTTCGATGAGCGTAATGTACGGTTTTGGGTTGTCCCACAAATCATCGTGCTGTCCGGGCAATTCGTACGAGATTGCCCGCGGCGAAAGCGTGTGCGCGTCCTTCAAAGAAGATCCGTCGCCTTTGTTGTGAATAAGGACGGTTTGTGAATCGCTTGGTATAAAAATATCGTTTGATTTTAGCGCCCGCAACATTTTGAGGTCAGTAGAAATCTTCCAAAAATACATACCGTTCCAAAACGTCTTGGCGAGCCATGCCCTCATTGCGTGTTCGCGCCAATGCAGCGAAACGTCCATTGCAATTTTACGGAGCCAGTGTTGCGGCAAAGATTTCGCCGGCCCAACCGGTACGCCGATAAGCAGGGCAAGTTTTGCCTTCGTTTTCTCCGGCACGAGAAAGCAGCCGCCAGAATGGGCAACGATAACGTCGGCTTTCGAGGCATCTTCAATAACCTCAAAACCCGCGAGCCGTAGACAATCGTGGAACTTTCGTCCCACGCGTTTGCCCTCACAAAAGCCGTAAAGGACAACGACGGTTTTCATTACGCTTGCAAGCGTTCAACAACACGGATGTCTTGCGTCAGCATGTTATCCTGCTCGTCGAAGGTGAAGATCGTTTCGAGCAACTTGCCCTCAAGAACCAGGGGCAGCCAAAGTTTGTCATCTTGCCACATTTGGTCGTAAGGGATTTCGGAAACCTTGAACCATTTGGGCGCCATTTCCTCGGTTTCTTTTGGCTCGCCGCGCCACGTATCGCAAATGAATGTGTGGCCGAGGTTTGCCCACGGCTCTCCCTTGATAACGCCGCGGAAATCCTGCACGGCGACCTTATGAAACTGCAGCGGCGTGACGCCGATCTCTTCTTCACATTCGCGGATCATTGCCTGCTCGATGCTTTCCCCGGGCTCAACTTTGCCGCCGGCACCGTTCCATTTGCCAACGCCAAAGCCGCGCTTTTTCATCGCCAACAAAATTTCATCGCCGCGACGCAAAAATACCAACGTACAAGGTTTTAGGTTTGCGACGCCAACGTCATTGCTACTCACGATCCGGCCTTTTCGTTTGCACGATAAGATTGTTTGATTTTTTGATACGCTTCGTTATTGTGTGTCTTGCCTTCGTTGAACACGCTTGTCGGATATTTTGCCTTAACGAGTGCAAGCTTCTCGCGCCATGCCGAAGTGACGTCGAAGTCCATCATCATGGCAAACTCCAACATGTAGTTGAGAGTGTCGCCAAATTCGTGCATGATTCTTTCGCGCTTGGCCTCTATATTTTGATCGTCGCTCCACTGAAAATGCTCGAGCAGCTCCGAAGCTTCAAGGACGATAGAAATCGCAAGGTCACGCGGTTCCAATTTTGCCCAGCCGCGTTCTTTGAGATATACCGCAATTTCTTCTTTGATTTGCGCGAGCGTGGTGTTGGAGTCGTTGGAGTCGTTGGAGTCGGCGTTCATACGTCAAGTGTAACACTTATCGGACAATGGTCGGAGCCCATAACTTTTGGATGGATCT
The DNA here is from genome assembly GCA_036568905.1 of Saccharimonadales bacterium (SeqCode). Taxonomy (GTDB): domain Bacteria; phylum Patescibacteriota; class Saccharimonadia; order Saccharimonadales; family UBA4665; genus DATCRQ01. Next base: position 558,816 of record DATCRQ010000001.1, on the reverse strand, counting down.
CGGCGGCCTTCACTTTCGATTTCAAAACGTTGGAAACGAGAAAGTAATCGATGCGCCAGCCGACGTTCCTTGCGCGGGCGTTGGCAAAGTGCGACCACCAGGTGTAAAAGCCATTTCCTTGCTTGAAGATTCTCAAAGTGTCAACGAAGCCGGCGTCCAAAAAGTTTTGAAAGCCGCGCCGTTCTTCGTCCGTGAAGCCCTTTTTGCCGCGGTTTGGTTTTGGATTTGCAAGGTCATCTTCGGTATGCGCAACGTTGAGGTCGCCGCAGAACACGACGGGCTTTTTGGCCTCCAACGATTTGCAGTATGCGAGGAACGCCGGGTCCCAATGTTTTTCGCGCAAAGGAATTCTTGAGAGGTCGTCTTTGGCATTTGGCGTATAAACCGTGACGACGAAGAACTTTTCAAACTCTGCGGCGATCACTCTGCCTTCTTTGTTCGGGTCGCCGTAGACGTCGCCGGTTACTTTGAATTTTTTGATAATGTCTTCAGGAAAGCCGTTGATGACGGCGATGGGTTTGATCTTGCTGAAGATGGCCGTGCCGGAATAACCGGGCTTTTCGGCCGAGTTCCAATATTCTTCGTAGCCGTCGGGCACGACTTCGGCTTGGCCTTGCTGGGCTTTGGTTTCTTGCAAGCAAATGATGTCCGGCTGCTCTGCCTCAACAAATGGCTTCCACAAATCTTTTTTGATGACGGCGCGGATGCCGTTGACGTTCCAGGAGTAAATCTTAATCATGTTCATATAATAACTCAAAAAATGAATAAGGCTGATGAAGCACGGCGCAGTGCCGTAAGGCAAGTCACCCTCCCGAAGTGGAGCCGGCGAGGTGGCTGGCGAGATTTTTGTAAAAAAGCTCGCCCGACATCCTCACCGCGCGTGAACGCTTGCCTTACGGCACTGCGCCGTGCTTCATTATATTTTCTATTTGACTTTCAGAGCATCGGACGTTACAGTGGCTGGCGATGAAGCAGCGCGTCGTGCATCTCAAGCAGTCAGGCGAACTTCTCACCGACGTCAAAGGCGAACGGTGGACTGCTACAGCTCTCAAAAAAGCGGCGACGCGCATTAGTGAGGTACAAGCCCGCGCCAAAGAACTTAACGCCTTCGGCCTTTTGGTTGTCTCCGGCGGCGGCAATGTGCCGGACGGTTTTGGGCGCGGGGAGAACATTCGCGCACAATTCGGCGAAGACAGCGCGATCGCAAAATATGCCGACGTGATTGGCCGCCGTTCGACCGTTGACAACACGATCATGCTTGCCGCTGCGCTCAAGGACGCCGGCGTGCCGCACGTGATTTTCGCCGCGCCGAATTCCGTCTTTGAAGACATCGAGCTTGGCGAAATCAAAGAATACGACGTCGAACTCGTGCAAACCGCGTTTCGCGAAGGCAAAGTGGTCCTTATGGCCGGCGGCAGCGGCAAAGGCGGCCAAACAACCGACGCCGCAGTGGTCGAATATGCGCTGTGGCAAGCCAAAGCGCATCCGGAACTCGAAAGCGTTGCCCTCAAATCTACGAAGTTCAACGGCGTATACGATGCCGACCCGGCAAAAGATCCAAACGCCAAACGCTACGCCGAGATTTCCGCCTCAACCATGCTTGCCGATTACGAACGCTTCAAAGCCGTGGACCAAAAGTGCCTCGAAATCCTTCAGGCTGCGGGCAAAGAAAACGTTGAAGTGCAGCTGCAGGTTTACGACGCTGCGTTTAGCGTTGTGGACGCGTTGAAGGATGATAAGCTCGGTACGATTGTACATTCCAGCGACGTTGACGCGGCGTTCGCGTAAGCCCGGCGCTATGAAAAGTACAACGGCCGAGGGATTCCCCGGCCGTTGTAAGTCCGTTTTAAATTCTGAAAGTCGCCTTAAGCTTCGATACTCTCGCCCGGCTTCCAAGGTTTGAACGTGGCGCCGGATTCCGCGCTGACGCTCGCCATTCGTTCCTCGTAGATCTTTGCGCCGATGTCCGAAAGCATGAGATCGTGCGTCGGTACACAAAGCTTCGAGGGTTTTATCGCTTCGATGAACTCTAGTGCTTCGCCGATTTTCATCCACGGGCCGCTTACAGGCAACGCGAGGATTTCAATTGGCTTGCCGTTTGGCGTGTCGAACGAATCACCCGGATAATACAAACGGTCGTTGATCATGACGCCCACGTTTTCGTTCTGCGGCGTGTCTTTGAAGACGAACGCGTGGTGGCCGCCGAAGAACTCGAGCTTGAACGGCCCGACCTCGACGCTTTGCCCGGCGTCTACGGCCGTAACGCTTTGCCCGGCCGCTGCGACTTCGTGCGTGCCGAAGATTTTGGCGTTGGGATTTGCCTTGAGGATGGCAGCTAAGTTTTGCGCACCGTAATGGTCGCCATGCACGTGTGTGAAGACAACGGCCGTAACGTTTTGCAAGTTCCCTAGCTCGCGCGTGTAGTTGCCCGGATCGATCACCAACGATTGTCCTTGCTCTTCAACGACAATGCACGCGTGTTCATATTTTGTAAGTTTCATAAGAGGCCTCCTTGCTCCTTCTATTTTAGCAAACGTAAGCGAAGGTGTATCATAAGCAGTATGAACCAACAATGCCAACTCTTACCGTACTTAAACTTTAGCGGCAACTGCGAAGAAGCGATGAACTTCTACAAAAGTGTGCTGGGCGGCGATTTACACATCAGCCGTTTTAGTGAAGCCAGCGATCCGTCAACGCCGGAAGATTACAAAAACAAAGTGATGCACTCCACGCTCACCAACGACGTGCTGAGCTTTATGGCCAGCGACACGCGCCCGGGTGCAACCGTCAACTTCGGCGACAGCGTCAATCTCTCTTTGGCCGGCACCGACGAAGCGTTGCTTACGAAATATTTCAACGGCTTGAGTGAAGGCGGCAAGGTAATGATGCCGCTCGCCAAGCAATTTTGGGGCGACACGTTCGGTATTTTTACTGATAAGTTTGGCATCAACTGGATGGTAAACATCAGCGCCGCAAAGCAATAATTTTTAGTTAGAAGATGAACCAACGCGCCGTGGCCTGCGGCGCGTTTTAGTGTATCAGCTTGTCTAAAAGTTCAAACGTTGGATAGTCTTGTTTGGGCGAGCCGAAGTGGCCTTCGTTTTTGACGATTTGCGTACCGCCAAGGTGGTCGAACATGAGGCGGCCTTGCTTGTCGTCGCAGCCGTACGGGTCGTTGATGGAGTTGACGAAGTAAAATTCGCGTACGTGCGCCTTAATCTTTTGCCAATCGTAGGAAGTTTGCAGAACCGGCTCGTCGTTGGTGTTCGGCGGTGTCGCGTAGCCTGCGACGAGAAAGGCCTGTGCAAGTTGCACGCCAACGTGTTCCAAAAGGCTGAGCAAAAACGCCGCGCCGCCGGAATGTCCAACGACAACCGTTTCTCCGTCGAACTTGTGCGCGGCCAACACCTTTGGCAAAAACGTTTCGATTGGCTCTTTGTTGAGCGTGGGGTAATGCGGGATTGCAACGCCGTAGCCGCGCGCCTTCAATTGCCCGCCGAGCCATTGGTACCACGCAGCGTTAGGGTTGCCGTCTGTGCCGTGGAAGATGATAACTTTTTTCGCCATACGTTTGATTATACAAAATGCCGAAGATTTCTTCGGCATTCGGTTTGGCGGAGAGACAGGGATTCGAACCCTGGATGACCTTGCGGCCATACACGCGTTCCAGGCGTGCCAATTCAACCACTCTTGCATCTCTCCAAGAAAGATGACTGCATTATACCGCAAAAATTTCGCGAATGTGGCAAAAAACACCTTGCGTTGCCTTTGCACTCGAGGGTACACTACGATTAATGGCAATCATCGATTTACAAAACGTGAGCCGGCTCTACGGCTTTGGCGACGCGACGAACGTGGCGCTTGACGAAGTATCGCTGCAAATCGAAGCCGGCGAATTTGTGGCCGTGATGGGCCCGAGCGGCTGCGGCAAGTCTACGCTTATGAACATTATCGGGCTGCTCGACCGGCCAACGTTTGGCGCGTACGATTTAAACTCGCGCAATGTCGCGCGTTTGCGTTCCAACCAGCAGGCCAAACTGCGCCGCGACACCGTAGGCTTCGTGTTCCAATCGTTCAACCTTTTGCCGCGCCTTACGGTTTTGGAAAACGTGGCGTTGCCTTTGGCGTATAAAGGTATGTCGGCGAATCGTCGGCTAAAGCAAGCGGCGAACATGCTTGAGCGTGTCGGCCTTACCGACCGCGAATATTACATGCCGAGCCAACTCAGCGGCGGCCAGGCGCAGTGTGCGGCGATTGCCCGCGCGCTCGTCAACAATCCAAAGATTATTATTGCTGACGAGCCTACGGGCAACCTCGACAGCGCCAGTTCCCTGTTGGTGATGGAACTCCTCGCAGAAATTCACAACTCTGGCAACACGATCCTCTTCGTGACGCACAACCCCGAGCTGACGCGCTACGCCACGCGCGTCGTGTACATGCACGACGGCGCAATCGTCCACGACGAGCAAACGGCTTTGGGCGAGATTGCCGCCACGGCGCGTAAGGTTATGTACACGTTGCCGGTGAAAACCGAAGAAGACGACCTCGCCGGCGTTTCCACACTCATGAAGCACATCCCTACAAAGACAACCAAGGCCAAGACACCAAAAGGTTCCTCGGCCAAGAAAACCTCACGCAAAAAACGCGCAGCGAGGGCGACGAAATGAGCGCGGCACGCGGCAACCTCAAGATGGCGGTGATGAGCCTTAGGGCAAAGAAAGGCCGCAGTTTGCTGACGATGTTTGGTGTCATCGTGGGAATCGTGGCCGTGGTGACGGTGGTAGGTTTGGGCGACGGCATCAAGCAGCAAATCGTGCAGCAATCAAACCAATACGGCAGCGACCTCATTACGGTTCGGCCGGGCGCCGTACAAAAGCCAAACGGCATTAAGGGCCTTGCAAATTCTGATTTGCTTTTCGGCCTCAGCAGCCTTAGCGGTCTATTGCCGGCAGATGCTGCGGCCGTGCAGAGTTCGCCCGGCGTGAAGAATGCCGCGCCGCTGGGCATTGTTTCTGGTGCCGTGCAAGCAACAACCGGGCCAACGAACGTAACGTTACCGAACGCGCTCGTCATTGCTACGGACGCTGACCTACCCTCTGTGCTTAACCAGAAGATTTCCTCGGGCAGTTTCTTTGGGCCTGCGGCCGAGGGCACTGAAGTCGCGGTTATCGGCCAAGGAGTTGCCAACGATTTGTTCCAACAGACCGCGCCGCTGGGCAATACGTTCACCTTCCGCGGCCAAACGTTTATCGTAGGGGGCGTGTTTGATAACTTCACTTCGACGCCTTTGAGCGGTACAGCCGATTTTAACGACGCCATTTTTATTCCTGATGCCACGGCCGAGCAACTTACGAACAACACGTTGCAATATTACACGGTTCTGGCCAAACCAGCCGACGCCAAGGCCACGAAGGCTACAATCGCTGCAATTAAAACAAAGCTGACAGCCGAGCGGCATGGCGATCAAAATTTCAGCGTCCTAGACCAACAGCAGGCGGTGGCTGATAGCGGCAATGTGCTCGATTTGCTCACGACGCTCATCGCGGCTGTGGCGGCGATTGCCTTGCTAGTTGGTGGCGTCGGCATTATGAATATCATGCTCGTGTCCGTCACGGAACGTATGCACGAAATCGGCGTACGCAAAGCCGTGGGCGCTACGAACCGCCAAATCCTCGGACAATTTACGCTCGAAGCGTTGGTGCTTGGCGCGTTCGGTGGCGTACTTGGGGTGGCCGTGTCGGCAATCGTAACGTTTTGCATTCGCACGTACACGTCGTACAAGCCGATTTATGCGTGGCAGGCGATGATTTGGGCGACGCTCATCTCTATTGTCATTGGCGTTGTCTTTGGCGCCGCACCGGCTATTAAGGCGGCACGCAAAGACCCTGTTGACGCATTACGTCACGAATAGGTTTTTCTCTGCCGGCCTTCTACTAAATGTTCGCCTAAGTTCCGTCAGCGTATTGATTGGCATCGGCTAATAAGATCCGTAAGTCGCAACTGGCAGAGGACTTAAGTGATGCGGTGTTGCTGCGCATCGAGAGTTAGCTGATATGGCATCAAACAAAGTGCCGTATGCCAATGACCTGCAGAGCTTAGAACAACGATACGATCGCCGCGACGCCGGCGATCGTCATTAAGACGGTTGTTGCCCAGCCGATAATTGTGCTGGTGCGTTTGTTCACCCAATGCCCCATAATTTTTTTGTTGCTGGCGATGAGCACGATGAGTAACAGGACAATCGGTGCCACGAGGCCGTTGCCGACGGCGGAGTAAATCAATGCCTTGATCGGGTCAATGCCTAGGAAGTTGATGCCGAGGCCAACGAGCATGGAAATCATGATGATGCCGTAGAACGCGTAGGCGCCGTCGAGCTTTTGGTACAAGCCTTCCTTCCAGTGCAAGCTTTCGCTCAAAGCGTAGCTGCTGGAGCCGGCCAAAACCGGAATCGCCAAAAGCCCGGTGCCAATAATGCCGCCGGCAAACAAAAAGTACGTGGCGTTGCCGGCAAACGGCCTGAGCGCTTCGGCGGCCTGCGCCGACGTTTGAATATTGGTGATGCCGTGCGGAAACAAAATGCCGCCGCAAGCCGCGATGATAAAGAACATTACCATGTTGCTGAGCAGCATACCGGCCCAAACATCAACGCGCATACTGCGTACTTCGTCTTTGGTCGTCACGGCTTGGCGTTGGCGCACGGTGGTTTTGCCTTGCAGGATTTGCTCCTCAACTTCTTGGCTCGTTTGCCAGAAGAATAAATATGGCGAGATGGTCGTACCTAAAATGGCGCAGATCAAAAACATCGTGCTCTTATTAAAAGCGACATGCGGCACGAACGCGTGCGACAAAACGGTATGCCAATTAAGGTGCGCTAAGATCGCCGAGAAGACGTAGCTGAACAGCACCATTGCCAGCCACTTGAGATATTTCGCGTAGCGCACGTACGGCGTAAATATTTGCAGCAGCATGCTAAACATGGTAATCGCAACGACGAGCATACTGAAGTTAAGGTGCGGGTTGAGCAGCTGCACGGCTTTGGCCATGGCACCAATGTCCGCACCGATGTTTAACGTGTTGGCAGCAAACAGCAAAAGCGTGCAAGCGTACAACACCTTTTTGCTGAAGAATGTGCGGATGTTGCCGGCCAAGCCGCGGCCAGTCACCAGCCCGATACGCGCACACATTTCCTGCACGACGGCCATCAACGGAAACGTCCACGGACTCAACCATAAAAGATGGTAGCCAAACTGCGCGCCGGTTTGCGAGTAGGTTGCAATGCCCGACGGATCGTCGTCGCTCGCGCCGGTAGTAAGGCCTGGGCCGAGCATGTGCCAATAATCGCCTGTCTTTTTTAAGACCTTGCCCGCGGGTACGGCCGAGGCTACATATTGCGCTGCAACGACCGTTCGCCCAAGAAATAGTGCCGGCGCTTCAACACCCTTGCGCAAGAGTTGGTTTCGCGACGATGCCATGTTTGACCTTCTTTGTTTTACAGATGCTTACCGTAATAATACCAGAAATGCTTCAGAATGAGGCCGGCGATAATCAAAAACCACAGCACCAAAATATCGAGGTGATGCCGCCGTAGGAACGCGGCGAATTTGGCACGCCCGGGACTGCTCATATCAATAGCGCCAGTTTCCATGTTGTACAACGTGACGTACCAAAACGTCGTAATCGTCACAACCCACGCGCCCATGCAGTACGGGCACAGCGCGTGGATGCGGTACACCGTTTCAAAGAACAGCCAATGTATGAAGATCAACGCCAGGCTGCTTGCCGTCTGCAATCCCAGCCAAAACCAACGTTTAAACTTTGCACCGGCGAACATCGCCATGCCCATCGTAATAAGCACAGGAAACGCCATAAGGCCGATGAACGGATTCGGGAAACCAAAAAGATGCGCTTGCTTGGACTGCATCACGGAGCCGCAACTAATAACCGGGTTGAGGTTGCACGACGGCACGAAGTTGTGGTTTTGCAGCAGCCGCCATTCGTCGTACGAAATAACAAACGAACAAACGAGGCCAATAAAACCTCCCACGACGAGCAGCCACGGGATGAACCGCGCCAGCTTCGTGATATTCACCTTTTGTGAAACCTCCGTAGGCTTCGAGGCGCTTTGCTCTGCCCTCGCCGCGTCGTGCGGCTTCTTCGTCGAAGATGTTTTTGTCATTACGCCACAGTATACCGTATTGTGCCGAAGAAGCTCAAGCGATAGCGTCGTGTGGCTGTAGCACTGGCTGGGCGAGTAGTGCTTGTATCTCGGAAGGCGGGGTTGCTTCCCAAAGCTCAGAGGCTTCAACCACCGATTCTTCGCCAAGGAAAACGCTCCATTTGTTGTGGAGCTTTGCCATGCGTTCGAGTTCCGGGTCGAAGTTTGCGCCGGTGCACGTGCTTACAGACAAAGCTACGACAGCGGCGGCGCTTAATTCTACTCGTTTGAGTCTTGCCCCGGCCTCGCGCCATGCCTTTTCGGGCGGAAGCACGTCGATGTCAATAAAGTTGTTTGGCTGAAGCCTAAAGAAGAAGCCATCTTTTCCCGCAACGCCCGCGGCAGTAGGAAAATAATCGCCGGATGCCACGGCAACATCGTAATGCCTTGGGTAACTAGCTACGTCTCTCCACAGCCTGACACTTGCGCTGTGATGTTTGGAATCTTTTTGTTGGCGTGCGGTGAGGGCCAGGATTTTTAGGTCCGTGCCGGGAAGGAACGGCCTTTGTTCTCTTTCTGACCCGGGAAGCAGACGCTGTTGTATCGACTGCTGCGCGTTCCGTTCTTTTTTGCTGGCTTCCTGCCAGGGTGATTCGCCGCGCGGATCATAAATGACGGCAGCTGCGCAACGTTTTGCAAGAGTCCTCATCGCCCTTTCGCTTGCGTTCGTGAGCCGTCGGGCTTTTAGTTCAGGGGTTAAAAGTTTTGACAACACCTTAGCTCTCCATTACGGTCGTACAGAATGTTTTATTCTTACTTTGGTCTTTTGTCAAACAGTTGCTGCCAGGGGGGTGTTATTCTGCACACGCGCCGGTGCCAACGGCCGCGGTGCGCGAGGAGGCTTGGGCGAGTTCGCTATGCACGGCGTTGGCGGCAAGCGCGTAGCCGACTTGATTGTTCGTGGTGGATTCGGCAAAGACAACGCCAATGACGTCGCCGTCTTTTTCTACGAGCGGGCCGCCAGAATTTCCCGGCCGCACGGTTGCTTTGATGGAGTAGACGCTGCGTGTGGTTTGGCCTTGGTTGTAAATGTTGCGGCCAACGGCTTCAAATTGTTCAAGCACCAACGCGGCGCCGGCCGTGAAGCTGCCGTCGCCGGGATAGCCGAGCACGGCTGCGGCCGTGCCGTTGCTGGCGGCTTTGGTGTCGATGGTGAGCGGCGCACCTTTGAGGTTGCTTACGCGAAGTACGGCAAAGTCGAGGTTGGGGTCAAACCACACGACGGTCGCGTCGTGCATGCCGTTCCCGTCCAAAACTTCCGGATGCGCAACGCCGGCTACGACGTGCGCGTTGGTGGCGACAAGCCCGTTCCCTGCCACAAAGCCGGAGCCTTCAACAATGCCGCCGCAACCGTTGCCTACGATCTTTACGACAGAAGCTTGGTCGGCCGCGACGGCGGCGTTCAACTCACCGATATTTGGCAGTGGCGCGTTGGTGCTGACGCTCGGCTCCAGCCCGGTGAAGACTTGCGGGAAACTGTTCGGTTCAATGATGTTGCCAATGCGCCCAAGCAAGTTCGGCACTGCCGGCAGCTCACTGTTGAGCGTCGCCACGATGCGTGAAGTATGAATCTGTTGCTTCAATGCAGTGAGCGGTGCGTTGCCAAACACCGACGCGCCAAGCCACACGGCCAGCAACAACGTTATGCCGCCAATGATCGACCCAAGCGCGCCGTCCAAACGGTTGATAAGCTGCCCGCGCAGCTCATACTTCAACAACGCACCAAGCCACTCGCCCGCACTCCAACATAACGCAGCAACACCCCAAATGACAACCAACGCCAGCGCGGCACGCGTCGTTGGCGTGTGCGCCAAATGCGTGAGCTTTGTCTCGAGAAAGGCGCCGAGGAACAATCCTCCTACGAGTCCAACCGTTGAGCCGAGCTGCCGCACAAGGCCGAGGCCAATGCCGTGCCACATCGCCACAATCAAGGCAATCAGAATCGCAACGTCGAGCAAATTCATGTCCTTACTATACCGTACTTTGCCTCAAGAGTTACTCAACGTCCGTGGAAGATTGCGCGGCGTTTGGCTTGCCGGCAATGCGTTCCTTGGCGTGCAACGCCAACACGAAAACAAACAACACGCCGAGGAACAAGATGTACACGCCGCGGTCAATAATGTTGGCACTCACGATTGCCGCGCTGCTAATATGATGCAACTTTTCGCTGAAGACGAGGAATGACTCGCGGATGCCAATCGCTCCCGGCGTCAACGCCACAAACAAGGCGAAGTTGGCAACGCCCGTGTACGTCAAAACCTGCGCAAAGTGCATGTGCGTCACGGCGTGCAGCTCAACGCTATACAACAAAATCTGCGTGAGCATTTGCAGCGCCGTCGCCACAAAAATCCAGCCCACGCTCGCCGGCCGTACAACGCTCTTCTCTTCCTTCAGACGTTTTTGCATCACGCGCTTTACGACCAAAACGCTCGCAATGCCGAGGATGATAACGGTCAACGCCGTAAGCCACCACGGCGCTTGCCCGGCCAACACAAGCAGTCCGCTCAGCACGGCAAAGCAAACGTAGTAGACGATCGAGGCAAACGTATAATCTTTGATTTTGAGCCCAACGCGTTTCTTCAAATACGCGCCGCGCACCGCCGGCCCACTTTGCCCTGGCCCGAAGAAATTTATGAGCGAGGAATACGCGCTCACCAAAAAATTGTCACGCCACGTGAGGTTTTTGCCGTACATCGCAGCCGTCGCGCGCAGAATCAAAATGCCCGAGGCAAACGCAAAGAAATCTATGAGGATAACCAGCACGATGGTCTTCAGCGGCGTGTGCGCCAGCCTTGTCAGCAAGTACGTATGCTCTGAAAGATAGCGCGCAATGACAGCAACCGTCGCCAACAAGATAATCGGCCCGAGGAACAATTTGAGGCGGCGTTTCATACGTCAATCATAGCACGCGGAACTTATGAGGACAGCAAGGCGAAACGAGGTCTGTGCGCCTTTGTCATAAAATGTTACGGTTTCGACGCCCCGAGGCAACAACCTGCAGCTTGCCTCAAGCTGCGAACGTGTATAATCTTGATTAAAGATGAAGCAGTTTGCGCAAAATGTGACCCGCGTGCTTCGCAGCCAAAAGTTTTTCGTTGGCGCGATGGTGTTTTTTGCGTTCGAGAGTTTGTGGATCGCGCTGTCGGCAAAGTATCCGCAGGCTTTTGACGAGCAATTTCACTTCGGCCTTATAAGGTTTTACTCGCACCATTGGTCGCCGTTTATCAATAACGCGCCGGCCAGCACGTATTCGTTCGGCGCCATTACCCGCGACCCGTCGTACTTTTACCACTACTTAATGAGTTTTCCGTACCGTTTGATTGCGCTGTTTGTACACGCGCAAGCCGCACAAGTAATTATTCTTAGGCTGATCGACGTTGCGTCCTTCGGCTTCGGGCTTTATCTCTTTTATAAGTTGCTTTTGCGGGCAAAGATTTCGCGGCCGCTGGCAAATGTGAGCATTTGGATTATGGTGCTCATCCCGATTGTGCCGCAGCTGGCCGCGCAAATTAATTACGACGATTTGGTGTTTCCTTTGGTTGCTCTGACGTGTTGGCTGACGTTTGACGTCTACGAAAGTTTGCGCGCAAAACGCGTGGACGCGCGCAAAGTTTTGTTGCTTTTGAGTTTGTGCCTGCTCGCGAGCATCGTGAAGTACGCGTATTTGCCGATCTTCGTTGCCGTGTGCGTGTTTGTCCTCGGCGCGGCGTGGTACTTTTTCCGCTCAGAACTCAAAGGCTTGTGGCGCGCTTTTGCCGAAGGCTTCCGCGGACTTTCAAAAGCTTTGCGCGTTGGGCTTTGCGCGCTCGTTTTGCTTAGCGCCGGACTTTTTTCGCAGCGCTACGTCGTGAACATGGTTGATTACCACAACCCGATTCCGGATTGCGGCCAAGTGCTGAGCGTAAAGGATTGTTTGAATTACGGGCCGTGGAACCGCAATTATAACGACGCGCAAAAGAAGTCCGTGACGGCTTCCAAGAGCCCGATTAAGTTTACCGGCGAATGGTTCTTTGGCCTGTACTATCGGTTGTTCTTCGCAATCAACGGCAATTACACCAATTATGTTCCGTTGCCGTTGCCGAGCCTTGCGGCCATCATCCTCACATTTAGTTCGGCGTTTGTACTGGCGCTTGAGTGGCGGCGGTTGCTGCGCGGCAATGCGTTTCTCGTCTTCTTTTTGTTGCTGACTGTGTGTTATTGTGGCACGCTGTGGCTCGACAATTTCAAAGATTATTTGAAGACTGGCCAGCCCGTTGCCATTAACGGACGCTATTTGTTGCCGGTGCTCTTGCCGTTTGCCGCGGTGCTCGGGCGAGCGTTTAGTCTTGCGTTACGCAGACGATCTTGGCGCGTTGCGAAACCGATCGTGGCCTTCGCCGTGCTCGTAATGTTCGTGGCTGGCGGCGGCGTCTTTACGTTTATCTCGCGCAGCGACAGCAGCTGGTATTGGCCGAACTCCGTCGTCGTGCACGTCAACAACGCCGCGCATCACGCGCTCTCGCCCATTCTTATTGAGCGCGGCGGCAAATATTACTAAGCTGTTATAATCCAGACATGGACTACTCCAAACTGCTTCCTTTTGAAACGCCATTGGTGTTTGCCGACGGTACGGCGTATTGGAACAAGATTACTGAGCAATATCGTACGCACAAGCGCGGCTTTTTTATCCTTGGCCCGTCTGGCTCGGGCAAGACTCACTTCGTGAAGAACCAAACCGAGCCGCATTGGATTGACGGCGACGTTTTGTGGTGCGGAGCTAATGCTGCGCCGGCCGGCCAATGGTGGCTGCGCAGCGGCGAAGACATCATCATGATTGACTCGCGTAGCGACGTCGTGACACAGCAAGCCAAAAGCCTCGGGCTTTGGATCGTCGGTGCCTCAAACTATTGGCTGAAGCCGGACGCCATTGTGATTCCGCATTGGAGCACACACCAAAAATACATTCGCTACCGTGAAACGCACAACTACGACGGCGGCGCAAAGTCCGACGCCTTCGCCCAAGTACTTTGGCATCGCCGTTGGATTATGAAATATGCCAAACAAGGCGTGCCACAATTCCGTTCGGTGCAAGAAGCGGCAGCGTACTTAGAAAAACTCGAACGCCAGAGCTAAACGTTATTTGTCAAAGCGCACGTGCTTGGCATGCTCGAGGTTTTCCTCGATCAATACGCGGTTGATGCGAATGAGGTCGGCCACGATGCCTAAGGTAAATGAAATAAACGAGGCGATGAGCAACACGCAGCCGGCCAAAAGCGATTGAATGTGGCGCAAGCCGTGCACGCGGTCGAAATGCTCAAAATACAGCCATCGCGCAAACGGCACCAAGCCGAGCACCAGCAAAAACACGCCGAGCGACAAAAAGATGACGTACGGTTTGTACATAATGTACGCGCGCACGATGGCCGAGCCGGACTTGCGCATGTGCTGCCAGTTGCTTTTGAAGAGGCGTGATTCACGCGTCTTGGGGTTCGTTTTGATCGGAATGCTGACGACGGCCATGCCTTTGTTGCCGGCTTGGATGATCGTTTCCATGGCATAGCTAAAGCGCGTGACCACGTTGAGTTTCATCGCCGCGTCGCGTGAGTAAGCTCTGAAACCGCTCGGCGCGTCGGGGACTTTGGTGCCAGCCGCGGCGTTCAAGACACGCGTGCCAAAGTTCTGAAAGAACTTTTTTGTCGGCGAAAAGTGCTGGATTTTTTTAACTTGCCGGTCGGCGATGACGAGGTCGGCGCGGCCTTCCAAGATTGGCCGCACAAGCTCGCCGATCTTTTCCTGCGGGTACTGGTTGTCGCCGTCGGTGTGCACAATAATATCCGCGCCAAGTTCCAACGACCGGTGCAAACCGTCGCGAAAGCCGCTGGCCAAACCTTTGTTGTTGGCGTGGTACACAAACTGTTTGACGCCGTGCTGTTTGGCAACGGCAACGGTGCCGTCGGTGCAGCCGTCGTCAATCACCAAAACTTCGATGTCGTCAATGCCGGCGATCTTCTTTGGAATCGAATCCAAAACGGCCGGCAGTGTTTTCTCTTCGTTCAGACAAGAGATTTGTACAACTAGTTTCACCTTGTTCACCTCGTTTCTTATAACCAGTATACGACAGCTTGGCAAAGATTTGCTGTAGATTCCCCTGCGCTTATCGGGAGATTGTTGTTTAGCTTCGGGCGATGATTTCTCTGAGACTTGCGAGCGTCTGCTTGACCGTTGGCTCATCGTGTTTGCCGATGGCGGCGGTAAGGATAATGATTTGCCGCACATCGAGCCGCAATGCTATTTTGCCGCGAAGCCCTTCGCCGTCGCCGTAGGCTTTGAGCGCTGCCTCGAAGATGGTTGTATCCGTGAAGCCAATAAAATCTTTGGACTCATCGCCGTAAGCGACATCGCCAAAATCTATGACGCCCACGCGGTTGCCTTCGGTAAGCAAAATGTTCGCAAAGCCTAAATCGTTATGGCAAAGCACAAGTTTGCCGCTAAACCCTGCGAACCGTTTTGGCCACGCCTCGTGCACGAGGCGTTCCAACGTTTGCCGTTCCCCTTCTGAGAATGTTTGTTTGATGAGGGATGCGCTTGGCGCGTACCAGTCCTGAAGCTGGGCAATTTCCTTCGCCGCATCTGCCGTGCGTGCGCCGGGCAATTTTTTCTGGTGAAAATCGCGCAGGAATTCGCCGAGCGTAGCGCCGATGCTCTGCTTTATTTTGTCGTCCAGGCTTGCAACGATTGTGCTGAGTTGTTCGCCCCGCACGCCTTCGTAGCCGAAGTAATCGTTGCGCGGGTGTTGCCAGACAACCTTCGGGACGGCGACTTTGCCGCTCGTTGCGGCGAGCTTGAGTGCGTCAATTTCCTGCGCGTAACGTCCGCGGATTTTTTCGGAGCGCGGGAACTTCACGAAGAATGTGCCGCCGCCGACGCTGTACACGCGGCTGTCCCAGCCTTTGTCGTTGAAAACAATCGATGTTTCGTCCGGTAACCCGGCAAGTTTTTGCACGATGCGTTTTTCGCGTTCGATGACGGTTGCCGGCGTTGATTGTGAGTTCAAAATGTCTCCCCTTTTAAGCGACGTGCAGCGGCTGGTAGTTGAAACGCGCAAGGTCTTTGGCGATGTCGGCGTAGGCGCGCCCGGCCAACAATCCGCCGGCCACAAAATTTTCCTGCGTGACTTCGGCGAGGCAAACGGCAGGCATTACAAACGCGTCCATCGCTTCCTTTGAGGCAAACTCAAAGTCAATCAAAACGAGGCCTTCGAGTTCGCCGCTGAAGACATCGACCTCGGCTTCAAATGTACCAATGTACACTTTGTACCGGTCCTTTTCTACGAGGCGCGTGTGGCCGGTAATGAGCGAAGCAAACTCGCCGCTGCCGAGCGGAATCGTTTGCTCAAGCTGCTGCGAGACATCGCCGTTTACGATCGGCGTCTTCTTGGTGATCTCGTACGTTTGCCCGCGGCGGCGCGCACGCAGTTGCGGGTGCACGCCTAAATCGTCCGGAAAATATACGTCGACCATGCGTTCCGGCAACGAGCTGCGCAGCTCGGCAGGAACCTCTTTGGCCAAAAAAGTCCGTTCAAATTCAATAGAGTTATTGGAGTTTTGCTGCATGAGTTGATTGTAACAGATTTGATCTGCTGGCGGGAACTCAAGCGCCTGTCGCCTGGAGATCCGGGACGTCGAGTGTAATGGTTGTGCCCGGCCCGGCCTGCCCTTGCAAAATGCGCACGGCGACGGCGTTCTCGACGGTCTTTTGGATGATGTGGCGCATCGGGCGCGCACCGAATTCCGGTTGGTAACCTTCTTTGGCGATCAAGGCCAACGCCTCGGGCGTAAGCTCAACGCGAATGTTTTGCGCGGCGAGCGTTTCGTTCACTTCGCCAAGCATAAGCCCTGCGACTTGCGTAAGCTCTTGCTCGTTGAGCGGCCGGAACAGTACGACTTCGTCGAAGCGGTTGACGAGTTCGGGCTTGAACTGTCCTTGGCTGATAAGTTTGTCAATGAGCGGTTTCTCAAAGCCATCGAGGTTGCCGGCCGTTTGTACTTGCCGTGCGATGTCCACGGCGCCGGCGTTGCTCGTGGCAATGATAATCGCACTGCGGAACGAGGCCGGATGCCCGGCGTCGTCGGTTAAACGGCCTTCATCGAGCAATTGCAGTAGCAGGTTCAAAATGTTGGGATGCGCCTTTTCAATTTCGTCGAGCAAGACCACGGCAAACGGCTGCTCGCGAATTTGTTGCAGCAGGCTTCGCTCGTGCTGGCTGCCTGCGGCAAGCAAACGACGCACGTCGTCCGGCGCTTGGAATTCTGTCATGTCCAAACGGATCATCTGTTTTTCAGAGCCAAAGTACACTGCCGCCAAACTTCGTGCCAACTCGGTTTTACCGACGCCCGTCGGGCCGAGGAACAAAAAGCTGCCGACCGGCCGTTTGGGATTGGCGACGCCCGCCCGGCCGCGGCGCAGCGCGCTGGCAACGAGGCCAACGGCTTTGGTTTGGTTGATCATCCTTTGATGAATGAGCGATTCGAGGTTGAGCAATACGTTTGCCTCGGGTGCTTCGGAAGCCGCGACCTTAAGGCCGCGCATTTTTTCCAGAGCCGTTTGGACGGTGTGTGCCGAAATTAAGCCGTTGTCGGAATACGGCAGCGATTGCTCAAGCAAGCCGACGGCTTTGCCAGGATAGGCGTCCTCCTGCAAATATTGGCCGCTCAAACGGATTGCCTCGCGCACCGCGCTGTAGGTAACAAGCGTGTGAGGGTTGCGCATTTCAAGCGTTGTGGCGGCGACCTCGACGACCGTGCGTACGTCGTCGGCGCTCGGTTCTTCAAGCGTGACGGTTGCGAACGAGCCGGCCAACGCCTGGTTGTGCGTGCGCAAATATTGCCATTCGTCCGGCGTGAAGGCGGCGATGATTTTGAGGCGACGGTTTTGGAGAATTGGTTGCAACAGCTGGCTCATGTCGAACGCACCGACACCGTTGCTGAAGAAGACTTGCGCGTCGTCGAGGAACAAAATGATGTTGCGGGCGTGGATTGCCTCGCCGAACAATTGCAGCATAAGTTTTTCGAGTTGCCCGCCCGCGGCGGAGACGATGGCCGACGCGCTGAGCTTGATGATTTGATAGTAGCGCAGGCTCGGCGCTTTGCCTTCGAGCAAACGTTCGGCAACGAGGTCAACGAACGTTGTCTTGCCGCTGCCGGCTTCGCCGATAATGGCCACGCTCATGTTGCCGGCGAGGTTGCTCACGACGCCTTGCAGCAAATGCTCATGCGCGGAAAACGGCAGGCTGCCGCCCGCGGCCTCAACGTAACGGCTAATCGGTTCGCCAAAACGCTCGAGCGTTGGCGTAAAACCGCTTGTCCAGTCGCGGCCAATGCCGCCGAAGTTTTTCTTTGGCCGGCGCATCTCGGCCAGCTCGCGCTCAAGCCAAGCGACAATTTCATGGATATCGGCTTCACCGATTTTGTCCTGTGCCATTTCGTGCATGATTTGCGGCGAAGAGAGCAGCAACGCGGCAAGCAAGATGGCAGCGTCCAGTTCGGTTGCCGTATCGTGTGCCAGCGCCAGCGCGTGATCCCAGACGGCCGCCATTGCAGCAGGTTCGTTGGGCAGCGCTGCGGCAAGCGTTCGGTCGAACAACAAATGGTTGGTTATAAAATGTCCGCGGAAATCTTTGCTTACGATGCGCCACAATGATTGCGGCGTTACAGGCTCGCGCATCTCAGCCAGAACCTCTTTGGATAAGACGTTGTCGAGCTGCATGTCGGCACCCGCCGCCCGCGGCAACTCCGCAAGATCGTAACGGTGCCACGCCGCGAGCATCGCACACGCCGCAGCCAATGCGATCGCCAAGAAATCAACATGCTTCGAGACAGTCGCTCCGCTCCACAACGCATAACAACCGCCGACAGCGAGCAGTACGGCAAAAGTTGCGGCCGCCCGCTCGCCGCCGTCGCCGATCGCCTTTGCCAAACGCGCCTTGCGGGCACGAATACTTTTAAGGTTGAGCTGATACGTATTGTTGTTCATCCTGTTACTCCGCGTACGAGGCAAACGGCCAACGCCAACGGCACGAGCGGCCACGCCACAACTTCAACGACGCCAAAAACGCCGATGCCAATAAATATGACGCCCGAAGCGAGTAGTACGAAAAAGCGGATCACAAATCCAACGAGCCGTGAGACGCCGTTGCTCACCGCGTCCTGCAGCCGTTCCTGGATATTTCGCCCGCCACCCGCCACGATTTGCCGCCACGGCGCAAAAAGGCTCCCCAAAATTTGCCCGGCTGAGAAGTTTTGTGCCACGCGGCGCCCGCGCGCTTGTGTCCGCGTGAGGCAAAGTGCCCAGCCGCGGGTGTACCACCAGCGCATCATAACGAAAACCATATGCGTATTGTAGCGCATCGTTCCGCCGGAGTCACAGGTTTGCTACAATAAGGTTTTATTATGAGTAATTCAGCCTTAGAAACTTTGTTTGCCGTTGCCGCGCTTGTGCTGTTTTCGGCGATTTGTTCCGGCCTCAACGTTGCGTTGATGTCGTTGGATCTTGCGGATTTACGGCGCAAAGCTTCCCTCGGCAATTCCCAGGCGCGCCGCGCGCTGCCGTTCCGCCGCAATACGCACCTCACGCTCGCGGCAATTTTGCTGTCCAACGTTGCGGTGATTTCCGCGACATCGTTGGTGCTCGATGCGCACTTTAACGGTCTCGTCGCCGGCATCGCCAGTACGCTGCTTATCGTAGTCTTCGGCGAAATCATGCCCCAGGCATTGTTCGCCCGCGCCGCCCTTGCTTACTTCAGCCGTTTTTCAACCGTTTTGTACGTGATGATTTTTATAACCTATCCGGTCGCTAAGCCAATGCAATTATTACTCGATAAACTTTTCGGCCGTGAACGCGTTGAGCTGCAAAGCCGTCATGAGCTTGGCCTCGTCCTCACCGAACATTTGCAAAACGAAACCAGCGAGCTTGACGAGGATGAGGTTGAAATCATGCGCGGCGCGCTGAGCCTGAGCGAAAAGCGCGTGCGCGATATCATGACTGAGATACGAAGCGTGTATTGGCTGCAGCCGAACGACGAACTTAACGCCGCACGCCTCGACGAAATCAAAGCAAACGGCTGGAGCCGCATCCCCGTCCTCAACGCGCAACGCACAACGTGCTACGGCATTTTGCTCATGAAAGACTTGGTGGACGAAGACTTTGACAACGAGCCGCGCCGCGTAGACGACGTGCCACTATATCCTTCGCAAGTCGTTGGCAGCATGACGGCGCTCGACACGATGTTCCGCAAGTTCATCAACGGCGGCACGCATTTGTTGCCCGTTGAACGCGACGACAAGATCGTAGGCATCGTAACCATCGAAGATTTGTTGGAAGAAATCGTGGGCCACGAAATCGAGGACGAAACCGACCGCACCAAAAACGGCCCGCGCCTCAACCGCGCAAGATAAAAGCGGGGTGGCGTCCAAAAAATGTTTTTCAACGCGCGCAGTTCGCGGTACTTTATCCGCGCTGTTTGAGCACGATGAAAAATATTTTTTGGACGATAGGACCCCGGCCTATTTGAACAGAGCGTTGCAGAATCTTGAGTGATTTGCGACGAATTTGCAGAAATTATGATTGCCGCCGATAATCTTCAACATGAACATTACGAAAAATCATCAATTGCATCGTTTGCTTTGGCTTGTTGTCGTAGCGATCGTGGCCGTTGGCGCGTTTGCTTTGGTTACGGCAAGGCCAACGGATTCGTCAAATAATAAGCTGCAGATTGTGGCCGGCGAAAATTTTTGGGGCAGCCTCGTTTCTCAGCTTGGCGGCAACAAAGTGAACGTGACGAGCGTCGTGTCCGACCCCAACGCCGATCCGCACGAATACGAAAGCAACACCAAAACGGCGCGCGCCTTCACCACGGCAAACTACGTTATTTTGAACGGCGCAGGCTACGATTCGTGGGGCGACAAATTGCTCAGCTCATCGTCGAATCCTCAACGCAAAACGTTGAACGTTGCAACGTTGCTCGGCAAAAAGGACGGCGACAATCCGCACTTTTGGTACAATCCGGCGTACGTTAACAAAGTGATTGTGCAGATGGATAGCGACCTTATTTCGTTGGAGCCGTCGCAAAAAGCGTACTTTGAGGCGCAGCTTGCTTCGTTGCAGAAATCGTTACAGCCGTACCAAAACCGTATTGCCTCAATCAAACAACAATTTGGCGGCACAAAAGTTGCGGCAACCGAGGACATCTTTGCGTACCTCGCCAACGCCGCCGGCCTCAACCTCATTTCCCCGCAACCATTCATCGAAGCCGTCGCCGAAGGCAACGACCCGCCAACGTCCAGCGTCGCAACGTTCCAGCAGCAATTGCAAAGCAATCAGCCCCGCGTGCTTATATATAATGAGCAGACCGTCACGCCGCTCACCGAAAACATGAAGAGCCTCGCGGCCACGCAGAACATTCCTATCGTTGGCATTACGGAAACGATCCAGCCGCCGGACACGAGCTTTCAGGATTGGATGAACGGCGAGCTGATGCAATTGGAGAACGCGCTGAACGCGAGTAAACTGGGATCGTAATGAGCAATTCTTTGGCCGCGAAACCTTCAGAGCAATCTAATGACGCCGTGATCGTTGCGCGAAGTTTAGGCGTGCACTAT
The DNA here is from genome assembly GCA_036568905.1 of Saccharimonadales bacterium (SeqCode). Taxonomy (GTDB): domain Bacteria; phylum Patescibacteriota; class Saccharimonadia; order Saccharimonadales; family UBA4665; genus DATCRQ01. The sequence continues at coordinate 537,966 of DATCRQ010000001.1, read as the reverse complement.
CCAGGCAAAACGATTTGGAGCGGCGCGGATTTTGAGATTATGCGCGGCGAGTTCGTTGGCGTGCTCGGCCCAAACGGCGCGGGCAAAACCACGCTCTTTAAAATTTTGCTCGGGCTTTTGAAACCGTCGCACGGCACCGTTGAAGTTTTGGGTAGTACGCCGCGGCGCGGATTTTCCAAGATCGGTTACGTGCCGCAGCGCCGTCCGATTGATTCAGAGATGAGCGTTGAGGCGTTGGAGCTGGTGCGTTTGGGTTTGAGCGGGCATAAGTTTGGCTTTGGCGGCAACCCTGACGAAGAACGTGAACGTTCGATGAAAGCTCTGAAGGCCGTTGACGCCGAGAGTTTGGCACACCGCCCGCTCGGGCAATTGAGCGGCGGCGAACTCCAACGCGTTTTCCTCGCGCAAGCGTTGGTTGGCGAGCCTGAGGTGTTGCTTTTGGACGAGCCTTTGGCCAACCTCGACATCCGCCGTGAGACGAGCCTCGTACAGCTTGTGGCAAATGTGGTGCGAACGCAAAACGTGACGGCATTGTTGATTGCCCACGATTTGAATCCGCTCTTGCCTGTCCTCGACCGCGTCATGTACGTTGCCGCGGGCAAAATCGCCACGGGCACGCCGAGCGAAATCGTCACGACCGAAAGTTTGAGTAAGTTGTACGGCGCGCCGGTAGAAGTTTTGCGTGATTCTCGCGGCCGCGTCGCCGTCCTTGGCGTTGAGGAGGCGTCGCATCCTCATGAGTAATTTACGATTAGGCCGGGTCCTGCCATCTGAAAATATTTTCCCCTCGTGCTCAAACAACGCGGACGTTGGTACCGCGAACTGCGCGCGTTGGGAAAATATTTTCAGATGTCACCCCGATTCTGATTCCTCAAATCGGACGAGCCGATTTGAGTGGCAATTGCTGGAGGGCTTACGATGATTTTGGCTGACAGTTTTTCGCTCAACTTGGTTAGCGACTTTCGAACGATGTGGCAGTTTGCCTTTATGCGGCACGCGTTTGAGGCCGGGACGGTCGTGGCGATTGTTGCGGGCGTTGTAGGATACTTTGTGGTTTTGCGGCGAAGTTCGTTTGCGGCGCACGCGTTGTCACACGTTGGCTTTGCGGGCGCCGCGGGCGCGGTTCTTGTTGGCCTCAATCCGCTCGTTGGGCTTTTGGTGTTTACGGGCGGCGGCGGTTTGGCGATGGCGGCCCTCGGGCGAAAAGCGGCGAGCCGCGACGTGCAGATTGGCACGGTGCTGGCGTTTATGCTCGGCCTCGGCGTCTTGTTTATAAGCATGTACAAAGGTTATGCGACCGAGGCGTACTCACTATTATTCGGTGAGATTTTGGGCATTAGCACAGGCGATGTGATTTTTACGGCAATCGCCGGATTGGTGATCCTTGCCGCAACGGCAATTGTGTACCGCCCGCTTTTGTTTGCCTCGCTCGACGAAGACGTGGCCGAGGCAAAGGGCGTGCCAGTGCTCGCGCTCGGAGCAATCTTTATGTTGCTCGTGGCGGTCACAACGGCGATTGCCGTACAAGTCGTTGGCGTGTTGCTCATCTTCGCCCTGCTCGTCACGCCGCCGGCAATTGCCGAACGTTTGAGCCGCCGCCCAGCCGCGGCCGTTGGTATTTCCGTTGCTGTTGCCTTGCTCGTGACGTGGTTCGGATTGTTTGTGTCGTACTACGCGCCGTATCCGGTGAGCTTTTTCATTACGAGCGCGGTGTTTGCGATTTATTTGGCCGTCCGTGCGGCACACGCGTTCCGCGGCCGGACGTCGGGCGTCGCCGGGGACTAAAGTTCGCCTGGGTGCTCGAGCGCTTCCGGCATGACTTCAAAAACTGTGTTGCCAGCTTCGTCGGTTGTCTTTGTAGCGGTGAGCACTTCGCCTGATGCTTCTTGAGCTCTCTCCACTTCGCGGTCAGCAAGCGCCATAACTATTTCTTCGCTGGGCTTTCGGGGCCTCGGCTCCGAAGGGTAATAAACTGTGGCCGCTGCGGCCAGTAGAGCGAATCCGGCAAGCCGGCTTCCTCGCTCGCGAAGATCTCCCAGATAGTGTTCTTTCACATGTTTATATTGTCATAAAATAGCTGATAATACAATTTCCTCAGCAGAAATGGGGCTTTGTATGAAAGCATAAGTTGGTATAATGAATACGTTATTATGCCAATCAGCCCAAACGAACCGCGTAGAGCGCGGAATATTGATGGCTTTAGTGTGCCGAAAGCACAAGGGCCGCGTCCTTTGAGCCCGTTTGCTTTGCATCGTGGTGAGGCAACTTTATCTGCCTCCAATAATGTACGTCGGCCCGCGCGGCGGCCGCAACTTGCCATGCACGGTGCTGCCTCGTCGCCAAAACCGCATTTGCGCGAAACGCTGCGCCGCGCACCGGCTGCGCCTGCCCGGCCGGCAACGCCAACCATCAAATCGATTATCGGCGAGCCGCCAAAGCACGCTGCCACGCCTTCGGCTGCTAACTTTAGTTACTCGCCGCGCTTCACGGGCACTGACGGCAAGGGCGGCGACAAGCCGCCTAAGAAGCCTCGCCGCTTTAGCTGGCGATGGTTTAAAGGCCTTAGCTGGAAGAAAAAAGTCCTCACGATCCTTACGCTGCTTATAATTATCGGCGGCGTTATTGGCGGCTGGCTTGGCTGGCGCATTTACCGCGATGTCGCGAAGCTCACGCACGACGCCAACCCATTTAGCTTGCTGCAAGTTTTCCACCCGGTCGCTTTGAAGAACCAGGATGGCCGTGTGAACATTTTGATTGGCGGCGACTCGGTTGACCGCACCGACGAGCAAGCCAACGGTGGCGATCTCACCGACTCAATCATGGTGCTGAGCATCGACACGCACACCGACACGGCATTTATGCTGAGCATCCCGCGCGACACGTGGGTGCAATTGCCGGACAACGGCGGCAGTCTCGCGGGCACGCATCAAAAGATCAACGCTGCCAACACGCTCACTAAGTTTAGTGCGCCCGGTTATCCGAGCGGCGGCATGGGCGCGCTCGAGTACGTCATCAATCAAAACTTCGGCATCCCAATTGATTATTATTCGTTGGTGAATTACACCGCCTTTGAGGATTTGGTTGACGCACTCGGCGGCATTACGGTGAACATTCAGAGTTCCGACCCACGCGGCTTGTATGACCCACAGCCATTCCCCGGCTCCAAGGCCTTCAAGCTGGCGAACGGCGTGCAGACGCTCAACGGCATCGAAGCGCTCGACCTCGCCCGCGCGCGCGGCGACGCCTACGGCTCGTACGGTTTCCCGCAAAGCGACTTCGACCGCACGGAGCACCAGCGTTGGATGGTCATGGCAATCAAAGACAAAGCCTCGTCCGCATCGGTTATCGCTAATCCGTTCAAAGTTGCCGACCTCATTGACGCCGTGGGCAGCAATGTCACGACCGACTTGAAGCTCAACGAAGTCGAAACGCTCTACACGCTCACCAAAAAGCTCAACGACAACAACATTACGTCGGTGAATATTAACACGTTGAATGGCGCCAACACGACGCTGCTCGCCAATTACCGCTCGCCGACCGGCCAGGACGCGTTGATTCCGGCGGCCGGGCTGGATGATTTCAGCGATATTCAGCACGCCATCCAGAAGCTGCTGTCGAGCAATCCGCTCGTGAAGGAATCGGCTAACGTCGTGGTCGTGAACGCCGGCAACTTGGTCGGCCTCGCGCGCGCCGAAGCAACGGCGCTGACGGCTAAAGGCATGGTGACGACGGCGTCGTATTACTCGCCGCCAACGCAGACCGCCAACACGCTCATCGACAATTCCAGCAACGCAGACCCGAACACCAAATCGTACTTGCAGAGCCAGTTTAAGACCATCGCGACCACTAACGCCACGCTTACTAAGGAATACCCAAACGCCGACTTCATCCTTGTCCTCGGCACGAGCCAGGCAATGCCGGCGGCCTCAACCTCATCGACGAGCTCAAGCTCTACGGGTGACTAGCGCGTAGCTTTTGTTTCCTGAAGAACGTTAAGCTTATCCTCAGCGACGCGTTTCATACTGGAGCGTACCAATATAATATTGGAGGGTTTAAGAACATGAAACAGCAATACTTTACTCAGCAATTTGACGGCGTGAATGTCAGGAAGCTGGCACGCCGAGAGCGCTTTATGCGCAAGGTCGCCGGCCGCAATGCGCATTTGCGCAGCAGCCTCAAGCGTTCAAAACGGTTGACGACGATCCGCGCCAAAGGGTAACGCCCTGCCCTTGCTTCACGGATCGTCGCCATACAGCAAACGGGCCGCACGTGCGGCCCGTTTTGTTTGCCTCGATGAAGTTTTCGAGAACTACACGCCGGGGATGGCGGCAGTTGCCTCGACTTCTTCTTCGAGTTCGCCAGCGGCTTGAGCCGGGCTCGGTTTCTTTGCCTTGAGCACCGTCAAAGCGATCAAGCTTGAGAGAACGGTAAACACCACGGCGACGATGAAGCCGCGCTGGAAACCGTGCACGGTTGCAGCCGGGATGGCGCTTGGCGCGCCGTGTGCGGCAACTATGGCGTGCTTCGTGGCTGCGGTTGAGACGACGCTCAGCACGGCAAGTCCAACGGCGCCGCCAATTTGCTGACCTGTGTTAAGCAAGCCGGAAACCAGGCCGGATTCCTCACGCGAAGAGCCCGTCGTTGCGACAACCGTGTTGGTCACAAAGAACGCTGCCATACCGGCACCCATCAGAATGATGCCCGGGAAAATGTCCGTCCAATAGTTTGCGCGCAACGGCAAACGTGAGAAGAACAGCAGACCGGCGCCCACGACCAGCGGGCCGCCAACGAGAATCGGTTTGGGGTTGATCTTGGCGATGCGCGGGCTGAGTGTGCCGGCAACGAGGATCAATGCGAGCGTGAACGGTACGTCGGCGAGGCCGGTCTTCGTTGGCGTGTAGTGTAAAATCTGCTGTAAGTAAATCGACAGATAGAAGAACATGCCAAAGAGCGCGGCCGGCATCAAAAGGCCGAGGAGCGTGCCGCCCGTAACGTTGCGGCGCTTCAGGATACTCAACTTAATGAGTGGGTGTTTGACGCGCATTTCGTTGAAGACAAATGCGGCCATAAGGACAATCGAAGCCGCGAAGCTTCCAAGCGTAATGCTTGCGCCCCAACCCTTTTGCGCGGCCTCGGCCAACGCGTACACGAGTGACATCAAGCTGGCCGTAACGGCTACGGCACCCACATAGTCAACGCGTTGTTTTTGCGTTGCGGCTGCCACGGGAACGTACTTCTTCGCGGCAAATAACACGCCAATCGCAATCGGCACGTTGATGAAGAAAATCCAGCGCCAGTCGGCGTACTGCGTCAATAGACCGCCGAGCAAAAGCCCTACGGCGCCACCGCCGCCGGCCACCATGCTCCATACGCCAAGCGCGCGGTTACGTTCGTGCCCTTCCTTAAAGATGTTGAGCACGAGTGACAACGCCGCCGGTGCGAGCATCGCACCGCCCAAGCCTTGAATCGTGCGGAACACAATAAGCATCGTCGGGTTTTGCGACAAACCGCCGATAAGTGAGGCCGTCGCAAACAACGCGACGCCGCTCATAAACATTTTGCGGCGGCCAAACAAGTCGGCCAACCGTCCGCCCAGCAGCAGGAACCCGCCGAACGCCAAGGCGTACGCCGTGACAATCCACTGCAACTGCGCGTCGTTGGAAAACCCAAGCGCCTTTTGAATGGCCGGCAAAGCCACGTTGACAATCGTCGCGTCCAAGATCACCATGAACTGCCCGGTTGCCAACACTGCGAGCGCCAAGCCTTTGTGTCGAACTTTTTCGATCATACCTTCCCTTTTCGTTAGTTACTAAAAGGCAGTATACGTAAATATTTGAGGTTGTCAATTATTAACTATGTAGAGTATAATCAAAGCATGGAAACGAATTCACGGCAACTATGTGATGATTTACTTGCCCTGCTCGCGCATCTCAAAGCGACAATTGCCGCGGCAGCTGAGGCACACGAGCTTACGCCAACGCAGTTATACGCGCTTTGCCTCATTCAAAACGGCGAAGCGACGATGGGACGTTTGGCTACGGCGTTACATTGTGACGCGTCGAACGTTACGGGCATCGTCGACCGGCTCGTCGCGCAAAAATTGGTGACGACGCAAATGGCGCCGCACGATCGCCGCGCAAAGGTACTTATTTTGGAGCCGCGCGGCGAAGGCATCGTCGGTAACTTCATCGACGAGTTACCCGAGCGTATAGGTTGTCCGACGCTATCGTCTATGGAAAGTAGCAAGCTGCACCAGTACATTTCCAAACTTATTGCGTAACAATCTGGCCTTTTCTTCATAACTTTTCGCAGTAAGCTGTAAGAATAATTACAGAAATATTGGTATTTTTTACAATGCGTGGTATAATACCGTCGAAATGGGCGGTGTAAAATCCGCTACAAAGTTCAGTGTGCCCCGTTCATTAATTGTTCATCATGCCAGACAACAATTCATCCAAGCAAACGCATGAGCGCCGCCTTAGTACGGCGCATTTGAACGCCCCCTCGCAAGTTTTGGTCGTGAGCCTCGCGCTGTTCGGCATTTACCAGTACGGCCGTTTTATTTTCAACCCCGCCAACCGCGGCAACTTTATACCGTGGATCGTCGTGCTTTTCTGCGAGGCGTTTATGATGTTCCAAGCCGCGATGGCTATGTGGACGATTCTTGTCGGCGGTCACGACCCTCGTGACTATCGTTACAATGCTGCGCAGGAACAGGTTTTCTCGCCGGAGCTGGACATTGCAATCAAGCGTGAGCGTGAGTTGCATATTGAAGATAAAGCTATGCGGCGCCGCCTCAAACGGCGCATTCTGAAACTTCACGGCCGTAAGGCGACAGTTGACGTTTTGATTCCAACCTACGGTGAATCTGTTGAAGCCATTCGCCGCACGGCGACCGCGGCGCGCGATATTCTCGGCAAGCATGACACCTACATCCTCGACGAATCCGGCCGCCAGACGGTCCGCGACATGGCAGCCGAAATTGGCGTGAAGTACGTAAACCGCCCGGAGCACCGCGCTTACAAAGCCGGCAACCTCAACTACGCGTTACAAAACGTTTCAAAGGCCGAATTTTTTGTCGTCTTCGATGCGGACTTCGTGGCTGACCCAATGTTTTTGTACGAAACGCTGCCCTTCTTCGCCTCGGCCGAAGTCGCGTTTGTGCAGACGCCGCAACATTACGGCAACTTGCACAATGTGATTTCACGCGGCGCAGGTTACATGCAGCGCGTGTTTTACCGTTTGATCCAGCCGGGCAAGAATCGTTTTAACGCGGCGTTCTGCGTGGGCACGAACGTTATCTTTCGCCGTTCGGCCGTTGATGCCGTGGGCGGCATGTACGAAGGTTCACTCTCCGAAGATATTTGGACGTCGTTGCTCTTGCACGAGCGCGGCTACCGTTCGGTTTTTATCCCCGACATCCTTGCCGTTGGCGACACGCCTGACACCATCAAGGCATACACGAAGCAGCAGCTGCGTTGGGCGACGGGCGGCTTTGAGATTCTCTTCCGCCGCAACCCGCTTTTCTCGCCGCTCGCCTTTGACCAAAAATTGCAGTACCTTTTTACGAGCTTGTATTACTTCCAAGGCATTGCCATCGGCTTGCTGCTGACGTTGCCGGCGCTGCACGTGTTCTTTAACCTTTCGCCGGTGAACTTGAACATTACGCTGTGGCAGTGGTTTGTGTATTACATGGGCTTTTACGGCCTGCAAATTCTTGTGGCGTTTTATACGATGGGCGGTTTCCGGCTTGAGACGTTGGTACTTTCCAGCGTATCGTTCCCTATTTATGTGCAAGGCGTGTGGAACGCAATGCTCGGCCGTAAGCAAAAATGGCACGTTACGGGCAACCGTTCGGCGGATTCGCCGTTTAACTACATCGTGCCGCAAGTTATCATCTTTTTGTTCCTCACGTTTACGACGGTTATGGCGGTTTATAACATGGTCGCGCAGGGCCAGGCGTTTTCGTTGGCGATTATATGGAACGGCATTAACGCCGTGACGTTTGGATGTTTTATGGTGATCGCGTGGCGGGAGCATCGGGAACTTCGTAAAGAATTTAAGGCGTCGGACGTAACGTTGGTGCCGCAGCAAGCAGGAGCGAAATTGTGAGTAAAAAAGCATGGCGGGCGTTAATCGTCTGGTTAATTGTGTTGGCTGTTGTGGCGGCTTCGTTGGTAATTTATTCAAACTATTCGGCCGCGCACGTAACCGCGCCGGGCGCAACGGTGCAATCGGCGACGTACAGCGTTGGCACGGAATTCTCCGGCGTCATTACGCAGCAGTTTGTGCAAACGGGCGCTGCCGTGACGGCTGGCGAGCCGCTCTTTTATTTGAAAAGCAGCGACTTAACGGCTGAGCTTGAAAACGGCCAAATTACGACGGCTGATTTGACGTCGAGCCTGACAAGCGACGGCCAACTCATCATCAGCGCCGCCAAAGCCGGCCGCGTGCAGCAAGTGGATTACTCGTTCGGCTCGTTCGTGCCGGCCGACAAAGAAGTTGCTACGCTCACGGATTCGTCGAGCTTACAAGTTGACGGCGTGTTCAAAATGACTGCGCATCAATTCGGCGAGGTAAACGACACGACGCCGATGCAAGTTACGCTCGCCAACGGTTCCAAGCTTACGACCAACGTCAGCGAAATCAATATCTTGCAACAAGGCGCAATTTTGAGCGTGGACATTTCCGCGACGATCAACAACAGTACGGCTTACGACCAACTGCAAGCTGGCAACAGCAGCCCGGCCAAAGCGACCTTACAACTCAACAATGCAACGCTTTGGCACAGCCTCAACAACTGGTATCACAGAGAATATCGCCGGCTGAAGAATTTATAGGCTTCGCCCGCTGAGCTGTTCGGCGCGCGGGTGCTATACTGAACGGATGGACGAGTACGACCTCGAAGAAGATGCACTCGTAGACGAGTCGGACTCAGAGCAAACTCCAAAGAAACATGCGCGCGGCCGCTGGATTGTTACGGCTGTCGCGGTGGCGGCTGTCGCGGCATTTTTGTTTTGGCCGCAAAAGTCTGGCGCGCCAACCGCTTCCAGCGTAAATGCCCAAAGCGTTGCGAGCACCGTACAAGCGTTGCAGCATCGCAGTCCAACGACGCATCCTAAGGCGTATGTCGTTGACGCCAACGCGCCGCTGCCGACTAACAAATGGTTTAGCGGCCTCGTCTTCGCCAAGCCTTCCAACGATGTCTTTGCTTATCCGCTCAGCTATGCTGTTTCCAACACGGCGGCCGAACTTTCATACGCGCCGCCCACGGCTACGGCCGACGACGTATTCGCCGAGCACACGCCGGCCGTGCACCTTGCCTTTGCCAGTGATGCTTCGCTGATGAAGAGCTATGACGATTTGTCGGTGGTTGAGAGCTTCCAAAAATCCGGCGCAGAAATTGCCACGACGCGCATGACCGAAGGCTCGCCGTACATGTTCGGCACGATTAACGGCGGCCAAACGGCAACGCTCACGACAGCCGGCGGTACGGTGCAGCGCGTTTCGTCCAACGAATTATTATTCAAAGTGAGCGGCCAAGCGTACGGCATGTGGGCGTCGAGCGGCACAACGTTGGAATCTTCGGGAACGGGCAGCGCAACGTTGGTGGCGGGTGCCAACGCGACGTTTGCCGTCTTCGTATTGCCAACCGGCGCCAACGCCAACGATTATTTTGCCGCGGCCAGCTCACCCGTCACGGCAACGTCAGTTACCTACGACACGCAAAAGAACGGCCAAACGACCACGACGCTCAACGTCAAAACGTCCGACGGCCAGCCGACGTTCTTCGGCTTGCAGCCGTGGCAAATGAACGGCGAGACGGGCGCGCACGGCAAACTGCTCGGCCTCGAAGGAGAACAAACGTTCTTTAGCGGCAACGCGTTTGCTTATTCGCTCAGCGGCACGCCACAGACGGACTTGTCCTTAGGCGTCCTTACGTCGAGCGACAAAGCTGCTGTTGTTGCGCAACTCAAAACCGACATCGCTAATACGACCTTTGCAAGCGACAGCTACAACGGCGGCAAAACGATGTATCGCGCGGCTAACCTGGTGAACCTTGCCTATGAACTCGGCCAAACGGCTGAGGCAAAATCTTTGCAGGCCAAACTTACGGCCGAGCTTGATTTGTGGCTCAACCCGTCCGGCTACAAAACGCAAAGTGAGAAATATTTTTACTACGACGACATCATAAAAGGTATCGTTGGCGTGCAGCCGTCGTACGGTTCCGACGAATTTAACGATCATCAATTCCATTACGGGTATATGATTTACGCGGCAAGCGTTGTAGCGCAGCACGATCCGAACTTTATGAAGCAGCACGAAGCAATGATTCAAACGATTGTCAGCGACATTGCCTCGCCGAGCGAAACGCAGTACTTCCCGAAGCTTCGCGTGTTTGATCAATATCTTGGACACTCATGGGCGGATGGTTACGGCCAATTTGCAGACGGCGCCAACCAAGAGTCAAGCTCCGAAGCCGTGCTGGCGTGGGCGGCAATCTACCGTTGGGGCAAAGTGAGCGGCGACTCTTCCCTCGAAAATGAAGGGCTTTGGCTGTACCAAGAAGAAACCAACAGTGCGCTTACGCAGAACCTCAACATTGATTTGTCGCAGCCGCAGTACGCCGGCTATCAGCACGATATCGTGGCGAATTTGTGGGGCGGCAAACTGGATTATGCAACGTGGTTTAGTCCGACGGCCGACGCGAAGCTGGGCATTGAGCTCGTGCCGATGAGCCCGGCGCACACCTACGTTGGCGACGACAAGGCGCGCGTGCTGCAGAACCTTGGGGCTATGAATAAGGAACTCGGCGGCGCGCGGCCAACGCAGTTCAACGATTACTTTGCGATGTATGAAGCGCTTGCCGATCCAACCGCTGCACGTCGTGCCGTTGCCCAGCTCACGCCTGGCGACATCGATAACGGCGATTCCCTCGCCTACGTCATGGCGTGGGTGGACAGTTACGCCGACAAAAAGTAGCGGCTATATCATTGCTTTGAGGATTTCGAGAAGTCCTTCGGCAACGGCTGCGCCGCTTGCGTCGCCGCGTGACGTTCCTTCGGCGATGGCAATGAGTTGGCGTGCGGCGTCCTCGGGCGTGCGGCTGGAGTTGTTGAGCCAGGCAACGTCGTGCGCGAGGCACCATTCGACGTTTGAGATTCCCTCGCGCAGGCGTTTGATGCGCTCCTCGGCATCGTCCTCACGGCTATGCAAACGCTCCGTCCATTCCTTTGCATCCACAGCAAGCGCGATCGGGCGTACCGTTTTGAACTCAAACGACCGCATTGCCTCAAGCGCGTGCGGCACGATGTCGAGCATCATAAACTGCCGATGCCACGCCGACAGGCGCGAGCCGTACGCCGCGCCTGTCGTCGGGTGGAGCGTGAACTGGACGAGCTCATGCGCGTTGACTTCACTCAGGATTTTACGCAACGTGGCCTCGGTGTGCGGCAAAAATTCGTACAAATCCTCAGGCTCACCGGCGCGGCGCTCACGCGTCGTAAAGCTGCGCACGCGGCCAAAGCTGCGGTCCAGCCGTGCGGCCGCGGCCATAACGGTACTTTTGCCTGTGAGGAACGGCCCGATCACAGGCACGAACGTTATCTCGCGCAAGCGTGCTCGTACTGCCTCGTTCGGTTTATACGTTTTTTGTGCACGTTCCAGTTCGGCGAGCAATAATTCAATCATATATATGAGTATACTTTGCAGCGGCGCAGGACGCGTAGTTGAATAAGTAATATCTTTATGTTATTATATGCTTTGATTTTAATAAGGAATCGTGAGTGCCTTTGTGGAGAAAAAAGCCTGACGCCGCACAAATTGCGGCTGCCAGTGACCTTGCGGCCTACGCGACGGAGCGTGGGTTGCCCTTGGGCGAAGCGCATTGGTTTGAGGTCGCCAAACATATCGGCGTTTATACGCGTGACTACTTTTCGTTTGACCGCTTAACGGTAGCGAATCCCGATGCCTACGGTGCATCAATGATTAACTTCACGCCTAAGACGGCCGAAGCGCCTATGGGTGCACAGTCCGCTCAGACGGCTGAGACAACGTCCATACTTCACCGATTCATAACCTCGTTATGGACGTACACCTCCCTCGTTGAGACTGCGCACTTGAAACGTCCGACAGAAATATGGGGTTCAAGCAATCCGCAAATGACAGCAGTCGTCATAGAGCAGTTTGGCTTTGAGAACTTTGGCGACAACCCTGCGGACGTCACGGTTCCCTACGAAATTATGCGCGACCGTGTGCTCTCGGAACGCATCATTGCACTTGACGCGTTGCTCGTTGCGCGCACGATGTCGTAGCGGGATGTCTGGCGCTACGCTTCTTTGCTTTGCGCATCGGCACGCGTTACGGAAATAATCCCCACCAATATCGCAATGATAATAATGAGCGCCAGGCTTACGGTGCCTCGCCCCAGGTTTAAGCCCCCAAAGCTTTTTGGCACGCCGGCCCAGTCGGCAAACGATGCGCCGAGCGGCCGCGTAATGATGTAGCAAAGCCAAAACGTCAGCACCGGATTCGCACGCCGTATCCAAAACGTTATGGCCGGTGCGGCGAAGATTGCGGTGAATAAAATCCCCGAGGCAAAATATCCAAGGCCAAATGTGTTAGCTGTAAGGTCGCCAAGCGCCGTCCCCATTGCAAATGTCGAAAGTACGGCAAGCCAGTAAAACGTTTCACGCTTAGGCGTGTGAATGCTGTGAATCGCAAGTGTTCCCTCGCTCTTGTGCCACACGCTGAAAACCGCGGCCAGCACGAACGCGTAGAAGATTGCAGAGGCGATGTACGGCACGCCGAACTGTATGTGCAAGCCGTCTGCGGCCATAGTGCCGAAGATTGCGACCATCGACGCAGCAAGCCAATAGGCCCACGGTACGTACTTTTTTCGTGAGAATTGTACGGCCATGGCTACGACAAATCCTACGAATCCTATGAATACGGCGACAAACGGGTTTACATGATGCGTGAGGTAATCCGAAACGGCCTCGCCCATTCCTGTCGTCAAGATTTTGATAGCCCAAAAGAATGCGGTGAGCTTGGGGACTTTGGTGAGCGCCTGCCAAGCGCGCTGTCGTTGCATGATTTTATCATACACGAGATGCGCCTAAGATTTACTGCGTGCAGTCGCGGAAATGGTAATCGTTGTGGGCACTCTTGGTGTAGCAATATTCGCGTGCGCCAAAGTCCAAACGGCCGTTCTTGGTTTTGTTCCAATCCGTAAAGTTACGAAGTTGCGGCGAGCACAGCGGAATGGCGATGGTCAGCGCAATCGCCACGCACCAGCCGACCCCGGCGCCGTATTGCATGAGGCGTCGTGCGCGCATTGTACGATCCTTGTGCAAAGCACGCAACCCGAGCAACCAAAGTGAGAAGAACGGCAAGATGAGCATGAGGAAGCACGATGAATCCCACAAGCCAAACAACCAGCGCGAGTAAGACGGATCGATGGTGTAACCCCACAAACGATTCGAGGCGATGATTGACCACAACGTGACAAACCACGCGATGCTTAAACTGGCAACGATAAGTGTGAGGATGCCAAGCCAACAACGAACGGCGAAGCGCGCCAGTTTACCGATGCCGTGCCCAACGTTGGTAAAAGCCGGCTGGGAATGTTCCAAAGCTTGGCGCGTCGTTTCCGAAACGTACTTTGAGACTTGCCCTGAGATGTCCTTCGATGCGTCGTGCAGCTGCTCGCCGTCGGCGCTCGCCTGCTTGGCAACGCCCTGCCAATGTTCGCGGCTGCTCAGTTCGGCGTATTTTGAACGCGCGCGTTCTAGTAAATCTGCGGCTGAGTAGGCTTGGCCGTGCGCGGAGGCTTTTTCTTCGGGAGTTTCGGCCTCGGGCAAAAAGAACATCATCAAAAGATAAATCACGACGCCCAAGCCACTTGTCACAATCGCAAGAATGATGAACAAGAGCCGTACGACATTCACGTCGATGTTGAAGTACGCGCCAAGTCCGGTGCATACGCCGCCGAGGATTGCGCCTTCACGGATGAGGTACAGACGTTTTGGCGTGTCGGTCTTCGGGGCGTCTGCTTCGTTTTCCTCGGCGATTTCAACAGGCCCCATATCGGCGATGATCTGCGAAACTTCGCCGGCCGTCACAACCGTTTTATCGTCCTTCAAAAACTGCTCGCATTTTTCGGCGATAGCTTGCTCAAAGTCGTGCAGCACATCCTCGCGTTCCGGGTCGTGCGCCAACTTTTTCTGCGCTTGCTTGAGGTAAGCCTGCAACGCGGCGTAGCCGTCTTCTTCGAGCTGAAACGCGCGTCCGTTCAAATTGATTGTTACAACCTTTTTCATGCTATGCTCCTAAGCCGTTAATGGTCGTTGAAATTTTTTGCCAGTAAGCTTCGAGTTCCTTGAGGCGGACTTTGCCGTCATCGGCCAAGGAATAATATTTGCGCGGCGGACCGGCGTCGGACTCAACCCATTCGTAAGCGACGAGGTTGTCGCGACGCAGTTTGCTCAGCAGCGGATATAACGTCCCTTCTTGCGTGGCGAAGTCCGTTTTGCCCAGCTGCTGTAAAATGTCTGCCGCGTACACTTTACGCGCAGCGATGAGCTTCAGCACGACAAGCTCGAGCAGACCTTTGCGAAGTGTAAGAAAATCGTTGGAGGTGTTCATATAGTACCTTTCTTCTACAAGGTACTATTGTTAGAAAATATTGTCAAGTAACTTTTCGTCGCCGTGAGGTAGCCTGCGCTGCATCGTGCTATGCTCGTAGTGGATGCATAAACTTCACCTTATTTACATTACGGGCTTGGGCGACACGCGTGCTGGCCTGCAACGTGCAGCTGCGAAATTGTGGCGAATGTGGGGCGTAGAATCCGAGCTTTTCCAAATGAATTGGGCAGACGAAGAGCCGTGGGACGCGAAGTTTGCACGGCTGCTTGCGCGTGTGGACGTTCTGCGCGCCGAAGGAAAAGCCGTTGGCCTTGTGGGTGTGAGCGCCGGCGCCTCGGCGGCGATCAACGTGTACGCCGCGCGGACAAACGACATTGCAGGCATCGTGTTAATTGCCGCTAAGGTGAACCGGCCTACGACAATCGGCGCGTTGTACCGTGAAGAGAACCCGGCGTTCGTAAGCTTGGTTGAACAATGCGTTGCTTCGCTGGGCAAGCTCGACGCGGCCGCACGCCAAAGGATCCTCTCGCGTTACGGCTGGTACGATGGCCGCGTGGCAAAGCAGGACAGTTTTATTGAACGCGCGCACAATCGTCGTGTGCCCGGCGTTGGCCACGCCCTTATCATAGCGTTGCAGGTTTTATTTGGCGCGCCAAGCTTTGTGCGGTTTCTCAAACGCTTAGCGGTTTAGAATGTGCCGGTGCAGATTAAGGTCATCGTCGCCGTGTAGACACCGGCGGGCGTGGTTGTGGCGGCGCTGGCGGCAAAGGTCAACGTGCTGTTGATATTGCTGAGGATGCCGCTTGAGGACATTATTTGACTGCCGTACGTGCTCGTGACGCCGCTGCCGCCGGTTGTGTCCATGCCGTAAAAGGCGCTGCCACCACTTGCATATGGATTAGACGCCGTAAGGCCCGAGCCTGGCGTAGCGTACATGCCGAATGCTGCGCTTCCTGGGGAAATTGTGCCCGACGGCGCCGTAGCTGCGCCGCCATTGGCTGCAGCGATGTCGCACGTTGCGCCGCCGTCACGGCTCAGGCCGCCGCAGGCGTTGCTGTTTTGCATGCGTACGGCGACGCCGGATTGCGCATTCGTAGAAACCTGTGTATAGGCTGAGGCAGTGTCGGTTGCCGTGGAATCAATGACCTGCGGCGAGCCGTGCCCTAAGACGAGCGTCGGCGTTGTCATGCCAACGCAGCCGGCCGTCATCGTAACGCCCGAAACGCAGAACGTCAACGTTTCCATAACGGTCGCGCTGATGCCAACGGTATTCGCCGTCGATAACGCGAATCCGCCGTAGTCGTTGTTAGACCCAATGGAAGTCGGGCCGGAGTATGCGGTGCCTGTGCTCTCATAATCCGCGTGTGTGTACGTGTAAATGCGGGCGTAGTAGCTACCGTTCACGGTCGGGTTGGTAATGCCGCTCAAAGAAAACGACAGCGTTTGGCCGGCCGTAGTTGCGGTGCCGCTGGTGAGCTTTACGGTTGAAGCGCTTGCAGAGCCCAAGCTCCACGTGCTCATATTGCTCACGTTCGCGAAGGTCGCGCCCGACGCATTGACGCCATTTGTTGTCGTACACGTGCCGTTGATGATTGGGCTGTTCATACAGAAATCGAGGACCATACTTTGCGCGGCGGTCGGCGCGGTAATAGTGACGAGGTACGTTACGCCGGTGGCGCTTACTGCCGAGTTGCTGATCTCGATACTCCGCGAAGTAACCTGGGCAGCATATGCGCGGTTAGCGACATTCGGCAATCCTACAACGACCACGGCCGCGAGTGCAGCTACGAAATACGCTGCCCTTCGTAACAAACGCATTTCTCTTTTTGTAGCCACGTGCGCCTCCTATTGAAGCATTAGCATATAGCGGCATTATAGCACGCTATGCTGTACGGGCGAGAAGCCGCGCGCTTCTTTTTGTGGACAACCCTGCCGTTTTACGTTTACTTCGTAGGTCCGAGAAGAATACCGTTTTTGGATACGGAGGGTTCGGTGCTGAGGTTACGGTTCCAGCAGCACGGCCTGCGCTTGCCCGCCGTAAGCTTCGAGCACGCAACCTCGACGCGCCTTTTGTGCGTTTCTTCATGACCGGTTGAGCGAATCCAGCGGATCCATTCCCAACGCGCCATGGGCGTAACCTGCTTCCAAAGCGCGAAGGCTTGCGGAGTGGCCGTGAGAGCCTTTTGTAAGTCCGCTGGTACTTCGGGTTCCGGCCAATCTTTCATGGGCGTAATCGTGAGCGTTATGACATCGCCAACGTTCGCGTTTGTCGCTTCCAGTAGCTTTTTATCGACTCTAAACCAATGGCTCCACTTGCCGTCAGGCTCGAGCGGCGTTTGAAACGGATGACCGTTGAACGTTCCCTCGACCATTGCCTGCCCGCGCGACGGAAGCTTCGCGCTTGCCTCCCCGGGCAGCTGTAGAACTGTCCACGAGCCAATCGTAACGAGCTTAGCCTTAAAACTAATCGTAGGCACATCCGCTTCTTTAGTCTTATTCATATGTACCTAGCCATTCTATAACGTCTGCATAATATGAGTCCACGCCGCTCGGCAGCGGCTCTGTGAGCAGCTTGCTTTTGGTGAACCATGCGTAATCATCGTGCTCCCAGCTGAGTGAAATGTCCGGCGTAACGGTAAGCTCGACGATAAAAAGCACGTGCCTCAGCCCGTCGTCTACTTTTTTGTCGAACAGTAAGCTCAGCTCCGAAGGATCAATTGTGAGGCCGGTTTCTTCTTTGACCTCACGCGCTACCGCCAGCGCAGGGCTTTCGTTTGCCTCAACTTCGCCGCCTGGAAAATCGAAATGATGCGCAAAACGAGGATGCGTAGCCGACCTGCGCAATACTAATATGTCGCCCTGCTTGCCGGTGATCAAGGCCTTTGCAACTATCTTCATACGATAATTATACCTGACAGAATTGGTTCTGGATAGTTTTATACTGTATACTTGCTTATAGTTTAAATTTGTAATGTAATATTAAATCTATGATTCGTAAATGCCGGGCTGTTTTTGCAAGAGCGCCAGAGCCTTTGTGACTTTGTCTGGATGAGTATGCAGCCAAGCGCTTCGGCCCGAAGGGTGCGGCCAAGGTATGACGCGAATCTCATGCCCTAAACTCTCGAAAGGATCGGCTTGATATGCGTTGCCGATAATATCGTCTAATTTCCCCACTGCGCCAGGCACGTAGTCATGCGCGGCAAAGCGGCTTTCTATCGAAATAGTTTTAGATTTCCCGTCAGCTTGTTGACTTCCTTCTTTGGCCCGTACAACGCAATGCCTGCGTAGTTGAGCGCTTCGGTTTCAGTTTCCGCAAGCAGCCTTTTGTATTCGTCCAGCGTGTGCGCTTCTTGGGCTCTGTTGTTCATATCGAAGACGTGGACGCCGGAATCCTGCGCCTTTAGAAAAATGCTCCGCATCGTGTCACCGTCGGCGCGCAAAATGGGAACGGGCCTGTCGATAATTCCGCCGTGAGGCACGCCGTTTTTGT
The DNA here is from genome assembly GCA_036568905.1 of Saccharimonadales bacterium (SeqCode). GTDB lineage: Bacteria > Patescibacteriota > Saccharimonadia > Saccharimonadales > UBA4665 > DATCRQ01. The sequence continues at coordinate 519,830 of DATCRQ010000001.1, read as the reverse complement.
CCGGCGTGGGCGCTACGACGGCATCGGCAAAAACTGCGCCAAGGCCAAAGCTCAAACATGCGATAGTATTGGCGGCGACTCCCGGCGCATCTTGCTCGTTGATGATTACGACGCACTTCTGTTCTTGGTTCATGGTAGTAGCTTACTAAAGATTTTGTGTGGAGCAAATCCGCTTAGCTAGTAAGGACATGTTTTGGTTACGGTACGCAGTTGCAGCGGCTGGCTGTCCAAGACGAATGCGTGGTGTAACCAGTACGGCCTGCTTTCGGCGGTTTCGTTGATGCTTCCCGGCCGGGGCGGCGTGAGGCGGCCGACCCAAATGTCGGACAGCTCGTAGTCGTTGTCGGCGTTCTGTACCAAGGTGACGGTTACGTAGCGCGTGGAGAAAGGTTTGCCGTTTTTGACGAAGCGTGTGTACACCTCGTCTTTGACGGGGCGGGCGTAGAGAATCGTGTCGGTGTCCTTTGTCGTAACGAGGAAGTTGTAACCTACGGAGCGCCCCATGTCGTACTCGATGTTGGCTTCGCTGCCCTCCACCGCCGTTTTTTCAAGCAGCTCTTTTGCAAACGTCAGCAATTGCGGTTGCTGTGCAATGTGCCTTGCGGCCTGCGAGCCTATGAGGTCAACGTACACCTGCGTTCCGTTGCGGGTTTGCCCGATAGGATGTTTCATCTGATTTCCATTCCCTTTAACTATACGCCTTCTTGGGGTGTAACGCTAATGCGGTTTTGGCGGTGCGTCGCCGTAAGCGCTCAGCACGTTGTCGTGAAGAGTGTATAATCGCGTATATGCTTGAAATTCAATCCAGACGCGAGGCTGAAGCTCGGTCTCGACGTGCTAGCCGCGTCGGCATTGTTGGCGCCGCGGTATCGGCAATGGCGCTTTTGGCCGCTTGCGGTAGCGGCGATTCTTCCTCAAGTGCGGGCGTCCCCAAAACGTCTGTGACTTGCAGTGCCATTAATCCGAAGGGTTGGTCTATACCGCCTAATGCGATACGGGAAGGTTGGTCGCAACCTACTGCGGACCCGAACAACCCGGCATATGCTGCTACCGGAGATTTGGGTCTCGCGGGTTATTTAAACGACGTAGTTAGCGGCCAATGGGGCGCCGTAGAATGTCCTGACAATTCGGTAGGCGGCCCGCAACTTGACCAGACGGATACGTACCAATTAGTAAACGTCCCTAACAGTCCGGCCGGGAGCAATCATCTTTGCTTAGTCATGGACAGCGATCAGCGCGGCACGGTGTATGCACTTTGCCCGATACCTGAGCCTAACGGCTACGTGCGTCCGTAGGGAGCTTGGCTTGCGGCCTTGAACTTTGTTCCGGGTTGGCAGTACACTTAAAGTGGATACAAAATTGCGCCATGCATGCAAAAACCAAAACGAAGACAGCCTGGTATCGGAGAAAGATAGTTCTTTGGATTGTTGGTGTTGTGGTGGGGCTAGTGGTTGCCGTTTCGCTCGCGTTTCGTTTGAGCCCGTGGCCCGGTGCGCTAATCATCCGTTCGGTATTTGACCGTGGTGGCCGGCAACGGCTCGCGTCGATGGAGGCGGCGCTTCCAAATTATTCGGTTACCGTTCTCACCAATCAGCAGTATCACGCGGACGATAAGGATGCTTTGCTCGACGTGTACATTCCCAGCTCGGCATTACAAACACACGCCAAACTGCCGATCGTCGTCTGGACGCATGGCGGCGCATGGCTGTCCGGCGACAAGAAGGACGACGCGCCGTACTTTAAACGGCTGGCCAGCAAAGGGTTTATCGTCGTCGCGGTTAATTATTCCTTGGCTCCCGAGAAGAAATATCCAACAGCCGTACGCCAATTGAATGACGCGTATGCGTATATTGAGGCCAACGCCGTACGCTTCGACGGCAATCCGGACAAAGTCGTATTAGCAGGAGATTCGGCCGGCGCGCAGCTCTCCAGCCAAATGGCAGCCATAATGACAAACCCAAGCTACGCGCAGGAAATGAACATCAAACCTTCGCTCGCTCCTTCGCAGCTGGCCGGCGTCGTGTTGTTCTGCGGCATTTACAAAATGGAAAGCCTCACAGAACCCAGCCCGAATTTGCCGAAGATTATCGGCTGGGGCGACGACGTGGCCGTGTGGGCGCTGACCGGCACGCGCGACAAATCCAGCCCGCTCATCCGGCAAATGTCGGCGTATTATCACGCGGGCAAGGATTTCCCCGCAACGTTCATAAGCGGCGGCAACGGCGATCCGCTCACGAACGCGCAGTCAGTTCCCTTCGCGGGCAAGCTCGAGTCACTCAACGTTCCTGTAACGACGCTATTCTATCCGCAAAACCACACGCCAAGTTTGCCGCACGAATATCAATTCACTTTCAACGCCGACGGCGAACACGCCTTCGCGGCAATGACGCAGTTCTTACAAGCCCGAACTGAGTAGCGGCAAAGGGGCCCGCCTCGTTACCCCGTAATTTTTTGCGATGAATCATCTACCCGTTCGTGTCTTTACATTTTGATACCACGCTTGACCCGGAACGAACTTAGACCTATATTCTCAACTATGGGAAAGCACACAGCGACGGCGATTTTTCTCTTGGCTATGATAGCCGCTATTGTAGCTACGGACGTCTTGTTCTTTAGGCAGCATTTCTGGGAAAGGCTGGCCTCGAACGTGGGGATCGTTCTGGTTTTTGCAGCTTTTTATTTTAGATTTTTCTAGCGACACATTTGTAGCCTTTGGGCGGCACGCGCACCGGTAGCTTTTGTTATTGCCAACTATAAATGCCGATGATTTCTAAAATCGAACGGAGCTTTTTTGGCTGATGTTGCCTTTAAACGTCCATTGATACTTCAAAGGTTAGTTATTTTGCCGCGAGTGTCTTTAGAAAAAGCAAGTCCCGCGCTCTTACGAGCATACCGTCACGCTCCTTTGGCGCTGCTTTCTCAACTAACTCAATTGCTTCCGCTAGGTTGGCTGCCCAAACGATCTGATGCCCCTCTTCCTCTTCAAATTCAGTACGTGCGCTGGCATCCGGGCTGCTGATTTTTTGAGCCGTGTAGCAGTAGTCGACCTGTTTCTGATGCCAGCGGTCGAAGTAGACTTCTATGCTGCCGACTTCGTGTTCGATTTTTGCCTCGCAGCCAACTTCTTCCAGGATTTCTCTGCCTAATCCGGCCGCTACATCCTCGTCTTCGATACCGCCGCCGGGCAGCATATAGTAGTTGTGCTTACTGACGTAGATAAGGGCAACTTTATCACCATCAAATAGAATAACCCTAGCCGCTGGCCGCGATGTGAATGTAGCGTAATCGAAACGCGTAGACTTAGGGTCGACGTCTTCCGGTCGGATTGATGCGAGTAATTCCATACGTCCTCCTAGCATAGCAAAAAGTTACGGTGATCAATCGGTAAGACTGTGAGCCTGGGTTACTCAAGGCGGTTGATAAATACGCTAGCATGATGCAAGCCGCCGATCCGAAATTTGAGGCAGGCGAAGCGCCCCATGGCTACTGCTGTTATGAGCGATACGTGGAGCGGCCTCCCCCATACCGGTCTCGAGCTAAAGTTCTCCATAGTCATGAGCTAGTTGAGCTTTCCCGCTTCATGTATTGGATGGTTTTCATGCATAGGTATGTGCCGTGCGCGGATACCTAAAAGTATCCGCTGGGTGATAAGCGACGCGCCGAAGTAGAGCATAAGAGTCGCGCTGCCAAAATCGCCAAATGCCGCATTGGACGCAAGTTTTCCTGGAACGATAGCGGTATATGTGAGATGTAACGTTATTGATGCTATCCACAACACAACTGTCCATACATTTCCCTGTCGCCAATATTGACCGTTTTGCCGCCATAGTCGGATAGTGGGAACGCGGGCCGCCGCGAGAACGACTGCGATGAGCAGGCTTCCCGATAGTGCGACAGCGACGGCTCTATTGTCAATAACCGAAACAAAAGGGTGCTGGCCTTTTATAAACTCCTTGAGCTGTTCCGTGCTGCCCGAGAGGAACTCGCCAAATTCAGCTATGCCCAGGGCCACCAGGATCAAAGGCAGCGTGTAGCCGGAAAGCGGCCGCTTTTTGACTTGAAGCCTAAGGACCAGGACTAGGATAATTAGGTCTAGAACAATACTCATACGCAGCCCATGCTACTTTATTTAGAGGGCCTTGCATAGACTTGCGCGTTAATGTCCAGGCTTTCATAAAAGAAAGATTCCGGTAACGTACTCGCGAAGTGACTCTATAAGCCCTTGATGGTCTCTATGATTTCGGGAAATGCTTCCCTCACGAAATGGTCTTGGGCGGAAAGCTCGTGCGCCTCCGCTTTTGGAACAGATTTTTCATACAACTCCAACTCGCTCAATGGAACAATGTCGTCAGTGCCATGGTAGAAAATTATATCTCCGCCTTGGCCTGCAAATTTTTCTAATCCGCCTGTTATCTTGAAGCTTGCCAGATCTTCATGTGCCTCATCCTCATAAGGTGCAGCTACAAGTAATACGGCGCGAATTTTCTTCGGAAAATCATGTTCAGACAAATATTTCGCCAAAAATATGCCACCCATAGAATGGCCAACTAAAATAACGTTATCGTCAACCATCTCTGCGATGCGCCCAAACCATATGGCCCACTCATCATAATTTGCATTGGTACTATTGGGCATGGCCGGGGCTAACACATGGAATTCATCTCCCAAATCCTCTTGCAGCCGGTCGAACCACAACCTTTGTCTGGTCAGACCACTGATGCTAGCGGGTTTCGAGCGGAGAAAATCAAGATAATTCTCGTACTCATAAAAGGTTGTCCCGCCGTGTATAAAAACTACCTGTTTCATGGTCTGAGTATATAATACCGAACATTAAATGGGTTTCAATTCCAGCCTACCTATACGAAAAATCAGAACCGGATTAACAGTTCTGATTTTATCTAGTACGCCTTGGCTCAGCTTGCTGGTCTTGAACCTCGATGACGTATATTGGCATAATACAGGGCATCAATGAACAGGCAAACTTCCCTCACAAAAGCTCAAGCAATCCAAATCTCTAGGCAGTTTATAGCAAAAGGACTGCGTAACGAGCAATGGTACTTGCATGCCCAGGCTTACGTTAAGGCTATAGTATTGTACGGCTCTACGGCGAAAGGCCTCAATCGGCCTGATTCGGATATCGATCTCTTAATTTTTCTACCTTTAGCGGTAGAGCAACAGTATACATCCGGTGAATATTTTTATAATTTCGCCGGGCATGAAATCAATATCGTCATTCGGTCAATTGAACGTTTGCGTGAGATTGCCCAGAAACAAGAAGACTTACTCCAAAAAGAAGTTTTCCGTGGGTCAGTAATAATTGAATCGAGTGATAATGAAATAGCCGAGCTGCTGGCTACAATAGCAAAAATCCAGTAGCGTCAATGCTTACTGGATAGCCTGTAAAATATATGCTTTTGGCTCCGGGGACTGGATTCGAACCAGCGACCTAGTGGTTAACAGCCACCCGCTCTACCGCTGAGCTACCCCGGAATGAGAATGGAATGTACAATTCAGTCGGCAAAATTACCGCTGAATAACAAGCAGATTATACCGGACGCGGCTCCGCCTGGCAAGAAAATCACCGCCGAAGCAACGGCGGTGACCGTAATTGCTAGTACCGTTACTTGGTTGCGGGCCGTACGGGGCGTGAGAATTTGCGCGTCGTTTTCTTCGCCGCCGGCGGGCAGATGGTGTATTGCTTGTCGTAGGTGCTGCCTTCGTAGCCGGGCTTGTAGAGGTTTTCCATGAACTCCTTGAAGGAATGCGCGCGGTCGCCACGGGTAACTACAACGGCCTTTGGGTTGAGGCAGCGAAAGATCGGAACGCCGGTGCGTTTGAGCGTGTCGTAAATCATTACGTCGTCACGGTACATGGTCTCCGGGTCGAGGCGGTCGAGCGTTTTGACGATGACGTCGTTAAGGTCGAGCCCGAGTCCGTACGTGTGCCCACGGACAAGCGGCGTGCCGCGCCTGATTGCCTGCCAAATGTCGAGGTAAAAACCGTGGGCGCTTTGGCCAAAATCCGCCAAACGGCTTGGCCCGTGCAGGAAGACAGAGCTACCAAAGACGGCGGCGCCGTGCAGTGGATCGCGGTCGAGCGCGCGACGCAAACGCCGTGAAAGGATCGAAGCCCATCGCCGCGGCACTAACGTATCAGCGTCGGTAAATAGGATGACACGACGCGTAGTGTTCGTGCTTTCAAAATATTCCGTAGCCAGCTTGATCCCGCGTTGCGTGGCGCCCATTTTGCGTACGCCGCTTTTGATTTCGGTGACCATCGCGCCCATGCGTTCTGCGCGTTCAAAGGTGCGGTCGTCTGAGCAATTCACGACGACGATTGGCAGCACCGGCCGGCTCGAACGTGCCAGCGCCACGAGGCACGCGACGATGTCGTGTTCCTCGTTACGCGAAGGAATGATGACCGGAACAGCCCGCCCCGAGCGCCGCCACTTGTCAAATCGCTTGCGTGTTCGCGCCGCGTAGGTCTGCATCAATTTTTCTGGGTCGGCGCGATGTAGTTGCCACAACGGCCTCACTATCGGCTGGCTCATAAGTGTCCCTCCTCGTGATATCTTTTTTCTGGCGGCAATAAAAAAGAACCCTTCAACAGAAGAGTTCTTGCCACCCGTTATTGATTGTCGTACTAACTATTTGCTTTGAGGCAAAACGCAAACTCACCGATATCGGCAAGTTTTTCGCTGGAAAATGTGCATGTCTGCTCGTCGTTTCCACTATTTGCGGTCCCCCTAAGCTAAGACATTATAGCACAAACGTTAGCGCTCGCGCCGCGCATCACGTTCCGCATCACGCTTTTTGAGTACCTCGCGGTGGTCGTACTTTTTGCGGCCGCGGCCGATGGCAATGCGCAGTTTGATGTAGCGGCTGCCTGTGAGCAGCTCCAGCGGTACAATCGTTCTGCCCTGCTGTTTTGCTTCAAGCAAGCTTTCGATCTCGCGCCGTTTGGCGAGGAGCTTTCGTGTGCGCGTTTGCGTTGTTTCGTCGATGGGAATGCCGCGCGTGCCGTTGATGGCGGCGTTCAACAGCCACAGCTCGCCGTCCTTCGTCGTCACGTACGCCCCGCGAAGTTGGCCGTGACCCATGCGCAGCGCTTTGGTTTCGGCGCCGGTCAGCGAAATGCCCACAACCAAACTATCGCCCAACTCGTAGTCGTGTCGGGCGCGGCGGTTGACGATTTGCTTCGGCCCTTTGGCCGGCTTCTTTTTCATACGTTGTATTATCGCACAACTTCCCCTGTTTCGTATTAATTGACAGCGTTTTGCGCGCTCGGTATGCTGGCGATATGCCAAAGACGTTTGTGTTACATCCGGAAATTTTTGATCGTACACCGATATTTGGCTCACGGCAGCGCACTTTGCTGGAACGACGATGCGAGGAGCTTGCCAGCGGCGTCGGCGATGCGCACGATCCAAATGTGAGCGTGCTGATTCGTACGCACAATGACGCCGACGATTTGGTGGGCCTGTTTGAAGATCTCAAAGCGCAGGAGTTCAACGGCCGTATTGAAGTTGTCGTTGTCGATACCGAATCCACCGACGCCACGCTCGACGTCGCCAAACAGAACGGCGCAAAAATTGTCCATCTCAAACAAAAAGATTTTGACTACCCAACGTCGTTGAACATGGGGTTCGAGGCCGCGACGCATCCGTTTGTGTTTACTCTTGTTGGACATAGTCGTTTAACGAGTCGTTTGGCACTGCGGACGGCGACACGCTGGAGTTCGGTTGAGCAATTTGGCGGCGCGTTCGGCTCGTGCTTGCCAAGTACAAACGCGACAGGCGCGGAACGTTTCGGCTCTCTTCTTTTGCGCGGATTACGTCGTCCGGCGTTCCAAATTTCGCGCGTAAAAATGGGCGTGATGAGCGCCAATTGCTCGCTCGTTTCGCGCAAAGCGTGGCAGACTCTGCACGGCTACGACAAAGCGTACGGCGCTGGCGGCGAGGACACCGAACTTGCACGGCGCATGGTTGACGCTGGCTTTAAGATTTTCAACGAGCCAGTGGTTTCGGTGTATCACTCACACGGCTTGAGCGTGGTCGGCTTGCTCAAGCAATACTTATACTGGTTTAAACTGGATCGGCCGAGTCGCTTTGATGCTACGGCTTTGCGAAGGTATCGCAAAGACCTTGAGTAAATGTATTAGCTTTTCTTGGTTTGTACGCAAGTTTGCGGCTGGGCATAGGCTTGCTTGGCAACGTTCCAGAGCGACGGGTCGTGCAGTTTGACGAGGCGATAGTACCAATACTCTGCGCCCCAAAGGTCGATGGTTTTCATACCGGTTGCCTCGCCGTACTTAAAGCGGTTGGCGAGCATCTGGGCGTCCATCGATTTGTTTTGCTCGGCAAGGCTGGTGTCCGTAATGCCTTGGCCGTTTGGCGGCCAGGCCTCGGCCTGCAGCTCGCCGATCACCATATTTTTGCCTGTAACGATTTTTTGCACGCCCGCCAAAAATGCGTAGTACCATGCCGGGAACGGATATTCCAAATAGCGATGCGTCACGCCGGCGTCCCACACGCGCTTATAAATAGAGACGCTGAACTCGTCGGGCTGCGGCTGGCCAAGTGGAATGCCGAGGTCGTTGTTGCTGCGGCCGACGATGAGCGTGTGTTTCGGATCGAGCTTCTTCACCAAGTCTGTTTCGTCAGCCAAACGTTGGCGGCTAAAGTTGGTGCAATCGCCGAAGCCTTGCAGAAAGTACTCGTTCTCGACTTGCCAGGCGCCGAGGCTCGGCGAATTTTTGTAGCGGTTCACAACGGCAGTCATGAAGGCTTGGAGTTGCGGTTGCCATTCGGACTCGGGCTCGTTCTCTGCCCATGTCGGCATGTGGCATTCCGGCCAGCGCGGCTGGCGTAGGCCGACAGTCAACGTTATTTTGACGTGCGCGGCTTCGGCATCCTTCATTTCCCAATCGAGTTGCGAGAAATCGTAGTGGCCTTTGGTTGGCTCCATGTCGCTCCAATAACTCACTAAGCGAAATTGCTTGATATGCAGGTCGTTGATGAGCGCCTCAAACGTTTGCTGCGGATCAACGCCCAAACTCTGCGCGTAATCCGGCACAAACGTTGCACCCAGCGTGAGCGGCGTGTTCCGTTGGCTCCAAATATACCAGCGGGCGATGCCGTACATCGTACCCAAACTCAAAAGCAGAACGCAACAAACGACGACAACAATCTTGTGCCAAACGTTTTTTCCCCAATATTTTTTGAACCGGCGCCACGCAAAGAGCCAACCTTTTCTCAAGGCGCTCAACAGCTTAGCAACGTATGATGCAAGACGATGAAACATAGTATAATAGGTGCGATGCAACGTCCTTTACGCGTTAGTTTAGTTATACCAGCCTACAACGAAGAAAGCCACATAGCGGCGTGCCTCAACGCGATTGCCACGCAGACCGTACGGCCGTTTGAGGTTATCGTGGTGGACAATAACTCTACGGACGCGACAGCGGCCATCGCGGCGTCGTATGGATTTGTGCGGATTATCCGCGAACCGAAGCAAGGGGTGGTTTTTGCGCGCGATACCGGTTTCGACGCGGCGCGCGGCGATATCATTGGCCGTATCGATGTAGACACGCTGCTACCAGTGGATTGGATCGCAACGGTGCAGCGGCTTTTCGTGGAATCGCCAGAACTCGATGCCGTTTCCGGAACCGTAGGCTACTATGATTTCCCTTTCAAGCGTGCGGCTAATTTCTGTGATGTTTTGGCGCGTAGCTATCTCGCTCATTTTTTGAATCGCGCCGTGTATTTGTACGGCTCTAATATGGCAATGCGCCGCGAGGCATGGAAATCGGTACGGACGCAGGTTTGCCATCACGCCGAGTGGCACGAGGACATTGATCTTGCCGCGCATTTGGCGCAAATGGATCGCTGCAGGGTTGCTTTCTCGCAAGACTTAAAGGCGCAAGTTTCGAGCCGCAACGTGGACATGAGCTTTAGAACGTTCTACCACTATGTCGCAGTGAATCCGCGCAATTATGCGACGCATGGCCTTAAACCGTATCGGTATATGTACGTCGTTATTGTCGTGTTGCTTGCCTTGCATGCGCCATTGCGCCTTATCCATCGTGGGTACGACGCACGGTCTCGACGTTTCTCGCTCAGGCGCGCTCTGGATTTTAGCCGGCCAGCACACCTTAGCCCGCTTACCGAGCCGCCTCTTTTTTAGCCGGTTTACGTCGGTGCGGCGGTTTCGGTTTGCCAGCGGCCGTCTGATTCTTGGTACGGATGGCATACGCGCCACAGTCCTGTATGTTGCGCCTGCGCGGCTTGCTGGTCGGCCGCAAATTGCGACGCCTTCGTGAACGGGAAATATAAATATGCAAACCCGTAGCCGTTTTGTATGAGCAGCTCATCTAGATTGAGCCCGTTCTGCAAATATACGTAGCGAACGAGCCGTCCATATACGTCGCGGTCGTCACTCTCCGGGTCGGCCACCAGCCGCACACGGCTGTCGCCTATTGTTGCCTTCGTGAATGCCGCAGCATCCTCGCCGAAGCATTGGACTGGCGTGTTGGGTTTATGCGTTTCGGGCGTATCGACGCCGATGAGACGTATAGACTGCGCCGTGCCGTTCATATTCACCGAAATCGTATCGCCGTCAATAAAATGGTTGATACTGTAAAGCCCGGGCTGCGCTGCCTCGCCTGACTTTTTTGCTTTAGCCCATAAGCCAAAATATTGGCAAACGCCAATCACGAATACTATGGCTATAGCCCACCAAAATTTCCCCCTCGATTGCGCCATGTTTCCGAACATGGGCGTATACAACCATGTGCTACGTCTAATTGTAAAAGTATTTTTTACAATAGATTTCTACCAAGCTACCTTCGTTATGCTGGCCTTGCAAATATAAAGGTTATGCTTTAATCTGGAAACTTATGAAAACGACAGAAGCGTCCCCCAACTTGCATAAGCGGCTAATCGCGGCCAGCCTTAGCGGCGTTGCCCTGGCCGGCTTTGCCGCAGCCTGCGACAAAAGCCCCACGCCAACCCCCAATACTGCGGCGGCTAGTTGTCCCGCGTTTGAGCGCGCGACGGTAAATCCTGACGCCCTCCCACACGGCTCGGGCACTGATGTGCGTATAAGCGGTATGGCGGAATATATGCTTGGTAGTTTCGAGTCTTGGTGCACGGGCCCAAATGTCGCTCTCCCCAAAAGCGTTTTAGCCGTGGGCGATAACGGTTATGGTGGCGTTACGCTGAGGGAAACAGTGTACGCGAAAGGTGGCTCCTATGAAGAGTCGCTCACACTCAAGAGCACATGGGACGCGGAGCCTAGCACGATCGTCGGCTTTGAAGTCGCGGATAGCAAACAAATTACGACGTCATCGTATAAAGCTCACACAAGCGTCGATGCTACGATTAAGAGCGGAACATGGAACGTAACGATGAGCGAAGATGGTACCACATCTCCGAGCAACGTAACTTCGGCTCTAAATGTCGCTCAGGGTCTGTTGCACGACATGGTACAGCGACCTCCTGTAGATATCGCCCCGTAGACGGGCTGCCTAGAAGTCGATGCCTTTGTTGGCGAGGAATTTTTCGTCGAAGTGATGTTTGATTTTGTGCATGTCTGTGGCGATGTCTACAAGGGGCAAAAGCCCTTCGGGAAAATCGCGGCCGGTTAGGCATAGGCTGGTTTTGGCCGCTCGTTTTTCAATGAGTTCTTTGAGCCTTGCTTCGTCGAGCAGCTTGTCGTGGACGGCATTGTTGATTTCGTCGCAAATAACGAGATCGTAATCGCCGCTTGTCGCAGCGTTTAAGGCCTCTTCGTAGGTTTCGAGCGCAGCGGCGCGATGCTGGTCGTCGGTAACGTTTTGTGCGCTCACGTCGCCGGCGTTGTAGAAGCCCTTGCCACCTTTATAGAAGTAAAGCTGGTCGCCAAAGAGCGGCGCGATATCGCGGATGAAGACGTGCTCGCCGACGCCCCAATATTTGATGAACTGAATAAATGCCACGCGCCAACGATTGCCGAGCGCGCGCGTCATAAGGCCGAGGCTGGCGCTGGTCTTGCCCTTGCCGTCGCCGGTGTAGACCACTACGACGGATTCTTTCGTTTGGAAGTCCTCGAATGCCATTGTTGCAGTATAGCATCACGCTGCGGCCGGCGATTCAATAGGCATGGCGCGCTCTTCGGCTGCAGCGAGTTCGGGCAAGCCATGCACGACAACTTCGTGCGTTACGGCGCGGTGTGCAATACTTCGCAGCTGTGCGACGCCGGCGTCGAACGCTTGGTGCGCGGCACGCGCTGTCGTAGCGTCACGGTGCACGTCGCCGCGCGCCGCTTCGGCAGTGCGTGCGTCAAGGTCAACGGCAAACATGTCGTTGTGCTCCAGCAGCGCGGTTATTGCGTATGCAATGTGCAGCGCACGTTTGCTTGGCCGTTTGTCCTCAGCCACTTTCGCAGTTGGCTCCGCCACTGCTTCGGTTCCGGCCGCGACAGCCGCTTCTTCTTGCAGGGCGAGCGCGTCACGGGCCGCCTGCACTTGCGTGAGTGAATAGTGCGGTTCGAGATACGCTTCGACATCGCGCGGACATTCGCGTAATAGCAAAAAGGCGGAAACTGCGCGTTCCCGCCCTTCGCCGTCCATTTCCGGTTCGACCGTTAGTATCAGTTTTTCACCTTCCGCCACGCCGACCCCCCTCTCGTTACACCTCAATGTAAACACACTTTGGCGTAAGGAAAAGTGATTTTGGTCGCTTAGCTTTAGACGAGCTTCTTGGCCTTAAGTGCCGCGTCGATTTTTGGACGGTCGAAACCGACGATGATCGTGCCGTCGATGTCGAGTACGGGGATGCCGGTTTGCTGCGATTTCTCAACAGCTTCACGCGCATATTCTTGCTTTTCCTCGACATTCTTCTCGGTGTACTTTACGCCGAGCTTGTTGAGGTAATCCATTGCTGCGTGGCAAAATGCACACCAGTCTGCGCTGTAAATCGTGACGTTACTCATGCCTTAAGTATAGCACTTATTACACGGGTTTTGCAGCCGGCCGGATTCTGCCCTAACCTGCGGACTATTGCTGGGGGTCTGGCCCGTACATTGCAGCGAGCATCTCTTGCTCTTCCTGGTACGACAGATCGTGCGGATACGCCTCGAACGCAGGCTGAGGTGGCGTCCAAAGGTTAGTTGAGGTGGGGTCGACAGCGGCCTCAGCTTGCGGCTGTTGCGGTGCTTGCTCGGGTTGCTGAGCTGGTGCCGCCGGGGCTTGAACTTGCGGTGCGGCAAGGTTAGCAGCAGGCTTCATCTTTGTCACACCGTCGACTCCGGCTTTAGGGGCCGGTTGCGTCGACTCCGCCTTTCCGGCTTTGGCGTGTTTCCACCATTTGCGTGTAACGACAAGACTTAGGCCAGCCATCGCTAGCCCGATGGCCGCAGTCTTGATATCTCCAAATTCTGCTGCCTCGATAAGCGTAGAATGTCCATTGAAAGACGAAGGCATGTTGACGTAATTATGCACGCCATCAGCAAATTCTGCGGTACCGCCGACCGTGCCTGCAACAAGCGCCCCGCCTCCAACGACTTTTCCAGTAACTTTGCCTAGGCCTAATACGGCCTTGCCTAACTTGCGTGCACGCCTTTCTTTTTTCTCGCCTGCTTGTTGTGTTGGCAAGGCTTCTGCTGGGCGTGGAGCTGGCAGAGCTGCCGGTGCTTCCATCGTATGCGTACCGTGTTGGGAAACTGGCTGAGGAGCCTGTTGTGCAGCAGGGATGTTATTAGGAATAGTTGGTGCGGCTTCATCAGCCGGACGGCCTGAGTGTCTACCCACGGCGGATCTCCATTAAGATTTTGTAATTATAAACTATAGATCATGATAAGTCAATACTCTCCTTGGTCAAAGCGCCGTAGAAAGCCTTGCACTTCTTTGGCCTCCTCTGGTATAATGCCAGTAACAAATGAAAAAGGCCGCCGCACATACGACCTCTAACGCCGTGAGTGTTCAGCCGGGTTTTGGCCTCGGGTCTCTTGGAGTCCAGTTTTTGGACACGACGTGGCGCATGGCAACGCCGGTTTTGATTTTTGCCGTGTTCGGCATTTGGCTTGACCGCCACTTTGGTACGAAGCCGTGGCTTACTCTGATTGCGGTGCTGGCGGGCTTCGGCGTTGCCGTGTGGCTTGTGAAGCTGCAGCTTGACCGCCTCAACCGCATCACGGTACGCGAGGACAAAAACGGAGAGAAAGAATCATGACCAATCTTTTTGCTATGGCACAGCCAGTTGTAAGCGTCGCGCCGGAAACGGTTTTTCATATCGGCAAGTTCATCGTGACGAACTCGCAGATGCTCGGCCTCGTCGGCGTCACTATTATGTTGGTCATCTTGTTTGCCGCAAAGCGCGCCGTAAAGAATGGCAGCCGCGGCCGTTTTGCCCACGCCATGATGTGGATTTTTGAGAGCTTGTACGACACGACCGTTGAAGTCGTTGGCGACCGCGACGTTGCCATGAAAGTTTTGCCGTTGGCCGTCACCCTGCTCTTCTTCTTCCTTATTAATAACTGGCTCGGCATTTTGCCATTTGTAGGCGGCGCGTTTACCTACAAGCACGTTGCGGTCTTTCGCGGCGCCGCGGCCGACATGAACATGACGTTTGCCCTCGCGATTTTGTCGATGGGCACGGCGCAGGCGTGGGCCATCAAACGCCACGGCTTCTTCGGCAACGTCCGCCGTTACCTCGTCAGCCCGTTCAAAGATCCTTTGCACAGCTTTGAAGGTATTCTGGAAATCGTCGCGGAATTTTCTCGCACACTTGCCCTCAGCCTTCGTATTTTCGGCAACGTCTTTGGCGGCGAAGTGCTTTTGGCCGTCATCGGCTTCCTCGCGTCGTGGGCTGCGCCACTCGCTTTGCCGTTGTTTTATGTGTTAGAGTTATTTGTCGGCGCCGTACAGGCGTATGTATTTTTCATGTTGACGGTTGCGTTTATAAGTCTGGGACTGCCGCAGTCTGAAGGGGATGAGCACGAGGATTCGGCTCATGCGCCTCGGGCTGTAGCCAAAGCAGACCAACCGTCAGAGTCATAAAGTAAAAGGAGTTTCAATATTATGGATCAATTACCATTTGCCCTCGCTTACGCGATTGCCGCCGCAGGTTGTGGTATCGGCCTTGGCCTCGTCGGCGCTGGCGCCGTACAAGCTGCCGGCCGTAACCCGGAAGCCCTCGGCAAAATCCGCACCTTGATGATTCTCGCTATGTCCTTTGTGGACGCCTTGGCTATCATCGGCTTGGTCGTGGCCCTCATTGCTAAGTTCTTGAAGTAAAGGACAACCAAGCATGATTTCAGCCATTGCATCAACGAGTCCGAGCCTGCTTTCAGCGCTCGGTTTGAATTGGCAGCTGTTCATCGAACAGGGGCTGGCGTTTGTCGTGTTGGTGTGGGTGCTGCGCAAATATGTGTACCCAACGCTCATTAAGTCTATCGACGATCGCCGTACGCAGATCGAAGCCGGCCTTAAAGAAGCCAAGCAGTCGCAGGAAGCATTGGAAAAAGCCGAAGCCAAAGTTGAGAAGCTTCTGGCCGAGGCACGCAAAGAAGCCGACGAGATCATTGCGCGCTCTCACCAAGAAACGCAGGCAATGGTTGCTGACGCCGAAAGCAAGGCCAAAACCCGCGCCGAGCAAATCGTCAAAGACGCGCACGCGCAGCTCGACGCTGACATTTCCAAAGCCCGCACGGCTTTGAAGGACGAAACCGTCAAGCTCGTAGCGCTTGCGACGGAGCACATCATCGGCGAGAAGCTCGATGAGCGCAAAGACGCCGGGCTCATCAAAGCTGCCTTGAGCGAGGAACAAGCCTAATGCAAACGAAGTTCTCGCGCCGCGTTGTCGCCCGCGCCGTTGCCGAAAAGCTTTTGGCCGAGCCAACGCGCCGTTCGCACTGGATCAAAGTGTTGGCCGCGTACCTCGTTGAACAACGGGCAGACAACGACGTCGACCTCATCCTTAACGACATTGCGCGGGAACTTCTGGAACGCGACGGCCACTTGCTGGCGGACGTCACGAGCGCACGCAAACTGAGCGACAGCTTACGTGCCGAACTTACGAAAACGCTGCGCGAGCTTACGGGCGCGAAGCGCGTGGAACTCGACGAGAAGGTTGATGCCACGCTTCTCGGTGGCGTCGTTGCGCGCACGCCGAACGGCGAACTCGACGCCAGCGTACGCACACGCTTAAGACAATTGGCTGCGATCTAAGGACAACGAAGGGATTATATGAGCGATTTAGCAATTCAAGAATTATCGGCCGAGCTCAAGAGCGCAATCCAAAAGTTGCGCGTGAGCAAAGGTCTCGAAGAGTCCGGCGTCGTAACGCGCGTCGGTGACGGCGTGGCGTGGGTATACGGCCTTCGCAGCGCAGGTTACAACGAAGTTATCGAAATTGAAACCATCGACGGCGGTTTTGTTGAGGCGTTTGTCCTTAACTTGCTCGAAGACGAAATTGGCGCGGTGCTGATGGGCTCCGACGCTAAAGTCGTTGCCGGCGCTAAAGTGACCTTGACCGGCCACGTGCTTGACGTGCCGGTTGGCCCAGAACTCGTTGGCCGCGTGGTTGACCCGCTGGGTCGCCCACTCGACGGCAAAGGCCCGATCAAAGCCAAAGAGCGCGGCCCCATCGAACGCAAAGCCCCAGGCGTGATGCAGCGCAAAAGCGTCCACGAGCCGCTCATGACCGGAATTCTCTCCATCGACACGATGGTGCCGATTGGCCGCGGCCAGCGTGAGCTCATCATCGGCGACCGCCAGACCGGCAAAACGGCCATCGCTGTTGACACGATGATTAACCAAGCACGCCAAAAGACCGGCGTCATCAATATTTACGTCGCCGTCGGCCAGAAATCGTCGAAGGTTTCTGCGCTCGTTGAGCGTTTGAAGCGCGAAGGCGTGATGGACCAAACGATCGTCGTGGCCACCAGTCCGGCCGATCCGGCTCCACTGCTCTACCTCGCGCCGTACGCCGGCTGCGCCATGGGCGAATATTTCCGCGACAACGGCCAACACGGTTTGATCATTTATGACGACCTTACGAAGCACGCCGTTGCCTACCGCCAAATGTCTTTGTTGCTTCGCCGCCCGCCGGGCCGTGAGGCGTACCCCGGTGACGTTTTCTATTTGCACTCACGCCTTCTTGAGCGCGCTGCAAAAGTTTCCGACGAGCTGGGCGCTGGCTCTTTGACGGCTTTGCCGATCATCGAAACGCAGGCCGGCGACATCGGTGCCTACATTCCGACCAACGTCATTTCCATTACCGACGGCCAAATTTTCCTTGAGACAAACTTGTTCTATCAAGGTATTCGTCCGGCTATTTCCGTCGGGCTTTCAGTCTCGCGCGTTGGTGGTTCGGCACAAACGAAAGCTGTGAAGAGCGTGGCCGGCGGCCTTCGCCTCGACCTTGCGCAGTTCCGTGAACTCGCGAGCTTCTCGCAGTTCTCAACGGACCTTGACGCCGAAACCAAGCAGCGCATCGAGCGTGGCCAGCACCTTACGGAGCTTCTCAAGCAACGGCAGTACGCGCCGCTTTCGATTGCCGAGCAAGTTACCTCACTTATGGCCGCGACCAAAGGTGTCTTCGACATCGTGCCAACCGAAAAAGTGAAGGACGCGCAAGCCGAACTCATTACGGCGCTTGAGGCTGACCACAAAGACGTCATCAAGACGTTGAACACCGGCGCGAAGCCCGAAGAAGAACTCGAAAAGACCGTACTCAAAGTTGCCGAACGCATTGCGCGTTCCTATGCATCAACGGCTAAAGCCAAAAAGGCAGAGGCTTAAAATATGGGCGAAACATCCAGCTTACACGCCCGCGGCCATGACAAGCGTCCTGACGTAACCTATGGCAACTCGGCGACACTTACTCTGTTTCACCGAGCCCTACGTGCCAACGCGGTCCGCGAGGCTGACGGTGCTAGTGCAGCTACCGGATTGCCTTCTGGCGATGGGCCTGAAGTTGTAGTGGCTGTAAACCCAGACGCACTTACTGTTACGCATCTTGCCAAGGCGGTTACGCAGTTGGTC
Organism: Saccharimonadales bacterium (SeqCode); assembly: GCA_036568905.1. Classification (GTDB taxonomy): domain Bacteria; phylum Patescibacteriota; class Saccharimonadia; order Saccharimonadales; family UBA4665; genus DATCRQ01. Next base: position 501,806 of record DATCRQ010000001.1, on the reverse strand, counting down.
GTTGAAAATCCTACCCAGCTGCCACAAATGCCCCTAATCCCGGAGCAGCAATAATATGACCGCCATGAACGCCGAAAGCTTTGAGCCGTTTAGCCGAGGCAAAATCATGCCGGCGTTCATGCGTGTTGTTGGAAAAATGGTCGGCTCGATCGTAAAGATTGTGCCAGGAGGACAACACTAAAATGGCAAGCAGACAACAAATTAAGCGCCGTATCGGCTCGGTCAAAAATACCAAGCAGATTACGCGCGCCATGCAGCTGGTCGCCGCCAGCAAGTTGCGCAAAGCGCAGGACGCCGTCGGCAAGCCGCGCGCTTACGCCGAGCTCGCCCGCCAAATCCTCACGACATTGCGCGTTGAGGCCAATGGCGAACAGTTTGAATTATTCGTGCCCCGCCCCGTTAAGCATCGTTTGCTTATCGTCGTGACGAGCGACCGCGGTTTGGCCGGCGCGTACAACTCCAACGTCATTCGCCGTATGCTGAACGAAGTGCAGGCCGATCGCGCCAAAGGCATTAAGACGTCCATCGTATGCGTGGGCCGCCAGGTTGCAAACTCCGCTTCACGGATTGCCGGCCTTGATATTCAATCTGTCTATCAAGAACTTCCAGACCACCCCGACGCCGACGGCTTGCGGCCGATCCTTACGTCGGTCGCTGCGCTTTTCGCCGAGAAACAAGTCGACAAAGTAGAAATCATCTACACGAAGTTCGTTTCGGCCGTCGTGCAGCAAGTGCAAGTGCAGCAGCTCTTGCCGGCAGGTTTTGACGAAGTAGAAGTGCCGAGCGAGCTAAAGCACGCCGAAGTTGAGCCGTCGCTCGATGCGCTGGTGCACTTTGCGACGTTGCGCTTGCTCGAGTCTCAAATCTACCAAGCTTTGCTCGACGCAATCGCCAGCGAGCAATCTATGCGCATGATGGCGATGAAGAATGCTACGGACAACGCTTCGGCGCTCGTGGACGACCTCACGCTTGCTTACAACAACGCGCGCCAAGCGGCCATCACGCAAGAGCTTGCCGAAATCACCGGCGGCGCGGAGGCGATGAAATGACAAGTGAGAAAATAATGCAGGCTCCAACCGGGGTGTCTATCGAACAACAAATTGCTAATGGAACGACAACGGCCCCGGGTGAATCGCCAAACTGGGCGGAAGTACAAAGAATTGCAACGCAAGGGAGTACCCAACAACCGAGACAGTTACAAGGATCGCAACCGCAACAAGGAGAACAACAATGAGCACACCAACCAAGGAAAAAACGAAGACCAGCACCGCACACGGCCAAGTCGTGCAAGTTGTGGGCGTGGTCGTTGACGTTGAGTTTAAGAACGGCAACCTGCCGGCAATTAACACCGCACTGAAGACGACCTTGAACAAGCAGACGTTGTTGCTTGAAGTTGCACAGCACTTGAGCGAAGAAGTCGTCCGCACGATTGCCCTCAGCAGCACCGACGGCTTGAAACGTGGTGACGACGTTGAAAACACCGGCGCGCCAATTTCCGTACCGGTCGGCGACCAAACGCTCGGCCGCATGTTCAACGTCATTGGCGAACCGATCGACGGCGAAGGCGGCACCTTCACCAAGCGTGCACCGATTCACCGTGAACCGCCGACGCTCGAAGAGCAAGCCGGTTCGGTTGAGATTCTCGAAACCGGCATCAAGGTCATCGACCTTATTTGTCCGATCGTTAAAGGCGGTAAGGTCGGTTTGTTCGGTGGCGCCGGCGTCGGCAAAACCGTGTTGATCCAAGAGCTTATCAACAACATCGCCAAATTCCACAGCGGTTACTCGGTTTTTGCGGGCGTCGGTGAGCGTACCCGCGAAGGTAACGACCTCTACCACGAAATGGCTGACTCCGGCGTGCTGAAGAACACTGCCCTTGTCTTTGGCCAGATGAACGAACCGCCTGGGGCGCGTTTGCGCGTCGGCCTCAGCGGCCTTACGATTGCCGAAGGTTTCCGTGACCAAGGCAAGGACGTGCTGCTCTTCATCGACAACATTTTCCGCTTCACGCAGGCTGGTTCTGAGGTTTCTGCGCTGCTCGGCCGTTTGCCGTCAGCCGTTGGTTACCAGCCAAACTTGCAGCAAGAAATGGGTGCCTTGCAGGAGCGCATCACGTCGACCAAGCAAGGTTCGATCACCTCAATCCAAGCCGTCTACGTGCCGGCCGACGACCCAACCGACCCGGCTCCGGCAACGACCTTCTCGCACCTTGACTCAACGGTGTACTTGAACCGCGCGCTGACCGACCTCGGCATTTACCCGGCCGTTGATCCGCTCGACTCCAGCTCGACCATTCTCGACCCGGAAATCGTCGGCGAAGAACACTACAAAGTTGCCCGCGAAGTGCAGCGCATTTTGCAACGCTACAAAGACCTGCAGGACATCATCGCCATCCTTGGTATGGAAGAATTGAGCGACGAGGACAAGCAAACGGTCGCCCGCGCACGTCGCGTACAACGTTTCCTCAGCCAGCCGTTCTACGTTGCTGAAATCTTCACCAACAACCCGGGCAAATATGTCAGCCTCAAGGACACCATCAAAGGCTTCCGCGAAATTCTCGACGGCAAGCACGACACCAAGCCGGAATCGGCATTCTACCTTAAGGGCGACATCAGCGAGGTTAAGTAACATGCTTGAGCAAGCGCCCGCCATTGAGACCGACGCCATCATTGCCGAGAAAATTACCCCTCGGCGTCTTGATGAGGTTGTGCAGGTTCCGGCGAGCCTATCGCAAGAAGATCGACGCGCACTAGGCGCTGCTCGCACAGCAGTCGAGCTTGAGCTCGGCTATCCAATCCCGACATGGGTGGATAATGCGTACAGGGTAAAGGGCTTGCCAGGTAGGATGAGACGCGTCGCTCGTATTGCTGCTTTGAATGGCCGTGAAGTGCCGCAAAGATCCAGTGACGTCGAAACGCTAACGACGATCGGAGAGTACCTATGAATTTTGAACTCGTAACATTAGACGGCGTAAAGTTCCAAGCAACGGCGTACTCGGTCATTGTGCCGACGGCCGACGGCCAAATCACCCTGTTACCGCAGCACGAGCCGCTGCTTAGCCTGCTCATCCCCGGCGTCATTACCATTCGCCGCAACCGCACGGACCCTGACTACCACCTCGAACATTACGCAACCTACGGCGGCGTACTTGAAGTAACCAAAGACGGCGCCCGCGTTTTGGTAGACGAAGCAACGCACGGCGACGAAATCAGCGAAGCCGAAGCCCAAAAAGCTCACGATGCCGCGTTGCAAATGCAAAAGGCCGCCAAGACGCAGGTTGAGATCGAAAAGGCGCAAGCGCTTGTTGACCGCCAGTCCGTGCGCCTCGCCGTTGCACAGTTGCGCCGCCGCAGCGCTCGTCACTAGAAGTTACTTCGGTTCGGTTTGTTTGGGTTCGTCGGCTTTGCCGCCGGCCTGTGCCGTGGGATTTGCCGCCGCCAAACTTATTTCGTTGAATAAACTTGAGAGTCGTTCGATGTCCTCAAAGTGCCCCACGGCAAGCAACGCGAGTGTCAAGCCGTCAAAGGCCGCCTCTTGGTCTTGCTCGTCCGGGAAATATTCTTGCAGGAATGGCCGTGCGGCGCGCGCAATGCCATGGAAACGCCGGTTTACCTCAATCCAACCCTGCTCGTGAAGTTGTTCACGGCTCATATGGTTGAGCCAGAGACTGACGTTGGCGGTTGTCGGATTGGTTTTCATTAGCGTTCCTCCTTTTCTTAGCTGCAGTGTAGCAAGCTGGCTGCAAGCGTCTGTGTTTTATATCACAAAACATCAAAATGCCATCTTGCCAAACTTGCGCGGAAGTTACGAGTTGCGTATAATCAAACATCAGACGCCAAAAATCTTACATCATATATTACACCTATGGACGCACAACAAACGCAATCCGACGCGATGCTTGATGAAATTATAATCCGTGGCCGTTTGGCTGCCCGAAAAATTGCCGACGACCTTTCGTACGGCTTGGGCGCAATCCAACCGCAAACGCACGACGCCACGGCCGAAGCCGAACTTATCGACGCCACGCTTGCAAGTATCGAACCTGTTGCTGCCAGCGAGCTGGAATTTTCCGCATGCACGGACGGCCGCCTTCCCGTCAAGCTCGCCGATGGCGGCGATGTGCCCGTTCGCGAGCAACTTGTAGGCGCCGATATGGTCAGCGCCTTTTACGTCGCCGAAAGTTTGGGCGAACGTTTTTATGCAGATCCCAAGGCGCCGGTTGCCGAGCGCATTGCAGACGTCGCCGAATTCTTGAGTGAAAACGGCTTGTTGCCGAGTACGCACATTGCCTGCGGTGCGGCCGGTGGCTTTTCGGCGATTACCGAAAACGTCGTAAGCTTTGGCCGCAATCCGCAATATATTGAACGCTTGAAAACACTATTACCTGAAGATGTTTATGACAACAAGCTCCACGACGAAATGCTCAAGGGCAATGAGGCGCGCCTCAAAGCTGATGCCTACGCCGGCCTCACGCCCGACATATTTGTCGCAGCGGTTAAGGCTGTAAGCGGCGATCACGCCGTGGCAGAGTTGTGCGACGATGGCCGCGGCGTGCACGGGCATGTCGAGGAAGCGATCGTGCGCATCAAGGTTGATGGCCAAGCGCTCAACCCTACAGCCCTTGCCGAGAAAACGAACGGCCGCCAAATCTTTGGCGTGAGCGACGCGCGCATGGAACGCCTCGCGCGTTTGTTCTCGCGCGGTGCCGAGCAGGATTACCGCATTGCCGCCATGGCGCTTGAAGATTTCGCCAGCAGCGGCCATGCGACGCTCGCCAAAGACTTGCCGACGTATGTCGTAAGCATCGCGCAGTAATTCCCTGAGAAACAGCCTCTTTACAAAGCGTGCAGCCTGCGCTACGCTAAACGTAACAACTATATACAGGAGGGTTGTATGTTTGATAGAAGAAAAGTCGCCATGATGGTGGCTGAGTTTTTGGGCACCGGCGTTTTGACGCTGATTGTCCTGTCGGTAAGTAAGTCCACAATCGGTATCCCGTACTTCGTGTCGCTCGCCGCTGGTCTCGCCATCGGTGCGATGACGCTCGCTTTCGGCGCGATTTCCGGCGCGCAATTCAACCCGGCTATTACGCTCGGCCTTTGGACGGTGCGCAAAATTAGCACTAACAAAGCGATCATTTACGTTGTCGCCCAACTGCTCGGCGCGACGGCAGCTTACTGGCTCTACACGTACTTCGTCAACGCGCACTGGTCGAACACCGGCCACTTCGTTGGCCGCGTGCTCGTCGCCGAAGCCGTTGGCGCGTTTGTCTTCAGTATGGGCTGGGCAGCTGCAGTGTACGGCAAGTTTGGCAACGCCAAGGCCGCAGGCACCGTAACGGTTGCTTTGATCCTCGGCATTTTGGTCGCCTCATCCGCTTCGGGCGGCTTGGTCAACCCTGCCGTAGCTCTCGGAGTCCGCTCATGGGTCTGGGGCACCTACGTGCTTGGCCCGGTGCTTGGCGCGGTGATTGGCTTCAACCTGTACAACTTGTTGTTTGTCTCAACCGACGGCGCGATGCTTGGTGCTTCGACTTCCAAGAAGAAAAAGTAACCTTAACGCTATCTAACAAAAAACCGCCGCAACCGACGCGGCGGTTTTTTGTTTCGCCCGATAAATGGCGGTACGGCTAGAGTGTTGACGTATGCAGCTAGATCGAGCCGCTCAGCAAATCGTCTTCGAGCTTCTTGATGCCGGCGAGGCTCGGCTCGTAGCGTGAGACGTCTGGGAAATCGAGCGCCATAATCTTTTTCCAAACAATTTTGACGAGTGCCTCAAAGCGTTCACGCTCTTCGCCGCCTGCGTCCAACACGAGCGTGCGAATCGCGCCGTACGTGTCCGGCTCTACGAAGCGAAGTGCGCTTTGGCCAACGTGCCAGCCGCGTTTGCCCCAGTCGTTCGCGCCGCTGACGAGCACATCGTAGAACATCAGTTGCTGACGGTAATGGTGTAGTTTGATGCGCTCAAACTCTTTGCTGCTCGGCGGCAGCTCCCATTTGCCGTAGGCATGGCCGGTTTTGTAATCGGCAATGTCGATGCGCTTTTCGGTTTCGTCGAGGTCCATACGGTCGATGACGCCTTTGAGCTTTGCCTCGCCGAGCACGACGCCTTCATGTTTGAAATCTACCTCGGCCTTTTGCTCCTTCGAGAAGTTTGGCAATTCTTGTGCAAAGTAGGCCTTCAACGCTTCCTCGCCGCGATGCAAAAACTGCGCACGGTCGTGTGCGTCGAGCGGCATCCGCAAAAGCTCCGCGCCAAAATGTCCGACGAGTTGCTCCGACGTCGGTGCTTGCCCGTTGGCGACAAGCTCGTGTGCGCGCCTGAGCGTGCGGTGCACGGCTGTGCCGAAGCTCGCACTCGCGGCCGTCGCCTGCGGAAAGCCGAGCAAATGTTGCGTGAGGAAATATCCTGGGCCGCCGCGCGCAACATCTAGGAACGAGGTAAAGTGCGTAGCGCTCAGGGCGTAGGTTTCGAGCAGCGGCGCGAGCAGCTCATGTTTGGTCGCGCCGTCAACGCTGGCGTGCCTCGCGGTCCAACGCGCTTCGTATTCTTGGGCGAGCGCCGCGGCGTCGTGCGTAGCCTGCGGCGTGTCGGCTTGGATACCTAGGGCCAGCAACGGCGCGAACGGCTGTTCGCCCTTGCCTCCCTCGTTTTGCTTGAAATAACAGAGGTGAAGCGTTTGCTTGGCGCGTGTCATGGCGACGAATAGCAAGCGCAACGCGTCATCGGCATCGTTGTCGCTCGGCTTGATCTCCGCTAAGTTTGCCGGGTATGTGAAGCGGCTCGTGCTGGCGTTTTTATCCCACGAGCTGTCCTCAAGGCCGATAACAAACACCGTTTCAAATTCCTGCCCTTTGGCTTTATGCGCAGTCATAAGCTTAACGGCGCCGTGGTCCTCACGATGCGCCGCACTGTCCAGCATCACCAGCCCGGCACGCTGCCACGCGTCAATAAATTGTATGAAATCTTTGAGGTATAAAACGTCCTTCGTGCTTTGCTGATATGCGCGTAAGTTTCGCCGCAAGCTTGCAAGGTGCGACAAAAGCGTGAGGTACGCCGCAGGCTTTTCGTCGAGCAATTCCTGGCCGAAGTAAAACGTCTTGAACGGCGAGACGAATTTCTCAGGTTCCTCAGAAGGTTGCACTCCAATAAGTTCGTCGAGGACAAGTTCCAGAGGCAACACGTTTGCCTGCTGGCTGAGTTCAAGCAAAAAATCTGCGACCTTACGCGCCGGCGTGCCGTCTTGCTCGAAGATGACGTCGAACCACAGCTGGCCGCCGAGCTTTGCCTCGCGGCTGATGCGCCACAAATCCGCCGGCGTAATGCCCCACATCGGTTGGCTGAGGACTTCGGGAAGCAACGCGTTGGCGAGGTCGAGTTCGTCCTCGCTCAAGGCAAAGACAAGACGTGCGAGCGTGAGGAGCGCGACGACGTGCGGCTGCTCGAGGACGTTTTCGCGCCGTTCGTAATCCATCGGCACGCCGCGCGTGCGCAGGTACGGCACAAGCGCGTCGAGCTGCGAACGCTCACGGGCGAGCACGGCAACTTCGTGGCCTTTTTCACGTTCATGCTCAATCTCTTCGGCGATCCAGGCGTAGTGCTCGGCTTCGTGGGCAAATTCGTGCAGCTTGGTGCCGCCGCCGTCTTGCAACGCGACGTGTACGGCAAGTTCTTTGCTCACGCCGGTTTGTTTCTCGAGGCTCAAGGCAATTTGCGTATTAATATGACGCGCCGCGCTGAGGACATCTTTGTTTGAGCGGTAATTTTCCGTGAGGGCGATGACCTTCGGCTCGCGGTACGCCGCGCTGAACGCGCCGATGTTGCTCATGTCCGCGCCTTGGAACCGGTAAATGGCTTGGTCGTCATCTCCCACGACCAAAATGTTTGGGCGCCCTTCGTGCACGCTTGCATCTGTAAGTAGCTGTGCCATTCTGAGTTGCGCGCGGTTCGTATCCTGGTATTCGTCAATCATAATGTACTGAAAGCGTTCTTGGAGGTTGAGACGCAGCGCTTCGTTGGCCTCAAGCGTTTTGAGGACGGTCATGATTTGGTCGTCGAAGTCCACGAAACCTTCGTCGTGCAATTTCTTCTGATATTTTTCGTAGAGATCGACCGCGGCGCGAAGCTGCGCTTGCTTTGCTTCGGCTTTGAAGACGAGTTGTTTGTTGGCGTCGAGTTCGAGCCAACGGTTTTTCCATGCCGTGAACGGTTTGGTTTTGGCCGCTCCCTCAAGGTCGTTGGATCCCTGCGCCGCGGCGCGAAGTTCATCGAGGAGAATCGTGGCGATGGGCGTGAGGTTGGCCGGCAACGTTGTTCCCTCGAGTTCCTCGGCCTTTGCCTCAACTTTGCTAAGGCATGCCGCGCTGGCTTCGGCCGCTGCCGCGCCGCGTTTGCCTTGCGGCCAAAATTCGTTGAAGACGGGCGCTAAGGCTTTGAACGTCGCCGCGTTCGCCTCAAGGACTTGGCGGATATCCTTGGGTGTAAGGCCGGCGCGTTTGCTATCGCTGATGAAATGTCGTACGCGGCGTTGCGCAAAGAACGTGCCGTCCATGCCGCGTGCGGCCAGCGGCGCGTCGCCGGGTAATTTGCCGAGTAGCTCTTCGAGGATGTGATGCGTCGTAAGCTCGTCAGCCGTCGTAGCCTCGCGCCAGTCAAAGAAAAATTCCGGATAGCTCGTCATAATCCAGGAGCCAAACGAGTTGAAGGTGTGGATTGCCACGCGGTACGCGTCTTGGCCGAGGCCGATCCCCTTCACCAGCCGTTCGCGCAAGTTTGCCGCGGCGGCGTCGGTAAACGTGAGGCATAAAATGTTGCCCGGCAAAAGCCCGGCGTCGCGTTTGAGGATTTCGCCTACGCGCACGCCGAGCAACTGCGTTTTGCCCGTGCCCGGGCCGGCCACGACCAAAACCGGCCCGTCGATTTGCTCGACGGCCTGCTTTTGCGCGGCATTCAAACTGCCAAAGGCATCTGCAAACGTTCCCATCTTGTATCTATTGTAGCAGTTTAGCCGCCTGCGTAGTGGGGCTTACTGCGGAATATCCTGCCAGTGTACGGTTCCCGGTGTGTCCTGCGAAAACGGCTGTGACGCGCAAACGAGCGTGAAGCTTGTCGTAGGGTCCTTCCAGACTTGCCCGTGAGAGGTGTTGACGAGTTCACCTGCGTACACCTCGGCGCGATGTTCCCCTACGTCGTGGATTGCCGCGCCGGCTTTATACGACGAGTATGCGCCATCGTTGACGGAGTACTCGCCATCTTTGACGTTAAGAGCGATCGTTCCGCTTGCGTTAGTCTCATCAAGATTGAATGAGAACTCGCCTTTATTGGAAGGATCTTGATTGATGAAGACGTATGAAGCGTATGGTTTTGAGCCGCTGCTACAGTTAATGAAAAAAGAATCGGTGCCGGTGTCATACCCGGTTTGAGTGCATGCGCCGGTTGCGAGCACAGCTCCCAAGGCTCCTGAGGCGCCTAACGCAAGGAGCGTGCGGCGGCCGCGCGGACTTCGGCTAGAATCTTTGCCTTTTTCTATCACAATAAAATCCCCTCGATTACATAACCGATAGTGTAAAACGTTTCCGTTTGTATGTGCAACGTTATTTTATACGTGAGCAGATTGGGCAGTCTTCTTCGACGTCGGCGCCGTACTCGTTCATCCATTGCTTCGTTGCTTTCCACCACGGCTCAAGATCTTTGAAGGCGATCCAGTCGGCGGCCGAGCGCAGCCACCAGCCAATCAGTCCAACGAAACTCTTGTCCTTCCAATCCACGGCTGCCCAATGCGGCCCAACAGGAATGACGGTGATCGGTGCGGCTGGCGCGTAGGTCTTGGGCGTTTTGCCTTTTAAGCGTCGCTGGATGTCTTCTGCGGCGAACTCGCCGTCGCGTACGGCAATTTGCGCGAGGCCGCTGAACGGCGTGGCGGCGTTGTCGCCCAGAACATAAATAGTTTCTTCACTTCGCAGGGAGCTGTCCACGACGACTTTGCCGTGTTCGTTCAAAGCAAAATCGTTGGCTTTGAAGAACGGGCTGTTGCTGGTGCCGGCCGTCCAAACAACGGTGCGGCTGGCGATTGGCTGGCCGCTGACCATGAGGTGATCGGCCGTTTGGCCTTCAACGGTTTGGCCGAGCTTGAGTTCAATGCCGAGCTTTTGCAAACGTTTGGCAACCGCCGCTGAAGTTTTTTCACTGGAATGTGGCAACAACCGTGGCGCGGCCTCAATGATTTCGATATGCGGTTTCGCTGCGGCAACGCCGTGCTGCTCCATAACTTGCTGCAAATATTCCGGCAGCGCGCCGGCCAGCTCAATGCCGGTCGGCCCGGCGCCGACGATCACATAATTGAGTTCCGGGTTTTGGCCATTGCCAATTTCCTCGTGGATATGCTTCTTGAACTTTTGGATTTGCTCCCACGATTTAATGCCATACGAAAATTCCTCAAGGCCGTTGATGCCAAAGTAATTCGTCATCACGCCAAGCGCCAAAACTAAAATATCGTAAGAGAATGAGCGGCCGTCAGCCGTCGTAACCGTTTTGGTGGCGCGGTCGAGCGTCTTTGCTTCGCCTCGTTCAATGTTGACGCCGCGTTCGCCCAAAATTTGCGGCAACGGAATGCTGGACTGCGCGCGTTTGCCGCCCGTCGCCGTGTGGTATAACGCCGGATAATAACGGAAATCCGGACGATCCGACAGCAGCGTCACCTGCACGTTCTTATCTTTGCTTAGCTCTAACGCCGTCTTCACGCCGGCAAATCCACCGCCAACTATCAATACATGTGTTTGTGTTTTTTCTGTCATGCTTATGATTATACCGTAAACGTTTGAAGTTTCCAGATCTCATCGCAAGGCGTTGTAATTAAAATGGTTGACGCCGTGGGGTACATCGTAGAATGATAGGCTTTTATTCGTAATGCTTGGAGGATCTAATGGGCGAGATATCCCGTTTCGCAATTGAAGGTAACCGTGGAAGGCTTGTCCGTAAGGTTGTAGCTGCCGCTGGCGGCATAGCGGCGCTAGCGTCGATCGGCGGGTGCGTTAGCCCGTTGTCGTTGGACGGTCCTGAGCACGTCGTAGGAAGCAACCCTGCCGCGGTAGCTACTACGCACGAGGATAACCCGACGACTGTCGTTACGTTTACGGCAGAGGAGACTCCTGCCTTTCGCGGCACGCAGGACACGAACGATTCAACAATGGTCGTCACGCACTATTCTAAAGGGCAACACGCCGACGTTGTCTGCGAGAAGACTGGCCGTGAGTATGAACATGACGGGAGAAAGTCAGACGTGTGGCTTATGGTTGATACCGGCGAAAATCCCTTCGTGTCGGTGCTCGACGTCCACGTTGACGGCTCTCAACAGCCGCAAGCGTGCACCGGTCTTACGCAGTAAGTTGCGCTTGCCAGCCGAAGCGTTTATGCTTAGGACATGGATGATTTTAAGCAGGCCTTACAGAAGGCTGGTTTTAGCGGCGAGGTCGACGACGCGGCCGCAACGTTGGATTTTTACAGTCATGATGCGTCAATGTTCGAGCTGCGTCCCAAGCTCGTCGTAACACCGAAGGACGCGAAAGATGTCGCTCATCTCGTTGGCCTCGTTGCTGCGCAAAAGAAAAGTATGCCCGGGCTTTCGCTCACGGCGCGTTCGGCTGGCACGGACATGTCCGGCGGTGCAATTAACGAGTCGATCATCGTAGACTTTAATAAGCACTTCACGAAGATCGAGGACGTCTCGGCCACGGCGGCGCACGCGCAACCCGGCGTGTTTTACCGCGACTTCGAGAAAGAAACGCTCAAACACAAAGCCTTGATGCCGAGCTACCCTGCCTCGCGCGACCTTTGCACAATCGGCGGCATGGTCAACAACAACTCCGGCGGCGAAAAGTCGTTGGAGTTTGGCAAGACCGAAAACTTCGTAACCGAACTGAGCTTTGTCTTCGCCGACGGCGTGGAACGCGTCGTAAGGCCGCTCACCAAAGTTGAGCTCGTCAAGAAAATGGCGCAGAAAGATTTTGAGGGCAAGGTCTACAAAGGTATCTTTGACCTGATCGAGGCAAATTACGACGAGATCAAGAAGGCTAAGCCGAACGTCAGCAAAAACTCCACAGGTTACAACCTTTGGGACGTGTGGGACCGCGAAACGGGCATCTTCGACCTTACGAAGCTGATCGTTGGTGCGCAAGGCACGATGGGCTTCACGACGGACATTCATTTCCGGCTGGTGCCGGCGCGTCCGCACTCCGGCCTTTTGGTTTTGTTCCTGCGAGGCATGGATGATTTGGGCGAGCTGATTCCAAAGGTGCTTGAAGCCAAGCCTGCAACGTTTGAAAGTTTCGACGATGCGACGCTTTGGCTCTCGATTCGTTTTATGCCGAGCTTCCTTAAGATGCTCGGCGTGAGGAAATTTATCCACCTGCTCTTTAGTTTAATCCCCGACGGCTTACAGCTTTTGCGCGGTATTCCCAAGCTCATCCTGATGGTCGAGTTCAACGGCGAAACCGAAGACGAAGTGCGGCAAAAGGTTCGTGCCTTGCACAAAGAACTTAAGCAGCATCGCGCCCGCTACGAAATCAACGGCCAAGAAGAAGACCCGACCGAAGCAAAGAGCGAAAAGTTTTGGCTGATGCGCCGGCAAAGCTTCAACCTCCTCAGGTCAAAGGTCAAGGATAAGCACACGGCGCCGTTCATCGACGACCTCGTGGTGCGGCCGGAATATTTGGTTGAGTTTTTGCCGAAGCTGCAAAAGATTATCAAAAAATATAATTTGCTTGCGACCGTTGCCGGCCACATGGGCGACGGCAACTTCCATATTATTCCGTTGATGAAACTTGAAGATTCTAAGGACCGTGCCAAGATTTTGCCGGCGATGAAGGAAGTCGATAACCTTGTCCTCGAATACAAAGGCTCCTTGAGCGGCGAACACAACGACGGCCTCGTGCGCGGCCCATGGCTTGGGCAAATGTACGGCCCAAAGATGCTCAAGATTTTTCAAGAGGCCAAGCACGTTATGGATCCGGACGCTATCTTCAACCCACACAAGAAAGCCAATGCCGATTGGGATTTCAGCTTCTCGCACATCCGCGAGCATTTCTAGGCTTTTCGGCGTCCGTACGGACGCGCTATACTAAAATGTATTAAACGTGGGAGGGTGCGATGGGTTTGTTTGCTTGGATTATTTTGGGCGGTCTTGCGGGATGGATCGCTTCGATTATCGCCGGCAATAATAAGGATCAAGGCGTACTGGGTAACATCGGCGTGGGAATTGTGGGTGCACTTATCGGCGGTTTCATCGTGGACGTGCTTGGCGGCAAAGGCATCACCGGCTTCAATATATGGAGTTTGCTCGTTGCTGTCGCCGGCTCGCTCATTCTATTGTGGATGATGGGCAAAACACGCAGCAGCAAGCCAAAGGGCAAAAGAAAATAAACGTCCTTCGTTACGATTATTTGCCGCGGACTTTGACCGTTGCGTGCGCCAAACGATACCGTGAGACGAGCAAGCCCGAAAGTGCGAAGCTGAGATAAGCCAAGCCCGTTGCGCACGCCGAAAGCATATGCGCGTGGCTCATCACGACGAGAGCTGTGCCGCTCATCATGGTAAATGCCGTGAGCAAAGCGTCAACGCGCAGAGCTGTTGCAGACGGCCGCACTACGGCAACGGTCGTCACGGCCAAACTGCTCAAGGCGCTCAGGATATGCAAAACAATAAGCATACCTTAAGTATACAGTCGCGGCAGCAGTTTGCCCAGCCTCATAAACTCAGGCTACTTGCCTAAGAGGGCTTGCGTTGCTTGGGCGTAACCTTGCGACGAGTCCGTGAACAATTCTATCGTTCGGGAATCACCTACGGTTTCAACGGAGACTGCGGCTATGTCCTGCACATATTGTTGGTAGGTTTTGCCTGCCTCGATTTCGTCTATCTCTCTGCCTTCTGAGTTGCAGATGGTTTCTTGAGCGAGGTTAGATCCGTCCTCCGCGACGACATCTATTAAGGCTTGGCACATTTCTACGCTCAACGCGTGGTCGCTGCCTTTGCCGAGGAATTGCTGCGGGCTTCCGGTTTCGTCGAGGGATTGGTATACGACGCTGACAGTTTCTGATTTAGACTCGAGCGTGGAAGTGTGGGATGTCGTCCCTGAGATTCCAGGCATAAAGTAGCCATTTGCAGGTGATGGCGTGCCGTTCGGCACCAGTATCATGTCGTGCTCTTTTTCCTGCCCGGCAGCTGCGCTAGCGTCGGCATTATGGAGCATCGGTAAATTCCACACGCGTGATATGTCGGCGACGCGGGTGACGAGATAGTTTGCGGCCGCCTTAACTTGTGCAGGATTCACTTTGGAGGACGTGAGGTTCCATATGTCCAAGTTTTCGGCGGGCGTGTTCGTACTGGCATTGGCGGGCAGCGTAATTTTGATTGTTTGTGAGGCCGGAAGACTTCCGACGGTTTGCCAGTAGTTAATGTTGTTTGCCGCAACCTCCAGCGTATTGTTCGGGGTCTCTAACGCCGGCGTTCCAGCGGGACCGCACGCGCTTACGCCGAGGCCTATGCCTGTCGCTAAAGCTCCTGTTGTGACTAAACGAACAGCCTTGTTCATAAGTGTATATTATATCATATTAATATGTATTATGCAATTGTAAACCTAAGAATCTTGGTGTTGCTCGAGACAAGATTTTTATCACAAACTCGGGGTTGCGTCTACTTCGTGTCTTTATGTATACTGCGTAGAACATTGAGGCGAGGTGCCGAAGTGGGGCGAGCGGTTATGGTATTGACAATAATGCACTAGAATGGTATTATAACGTCAATACAACACCGCATGGGTGAGTAGAGGTGAATAAAAGGAGTAACTTATGAACGTTTTCAAACGTATCTACAAGAAGCTGAACGCCGTTTCGATGGCCGCCGCGTTGGTGGTTGGTGTCGGTGCTGCGGTTGCTATGGGCAACGTTTCAGCGCAATCATGTGCAACTTTAGGCGCACCGTACGATCCGCCGGGCAACTCGGTGATCGGTAATGGCGCTCCGAGCGTAACGAAAGTGCAGTCGGCCTATGCGTCGGATGCTACGGTCCGCGATATTTATAACGCGTCACCGTTCAACATTACGACGGCTGACGTCAACAACTTGTGTAGCGCTTCGGTCGTCACAGGTACGATTACGCGTGGCGGCGACTTGTACGTCGGCAGCAAGCTTGTCGGTACGAACGCCATCACGGCTGGCCGTGATTACATTGCCGGCAGCACCAAGGTTACGAACAACGGTTTCACCTTCTACGAGCGCACTCCTGCCATCGGTTTTGCCGCCGGTGTGCAGTCTCTCACGGCTTACATCTTCATGCAAAACGGCCAAGCGCTGTTCGGCATTATGTCGGCTTGCGGCAACCCAATCCACGTTACGCCAACACCGCCTGAGCAAGGTACGCTCGTGTGTAAGAACTTGATCCTTAACACCGGCACGACCGACTCTAAAGGCAACCAAACCGACACGCTGACCGCTTCGGCGACTGCCAGCAACGCCAACCTCTCGAGCTATGTGTTCGACTTCGGCAACGGCAAGACGCAAACGATTAACTCCAGCGCTACGAGCGTGACGAGCGAATCGCAAACCTACGCTCCTGGCACGTACACCGCTAAGGTTACGGTCAGCGGCGTCGCCAACAACATTTACAGCGTTGCACCAAAATCAGTTACTTGTACGAAGACCTTTACGGTGCAGCCAGTCGGCTCGCTCGTATGTGCCAGCCTTGCGCTGAGTACCGGCACGGTTGACAACAAAACCGGCAACATTAGCTACACACTGACCGCTCAAGCTACAGCTCAGAACGCAACGATCAAGAGCTACACCTTCCACTTTGGCGACACGGCCAACAGTACGCAAACGGTTACGACCAGTGCTGCTAAGGCTACGAGCAAATCGTTCACCTACCTCGCCGGCCAAACCTACTCGAACATTTACGCCACGGTTACGGGCACGGGTGCCAACGGCACTGCCTTGACTTCGTCAACATGTAAGACGAACCTCAAGATCCCTGCTCAAACGTGTGCCACGGGCAGCACGGCTACGGAATGCCAACCTACGTGTACTTCGCCGACCAACGGCCAAACGTACCCAGTCGGTTCGGCTCAATGTAGCCCAACCTGCACCAGTCCGACGACTGGCCAGACGTACCCAGTTGGCTCAAGCGAATGCCAGACCACCCCGGTCACGCCAACCGCTTTGGTCAACACGGGTCCTGGCAGCACCGTTGCAATGTTCCTCGGTGTCACCTTCATCGCCACTGCGGCTCACCACTTCTTCGTGAAGCGCCGCATCGCCAGCCAATTGCAGTAAGCGACTGGCAACGCGAAAGCCGACGGCCGCCTGAAAACTCAGGCGGCCGTTTTGGTATGCTACACTTTCCTTATGACAAAATTAGTACACGATAGCGAAACCCCGGCCGTCGGCCAACAAGTCATCGTAGCTTGCGCGTTCATTCATCATAACTTTGATGGCGTTGAAAAAGTCTTCCTGGCACAACGTGCGATGACAAAGAAGTTCTTCCCGGGCGTGTACGAAATTGCCGGTGGCCACATTGATTTTGGCGAAGACATAATTGCCGGCCTCAAGCGCGAAGTGCGCGAGGAATTGCGCAAAGAAATCGTCGTAGGCGACCCGTTCAGCGTCTTTACGTATATGAACGAGGTCAAAGGCGCACACGCCGTCGAGATCGCCTACTTTGCCCAGTTCGAGGGAGCGGTGGACGACGTATACATAAGCCCTGACGACCATATGGCAAGCGGGTGGTTTTCTGAAGACGAGTTCGACAAGTTCACCGTCAACCGCAAGCCTGACGACGTAGAAATCAACGTAATGCGTCGCGGCTTTGCCCTGCTTCGCGGCGAGCCGCTGAAGTTTTAGGACTTTCGGCAAACAAAAAGGCGGCCTTATTGCGGCCGCCTTTTTTAGCTTCGTACGGCTATTTCTTTGTGCCGTTTACCAGTTTGCCGTCCTGCAGCGTAAACGTGGCGTCGGTTTTGCCGGCGATGCTGAGGTCGTGTGTGACGGCGATGATCGTCGTGTTCTCGGAACGGCTGAGGCCGTGCAGAAGGTCGAAGATCATTTTGCCCGTTGTTGAGTCGAGGTTGCCCGTTGGCTCATCAGCCAAAATGAGTTTTGGCTTGTTGGCGAGCGCGCGGGCAATTGCCACGCGTTGCTGCTCGCCGCCGCTCAAACGTCCGGGCTTGCGTTGTTGCTTCACTTCGTCGAGGCCGACTTGGTTGAGCAGTTCCGTCGCGCGCGTCTTGCGCTGCGCTTTGGGAATGCCGGCAAATTCCATCGGCAGCATGACATTTTCTACGGCCGTGAGGTTGGGCACGAGGTTGTAGTTTTGGAAAATGAAGCCGATGGCTTTGCAACGGTAATCGATGAGCTTATGGTCGTGCAGCTTCGTAAGGTCTTGGCCGTCGACGATGATCTCGCCCTTCGTGGGCTTGTCGAGCGCGCCGAGCAGGCTGAGCAAGGTTGACTTGCCCGAGCCCGAACGGCCGATGATTGAGGCGAACTGCCCTTCGGGAACCTCAAAGCTGATGTCTTGCGCGGCGTGCACGTCGCTGTCGCCGGAGCGGAACGTTTTGGTGAGATGTTTTACTTGCAACATTATTCAACCCTCATTACTTCTGACGGACGGACTTTGGAGATCATGCCCGCGGCGAGCGTACTGCCGAGGACGGCGATGAGCACCGCAGCGCCGAAACCGTCGAGCAAAATGCCCCAGCCGATGTCTGCCTTAATATTGTCGAGACCTTTGACCGCGCCGTTGTTACGCAGGCCGCGGGCAAAGCCGCCACCACGCGTGGTAGTCGTTGACGTTACGCCGGCAAACTGGCCCGGCCCGGCCGTCGTGGTGCTCGTCGTGGAGCTTGAGCTGTTGTTCACGAGCATCTTCGTCACTGGCTGGCCACCGACGACACCGATGAATAGGCCGATGATTGCGCCGAGGATCGTGAGCGTCAACGATTCAACCATGAATTCGCTCATGATGCGCACATTGCTTGCGCCGATTGCTTTCACGACGCCGATCTCGCGCTTGCGCTCGCGTACAATCATAATCATTGTGAGGAGAATGATGACGCCGCCGGCGATCACCGCGCCAACGAGGCTGTACAGCGAAACGCTTTGGACGCTTTGCAACGGTGCGAGTGCGGTCGTGGCGCTGGATTCGCTGCTGGTGACGTCAACCGTTGAAGAGCCAAGTTTATTTTGAATGGCTTTGACCACGCCGCTAACGTTGGCCAGCGTGTCGACCGTAACCGTTGCGCTGGTGACGTCATTTGTTTGGGAGCTCAAACGTTGCAGGGTCGGCAACGAGAAGATGACGGTGTTGTTAGCAAAGCTCGTGCCGGTGTCGAAGATGCCTTGCACGGTAATTGTCGTGTTGTACGCCGTGAAGGTCGAGCCGACTTTCAAGTTGTTCTTTGAGGCGAGTGAGCTGCCGACGAGCGCAACGTCTTTGTCGGTGCTGCCGTCCAACGTTGTGCCGCTGGTAATTTTGACTGTTGTGCTTTCGTACGTCGTTGGGTCGGTTGTGCCGACGGCGCTGATTGGCGGCGTGAAGCTCATCGTTGAGCCGTCGCTTCCACCTGCAAAGGAGAACGATGAGCTGCTTGATGAACTGCTGCCGTTCTCACTATTAAAGCGTTTGCCCAGCGAGCCAGCGTCGATTGCCGACGTCAAATTGGTGTTACTCGTTGTTAAACGATCGGTAACTTCGGACGTCACGCTGCTGACGTGCGCCAAAGCCTTAACCTCATTTATTTGCGAGGTCGTGAGCGGATTGCCGCCGCCTTCAAACCCGTTCACGCCGGCCGGCGAAACGGAAATCGTGTTGCCTATGGAACTCTTAACGCTTGCAATCTTTTGCCCGACGGCTTGGTGTGCGACCAGCATCGTAAGGCTGAGGCCAATGCTGAGGCCCAAGATTACCACGATTGAAATAGTTCTCACACCATTCCGAAACGCGTTGCGCATCCCGCGCGTAATAACGTTCATAAGGTCTTCCTTTCGGTTACTTTAAGCGCATTGTACGAAGCGTTGCTGAATGATGGCTTAATAAGTAAAGATTGCCTTAGCTAATGTGGCCGGCGATAGACCACTCCGGCTTTGGATTGTCGTAGGCAATGACCGTGCCGATGACCGATTCGTTATGCTTGGCTACTTGAGCACTAATCCACTCTGTGCTCACACCGCCAGTTCCCTCCGGGCCAGCAGGAATTTCGAAGTGGCACTTACTTGGACCACCTAAGCTTTTGACCTGCGCGAGCGTGGCGTCCGTGAAGTAACTCGCGAGTTCATCACTGTAATCGTCCAAAGGTGGATTTTTAGGCGCGCACGTGTCCACTTCCATGTCCCCGGCGGCGTTGACACTGACGACAACACCGGTTCGGGCAAAGGCATCGCAGTCTCCAAATCCGCAGTACCTGCTGTTTTCGTGGGCGACCGTCCTAGGGATAACAGCCGTAGGTCCGCAAGCTGCCGTGCTAAAAAGTGCTGCGCCGCCAGCTGCGAGCGCCAAGCCTTCTACGATTCTCCTTTTTGTAAATATTTCTAACCCTGTCTTCATGGCAGCTACCCTTCCACTCTAAATAATAAGTATGCAGCCACTATAAGCTTGACGTTTCAGAAACGTCAAGTAGCATGAAGCGTACGCGTGACATAGATCACTTTCATTCCCTTGCAGGACGGTCTATTATGTTTCCCATTGATTAGGTAACATGCAGGAGGCTTTTTGTAATGGGTAAAATGGATGCTCGGGAAACGCCGTCTACTTCGCCGGACAACGGCAGTTGGTTTGCCAAAAGGAAGCAAGTGCTCGCCTGTACTGCCGCAGCGTTGGCTTTGGCAGGGACGGCAACGGCTTGCGGCCCTGAAATCGGCGGCACGATGGGCACGGGCAAATATAGTGTCGGAAGTACTGAACTGGTCATTCGGAACTCAAATGGCGAAGTGCTTATAAGTAGCGTAGGTTCTGATGGCGACCTTAAAGACAATCGCTATGGATGGAGCAATACGACGATCGCGCAAGCAACGCTCGCCGGACTGGCTACGAACAACATTACGGAACTTCCGTCGCATCAAGTTAAAACGATTTGCACTGGCGACGACTGCAAGGTAGGAACCGTCCTTACAACGACCGGCAGCACTGGCCAATGGTACACGTGGCAAGGCATACATACGGCGTCAGAAGTCCCGAAAGGCCACGACTACTACAAAGTTGCGTGCGAGCTTACAACAGACGAAGCGAAAGCTTTGAACGCGCCCGACACGGCCTGGAACGAAGGCAGAGTCGCCACGGCGCGACTTAAGGAGGAGTGTCCGGTCACTTCCAAGACGAAAGCGATCTCCTTTGTGTACCCTGAATCCGACGCAAACTTGATTGACTGGAATGGCATGGCCCAGGAAATTAATCAAGGCACCGGCGCGCAAGCAATGGCCTACCCAGATAAGTACGATTTCCTTCCTGGCGTCACCGGAAACCCCAATGGGCAAGTCGCTGTCTTGGAGTGGATGCAGCCGTAAGATAGATTGACCATCCGGCCGTACTGTGTTACTATTATAGTAATTGTTTTATGAATCCGGGTTGACCGTAGTATGCTCGATTTCATTTGACAATGATATCGGCAAACTAACAAAAGGATTCTATCTTTATGCCATCATACAATGCGCGCCATTTTGGCGCTGGTCGTCCTGTGGGGCGCGGTTTTGAACGCCGCCGTCCTTCGTCGCGTTCTAACAGCAAAAACAAGGGCAACCGACAATTTATCGACCCGAACAAATTTATCCAAGCTGCGAAGCCAGTAACCGAAGATGTCTTCACGCCGGAGCACGCTTTTAGCGACTTTGCGATGAACCCATTGCTGCACCGTAACATTGCCGCCAAGGGCTTTACGGCGCCGTCGCGCATCCAAGACGCAGCGATTCCTCACGGCCTTACCGGCCGTGATGTCGTCGGCATCGCGAACACTGGCACCGGCAAAACTACAGCGTTTGCCTTGCCTGTATTGCACAAACTTATGCAAGAGCCGAACTCGCGCGCGCTGATTATCGCGCCGACGCGTGAGTTGGCTGAGCAAATCGAAGCCGAAGTCCGTTCCCTCGCCAAAGGCAGCGGCTTGTTCGGTGCACTGCTCATCGGCGGTATGCCGATGCCGCGCCAGCTGCGCGAGCTTTCGGCCCGCCCGGGCATCATCATTGGTACGCCTGGACGCATCAAAGACCACTTTGAGCGCGGCACCTTGCGCCTTGCTGATGTCAACGTTATCGTCCTCGACGAAGTTGACCGCATGGTGGATATGGGCTTTATTAACGACATCCGCTTTTTGCTCGGCGAACTCAACCCTGAGCGCCAGTCGCTGTTCTTTTCCGCGACGATGGACCCGAACGTTGAAGGCCTCGTGCAAGGTTTCCTGCACGAACCTGTAATGATTTCCGTCCGCACAAGTGCAACCAGCGAAAACGTTGAGCAAAACGTCGTACGCTACTTCGATAACGTCCACAAGATGGATCAGCTTCACGATGTCCTCAACCGTTCTGACGTTTCCAAAGCCCTGATCTTCGACGAAACGCAGCGTAACGTCGAGAAACTCGCCCAAGAACTTTTGGAACGAGGCTTTCGCACTGACGCGTTGCACGGCGGCAAATCCCAAAGCCAACGCACTTCAGCACTCAAGCGCTTCAAGAACGGCGACGTAAACGTACTCGTCGCAACCGACGTTGCCGCACGCGGCATCGACGTTGCCGACATTACGCACGTCATCAACTACAGCTTGCCGAACAACTACGACGACTACACGCACCGCATTGGCCGCGCCGGCCGCGCCGGCCGCCAGGGCTACGCCCTCACCTTCATCAAGGGATAGATAGCGCACGCTAATTTGTCGTTGCACGTTTCCTAATCATGGCGTAAGCTTTAGCTTTATACGTAAAACCTACAGGAAACGACATGGCTGAAGCTCTCCCTTGTAAAAGGGTTTATTGTATTGGCGATAGCAACGGCAAGTACCCGGACGCAACCGCCGCGGCACCCACACTTTTAAGTACGTATATGGGGCGGCGTGAGCAATTTGGCCTCGACTCGCGGGCCGAATATCATGAAGTTTTTCCGCTAGGGATGTGCTCGACGACCACGGGTTATACCGCAACCGTCGCCCTTCCTACGGTCCAGGCGATACAACGCGGTAAAAAGGAGCCGGCACTTACCATTTGGACGTTTCCAACCGCCGCAGACACGCTGGAGGTTACACGCAACGGCGAGAGAGTGCAGCGTGCGTCCCTCAAACGTAGCCTTTTTGCAGCTGAGAAGATCTTAGATTTTTGCGCCACAAACAATAACCGCACCATGCTCATCGGAAATTATCCGCTTGAGCGCGAGGGCGCGGAATACGATGGCGCATCCGTGTCTTCCGAGACGCTCAGAGAATACGACGGAGCCGTACGAAAACTTGCCGAAACTTATGGCGACGGCGCTTTGTACTTAAACTCGCGCGACCTTTTCGCCAAATATTGCGGCGCGCAGGTTAATGGGCCGGAGCGACCGTCCGGCCTTTTTATAGAGGAAGATGATATCCACTTGAGCAGGCGTGCACAGGCTGCACTTTTCTTTGGAAGCTTGCCCGATGTCCGTGCGTGTATCGCATTGCCGTCAAATACGGCTGAGCAGGAAGCTCTGGTGCTAGCTGGTGTCGCGCCAGATTTTTCTGACATGCACGACGTATATTTGCGCGAGTTCTCTGCCGCGCAAGTTCCCTTGGCAAAATAAAAATCGCTGCATTTCTGCAGCGATTTTTAGGCGCATAAATGCGTTAGTTTTAGTAGCGGCGACCGCCACCAAAACCGCCACCGTTACCACCGCCATTGCCGCCGAATGAGCGGGGTTCGCGGGGAGCTTGTGGGCGAGCTTCATTGACCGTAACTGCGCGGCCAGCGATTTCCTTGCCGTTGAGCTGGTCGATCGCAGCCTTGGCTTCGTCGTCCGAGCTCATCTCAACAAAGCCGAAGCCCTTTGAGCGACCGGTTTCGCGGTCCATGATGACCTTGGCAGAAACAACAGTACCTACTGTTGCGAATGCCTGCTGCAAGTCGTCGTCAGTTGCAGTGTATGCGAGTGAACCAACAAAAAGTTTGGTTGCCATTGATATGTTTACCTTCCTTGTCCCTGAGGCAAACCGGCAAGCCAGCTGCTGCTCCTCAAGTGAACTTCTTCTTCTATTATTGACATGTGCACTAAAAAATGAGCAGCCATTTCTAGTGACTACATTATAGCATGGCGCTAGCCTGCTGCATAGCGACGTTCTAACAGCATTAATATGTCACAAAAGGTAGTGTTGTAAAAATATGTTCCCTAGCTAATTCGTAACATTTGTAAAATCTTTAAGCATTTTGTACAAGTATATTATATGAAGACTGCAGAAGAAGCGAAAATGTGCGCGTCCGATTCGTTGTAGTTTTTACGATTACTACTCAGATTTAACGCGCGAAACTGTCAAAATGTATTCTTGATCGTCCGTCTGGCTCGAGTGCAGCATGTAAAAATCGTTCCGATCGAATTGGTGGATGACATCGAGCGCGCCTTGCTGCCGTGCTCGCCATACGAGGATGGAATCTCCCTTATTCAAATCCAACGACCTGGAGCCTTCGGCAAAGTCAAACTGGATTGTTACGGCGGTATTGAAGCGAATACGCTCGTAGCGCTCCTTACGTGCCGAATCGTAGCCCAGATCTAGATCGTACATTGATTTATCTATATTTAGTAAGTCGATAACAAGCCTATGGATGGGCGGTAATACCGGCTCATCTTCACGAACATTAAAGTCAAAGAATCTACGAGTGGTGGGTGTATCGAGCTTGTTAGTGTATACAAGTAGGTCGTTCAGCCCCAGGCTATCATGTATGACCCTTAGAGCCCCATCGGGTGTTCGTAGATTCGCCAGCATCATGCCGAGAAATAGAACTATGTTAATTGTGTCTTCGGAGTTTGGTCCTAGGTATTCTTCGGCTAAGATATTCGCAAAACGATCGTAGTTGATATCTGTTTCGTATCCTTCAAAGGCAACAGTATCGCCGAACCACTTGTCTATATTCTTTCTCGCTATAGCAAGCATCTCTTTACTTATATCCAGATCGACATAACGGCCCATGACACCCTGTTTAATTAGGTGGGCGATCAAAGAGCGCGCAGGCATAGCGTTACCTCCGCCTAGATCGATAATGTTTACGCGTTTCCTTTCCCCTATGGCGTTATCTATATAGTAATAACTATCATTAAGTAGCTCGACGCCCCTATTAAATATGTTAGATGTTTCTTCAGAAGCTAGGCGCTTAACATATGCATCCCAAGCATGCGCGCCGCCATCAAAATAGTTATATTGTCTTGGAATCTCGTGATGGATCTCGATGTTCGTCAATATATCGTAGATCTGTGCCGGGTTGTAGAACTTATAAAACTCCGGCTTCGGCGTAATCACCTTAAAAGTGTGGTGCGGGCGAAATTTCTTGCGGGCAGACACGAGTTCCTCGATAATGCTCAAGTTTTTCGTGGTGTTGGCGACAAAAGACCGGCCGCCTTGCTCGTGCAGCGATAGCTGCAGCTTGCCCTGCTTAGTCTCTTCGATCCAGTTGCGGATGGTGCGGTCGGATACGTGGTAGGTTTCGGCTAGTTCGCGATTTTTGAAGTACAGCATAAGCGAGCAACTTTATCTCGTTAAAAGTGTTGACATGTTTCCGCATTTAAAGATAACATAGCACTGAGCGATCGCTCGGTGCTCATACAAATGTTCCGAGTATTAAACGTATCATTTATATAGTCGTTATTCAAGCTTGTTTTTATTTCAAGCACCATTATACGACTTATATTGTATTTGGTGAATAACGCGATGCGCTTAATATCTCATTTGTAGCTGTTTGGTAAAAATATAAGACTTCTTGGAGGTCTAGTTTGCTGTTGCCTTCAGGGACGCAGCGGCTGGCTAGATAGAAAGGCTTGTAGGGTGATGGGAGTGATTGCTTGGCCTGAGGATGTGGCCGATATTGTTGTTTTACAGTGTGTCATTTGCTGCAAAGAGCGGCCCGCGGACGAACTAAGCGTTGGCTTTTGCGATCGTGATGACCGTCAGTGGTTTGCTTGTAATGAGCATTTTTGGAATCGGGGCGAGTTTATTGTCGGGTGGGCTGACTTCATAGTGCGGGAGCGTAGAAGTATTGCCAGGGACAAAGCGCCGAAAATCGGCGTGGGGGGCGGCAATGAGTTCTCTATATATTGAAGCGCGTGAGCTACGGGCGAACGTAAGTTTGGCATGGGACTTGGCACATCATATGTATACGCGCCAGCTTTCCGGCAAGATCGTTGTCGTGACGGAAAGTCCGCCAGGTATGCTGGCTGCCGTTAGCAAACAATGGCGTGTGGTGATGAGACAAGCGCTACGCGAGCGTTCGAGTACGCTGAAATCTGCGCGCATTTTGGAACTTTCGGAAGAAATTGCCCAAATGGAGCGGGCGCATTTCGCGGTGCAGAATGGTGACGATGAGCCTGCCGCCGACGTGCTTTTTGCGACGCGTGGCCAAGTGATACTTAATCCGCCCGAATGCGGCACGATGTACGTGACGCAAGGAGCTTCCGATGAGCAACTTGCTACGCTTACGAGCCGTATGTCGCCGCATACGTTGGTAGTTGTCTACGCTGCCTAGCGCTCATTGATAGTGACGGTATTTTGACGTATGCGCTACTTTGTAGTACAATTGGCCGGAGTTAAAGGTGTGAGCATATGTTCCTGCGTCTTCCGTTTCAGTTGAGCACGAATTTGCAACAAACAACGTTGGTTCTCAATACAGTGTTGCTTGTTGGCGCGCTCATCGTTGTTGAGCTCGTTTACTCGGAGCGCCCGCGTGAGCAACGTCAGCACCTGCGCTATTTCTATCCGTTATTTCTGGTTCTCGCTGGACTTTTGATTTACGCTGCGTACAAGCAAACGGGGAAAGCATAATGGCTACGACGAAGACGACTGCCCGTAAAACGTCCGCACAGGCTGCGGCTTCACGACAATCTATGACAGCCAAGGCTGCGGCCAAGAAAATAGTTGCCCAGCCTAAGGTAGCTAAAAACCGCGGACAGACATTAAGCAAAATATATGCAGCCGTACGTCCCGTCAGGGCGCTTACTGTGTTGCGCCAAAACTGGGGTCTTGCCCTTGGCTCAGCCGTCATGCTTGGGGCTTCGCAGCTGAGTCTGTGGTGGAAGCCGGCGCTCGGCGTCTATGTTAATGCCGGTGCGTTTGCTGCGCTCTGCGGCCTTGCGCTTTGGCGTGAGTCGTACCGTAAGTTTGCTATTTCCCTCGCCATCCTGCCCGTAGCAACGATGATCACGCTCAGCCTGCCGCAATCTTCCAATTTTGCCGAAGCTGTCGTTTTCTATGACGCCCTACTCTTGCTCACGCTCGTCTACCGTTTTTGGTTTACGCTGGACGAACCGCTGCCCAACACTGCACTTACGGGCCGTGGCTATGCGTTGACGCTCCCGCTCATGCTGATCGTCGGCCAAGTGCTCGGCACGGCCGGCTACTTTATGCTACGCAATTATTATCCGTACGAGCCGACTTCGTTGCCTCTCGTTGCTGCCTCAAGTGTCGTGTTTGCGATTGCCGAAGAGATGTTGTTCCGGGGCCTAATCCAACAACGCGCTGCCAAAATTATGCACCCCGTCGTAGCCGCTGCACTCTCGGCCGCGCTTTATACGTTCGCAAGCGTCGGCCATAGCACGCTGCTCGTTCCGCTCTTCGCTTTGCTTTCAGGAATCGTACTAAGCTTCACGTATTACAAGAAACAAAATCTCTTGCTTACGATAACGATCAACGCGATGAGCAAACTGGCGTACATCGGCCTGCTCGCTACGTTTACGCTGCGTTAAAATTACAACGAAAGCCTTGCAATCCTTGGAAGCCGGGTTCATTATGGTAAGGTTGACAACGTAAATGGAGTCAGGGACCATGAGAAAGAAGATCACAGCGATTGTAGCGGCACTCAGCTTATTAGCAGCGTTTGCTGTACCGTCGATTGCTTCAGCGGCACCGACGACAGGCGCCAAAACAAGCGTAAGCGGCGTTATTGATAACAATGGCAAACCGGTAAAAGGTGCGCACGTAACCGTTGTATGTAACAACTATTCGCGCAGCACCAAGACGAACAACGCCGGCCAATACAGCGTTACCTTTGCGAAAGGGCAATGCGCAGTCGGTGATACAGTTACCGTTGTTGCTTCAAAGGGCGGCAAAGGCGGCGTGAGCAGCGGCAAAGTTACGGCTGACACTATGAAGTTGAACGTTGTTATCGTCAATGTTGCGCTTCCTGAACTCGGCCTTGTGACGGGCGCTGGCGCAGTACTTACTGCTGGCGCAGGTTTCTTGGTTGTACGACGCAAGTTCGCAACCGAAAACGTCTAAACGTTTCATGAAGTTGAAGCTTCCAAAAGCAATCACGCCGCTCATTGAGCGGCTGATTGCTTTTTTGACGGTCTTTGTCGTGTTTTCGGGTTTGATTGGTCCGAGGATTGTAGGCAGCTCCATCCTAAACCGCGACGGCTTTGGCTGGTATGGAGGCTTTGGTAAGGCGTTGCTGTTTGCGCTTATTGCGTTCGCCCTGCTTGCCTATCGCACGCAATGGTCAGTACAATTGCCTGCGTGGCGTCAAGGGAACTTTGGCTGGCTGGCCACAGCGACGGCAAGCTTCGCTGCCTCGTGGTGGTGCGTCGGGCATCTGCTCGTCGGACAACGTACCGAACTTTGGCTGGTTGGCGCGCATGGCTTTTTGCTTGCGAGCGTTGTGTTTGCTTTGGGCGGCTGTTTTGGGCCGGCGGCATTGCGGTTGGTTGTCCGAGCATATCGACGGGAGTTGGGCCTCGCCGTTATCTCAGGCGTTTGTTTTTACTTCCTGCTCGCTGGTATCTATGCGCTTTGGCCAGTGCTCGCCGGCGTCGTGCTCCACGCTGCGGCGTGGTTGTTACGCACGAGCGGCCTGACGGTAGCGATTATCCCGCCGCGCACTTTGCTGCTTACGAAGTTCGGCATAACCGTGGCGCAATATTGTTCGGGGATCGAATCCCTGGCATTGTTTAGCGGCTTCTATGCGATCGTTGGATTTTTGGACTGGAAACGTTTTAACAAGCGCCGGTTCATTCTCGTGTTTCCCGCCGCGATGCTTCTCCTGTTTGGCTGCAATATTTTGCGCGTGTACGTACTCGTCCTGGCTGGCTACTATATCAACCCGCATCTGGCGTTCAGCCTTTTTCATACGTATGCCGGGATGATTTTCTTCGCTTTATATTCAATTGCGTTTTGGGCTGTAAGCTACCGATGGCTGTTGGGGCGGCCGGCGGCTAATTAGCTGAAGGCAGCCCACCATGAGTGCCCATCGGCGCTGACCGTGCCCAGAGTTGCTGGCGCCGTTGTGGTGACGCCTGTGTTGGCGCTGGCAAAACGGGCGGCGTTGCCTGTGAGGCCTGCGTTCACCGACGCCGAGCCAATGCCGGCTCGGAACGCCGGCAGCGTCGTGCCGTTTACCCAAAAGGCAACGTAGTACGATCCGGGGTTCAATGCCTGTGCGGCCGTGAGCGGCATGGTTTGCAAACCGGTGTTTTGCCAGTTAGCAGATTGATCGCTTGTTTTGGCGAGCAGCGTGCCGCTGCCGGAATACAACGCTGCAAAGTTTTGCCCGCTGGTAAGCCCGCTGCCCGCAACGGCCACCCACAGCAGCACGTTAGTCGCCGTTATAGCTACGGGAATGTTCATCTTTGCCAGAAATATGGTGCCGGCTGTGGGCACAACACTATTGCCACTAAGCATGGCAATATCCATGTTTTGCGACAGCAATCCGTAATCGGCGGTTGTCCATGCGTACGTAGCCGGATGGACATGGTCGGCACGGGCAAATGTTATGGCCGTGCCGGCTGCTGCAGCCGTGCTGGTTGCAAGCGACGGAACTGTCGTTGTAGCCGCGGGGATTTGGCCAAAGGTTGCGGCGTCAGTTGTTGCACTACCATTTGCAAGGTTGGTGATCTTTTGTGAACTGAGCGAGACACTTGATGTCGGTGCGGCGAATTGATCGAGGCGATTGGCGCGGATGATGCTCTCGACATTCGCGCTGCCCGTGAGCGTTGGGTTGGGATATGTGCCGGCGAGATCACCACCGGCAGTGCCCGAGACAGCCGTCGCCTGCCACGTTGCATTTCCCGAGGCATCCGAGGTCAATACGTAGCCGGCTGCCGGCGAGGTAGTTATCTTTAAGGACGTCGCCGAGAGCGTGCCGTTGACGTCGAGTGCATTGGCGGGCGCCGCAGTGTTGATTCCGACTCTGCCGTTGGCGGTATCGATGCCGAGCACTGTTGCGGCTGCAGTGTTTGCCGCGGCACGGAATTGTACAGCTCCGGCCGTATCGGTGCCGGGATGGAAGACGGTCGTCCCCTTGCCTTGCGTTTTGAAGGTCATGCCGATGTCCGCATCGGCACCTTCGGTGTAGAATGCCGGATTGTTGGTCGTCGTGTTGTTTTGGACGGCAATATAATTCACCGCGTTGGCCGTCGGTACAAACGCTAATACGATGCTGTTGTTGGTGTCGGTAATGTTGTGGGCGTTTAGAATATCGTTGCCGTTCATGCTCAGCGACGAACTCATGCCTCCTGTCAGGCTCAGCGAATTGGCGATGAGTCTGGCGATCGTTGTTGCCTGCGTTGCGCGCGTGATGGTGAGCGGACTGCTGAGGTACGTGCCGGTGTCGTCGTAGGCGTCGATAGCAAAATCTGAGCCAACGTTGGAACCGCTCTCTGCCGTAGAACTCGCACGCATGAGCCAGCGTGCATTGCCCGCCGTGAGCAAGCGGAACGGCCGGGTAGAGCCTGACGCGCCGTTGATGTCAAAGCCGGCGACCGTGCCGGTGCCGGCATTGCTGCCGGCCGTCGCGCCGCCGACAGCTTTGAGCGGGCTGTCAAAGCGATAGGTCCCGGAAATTTCGCGCGTATTTGATGTGTAATCAAGCAAATTATACGCGTTGCGACAGCCGGTCATCTGGTTGTAGTAATACATAAACGAGCTTGGTGGCGATTGCGGCGCAAGTGCCTGATTGCAGTAAGGCGTGCTACGTTCATCGAGGACGGTGTTCATGCGAACGCATATGTCGGTATTGGTGCTGACATTGTCGATGAGGACGCCGACGTTCTGCGAACTGTCGCTGCTGGCGATGGCCGTCGCGCCGTCGGCCTTGAACTGCGTGCCGCAGTTGAGAATGAGGTTGGCGTCAATGTTAATCGCTTTCGCGCCCGTGACGTATACGCCGGCGCGTGCGCATTGATATAACGTGTTACCAACGACGTTGATATTAGTGGCGTATGCCGTTGGCGACGTGCGCGCGCTGATTGGATAGCCGCCGATGTAAATGCCGGCGCCATTGACGTCACTCGGCTGGTCGCTTGGGCCACGGAAGTATCCTTGGTTAATGAAGTTGCCGGAGATGACGCCGTGCGCCGGAGCGCCGTCGGCGATAATGCCATTGAAGCCAACGTTGGTAATCGTGTTGCCAGTGCACGAGAAAAACGTCGGGCCGGTTTCGTTGAGGGCACCGTTACCTTGGACATCAAAGCCGGACAGCCAAATGCCGTTGTAGCAACAGTTATCGAATGTATTGCCGGTGCAACTTACCTTTTGGTTGCCTCGCGAGATGGACACACCGTTGTCGGCGGACATTTGCACGTGGTTGTTGGCAAAGATAACCTCGCTGCAATAAATGAAGCCGACGTCCTGGTTATTATAGAAATTATTATTTACTACGCGCACGACGCCGCCCACGCCGCGAATGTTGATTGGCAGCGCCGTACAGTCTTTGACCGTGCAATTGCGCATCGTGAAATTGGTGATTGCACCACCGCCCGGGTTGTACGGATCTTGATTTGTGTCGAGGTACACGGCATTTTGCGCGCCGTTGCCCGACGTGGTACGGGCGCGCGTCGGGACGGAAACGCTATTGTTGACCGGCCCGACAAACGTAATGCTGTCTATGGTGAAGTCGCTGAAGGAAGCTGTTGTTGTGCCGACGATGTAGCTGTTTGCGCTGGTTTTAAGCACGCTGCCACTGCCTACGCCGAGCAATGTAACGCTAGACTTCGGTGCGAGTGCCGCGCTTAACAAATATGTTGCCTTTGGAAAGAACACCACGCCGCCGCCTGCGGACGATGCGGCGTTGACGGCAGACTGTACGGCAGCAAGATCATCGGTGATGCCGTCGCCGACGGCGCCGTAGGTTTTTACGTTGTGCCAATCGAGCGGCGTGACCGTGCCGCCGGGCACGGAAATATTTTGCGAGAACGTCTTAGCGCCATTAATCGTCTGCAAACTTGAAAGGTCAACAAAGTTCTGAGGCGACGTCAAAGAAGCTTGGACGCTTGCGCTCAGATCGCCAGCCGGAATACCGCCGCTGGGCTTGGAATAAAAACCATTCAACGTTCCGTCGGTGCGGAGTTTGAGTGAGCCATCGGCCGAATGTTCGACCGACAAGAAATCGTTGAGGATTGTTCCCCAATGATTTGCGTCTGAACCGGGCAGTGGTAATCGAGGCATAATTTTGGCAATAGCAAACACAGTCAGCCCCTGAACTCTGTTGCCTAAAAGCATTACAACTTCAACGCGCTTACAGTATCGTGAGTTGCCTCGGCTTGCAAGCCAGACTGACCTCTAAAGGTCGTTGTAATTTTTTATGATGCCGTGTAAAACCACTCAAACGCGCATGCTATACTACAAAGGATAACCAGGGTTATCTTCCAGGGACTTAGTCCGCGAAAGCGGCTATTTTATTTTTGCATGGACCAGGGTCAACCACGCAACATTATTATTTCGCACGCCTATTCAAAGGATAATAAGGGCGACGCCGCGCTGCTGAGTGTGCTCATACGTGAGACGCAGCGCAAGTTTAAGCCGGCCAAACTCACGGTGCTCAGCCTCGACACGACGAAGCCCGGCGAAACGTTCGAGGGGGTGCCGGTTGAGCACGCGTTTATGTACTTTGCCAACTTCGGCGCAGCCAGCAAGCCGGCCAAACTTGCCTACGGCATATATATTATGAGTGCGACGACCGTTTGGGCGTACGCGCGGCGCTATTTGCATATCAGTTTGCCGTTGCCAAAGAGCCTGCGCAAAATCGCGAAGCTGTACGCCGAGGCTGATTTG
Source organism: Saccharimonadales bacterium (SeqCode) (assembly GCA_036568905.1). Lineage (GTDB taxonomy): Bacteria > Patescibacteriota > Saccharimonadia > Saccharimonadales > UBA4665 > DATCRQ01. The sequence continues at coordinate 469,585 of DATCRQ010000001.1, read as the reverse complement.
GTGATCGCCGTCGGCGGCGGCTATCTTCGCGGCCAGCGCGACCTTACGAGCATCTACAACCTCATGCTGCTCACGCATCCGCTGTTCGTGGCGAGCGCTTTGGGCACGCCAACGGCGTTGTATGCGCAATCGTTCGGGCCGTTTTATCATACGTTTGAGGAGCGTTTGATTCGTTATACGTTCAACCGTAAAGTGAGCGCGATTATCACGCGCGAGCAAATCAGCAAGGATTTGCTGGAGAAGATTGGCGTCACGAAGCCGATCGTAAAATCCGTGGACGCCGGCTTTCTCTTTACTGCGCCCAAGTCGGCTGACCTCAGGAAGATGCTCAAGGCAAAGCCTAAGCAACTCATCGTTGGCATCACGGTGCGGGCGTGGATGCAGCCTGAGAAGCAAGCGAAGTATGAGCAAGCCATCGCTTCCCTCGCCGATCATCTCGTGAAAAAATATGGCGCGAAGGTTGTGTTTATCCCGCAAGTCACGGCCAAGTTTCATCACGACGACGACCGCGAAGTCGGCCAGCGCGTGCGTAAACTCATCAAGCACAAAAAGGACGTTGAAGTGCTGATGGAAAACTACGACCATCACCAAATTAAGGCGCTGTACAGCGACCTCGACTTTATTGTTGGCACGCGGTTTCACTCGATCATTTTTTCTTTGACGGCGTTTGTGCCGGCGCTGGCCATCGAGTATGAGCACAAAACCAGCGGCATTATGAAGGACCTCGGCCTCGACGATTGGTGGGTAAAAATCGAAGACGTCAGCGCCGAATTGCTCATCCAAAAAGCCGACGAACTTATTGTGCACGGCGAAGATTACCGCAAAAAGCTTCGTAAGGTTTTGCCGGGCTACATCAAGCAAGCGTCGGACTCGATTGACATCGTAGCCGAGACTTACGCCGACGCTGCTTCGCGTTGAGCGGCTCTTCTTCTGAAGTAAAGCCCCACGATTGTCGCCGCGAAGTTGCCGCTCGCCCACGCAATGCCCACGCCCAAAAGGTGCAACGGCTTGGCCAGCGCCCAGCCGAGGCCGATGATAATGCCGGCGTAGAAAATGTTGACGACGATCATGGCGCGAATATCCTTCGTGACCTTGAAGAGCGCGTTGAGCGCGCTGTACATGTACACGAAAATGCTGCTGGCGCCGAGGACGCGCAAGATCGTTGTGGCACCGTCAGCGTAATCGTGGCCGAACGGTTTGAGGATGAGTTGCCCCGCCAAAAGCAGTACGACAATCGCCGGCGCGCCAATGATGACGGCAATCTTGAAGCCGCGCCGCAAGTTGGCGTCCAATTTCTCTTCGTTGTGCGAGCTTTCCGCAAACAACGATTGCGTCGTGGAGTAACCAATGGTAAATATCAGGTTGGCAATCGTGAAGGCGATGTAAAAGAACGCGGCCTGCGACGGCCCAAGTTGGTTGGTAACGACCAGCGGCAGAACCGTGATCGGCATAAGGTTAAGGAAACTCGCAACGTACGAGCCCGACGAATATTTGCGTACTTCGCGCACGACATCGCGATGGATAATCGGTGCCGGCCGGTAGCCAAAGTACTTCATCATCGCCGCAAGGCTGAGCAACACGTTGATGACTTGCGCGATGCCGGCCACGGCAAAAATCGCCATCGGACCGCCATGCATGACGGCAAACGGCAACACCATCTTGATGGCGCTGAAGATAATATTGATGACGAGCACGTAACGCGTTTCGCGGTACGCTACGAAGACTGCGTTGGTGAGCGTGTTCCACGCCGTGAAGATCGTGAAGATGACGAAACTCAAAATATACCAAAGGTTGTGGTCAACGAACGTGAGCTTTGGCGCAAGGTGCGGCACGAGTGCGCAAAAGCCCGCGGACAAAATGGCCGAGGCAATGCCGACCATCATCAAGCCGCTGTCGATATGCGCGTTCCGGTTCTCGGCCTTAGGCAAAAAACGGATGAAAACGGTGTCGAAACCTACGAGGCTGAGCGATGCGATGAGGCCGGACATCGAAAGCAGCGTCGTAGCCAAACCAACTGTCGTAGACTTGAACATATGTGCTACAACAATCCAAAACACAAAACCAAACAGCGCCATCGCACCTGTCGCCAACATCAAATACAGCGAGTTGCTGAGCAGTTTGTCGTTGCCAACGCGTGCTTTAAGTTTTGTAATCATCAGCGGTAAATCTCCGCGGTCGGGTTAGCGTAAATCAAATCCTTATTGTTTTGGTAATAAGCGAGCGGGAACGTCGTGACCAACGCATTGCCGTTGAATTCTTGGTACAGTTTTTGGCCTTGCGTTTGGGTTTGGTCGAGGAACACGTAGCTGCTCGGTTTGGTTTGTTCGGGCAAGATGCCCGTTTGCGTGAATGGAAAAAACGGATTTTGCATATCGGCCGTGTGATAGTTGGCGGCGCGGACGTCGGCGCTCTTCGGAACGTTTGCGGACAGCCAGGCGTAGCCGTCCAACTCGCCCCCGGTCGTGTAATAGTAACCGTAGTAAAAGCCGTAGCTATTGGCGTTGAGCGATGGATCGACTCCGCCGATAAGGTTTGAGGACACCGGCGTGAAGAGTACAAATGCGCCGAGGGCAAGCGCGCCCATGAGCATTGCACGCCACCGCGTACGGAGTTTTTTGAGGAGCAATTCTACAAAGAGAATCATGGGGACGAGCAAAAAGATCATGCATTGCTGGAAGGCACGCAGGATGCCGTAATCCTGCGAAATGCTGGGCAGCACGACGAGCGCGCCGAGGAATACGATGCTCGCGGCGCAGAGTGCAAAGAAGTCGGGGCTGAACTTTGACGAGCGTTTTCTCAAGACCTCGATGCCCACGAGTATGACGCCGCCGAGAGCGAGTACCTGCAACAGCTTGGCGTACAACGAGTGCAGCGAATCTTGTAAGCTTCCGGCGTCAAGGCCGCTCGCGTTGATTGCTTTGCCAAGCGCCGTATACGGCAATTGGTCGCCGGCCAGCGAAATTGGATAGTTGCCGGCGGCCGCCTGCCCGGCCGCGCTGCTGTTGCTTTGCACACTCGAAACGTAGGAGTTAAAAATGCTCGTTTGCGATTGCGAGGCCGAGAATAACAAGGCTGCCGACGTGTCCGAAGACTTGTTATCCGCGCTAAACGTCGTCGCGATATTGGCGATGGAAGATTTAACCGTCGCAAACAATCCGCCCGAGGTGTCCGTAAGCTGCGCGTACCAAAAGAACGTACCAAGCACGATGAGCACCAACATAATTGGCGACAACTTTTTGTGCGCCGCGCTGAAGGCGTGCTTCGGCACGAACAACACGCGGGCGAAATACGTAAGCAGCAAAACCGCCGCAAACGTGTACGACGTCGAGTAATGCGACATGATCACGCCGCCTGACAATACGATGAAGAGCAACTTCCAATGCTTATGAAATGTTTCGTCGTTGTCGAACCACGTCAACATCGCCAGGCCGAAGAACATATAAGCCGTTTCTTGCCGCGTGAGCATTGCGGCGTCGGTGATGAACGTAGGATACGCGATGAACAAAATCGCGCCGATGAGCGCGTTGAACGTCGTCGTAAAGCGCCGTAAGATTGTAAAGACGATGAGCGGACACAAAGCGAAGATGACCTCAAACAAAAACTTGAAGACGTAGAGGCCGCTCATGTGCAGGAGCTTGCTGAGTACTTCGGGCAAAATCGTGATGCTGAGACACGCGTTGTACGCGTCGCGCAGGCCGCCCATACTCCACTTGCCCGTTTGGTCGGTAAGGGTGAAGACTTGGTACTCGTGCTTGATGTCGTGGCCGGTGATTGCCCAGCTTCGTAATGACGTCGCGAGCAAAACGCTGAGGCCGACGCCAAACAGCACGACGAGCAGCGTTCCCTCACTCAGCCTTTTGTGCCTCACGACAACATACAAAAGCAGCAACGCGGCGCAGACAAATCCGAAGAGCGTGACGATGTTTGAGCCGCCGTTGTTCAAGCGAAACGCGCCGAGCGCCATGACGACGGGCAGAAGAAGTGCGAGGCAGCTTACGATGACGTCGTGCTGTTTCCAGCCGGCCGCATGGCTCAGTAAAGTGAGTTGCCCTTCCCGAAGTGGAGCCGGAAAGGTGGCGGACGAGACTTCTGGTACAGAAGGCTCGGATGACATTCCTTTCTGCGCGCGAACGCTCACTTGGAAAGGCTGGGCTGCTGGCTTGCGATGCAAAGTTGCGACGCCCCAAAGTGTGAAACACAATATGTTCCAAAAGATGAAGATGCTCGCAAAGCTCAACGGCCGTGAGGTGTGCACGAAAAGTCCGGTGAATTCGTTGGCACCGAGGCCGGCGATCATCAAGCCAAACAAGCCGAGAGTTACGGCGTACAAAAATGCCTTAACGGTATTCGTCTTCGTGATGCCAAACGCCCGCAAAGCAAAATATCCCGGCAACAGTACGAGTGCCGGGAACAAAATAATACGCAGCGGCCACAACGCGTCTACATGCAGCAAGGCAATCAATGCGTCACTGGCAACGAGCGCACCGAGGCCAAAGCCTGCGAACGTTTTCTTCAGGTTCACTTGCTCACCTCGTTATAAATGGCTTCGTATTTTTTGAGAAGCGTGCTCCAACGAAAGGCTTGCGCCTTTTTGAAGGCTGCCTCGGCGAAGTGCTCGCCGTGCGTCGGGTCTTCGGCAAATGCGTCGATGCCCGCGGCAATCGACGCCGCCGTAGGTTCCACGAGATATCCGACGCCTTTGATGTGCTCGCCAATGCCCTGCACATTCGTGCCGATAATCGGCGCACGCGAAGCCATCGCCTCAAGCAACACAAGCGGCTGCGCTTCGTACAAAGACGCCAGCACGAACGCGTCGCACGACGCATAGAACGCGACGTTTTCGCTACGGTCAAGCTGGCCGTGCAACGTCACCTGCTCCTCAAGATGATTTTCGCGGATGGCTTCCTCGATCTTCGGCCGTTCCTCGCCATCGCCAATAATGTCGAGGTGCACTTTGTGCCGCGTCCACTTTAAGGCTTCCACAAGCATCGGCAAGTTTTTCTGCGGGCTAAAGCGCGCGACCGTGAAGAGGTTGATAACTTTGCCGTGCTTCGGCTTGCGCTTGAGCTGGAAATATTCCTCGTTCATGCCGTTGTTCATGACGGAAATTTTGCCGCGATAACCGTACTTCTTCTCGATGATTTGCTTATGCTCTTTGTTGAGGACAATGACAGCGCTCGCGGCACGCAACGCACGCTTCAGGAAAATACGTTTGTACACGGCAAGCAACGAGCCGACCGGCCCGGACGCCGTAGGCTCGATATGCATTTGGGCGACGTACTTGAAGCGTTTGAACTTTGAAGCAAGCCACACGATTTCCGGCGTGAAGGCTTGGCCGATGTGCACGTGCACGACGTCGTCCTTGCCCGCGCACTTGAGAAGCTCGAAAAACAACCCGCCCATGATGGCCGTGTGGGCGAACTCAACGCTCTTGAGACGTACGACTTTCACGCCGTTTTCTTCGTGCGTGCCAGCCTCGCCGCCTTGGTCTGAAGTAAGTACCGTAACGTCGTTGCCGTTCGCGGCCAAATTTGTCGCGAGATCCTTCACGGCCCATTCTTGTCCGCCAACGTGCGGCAAATAATACGCCGAAACCTGAATGATGCGCCGCGTGCTCATGCGCCAGCCTCTTCATATATATGGTGCATTTGCGCAGCGATGGCCTTCCAACTGAATTCCTTTGCGGCAAACGCGCGGCCTTTTTCGCCCATTTCCCTTGCCTTGCCCGGATCTTTGCAAAGCGTACGAAGCGCGTCTGCCAACGCTTTGACATCCTTGGGCGGAACGACAACGCCGGCATCGTGGGCTTTGATGTACGCCGAGCTGCCGGCCAACGACGTTGTAATAACCGGCGTGCCGTACGTAAGCGCCTCAAGCGCTACGATGCCAAAACCTTCAAGTGAATTCGTCGAAGGCAGCACGAACGCGCCGCTCGCCGCATAAGCTTTGTCGCGTTCCTCGTCGCTTATAAGCCCAAGGAATTTTACGCTGTCAGCAATCCCAAGTTCCTTCGCCTGCGCTTTGTATTTTTCAATAAGTTCGCCTTTGCCACCTACGACGAGGTGAAGCTTCGGAAAATCTTTGCGCACGATCGCCAATGCCTCAAGCAACACGTCAAGGCCTTTGTATTCATGATATTTGTCGAGCACGCTCATGAAGAAAAGTTGGTTTTGGTCGCGTTTGACACTGAACTTCTGAGGCTCATTGACGCCGAGCGGTACGACGGCGACCTTACGACGATGCCGCTTAAGGTGTGCGGAATACTCAAGGTATTTTTCCTGCGTGATGATGATTTTCTTGGCGCGCCACAACACAAAATGCAAAAGTGTGGCGTTGTAAGCCTTTGCGATGAGGCCGCCGATGCCGTCGCCAACCAAATCGTTGTGGTAAGTTACGACGAGCGGCTTGCGTTTGACGAGTGACACGAGTGCTGAAATGTCGGCGCTCCATGGCGTCGGAATGTGCGTGTGGAGGACGTCGAACTTTTGCGCCTTCAATGCTTTGAACAAGTGTGGCGTAATGTTGGTGTTGGCGACTTTGGTTTTGAACGGCAGGCGAATGCTTGTAATGCCGTTGATTTTTGCCGGTGAGTTGGCATGCGGCTCGTCGGCACTTACGACGATAACCTCATCACCACCGGCCACGAGGTCCTTTGAAAGTTCGAGGACATATTTCTCCACACCGCCAATGGCCGGCGAAAAACGCACGGGTGTTTGTAATACCGTGAGTTTGCTCATAGATCGTAAACCTTCGCCAAGTTGGTCGTGAGGCTTTTCCAATCGAAGTCCCGCGCGACGCGTGCGCAGCGGCCGCGCCAAAGCTCTTTGCTGCTGGCCAACGTTTGCGTGATGTTTTTAGCAAGGTGCTCAGGTGAGCGCTCAAACAGGTTGCCGTTTTTGCCTGGCGTGACGAAATCACGTGTGGCGTTTTCCGGGTGATCGAGCGTGAGCACTGGAATACCGCATGCATTTGCTTCAAGTGCAACGATCCCAAAGCCCTCACGCTCTGAAGGCAGCACGAAAACGCGCGACGCCTTCATGTGGCGGTACACATCCTCACTCTTTTCGATGAAGCCCATCCACGTAATTTGCTTTTGTACGTCCAGCTTTTTAGCCAAACGTTTCCAACGCGCTCGTTCCGGGCCGTCGCCGATGACCGTGCAACTGAGCGTGCGGCCGTTTTGCTTGAGTAAAGCCAACGCTTCGATAAGCAGCTGCAAGTTTTTGTTCGTCGTGAGGCGGCCAACGTAGACGATGTCGGATTTCTGCGCGGCCGGCTCAAGTTCAAAGATATGCTGCACGTCGATGCCGTTCGGCACGATGGCGACGGGCGTCTTGGCATGGAGTTCCGTGCGCAAGCGATTCGTCGTAAGCTCTGAATTCGTAATGATGCGCTGCGGCAAACGCGCGGCCAGCCATTCAACCCCGAAACCTACGAAGCCGAGCGGTTTGCCAAGATACGTTTGCCAATATTTGAGACCCCACACTTCGTGCCACGTTGCGTACAACGGTTTGCGTTTGATGGTGGCGGCCAAACGTGCCGGGAAAAGTGAGAAGTACGGAAAGCCGCAGCAATCCAATACGTCGAAGTCTTCGCCCAGCAGTTTAAAGCAGCTCAGGCCAAAGAGCAGCGCCTGGCGCGTGTGGCGCTTGCCGCTCGCGTCGTAGAACTCGCGCCGTTTGGAAATGCCGTGCAACGTCATGCCTTCGTATTGGATAACCTTCGGGCCGTCCCACAGCTTCATGCCGTACAAATGCACGTCGTAGCCGCGCGAGGCCAGGCATCGCCCAAGCTCGTAGAAGCGCCGTTCGCCGCCTCCTTTGATGAATGGATAAATTGCGTCGTAAACCAGTGCCACTTTTTTGGGCGCTGCGGTAGCGTGTTTCATTTTCATGTCTTCGCCTCCGTTCCTACGTTTAACCAATAATCAATGGATGTAGAAACGTTGGTGAGGGAGACCGTGATTTGCTCACGATTGCCGAGCGCCGGCAGCGTGACGTTTGCCGTGACGTTTTTGGTCTGGTCTTCGGCCAAGGTAAACGTGCCGTGGGCGAGCGTTTGCGAAGCGTTGCCGGTTTCGTCGTTTGCGGCAATACTATATGTGTAGGTTGTGATGCGATGCTCAAGGTTGTGCGCCGTGAAGGCGACGGTTTGCGTTTGGCCGGCGGCGTAGGTTGTGGGCAACGCCGTAGGATGCGTAAAGTAGAGTTCGGTAAGGCGCTCAGGTTGAGGCAGGACTTTCCAATCGTTGAGTTGCCGGGCAATAGCGGAATGGGCGAAGGCACACGCAATTAGAAGAACGGCCAAAAGTGCATAAGCCGTGAGCCAGCGTCGCCCAATAGATTTGCGTTGCCCTGCCATGATTCCTTGCCTTTAGCACTAACTCAAAATGCCGCGTTGCAGCGGCCCATCCGCATTGTACAATACTTTCCCTCGGCGCGTATATTTTTCGTACGATTTTTGATGTCAACGCCTCTTTATACTGTTGTGTAATTTGCACAAACGCGGCACGGCGCGTAGCATAAGAATAATGCTAAGGGTGGTTTGATGCATACATTTCGTCGCGTGCGTACACGGTTTTGGCTGGTGGGCATGGTGAGCGCTTTGGTGCTCGGTACGGCCGGCGTGCTCGCGGTGCCGTGGCTGTGCGGCGGCGCGTTGTGCGTGCAGTCGGTGAACACTGCGGCGAATCTCGATCCGCAGTTTGGCGTGGAGCCGGGCTGGTCGCTTACGAATCTTACCTCGGCGCAGCTGACGTCGCGCTTGGCCGGCGTGAAAAAACTCGGCGTAACGTGGGTACGGTTTGATGTGGACTGGGCGGTTGTGCAGCCGAACGGCCCGGCATCTTACAACTGGACGGCGTACGACCGTGTTGCCGCGGCAATTAAGGTGGCCGGGTTGAAGGGCTTGGGTGTGATTGACTACAGCCCGGCGTGGGCACAAAGTTCCGGCCCTCGCGGCACGCAAACTCCTCCGGCAAACGATGCTCAGTACGCGGCCTTCGCCGGAGCCGTTGCCGGCCGTTATGCGCCGCAAGGTTTGCACGCGTGGGAGATTTGGAATGAGCCGAACTGGACTGACTTTTGGCCTTCGGCGCCGAATCCTGCGGCGTACACAGCGTTGCTCAAGCAAGCGTATGTAGCAATTCATAAGGCTAATCCTTATGCTGCTGTTATCGCGGCTGGTTTGAGCGGCACCGGCTCTAGTGGTGATGACATTGCCGCGACGACGTTTCTTAACGGTATGTACGCTGCCGGCGCCAAAGGTTACTTTGAAGCGATTGCCATGCACCCGTACACGTTTCCGCTTTTGGCCTCCGACGCTATGGCCGGCAGTTGGCAGGAACTTCCTGCGCTGCATAAAATCATGGAGAAAAATGGCGACGGCTGGAAGAAGATTTGGATTACGGAATACGGCGCGCCAACTAGCGGCGCGGGCATTGGCGCGGCGGAAGCCGGCACGCAGGATGACCGTGGCGGCGTCGACCATGTGAGCGAATCGGCGCAGGCCGACATCGTTACGGCAGCCGTTAAGGCTTACGAATCACTGTCCTACGCCGGCCCGTTCTTTTGGTACGATTATCAAGATTCGTCCGCCGTAGGTCCGTCACAGCCAAATGCCGAAATGAGCTACGGCCTCGTCCGTGCCGACGGCACGCCGAAGCCGGCTTACGCGGCTTACCAAAAAGCCATCGCCGCAGCAAAATAATATTCCGGCGCGTCTTGCCAAAATCCGCTGCGCCCATCCTCATGTCTAAGGCGTTGACGAGCGCTTACTATTGCCCGCTGAGCTGCGCTACAAACGCTTGGATCGCGCTAAAGTCGCCGGTACCCGCAGCCGGCACCAGCACGTCCTGACCTTTTATGACTTTGCCGGTGAGCAAGTCGTGGCCGTTGGCACTGTTCAGGCTTTCCGAGGCAATGCTGGCGCTCGGTATTTTCTTGAACACGTTATACAGCTCGCGGGCGTTGCCAAGCGTCATATCGGTTTCAATGTTACTTCCAAACGAGTCAAAGAGGTTGCCGAGCTTTATGGGGTTGGAAAGCACGCCGGCCGTCACGGCTTTGTCCTCAATGGCAATGAGCATCTCGCGTTGGTTTTGCGTACGCGTGAAGTCGCTCTGCCCGTAGCCGTACGACCCGGCCGAGTCGCCGCGTGCGCGGGCCAGGCCGAGGGCTTCCTGGCCATTGAGCTTATGTACGCCATTGGTGAGGTCAACAAGCGGCCGGCTGTCGGTTGGAGATGTAACGCTCGGGTCGTATAAACCTCGCGAATCGGAACTCTGAATGTTGACGCTGATGCCGCCCACGGCATCCACGGCGTTCTCGAACGCGGCGTAATCGACCAACGCGTAGTAATCAACCGTAATGCCCATCTTTTGCGAGACGACCTGCGACAAAAGTCCCATGCCGTTAGCGTCGTACTCCGGATGGCTGCCGTATGCGCTCGCGCCGTCTTCGGCAGCAGCGTTTATTTTAGAGGAAGCAAAGCCCGGAATGTCTACGTACATGTCGCGCGGAACGCTCAGGAAGAATGCCGTATGGTTTTGTGTATCAATGCTGACAATCATAATGGAGTCAGTTAGCTGTTGCCCGCCACCGCCGTCCGTTCGGCCGACGGAATCACCCGCAAGCAAAATGTTAACGCGGCCGTTTTGGTTGTTGAGCGGCCCGGGATGAATGAGGCTCCACAAACCGTCCCAGCCGAAGACCTTGACTTCGTTGGATACGAATTTCCACGTCACCCAGCCACCGCCGATAATCGCTAGAAGGACGACGGTCAAAAAGGTGCGTTTGAAGATCTTTCCCCAACGACGTTTGCGTTTCTCGGGTTCCGGTGGTGCCTGTAGTATTTGTTGGGGTTCAGGATTGATTCGGCGGCGTTCAGCGCCAAGGCCGTATGCAGGATTTGGCAGGCTATGGTTCACACTGAATGGGACGAAACCGTCGGGCCGAGATGCTGTGTTCTGTTCTTTTGTGCGTCTTCGTTTCATGGGTCGACTTCTAACTACTCATTATACGTTACATGAGTAATCTGCGGAAAGGCTGACTGAGTCTCGATTTTCGGCATCTCTTCCCTGTTTGCCAATTGCGAGAAGTTATATATACTCCTAACTAAATAAATTGGGGGCTATATGGAATCTCGATCCAAGGCAGAATATAGAAACGGAAAACGCGCAGCACTTACGCTGGCATGTGCAGCCTTAGCTGGCAGCGTAGCTACTGCTTGCGCTAATGTTGAGGCTGCCGGTGTTAGTGTATATACTCACAAAGCACAGGCGAACGTCTCTACGACAGAAGCGATACGAAAGGCATATCCGAACGCCGAAAATATTGAGATGAACAATGTTGCTCAAGATGCAGGGTCGAATGGACTAAGTTTTATGACGTGGGAATTACCAAACGGCGAGCATTGCAGGATAGACACGACTACGCCAGAGGTCAGGACGCATACTGCGACGAGTTTTGCCAACCATCAAACGCCAACCTCGCCGGGCGTGTGTGTTATGCCCTCGCCTTCGGCCTCTGCTGGTGCTCTCGGGTCGTTCAACCAGCTGGCCACGTTTTCCTGATAGGGTCCTGGCTCGATTGTAATTAGTTATTCCCGGCTCTCTGCGGCCGGGACAGCATCGCTACATTTGCGCTTATCACCATTGCTATAACGATGCCGATAATGACCCACGCCGCATGGAAAATATTTAGCCGTTTACTTATTTCTCCAAAGACAAAGGCGGCTGGCAAGAAGAGTACGTACCCGACGGTTGTTACTACGGAAGATGCGCCGACTCGTATTTTGGAGGGTAGCGTGTCGTGCAAATATTTGCCAAACACAACTTGGAACGCTAGGTACCCTGTCAGTAAAATCGTCTGCGCAATAATGATGAGCAGGCGCTGCCTCGTTAATAAGCATAGGCTGCTCATTACCAAGATAATCCCGGCAGCAAAGATGGTATAGGGTTGCTTCAGCGAGCCGGCGATCATGCCGCCCGAGCTGATGCTCGTCAGCAATAGCGCGTTTACTGGCCCATACAGCAGCACTGGCAGAGCCAGCGCTATGAGCCAGAGTTGATCGAACTCAAACATGAGGCGTATGTTAGCGGTTGCCAGTATAAGCGTCAGTACAATCCAAAAGACATCCCCCTTCCGCGCAATTGATTGGAAGATTATCTTGAGGTGTGCGCCGACGAGGGGTGCTTCGCCTTGCTTGTGTTCCTTCGGCTCTCTGAAATATGCAAGCGCGATGATTGAGCAAAAACTGAGCGGGATAGTCAGTAGATAAGCACTACGTAGGCCGAAAGCGTACGTTACGGTGCCGCTCAGAAGGGATCCCAGCATGAGGGCAATGCCGTCAAAAAACTGGAGCCTGCCGTAGTATTGGGCGAACCTGTTCGCCGTACCGACCTCCTCTATGAGAGTGTCGTATACGACTGAGTCGTATACCCCTGAATTACATGCGGAAAATATACCCCAGCAAGCTGCAGAGGCGACATATATCCAGAACCCATGGCTGAGGCCGCCGAGCAAGTCACAGGCCATAAGTGCGACGCTGGCGGTAATGAGAATCCCTTTGCGACTCCACCGGTCAGCTATCACACCTACGGGTATATTCACCACGATCATGACGACCGTAAGTATCATCGTCTCAATTGCGACTGTCTCATCGTTGAAACCGATGCGCGTCATGAAGAGCTTTTCGACTGGATACCATAGTACAAAGCCTTGGAAAAACATGGCAATGTAGAGTGGTTTCAGACGCTTCTGTAAAAGTCGTTTATGCCTGGGGATCATAGTTTTCAATCTAGCCTTCGATGCGCACCTCGTTTATGTATCGCTGGTGAAATGCCTCTACCTCTTCAACGCTATTACCGTGGTATCGCAGTTCGCCGACTAATGACCGGTCATCGAAATATGGCGGAATAATAGTTCCGGGTTCGATGTCGATCGTCAGCCTACCCGCAGATGGACTTTTTACAAGCTCGTCGAGGCCGACGATCTGCTTATATGCGCGTCCAAAGAGTTCGGAAGGAGCGAGGATGTACTCAATGCTTGCCGCACGGGCACGCGGCTGTGCCGGCTCTGGGATGGGCTGTCCGACTGCAGCGAGCAGTGCGCACTTTACCATGGACTTACCTGTTACGCTCTCGCCTAGTTCTGAAATCGAGCCGCCAGGAAGACGGTTAGCAATCTCCACGAGAACCGGACCATCCTTGGTCATAATAAGCTCAGCATGGAATGGCCCGACCACAATGCCCACTGCCCGGACCACCTCTTTGATATAAGCTGCCATCACATCAGATTGAGGAAGGTCTTCGGGATGATATGCGGTGAACCTTAGTATCTGAAAGTGCGGCTGTGGCCCGAGCGCGTACTCACCAAACTCAAAGACGTCTACCTCGCCATTGCTCGTAACACATCCGTCCACCACGTATTCTGTGCCTACGAGCAGTTCCTCAACCACGACGGCCGCGCCATTCTTTAGGCTCCAAACGCCGTCGTCATTGACGATATCTTCATAAGCTGCAAGTAACTCGACCGGATTATCAACACGGGCAACGCCAATGGATACCGCCATCTTTACCGGCTTTATAACCGCAGGAAAGCCTACCTGCTCAATGACATGCTCGAGATCGAGTGCATCAGTAGCCCGTGCGAATTTTGGAGCACGCACATCCGCCGCGTGCAGTGCTTGCCGCATGAGCGCCTTGTCGCGCACGAGGCTTGCTTTTTCAGGATCTAGCCCGCGCACGCCTAGCGCATGTGAGACATGTGCGGTTTCTTCGACAAGGAATTCAAAACCCGGCAGCACTCCGTCTACAGGATCCTTTTGGTGTAATTGAACTGCCGCGCCGACCAGCGTGTCTGGCTCAAAACTATCTACGATAATAAAATTATCAATTTGAGCGCGCTTCTCGTCGGGCACCGCGTAATCGTCACGGTTTGTCGTGATTACACTGAGTTTCATACCCAGCTCTTTTGCTACAGGAAAGTAGAGATATCCTGAATGATACGGACCCACGATTAATATATGCATGCCTCACCCCCTATTTTTAGAGTTTTTAATGCGCAGCAAAAAGATAACGTACACGTCATGTCCGCATACGTCGAGTAAATCTAGATTATGTTTACAAAAAATAATAAGCAGCTGCTGCGTTGCTGCTTACGGTTATTAATCTTACTAAAAGGTGCCGTATGGTGCAACGTTCTAATTTTGCAAATTTAGGTTACGGCTGCCAAACAATAGGTGCTAAAGTGCGCCAGCCATCCAAACGTTTTGCAACGAGCCGGACTCGTGTGCTGCAACGGTTTGCAAAACGGCGGATGAAAGCGCGTATATGATGCAGCAACCCGAGGTCGATCTCCACTGTATCCTCAAAGGCAATCGCGCCCAGGCCTAATTTCTGCGTCAAGGTGTCCCTTGCTTTTGCGGTGTCTGCGAGTTCCATTTTCAAATCCCGTACTTCAAATTCGGTTCCGGTTGCTCTGCCATTATGGCCAGGCGGTAGGTCCATTGTCTCGTATGAACTAATCTTGAAGCCGCACCCTTTGTAAAAGAGCTGCGCCTCTTCGGCGAATTCGGCTACGCCCACCCAGGCATCGGTATATCCCCAGCTAACCATCGAGTCCAGTCCTCTTGTCATAAGGAGCGAGCCTATCCAACGGCGGCGCCAATGTTTACTCACGAAATTACCAGAAAACTCATCGTGATCTATGAATGAAATGCCCTGAATAATACCGTCGATTTCAGCAACATGTATAGCACTTTTCTCCCCGTCTATGAGATTTCGGAGAAAAGCGTTCTTTTGTGTTATCCACTCCTCGGTCGTGCAGCGCCATGTCAGAAATTTTTCACCCCTTTTGCCGTTGCCGAAGGCCGATGGAATCATCATCGCCAGCAATGTGCGTATTGCGGTGATGTCCTTCTCTTCGGCAAGCCGAACGATTACTTTTTCTCGTAACATGATCTTCCTCTAGTAGTCCAGCGTAGACGCGCAAACCAAGTGTTAGAGAAGAATTTTAAACAGGGAGAATACGATTGTCAATTGACGTCCGTGCTGGACATGCTCAGCTTGCACCGGTAAAATGTGCAAGTAAAAAAGAGGTGGTTATGACTGAATCGCGTGTGTCATCGAGTGAACGAAGCGGCCGGAAGAAATTTGCCGCGGTGGGCGCCGCAGCTGCAGCCGTAGCGCTTACTGCGTCGGCTTGTGCGGGCGGCCCGAGCACGCTGCCAAAGCCACCGAAGGTGACGACGGGCTCGACGTTTGATGTGGCCGCTGCGGCCTCGCGACTTCCGGACAGATTGCCATCGGCTGTGCAGGAGCAAATCCCTAACTCGTTGAGCATTGTTGGCATGGCTTGCAATACGGATAAGAACGGCGTCGTTGAAACGAATAGCGACGGCTTCTGTACGTCACCGGACAACAAACACAACCTCGTTCCCTTTAGCGGCATAGACTTAGGCGACGGCGCCGTCTTAACTGCCGGCCACGCAAATGAATCGGCAACGACGCTTTCCTGCGGCGATTTCTATATGTCGGGCGTTAGCGACACGGAACTTACGCCGGCGGCAACGGGTACGGAGTTTGGCGTATACAACAACCTGACGAACGCATACAACGCGGGCGATGACGTCGCTCTCGTTAAACTAAGCGACACGTTGTCCGATCGCCCGCTCTTAGACCACGGCGTTACCGTCAGCGACAGCACGCCGTATGTCGGCGAAGTTCTCTACGCCGAAACCTGGCAAGAACTAACACACGACGTCACCAGCACGAGTCAGATCCCCTCGCCCAGCAATAAATCTGGCGCCGCCTACAATACGCCGAGCGTGTACCCGAACATTGTCCTAGGGCAAAATGCCGGCGGCCTTTTGATTTTGGGCGGCGGATTTAAGAGCTACAGTGCAAGCGGCGCAAAGGAAACCGCGCCCGGCGCGAGCGGTGCTGGCCTGTACGATAAAGACGGCAACCTCGTCGCCGAAATGAACGGCATACCAATGAACGTGAACGGTAGTAAACTGACAGGGACAAAGCTTACTCACGTTCCCGCAAATATGGAGTTGGAGGCTGCGACAATCGTAACGCCAGCGCTTACTGATTATCTTAGCGGACAGGCCGCCGGGCAAAACGCATCGCCTTGTACGGTCATACCGGAATAGTGAGGGCAAAGTAGTAGCTAGCATTGGACGTTAAGCACAGCGGGCCTGCTTTGTTGGTTGCCCGTAGTCGATCATATATATTTGTTATAAATACCACATTCTGATATGATTCATCCCATTATGAGTAGACCTTATGAGAGCGTCCCAGCTGCCGGTGAAGTTTCGCGGACGATAGAGACGATCGACCAAGCGGCAGCCGAGATTACGAGACTGCATACCATGCTAAGTGCCGTGGCCGTTGACCTTACGCCTGAGTATCTCGACCGGCGTCTTGCCGGCGAGGAAGGAGTGACGTGGGATATGTTCCCGAGGAATAGTCCCGCGGGTCGGCCAACCGCCATCCTTGATCCGGTTGTCCGTCACAATGGCGCGCTCCTGTTGGGCGCAGGTTACAATGCCTGGTCTAAAGAATATAAGTTGTCCCAGGGCGCTGCACTGGTGCCAGCTGGCGACGGAGCGTTTGTGAGGGCTGGTTCGATTACGCTTCATCGACCCGTAAAGGGCTATCGTCCAGGCGTTGAGTATGTCGTTGTTGGCGACAGAATACTGGAAGCCGGTCATCATAAGGATTCAGTGCCCACCGTGGAAGCTGGCAAGACGGACTGGTCTGCGCCGGGCTATTCGTTCGATGGTACATTTCGAGAAATGACTGAAGTCACCCCGGGCCTTCTGGACACTATTGATGAAGTGCAAAGTTACCTGCCGGTGGTTGAGCCATACGCTGCCGGCCCGACAACCGCAGAATAGAAACGCCGTCTTTATCCAAGCGTCAGAACTTGCCCGCTTATAGGGCTAGGCAAACCCGCTTCCGCTAATACGGAGTTCTCCCCGATTTGCGCCGCTTGTCCTTCTTCTATCGTCTTTTGTGCTGGAACGTGCACTACGGCAAATTGGTCGTCCCTCGTGGCGTTGCTGCAAGCACCTATGAGCGTGTCGGACTCCAACACCGTAGGCGCCGTATCGATATATGCGTGTACGGCTGCTTCTGAAGGCGGCGTGATGACAAGTGACGTATTTGGAAGCTGGGAGATGAATTTTGCTTTGGTCCAATCGGTCACAGGGATTTCTTTTCCAAGCACGACTTCGGTACTTCTAGGAGAAGGCGTCCCTGCGTCCTGAGTGCCAGGAAGCGGCCCGTAGCCGGCTGCATATGTGGTCTCATTTGGTTTCCCTTGGACGAATTGCTCGGCGGCCCAGATTGTTTCGGTATGTAACGCGCCGTTATCACCTGGATTTTTTTCGTTGAGCATCGGCCCCATGACTGCGCTAATCGTTACGCCCCACATACGCGTCTCGTCGCCACCGACAACGTGCACGCCGAGCGGTGAATAAACTTTGCCTTCGGCTACACGGCAATCGATAGTCGCTGCAACGTGCTGCGGTTGAAAATCTGCCGGGTTCGCGCAACCCGCGACCATACCTCCGGCAACTGCGGCAGCCGAAATGCCGCCAAGCCAGCGCACGCGGCGTGAAGCATAGGTGTGGCGCTCGGTTCGTTGGGTAGAGATTTCAGACATAGGAAGACCTTTCCGCTTTTAAACGTAACCTTTTTAACATGGCTATTGTACACGACACTACGCAAAATGCTACCGCGCAATGTAGGCCGAGGGGTTCAGTGTCAGCCGATCGTAATCGTTTCGCCGCCAACGCGTTTGGCAAAGAAACTGTCGTGCGAAATATAAATGACAGCGCCGTGATAGTCGTTGAGCGCGTCTTCGAGTTCTTCGATGCTCGGCAAATCAAGGTGGTTTGTCGGTTCGTCCAAAATCAGCAGCAGCGGCTCGCCGAGCAACATACGGATGAGTTGAAAGCGCGCTTTTTGGCCGCCGCTGAGGCGTTCGATCGGCGTGTCGCCGTCGTTTGGCGTAAACAAATAATTGCCGAGGAGTTGTTTGATGCGTTGGTCGTTTGCCGGCACGTTCTTTTCCATCAACGATTGTTCGATTGCTTGCGCGAGCGTTAACGGCAAAAACTTTTCGGCGATTTCTTGCTCGTAAAAGCCGATCTTCACTTCTTTTTCAACGGCAATATGTCCATGAAAATGCTGCGACGAAGCTGGCTGCCCGTTTGCCTTGGCCATAATTGCTTGCACGAGCGTGGTTTTGCCGGCGCCGTTTCGGCCGTGCAAACGCAAGCGTTCGCCTTCGTGAAGCGCAAAGTTGACGTTGTCGAAGAGCGGCTGGCCGCCGTAGCCCAAACTTAATTTGGTGACTTCAACAAGCAAACGCGACGAGCGGCTTGCCTTGCTCCGCGTGTCGAGGCTGATGTTCTTCGCCTTATACTTTTCGTACGCGTTCGTCAGCTTTGGATTGAGGTCTTCCGCGCCGGCGCGGTCAATCCAAAACGACGGCCGTTCGTTTTGTGAGAGCTTTGCAAGTTCGTTGACTGCCTTCTGCTCTTGCGATTTAAACCTTTTGATTGTTCCAGGATCGCGCGCCTTTTCCTTGAGCCGTCGAAAGCGGATGATGTCGGCGTTGAGATTGCCGATGCGTCGCTGTACAAGGTCGTATTCGTTGACTTGCGAGGTGATTTGTCCGCGATTAATCTTGAGGTATTGCTCGTAATTGCCCTTGAAACTGTACGCGCGGCCGTTGCGGATTTCGATGATTCGGTCAACGACTTGCAACACGTCGCGGTCGTGCGTGATGACGAGCACGGCCTCAGAAGCATTTGAAAGCCATTTGATGAACGCCTGCTTTGCGGCAAAGTCCATGTGGTTTGTCGGCTCGTCGATGAGCGCGAGGTCGGCGCGGGCACGTTGGACCTTGATGAGTTCGATCATACGTTTTTGGCCGCCACTTAAATCGCTCAACGGCCCGTCGAGTTTTTTACGGTCGAGTTGGTAATCGTCGAAAGCTTGCTGCAATTCATCCTCAACTTGAAAGTAGCCGAGGTCGTTGAAGCGTTCGAGCGCGTTGCTGTAGGTTTGCAACATGCGCACGTTGTCGCCCATGCGCTCGGGATAGGTCGTGATAATGTGGTGAAGCTTCGCGAACTCTGGCAAATCGCTTTGAATGTAATCGGCAACGATTTTGTCTTCGAGGCCGTGATGTTCTTGGCGGCTCGTCACGATGATGCTATTCCGTTTGACGTCGATGCTGCCTTGAAAGTCCGCGTCGGCGCCCGTAATAAGGTGCATAAGCGTTGACTTGCCCGTGCCGTTGCGGCCAATCAAGCCGACTTTTTCGCCTTCTTGAATGTCAAAATCCAAATCGGAATACAGCGGCTTGTCGCCGAATGATTTTTCCGTGACGTTTATTGACAGTATCATGCTCTAGAGATTGTACCGGCTAATCTGTTAGCCGGCAACGTTAGAGTTCTGTCGCTAATGCCTGATAGCCGGCGAGCTCAAGGTTCTCGGCGCAGTTACCACAGAAAGGATCGGCGATTGCTTCAAAATCTTCGAGCTCGTAAGCTGACGTTGGTGCCGAGGTAATGCAGTGAGGGTCCGGACAATCTTCTACGCCGAAAGTATGGGCAATCTCCCTTGTAGCGCGCGCAGTTGCGACGGCTGTCTCTTTCTCGGTTTCGCCGCCTACGTGCACGAACGCCCGAGTTCCACTTTCGTCAATGAAGTGTTGCATGCCGGCGGCTGCGCCTGGCCTGGCGTTCGGAGACGTAAAGCCGCGGCCGGTTAAGAACAGCGTGTGAGGCGCAGCTTCAAACCTGACGTCCTTGGCGTCAAATATAGCTTCCTTCCCAGCTCCGGTCTGCAGCATAGGGGTGAAATCCACGTCGATTAAACTCGTGTGCGAGCCAACCGCCCCTAGCGCTTTGTAAACAATCAACTCACCTCGGCCGCGGTCTACGGCGTAATGGCCCTCGGCTTCGTAATAAACTTGTAAGCGGCGTACTGGATTTGTCATGTAGATGACTATACCATATTTACATTAAAATGTAAAATAAAAAACCGACAGCCCATCGAGCCGTCGGTCGTTATTGTTGCCTACGCCTGCGAGATGCTCAGCAACGTCCACGATTGCCGTTCGGCGTCGAGCCGCAAACGGTAATCGTGCGCGCCATCAGTCATGGTAAATAACTGCACGGCTTGCTTGCCCTTTTGTACGAGCATCCGCAAACCGTCCGCAAAGGTGTACTCCTCTTCGTCGTACTCAATGCGCTTCGGGAAACTGGTGAGTTCCTCGCGGCGCTTGCTGAAGTACCAAGCGGTGACGTTGACTTCTTTGTTAATGGTTTTCGTTTCCATGGTTCAAGCTCCCTGGTGATTTTGATAAGAGGTCTGCGAATGCAGTGAACGGATTTTGAGAGTGAAGCTGCCTCGATTTAGTTTCGGCGACCGTTCGTTGTCCAGCCGATTCCATCTTTAGCGAGCTTTGCTTGAAAGAAATTTTGTAAAGGGTGCTCAGTGACGCTTAACCGCGGACGGCCAGTGAGTATGATCCCTGGTTGCACATAAGCCTGCACGGAGAAAGTCCCTGAGGAATTCAAAGCCAGTCCGCACATGACTAAGCATAAGTATAATCCCCCGTGCTCTCGCGTAAAGACTTGATAAAAAGCGAAATGATTACCTGCTACGGCTTGTACAATTTGGAACGAGATGGCATAGTGATTTGGTTACAAGGAGAATGAACTTATGGCAACTAGCATCGAAGAATGGCCGCTGGGGTCGTCAGACCGTTTGTCCGAGCAATTGCGCCGTAAGGCCGCGCAGATCGAAGGTGAAAAGCGAATACGCGAAACCCTCATCCCGCAGCACCGCGCTCTCTCGGAGCGGGCGGCAGCCTTAGCTACACGTTTTGCAATAGAAGGAAGCCATCCTGCACAGACCCCGTGGGTTGAGGTTGCAAGGGTTGGAGAATCTATCTTCCCTCCTTCAAGGCGCGTCAGTTCGTGGTATGCTTTGAAAGTTACGGGCATGTCTAATGACCAAGAACTTATTACCGATCTCCTTGAAAAGCAAACCCTTCCTCACCCACTTGATCCAAACGCCGAACCACTTGAAGCGCAGACATCGCGGGTGTGCTTTGGCTCGCACCTAACCTACGAGGCTCAGGATGCAGAGGTAGAGGCGCCAGGCGTGTACGTCAAGCCGCATTACCCTTCGGAAGACGGTGAACATCCGCGCGCTGCCACGGAGTTCGTGTTCAAAGATGCGGCCACTACACTTGATTCGCTTGAGGCTAAACTTGCAGAGATGGCCGAGGCAACAGCCGCGCAGCAACCGGCGGCGTGACTTTCTGCGCGTAAGTTGCCGAACATAAATGACCTCACTTTAGTTGTATGTTCTGCAAGGTTGTGACATAGTGGACGAACAATCGTAAGGGAGTGTAGCAAAATGGCGATCATTCAACCGTCACCCGATCTAGAGCTTGGACTGCGCCAGCGAGCGCTAGCTAAGGCGGCTGAAGCAGAGATACGGACCGGTGTGCTTCCGCAGCATGCGAGACTTTTAGAACGTGCAAGTGATATGCTGGTTCGTCACGCAGTTGACGACAGCGGCCAGAAGCAAGAGAGAACACCGTGGGTGCTTATGCCTGGCGACAGCGCGCCTACGAGGCACACTACCGCGGTAAGCTACACACTGCCCGCCAGCTGCCACGGTAACCGATCTCGAGAATGTTGCCGACACACTCACTGCTATAGAATCCGCATTCGGCGACCCCACGCGCCTCGCGGCCGATGTGCCGCCAGAGTTGGCTTCGTAAGCCCACGATTTTCGCGCCCCCCAATAAATATTGCGCTACTTTTGTGAGGCAATGTTTGTTATCATAAGCGGCATGAGAAAAATCCACCGATGGTTGGGCATTGCTTTGTTGTGCGTATTTTGGGTGGCCGCTCCACAAGTTACCTTCGCCGATTACGGTGGCCCGACAACGTACGGCACGTGCGCGTACGGCAGCGCATGTGCGAGTGGCGACGGCGGGTCTTCATCGAGTAGCGCAACCTCCGGCGATTCAGGTGGTGATGCGGAAACGGTTGTAACACTGCCGTCGTCAGGCCTCGAAGTCTCCATCAATCTTCATGACGGCCAGCTCATCCCTAAAAGCGGATACCTTATTATTGTGACGCCGTTGAACGGCCGGGGCACGTCGTTCAAAACGGCGAGTTTTTCAATCAACAACAGTACGCCGGCGACGGCAACGCCTGACGAAACTGGCACCGCACAGTGGCGATGGCTGCCGCAGCAGCTGCCGGGCACGCACATTACGGTCGTAGTGAGCGGTCAGGACGGCCAAACGGTTACGAAGAACTTTACGGTGCGCGTTGTGAGCAGTGCCGCGGCGGCAGTCGGCTCTATCGCCCCGGTAGCTTCGGGCGGATTGAGCGGCGGTATTCGGCGGTTGTTCCAGGCATTGCCGCGACAAGCCGTAGATGCCTTTCCTTATATCCTATTTATAATCCTTGCGGCGAACATCGCATTGCTTCTGTTGCAAACATCGCGTGAAGTTGTTGAGCTGCGCGCCGTGCGCCGCCGCCTTAAACGACTGCAGCTGATGGGCGACATGAAGCGCACGTTTACGGAGCTTGTCTCACATTATCTGCGTACACCGTTAACGTTGGTGAGCGGCGGCCTTGAAGAAATGGGCGTTGACGGCGCGCGGCTTTCGTCACTGGCGGCGCGGCTGCAGACAAGCGTGACGGCTCTGGTCGGCGAGGCGCGCAGCGCTCCTCAAATCGCACAAGCAAGCGTGCCGGTCCGGCCGTTCGCCGCGATGGCGTTGTGGCTGCCGTTGGGAGCTGCCTCGGTTTTGACGGCTTTGTTTGATTATTTGGCACAGGATGTCGGCGGTTTGTCGTTTAGCCGCGCCGCCTTGTTCGTACAGATCGCGTCGTTCGTCTTGTTGGCTGTTAGCTCATATATTGTAGCGCGGCTCGTGCAACTACGCCGCCGGGATACGCGCGAAACACATCGGCTCGTTGAGCTGGCGGAAAAGCAACTCGCCGTGCAGGAAGATTTCGTAGCAGAGACGTTCGCGATGCTGCGGGCGGACTTCAAACGCCTGGCTGCCGGCATCGGGCAGACATCGCCCAGCCAATCCAAAGTTTTTGTGCAAGACGGCGTGATGCGTTTAGGCCATATGCTCGACAAATTTGCTATTGCCTTGCAGCTGCGCGGCGCGAAGAGTGACGCGCCGTTCACACCGCTACGTGCGAACGAACTTATCACCAATGCTTGGCGGCCATTGGCCGAAGAAGCCGAGGCAAAGGGCGTGCGGCTGGCGACGCCGAAGCGTGACATTGTTTTCGCCGGCCAAAGCGCAACGTTGCTGACGCTTGTGTGCAATCACGTGCTGGACAATGCGGTTGCCTACGCCGCGCCGGGCAGTGAGGTTACGGTAACGGCTACGAATGACGACGGACGCTTCTCGTTATGTATTACTGATCGCGGCTTAGGAATTCCTGCGGATAAACTGGCGTGGCTGCTTGAGCCGTTCGCTAAAAGCGAGGGCGCTGAGACGTTTAACCATGAGGGCATGGGCTTTAGCTTGTACCTCGACAGGCTTATACTTACCTACTTCGGCGGTGCGCTGACGATTGCTTCGACGCCGCGTGCAGGCACGGCCGTAACCTTACGATTGCCTCAGCCTTCGTCGCCCAATGCTCAGGAATTGCGCGGTACGGAAACGTTCCAAATGCCGTGGCCAAGCGCGGCCAAGACCGCCCATGCGGCACCAATGGTTGCCTCGGACGACGTAAATTCGTAATTCGTATCCGTTGCGGTGACGTAGCGAAACGAGCCGTCCGGCCGCTGGCCGCCAGCGATGCCGTCAATGGTCGCCTGCCAATTGACGGTGTCGCCAATTGCAAGAAATGCCATTGCCGCGCCAAACGTTCCCTCGCTCCACACCGCCGGCACGATGCCTGGATAGCCGCCATTATCATAGGCGGCCGCGTAGCCGGTAGCGCCGCCGTTGGTAAGTTTGAACGGTGCGAGCGCCGTGGTGCTGAGTACTTGCTTCGCCAGATCGTCACGCCCAACGTTGTGCAGCCAAATGCCACCCCACGTGTGCGTGTCGAGCGGATCGCTTGGGTCCGGGCCGCTTGGCTGCATGCCTTGATAAAAACGGTTGTGCGTTGAGTCCCAGAGTTTGCTGAGGATGTTTTGCTGCAACGTCGTTGCCTTCGTGCCCGAGGCCGTGTCGTTCAAGACGCTTGCCGCTTTATTGTAAGCGTGCCACACGTCAAAATTGTGCTCCGCTGACGCCCACGCAATGTCGTAGCCT
The DNA here is from genome assembly GCA_036568905.1 of Saccharimonadales bacterium (SeqCode). Lineage (GTDB taxonomy): Bacteria > Patescibacteriota > Saccharimonadia > Saccharimonadales > UBA4665 > DATCRQ01. The sequence goes on along the minus strand of DATCRQ010000001.1, from coordinate 445,241 downwards.
TCGTTGAACGTCTCGGGCTGTCCGGACGGATCGTTGTACAGGCCCGTACCGCCGAGGTAAAGCCCGCTCGTCGTGCCGCTGTTTGAAAGTTGCCTATCCAGGTATGCCAACGCTTTTTGGATGGCCGAAGTGTAGTCTTGCGTGCCATCGGTTGGGCGCGCCTCGACGTAGCACAATAGCGCGTAGGTCGCGAAGGCGTGCGCGCCCGTGCGGTAATAGCCGTTGCCGTAAGCCGCCGAAAGTTGCGGTGCGGAAAAGACAAACGCACCGTCGCTTTGGCCGCCTGAAGTCTGTAGTTTGAGCAAGCCGATCGCGAGTTGCTGCGCCGTGTCGAGGTCGCCAAGCGCCAGCATGGCAAGCAGCGCAATCGCCTGGTCATACGAGTAACAATAATTAACGAAGTTCGTGCCGTAGCCCGGCTCGCCGTTCATCACGAGATATGACCGGACATTTTGTATGGGCGGCACGTGCTCGGCAAGGACCTTCCCGCTTGAGGAGTCGACAAGTTGGAACTGCTTCATGCCGCCCTGTGAGCTGAGAAACGAAAAACTGCCCGTCGTCGCGGCAGGTTGGCTGGCGACAGGATAACTTGTATCTGTGACGACGTTGTGTTGCACGATGATATTTTGGTAGCTTGTGCTTTGCGGCCACTTTTGCCCAACGACATTGCTCGAACTATCCAGCAGGCCAAATTTCCACGTGCCCTTGACCCAGTTTGGTGTCGTACTAAGGTCGAGGGAGAAATTGCCGGAGCCATCGACCGTAGCCGAAGATGGCTGGCTGTAATCGGCATCGGTCGTTTTGTAAGCTTGGACGGTGTACGGGCCGTTCGTTAGACTGCCAAAATTGGTGATACTGCCGGTTACGGTGCTGAAATATGAATCGGGAATATCGCCGACGGGCGTCGTGACGTCGATCGGGCACAGTTGTTCGCTGGCCGGACTTAGGCCGATGAGATTGAACGTCCCTGAAACGGCGCCGGTGTAGCTGTCGTCGTAGATGTGGTCGGCCGTAATGGTGCTAGCCGTCGTGACGGTTGCGTTGGATCGCATCATCATTTTGATGAAGCCGGCTGCGCGTGTTATGAGCGCCGCATTTTTGCCGACGCCTGCGCTCAGATCGCTCGGCAAGTTCGTAATCTTGCTCTGCGATAAGGCGCTTACCTGCGAGTCGCCGACGCTTGCGGCTTGCAACTGGCTGCTGCCAACCGTTCCCGAAGCCAATGAACCGTCAGCGGTATGCGCCACTTCTAAAAAGTCGTTCAGGATTTGCGCCCAAACGCCCTCATCACCGCCAACTTGTGGTAGTCTCGACATATCTAGTTCCCTTACCCTGGCGTTGGCTATTCACAACGCATTTACATAAGAACTTTGCTAGTGTACCCGCACCTGCCTTACGAAGCAAGCTGATTTTATCTCAGAAAAGTATAGCGTTTTCCACAACGAGTTGATTCACCTTCGCGTCCGCACCGTCACGGTAAACGAAGAAGGTTATGGTACACTGCGAGTAATGTCATGCAGAGCGTTTTGGTATGGAGCGTAACAGACGCCAGCCCTCAGACGTGCGGCTTTTGCTTCGTGCGTCCGCGCCGTCGTCGGCCAGTTTGCTCGGGTGTTTTGGGCTTGCCACGTTGATTGTCGCCAGTCACATTGTGATGCTGAGCTTGAGCTACGGCACTGTGCTGCCGTCGATTTTCGATGGCGATTTTGCTGCGAACTACACAAACCATATTGTGCAGCCGCTCGAAACGCTCTTCAACAATTCGGCGTACAGCCGCGCACTGGCGATCGTAATTTGGGGGTGTATCGGCCTCGCGTTTTATACGGTCGTCACGACGGTCTCCGGACTTTTTAGACGCTGGCGTGAGGCTGAGAACGATGTCGTAATGGTGGCTGAAGGCCGCTACATCCATCCACTGCGCCGTTCGTTCGTGCTGAGTTTGCTGTGGCGAGTCGGGTTGGGCGTGGCGGCCGTGGCAGCTCTCGTCGTGCTGCAGCCGACATTCAAACGTCTGTTTAGCGTCGACGGCCGTTTATTCGCCAATACCTTCACGCCGCACGACCTTTACGAAATTTTCTTATCGATATTTGTTTGGGCGGTTATGTTGCATGCTGCGACGGTTTTCTTGCGGCTGTATTTGCTGCGGACGCGATTGTTCGGCGAAATCATCGAGTAAGCTCAGCACGCAGGTTCAAGCCACTGGATCATCTTAATATGCGCGATTTTCCGTTGTTCAGTGCAACCTCGTAAAATTTTGAACGTCGTTGACGCTTTGGCCGGCATAACTGGCTTGACCTTTCTCTGCCTGGTCAATGGTGTATTGCGCGAGGCGTAGCGTGAAGTTATTCGTGCCGAAGAAAGTCGTGCCCGCTGCAGCTTTGGTGGTGTCCAGGCCAACGAGGAGCTCGACGTGCGCGGCATTGGCCAAAGTGAAGAACGGCTGCGCCAGCGCGACACTGCCGTTTGCGCCGGATGTCTGCAGGCGGTAATCCATGAGCGTCACGAAGCCGCCGGGCAACGCACTAACGGCTTGGGCAAAGTCTTTTGCGCCGCCGGTATTTTGCGTAAGCCAGAACGGCGCAGTGAAACCGATCTTCACGTTTGCGCCTAAATGTTCCGCGGCACTGACGTATTTTGCCGCATCTGCCAACCCTTCAGCCGTTTGCTTTGCCGGCGTGCCAGCGGTGTATGGCTCGATGTCGAACTCCACTGAAGCAATACGGTGCCCGGACTGTTTGTTGTATGTTTGCACGAACGTGAGGACATTTGCAATCGCCGGCTGCTGTGCCTTGCCCGTCCACGACGGGTCGCCCGCCACGAGGCCAACCTGCATGTGATGCGCCGCCAGCACCGCGCCGAAGTTGTCCACGCGCGTTTCGTAGGCTTGCGGGTTTTGCGCTTCGGCGTGCGTATCAAAGGAAACGAAAACCGTCCGGTAATTTTCGTTTGCCAGCGTTGTAAGCGTTTGGTTGTAGTTCTTCACGTTCAGTGCGCCAACGCCACGCCACTCGAAAATGTCCAACGGCTTTGTGGTCACCGTAGCGTGGGTCTGCACGAAGTGCTTCGCCGATTGCTTTTGCCACCAAAACGTTGCCGGCACAAAAGCAAGAGCCAAAACAAGCGCGCAGCCTTCAAGCCAAAATCGTTTCATCTACTCTCCAGCATACAATATGCGCGCAAGAACCCAGCGTCGCGGCTCGTCGCGCAGACGTATAATGCCGGCGTTGCGATGCCGCCACGTCGTCTGGAAATATACAAAGATTCCGAGCGGCGTAATGACGAGGGCATTTAGTAAGCCGTAAAATGGCAGCACAAAAAGTTGCCAGCCGCGATATTTCCAACGAAACGTAAAGAGTAAAATCCAGTACACGGCGATAACAACCGGAATTACCAACGGATGCGTCACGGCTGTCCAAATGCGCAACGGCAACATGCCGTACACCACGACCGTGAAGTACAAAAAGAAGAACGGATGCCGCCACGAATAACTCGAAAAGTTGACGATGGCGTGGCGAAAGTCGCCGCTGCTCCACGCCACACGTTGCCGGAACCAGGCACGCGTGGTGCTGGGCACGACAGTTCTAAATTCGGTTTCCAAATGGCCAACGTTGTAACCGAGCATCCGGCTGATTTTGCCGATCTCGATGTCGCCGCCCTGGAAAAAGTGCGAGTGGTTACGAAGCGCGTGCTGCAGTACGTCGGTCTTGGCGACCATGCACGCGCCCGAGGTAAGCCACGGGTACAGTTTGCGGGCGTCCATGGCCAAACGGTATTCGATTTGCTGCATATGCTCGGCCAGCGTTTTGGCACTCGACGGCAAAATGCGCACCGAGGCAAGGTCGTATTCGCGTGCCTTAAAGTCGCCGATGACTTGCGCGAGGCCGGTTTCGCACACGGTGTCGCCGTCCAAAAAGATAGCGTACGGCGCGTTAATGCGCACGGTGTTTTCGATGAGCAATGCCTCGCGGCCTTCCTCGGCTACGACTTGCTTGTATTCGGCGTGATCAAGAATATGGTGAAAAATCTTCCACGGATTCCGCACGATGTTCCCTTGCTGCTGATGTAAGTCGAGGTCGCTCCGATGCTGCTGAAAGCCGTACGTTTTGCAGACCTTATTGATGCCGCGATAAAACTCCGCCGACTCATGCTTCGTGGTGCACAGTACGACTTTGTCACTGTACCTTGCTAAGTACTCGACGTTTTTGAGGTAACGCATGTGGTTGAAGATTGGTACGAGGATAACAAAATCGTCACACGGCTCGCCGCGTTTCTCCGAGCGATGGAACCAAAGCTGTATAGCTCCGACGAAATCGACCAAGGCGACAGCCATCGGTGCTGCCATGAGCGCCGCGGTATAAGCCACCATGTGCGGTACGGAAATTGTGAAATGCCAAAGCGTTACGTGATACATACAGAACCCACCTTCTATTAGGAAATTTTCAACAAAAACAAAACACCTCGCAAAAAGGCGCAGTGAGATTGGCTTAGTTTGCGGGCTTAGAACGTTCTACACATAAAAAATACGCGTAAAGCCGTCAGCCCTCGCGTGGTACGGAGTTATATTGTGTGGTCATTGGTCAAAGTAGCGGACACTTGCCGAAGCTGGCGGGTGCACGGCAGCTTGTCGAACGACGAGTGTTGCTCTTTGTCTTTATCCTTCTTATGGTTATGCACCGAAGTAGCTTACGCTAACTTGCAATGGCTGTCCAGACCTTTTTCTGCAGATTAGCTTAATGTTTTCGCCTCCGTTATCCTTTCACGGTTGTCCTCGATGCCGAAGCGCGTTACGATACATAAGCTTTAAAGGGGACATCAGTGGCGCTGAGGACAAACGGACGATTGCAACAATTTTTTCAATCATCGTGGTTTTTTGGCGGGAGTATGGTGCTCTTTGCGGTTGAGGCGTTGTGGCTGATTGTCTTCAGCCGTTTCCCAATGATTTTTGACGAAGCATATCATTTCGAACTCATTCAGTTTTTCAGCCATCGGCTCAACCCGATCGTGTTGCACGAGCCGGCCAGTTTGTACAACGCCGGCGCTGTCGCGCACAGTCCGTCGATTCTTTATTATTATGTGCTTGGATTTCCGTTTCGTATTTTTGAGCAGATAACGATGACACTTTCGGCGCAGGTTATTTTTTTGCGCGTACTGAATTTGCTGTGCGCGCTCGGCACGTTATTTTTGCTGCGTAAGATTTTGTTGCTTGTGCGAGTGCCGCGTGCGTTGGCGCAAGCGGTCGTCGTGCTCTTCGCCTTTACGCCGTTGTACACAACGCTTTCGGCGCAGATTAATTACGATAATGGCATGTTGCTGGCGCTGTGCGTTACGGCGTATGTGGCGCTTAGGTTTGACCTCGCGTTACGCGCCAAACGTATGCCGTTCGGGTTGCTTACGGCTGTTATGGTGTGCTGTTTGCTCGGCAGTTTGGTGAAGTATACGTTTTTGCCGATTGGCTGTGCCGTGTTCGTAACAGTTGCTTGGCGTATGCTCGCGACGTGGAAGGATACGCCGGGCGGTTGGCCTGCGGCGTTGCGCACGAGTTTCTTTGCCGTTTCGATGCGTGCACGCATGTGGTGCGTGGCGGCGCTCGTGCTGGCCGGGAGTTTGTTCACATTTTTCTACGGCTACAATTTGGTCGTTTTTCATAACCCGGTACCGCAGTGCAATCAAATTTTGAGCGTTAAGGATTGTTCAAATTATGCGCCGTGGGAGCGTGATTACACGTTAGAACAGGCACAGCTGAAGGATACGAAACCCCATGCGCTCGACGTAATTTCATACACGTACGTGTGGCTTAAGACCCAAGTGTACCAATTGTACGCGGGCGTTGGCCCGGCCACGACGCGGCTGATTATTCCGTCCGGATTTTATGCGGTGCTTGCGACGTTCACGGTTCTTGGCGCAGCGTGCTGCATCGCTGCCGGCCGTGAGGTGCTCAAACGATGGCCAGCGTTTAAGCTGCTTGCCGGCGTCTCGGCTGCATATCTTGCAAGCCTGTGGGCGCGGAACTTTCACGACTACCTGCGTTTTAACCAGCCGGTTGGCGTGCAAGGGCGATATTTGTTACCGGTGCTGATGTTCGTCTATGCGTTCGCCGGTGTCTGCGCATATCAGCTCTATGAAAACTCAGAACACAAGCACGCCGTGCTGCAATGGCTGCGTCCGGCTGCGGCCACAATTGCCATTGCAGCGTTCGTCTACTTCGGCGGCTATGTGCAATATTCCTCGATCAGCTCACCAGTTGCGATGTGGCAACATATGATCTCGAGCGTGACGCTCAAAACGTTGCCGTACTAGATTTTTCAGCATCTAAAGGAGTATCGTTAACTTGGGCAATCCGATGTCCATAAATGAAAGACTGTAAGATGCCATTACCTAAAATATTACAACAGCGCTTTGATTCCAGTCTGCAAGCTTGCCAAAATCTTCATTCGACGAACATAGTCCAGTCGTATCTCAGTATTTTTGTTCGGGCTGCCGGACAGGATTTCGAGACCGTTCGTCCAGTCGTGCTCGTGTTGCTAAAAAATATGTCCGCCAACTCAAGTAACGACCTGTCCTCTCTTTATGCAATCGCGAAGCTAGCAGATGTGAGCCCTCAGGCCAGGAGCGTTGTCGACGAGATTTTAGAGCCGGGTTTTCTGGAGGAATATGAGGCGGACGCAGATCCTAGGGTGGCGAACAACACGAGAATATTGCGCGCGGTGATTGAAGGTGTTCCTCTGTCTTCATTTGAGTCGGCTGAGTCAAACGAAGCCGCTCCTCAGCAAATAAATAACTTTTTCCCGAATGCGAGTCAGGTGGCAATTAACTCACCTGGAGCAGCTCAACATCTTGAGATCACAAATACTGATGGCCTAGATGCCGACACACGTCAGTTAGTCATGGAACTCAAAGAAGCTTTAGGCCGAAGAGATAGCTCTCGAGCCAAAATTCTCCTTGGTTTTCTTGCCGACAAAGGCACAGACGTGCTCGTCCAACTATTGACCGGCGCCTTCTTTCTGCATAGTAAATGATTCTCTAATAACATTGTCCGGTGCAAGCCGTTGCGCCGAGATGGTAGGAAAGCCACGGCAGCGCGTCGTGGAATTGCTGCTGCCATACGGCGAACGTGTGGCGGCCTTCGGTTGTTTCTTCGGCAACGCTGAGGCCGCTGGCGGCGCTTTGATGGTACAGCGCTTGCACGGCGCTGACGATGTCGGTTGAATCTGAGCTGCCTACGGCGAAGTAGCCGCCAAGGCCGCTACTCTTCCATGAGCCGTGCTGCAACAAATAGAGCGGCTCATGCTCGTTGAAGTCTTCTTGCGAGCCGTGGAACAAATCTGCAATTGTCGCAATTTGCGAGCCGACGTTCGGCCCGCTCGTACCGCCAAGATCAAGGAAGTAATGAAACGTGTTGGGGTGGCGGAGCGCGAGCATCGCGCCGCACATGCCGCCGTCGCTAAGGCCGCCGATGGCCCAATCGTTGGGAGTCGTTGAAACGTCGAAGTTTGCTTTGAGGTAATTTGGCACGTCGACCGTTAAGTACGTTTCGGCATTGCCGTGAGAACTGTCCACACATTCGGTGTCGTTAAATTGCGAGCCGAGGTCGTCGACCATCGCCACAATCGGCGTCACGCCGTGATGCTCGGCTGCAAAAGCGTTGAGCGTTTGCTTCGCGCCGCCGCCGTTCAGCCAATCGTTCGGGCTGCCCGGCTCGCCGGCGAGCAGAACGATGACGGGCAAATCAACTTTCTCTGGGCTAAAGGCAATTGGCGGCACATACAACCAACCGTCGCGCGCGGCAAAATGCGATGCCGTTGCCGGCACCGAAAGTTTGTACACTTCCCCGTTCAGCGGCAGCGTGCCGATATTTTGTACGGTTTGTTCCAACGGCACTGCCTGCGCCGAAGCCTTGTTCGTACTGTAGCGCACGACGGTTTGATCGGTCCGTCCGCCGATTCGCTGTGCCGGCGTTTTGCCGAACGCATCGGCCAACGTCGGGTAGTAGTGGTAATAATCGTTGAGCATCGCCACACCAAGCAACAAGCTGCTTACAACTAATAGAACGGCGAACGTGCGGTCAAACCATCGCGTAGCAAATGCCCACGACCAAATAATTGTGGTAGCGGCCACGCTCAGCGGCAATGCCATCCAAAACAAAATCGGCAATTCTTCGCCCGGGAACAATAACGCGGCGGCGACTTGTACGGATAAAGCGAACACAAACGCTACGCCAATGAGCGTCGTAAGCTTTCGCCTCGGCAGCACAAATTTCGGCGTCCTTTTCTTTTGCCCTTTGCGCTTTTTGTCGGAACGCAGCCACGGCAACGCGGCAAAGTACACAACCAGCGCTGCAAAAATCATCGCCAAAAAAGTCACCAAGTTTTGGCCGAAAAGGCTGAAGTTCATCTGGATATTTTAACAAACAGTGGAACGGCCGTCGATGCTGGGCGGCTTAGGCAACTCTTTCTTTCAGAACGGGTGAGCCGACGCTAAAGCCGAGGACTTCCGCGGCGCAGCCTTTGCCTATAACGACCTCGAGCCATTTGCGGTCCCTGTAGCCCGAGCTGCCGATTGTAAGCGCTATTTCGTCGGTCTTGACGTCGGCCAAGTGTGCGTGGCAAACGGCGAGCTTGCCGCACGCCAGCTCAACCCTTTTGCCGTCTTCAAAGCCAATTGCCTCGGGGAGAATATTTGTTTTGCCGTTTTTGAAGTTATCAACGTGCCAGACGACATCGTGGATTGGCGGCAGGATATCGTGAGTGAGTTTTTGCGTTGTCGAAGGAATGTCGCGGCCATCGACAAGCCAGCGCGCCAGACGCGGCAAAAATTCAAGGCTGCGGAACTGGGTGTTGGCGATGGCTTCGGCTTCTCCGCGCGATAGGCCGCCGGAGCGCACCATCGCTTCAACGACGGTTCGTACGTCAACGACCTCGACTTCACTAACTAATCCTTGGTCGCGGGCGAGACTCAAACACGGATTGAGCGTGGCTGCCACGAGCGTCCCTTCATGCCGGAAAAAGCAAAATGGCGTACCGTTCTCGTGATCCTTTTTGATTTCGCTGCCGCGATTTGCCGCTTGCGCGAAGACAACGGCGCTTAGATCCTCCGGATCGCCGAAGCTGCTTAGCACACTTAATTGGTCGACGAGGTTGCCGCCTACTTCCAGCGCGGCCGTTTCCCATCCCGATTCGGCGCCGATGAACGTAGGCGAAGCGCCGTCAAAAAGCCGCTTAAACGCAAGCTCCTGCCGGGCTTGCGCATTTTTGTCAGCGCAGTCGGTTATGATTGATCCTATGATTTCCGGCATGACGGTTCCCCTCGTTAGTTATTCTTTTTCACTGCTCGCGTGCGGCAAAGACAACGTTGTTCGCCTCAACCCAACCGGCTAAATTGCCGCCGTCGAGGAATTGCCCGACGGCTGGCACGACGGCCATAGCATTGCCGCGCGTGACATAATCGTTGACGGTATCGGTGAGCAAATGCTCGCCGCATGCGCTTGGCGTTTTCATAGTCTCTTCAACTGAAGGAAAAATATCGCGATGCAAAATATACTTTGAAACGTTAATGAGGTCCGACGGTTCGGTGCCGGGAGCCGGCTTCTCGACGATGTCTTCAAAGAACTCGGTGCCATTGCCATCCGTACGCATTTTAATCACGCCATATAAAGAAATTCTTTCTGGTGGCATGTGCGCGGCCAAAATTACTGAGGGAGACTGTTCGGCTGCCTTGAGCATGTTACGCAAGTTCGCGCCAGGCTCCGAAGGCGCAAACAGGAAATCGTCGCCCATCATCACAACGAATTGCTCGTCGTCTCCAACGATTTCGCGCGCCAGCCAAATGGGTACGGCCGTGCCGCACGGATGTTCGGGGCCTTGTACGATGTAATGAAAACGCACGTCTTTGTGAGGTTCAATGAGCGTAAGCATGTCGTCTTTGCCTCGGGCGCGTAAATAATTTTCGAGCCGGTCGTTACGGCCGTAATACGTTTCGAGCTGCGCATGGTCTGGCGATACTACAAAGTAAAAGTCGGTTATGCCGTTGGCGATACATTCTTCAACGGTGTAATCGACAATTGGCCGGTTGCAGACCGGCAGCATACATTTTTCAATAGCTTTGGAGATTGGCAAACGGCGCGTGCCGAACCCGCCAACGGGAATAATAACTTTCGTAATCATTCGGCTATCGTATCACCTTCGGCCAGAATTGTTTATACTCATATATATGAGTGAGTTTGATACGCGGCCGCTGGCCGAACGAATGCGTCCCGAAACGCTTGCCGGTGTCATCGGGCAAACGCATTTGACGGGTGCGGGCAAAATTGTGCGCGAGATCGTCAGCAAAAAGCAGCCGGCTAGTTTGATTTTGTGGGGACCGCCGGGCAGCGGCAAAACGACGCTGGCGCGGATTATCGCCCGCGAAACCGGCGCGCAGTTTATCGAACTCAGCGCCGTCACGGCAAAGAAAGCGGACGTCACGCGCGTCGTCGAAGAAGCTAAGGCAAACCAACGTTTGGGGCAGCGCACGATTCTCTTCGTGGACGAAATCCATCGTTTCAACAAAGCGCAGCAAGACGCGTTTTTGCCGTACGTTGAGGACGGTACGATTGTGCTCATCGGCGCGACGACCGAGAACCCGAGCTTTGAGGTCATCAATCCTTTGCTCAGCCGTTCGCGCGTGTTGGTCTTGGAACCTTTGGACAAAGGAGATCTCGTGCAGATCATCCAAAAGGCGGCCAAAGAACTCAAGCTAAATGCCAAACGTTTGCCGGCGAAGAGCATTGATTTTCTTGCCGAACTTTCCGGCGGCGACGCGCGTATTGCTTTAGGGAATCTCGAACTTGCCTTGCAGCTTACCAAAGGAACGCTGACGACCGAAGTTATCCAAACGGCCGCGCAGCGGCGTTTGCCCGGCTACGACAAAGCCGGCGAGGCGCATTACAATCTCATCAGCGCGTTCATCAAAAGTATGCGCGGCAGCGATGCCGACGCCGCGCTGTACTATTTGGCGCGGATTTTGCAGGCCGGAGAAGACCCGAAGTTTGTGGCACGGCGGATGGTCATCTTTGCTTCCGAGGATGTCGGCCTCGCGGCCTCGGCCGCTTTGAACCTTGCCGTCGCAACGTTTCAAGCAGTGGAGCGAATCGGCATGCCCGAGTGCCAGTACAATTTATTCCACTGCGCGAGCGTGCTCGCAAAGACAAAGAAATCCCGCGCCGTGGCCAACGCCATGCACGCCGCGCAATCTGCCGCGCGCGACTTCCCCGACGCGGCCGTGCCGTTGCATCTGCGCAACGCGCCGACCAAACTCATGAAAGATTTAGGCTACCAAAAAGGCACCAAATGGGAAGCCGGCTTTAAACATCCCAAAGGCTTTCTGCCACCAGAGGTTGGCGGCTTGCGACTTTTCAACGAATAGATCTACTTTGTTTTCTTTTTTGATTGCTCGCCCTTTTGTTGAGGGTACTTTTTATAAAATTCATCCAAGAAATTTTTGTCGTACATAATCTCAGCGATAGTCGTTTGATTTATTTTTTTATTGCTTAAACCGAGGTCTTTTCTGAACTCGAGGAATAACGTACTAAAATCCCAGAGAGTTCTTTCTAGGCTCTTGTCGACTTGCGTATTAATCCGCAGATTGTGGTAAGCGTCCAGAACTCGCCAGTCTGCCCAAAGGATAGCTTTTGACATGAAGTTCAACCTGAGTTCTTGTGTGTAGTTGTCGTCGTTTGCCTTGTCGGGGTTGGCTATCAAGCCGATTATTTGTTGAACATATCTGTCGTACAATTTTTGTTTCTTTGATATGTTGCGAGCTTCGAACTGTAATTTTCTGTCTTTGATCTTCGTGTAAACCAAGGAGCCAAGCGTAGAAACGAGAGAAAGGATAGCTACCGATATAGCGATTTGGACGCTACCGGACAACGACTCAAAACCATGCCATACTTTAACAAGAATTTCAAAAACTACCCAGCCGATAACTAGGATAACAATTAGACCTGAACCTATGCTGACAGTCTTTCTTAGGTCTTCGCGCATCAGTCCAATCACTTCGTATTGTACTTGTGGCTGGGACGGAGGGATTCGAACCCCCGCATACCAGGACCAAAACCTGGTGCCTTACCGCTTGGCCACGTCCCATTACGGTAGCCTATTATAACGTATTGCCGGCGATGAATCCAGCACAAGGCGTTGCAAATAAAGACCATTGTAAAAAATATAGCACTTTTGTAGTGGCGTGGACGTTGGCAAAAGGTCTATAATGATGTCAGAGTATCAAAGACAAAGGAAGTATTGCGCCGTGCCGAAACCGGAGCCAACGCCTGATGATTACATTGCGCCATTAAACATGAACGGTCTGCAAGGCCGCGTCTTGCACTTGCCTGCGCCTAAGAACCACAGCCGTGAGATCTTGCTCATCTACGGGCACCACGCGCTCATCGAGCGTTGGTGGGGCTTGGCACAAACACTGAACCAATACGGCGCCGTAACATTGCCGGATTTGCCCGGCTTCGGCGGCATGGACAGCTTTGCGAAGATTGGCAAGCAGCCAACCGTCGACAACTTCGCCGATTACCTTGCGGCCTTCATTAAGATGCAGTACAAACGCCGCCGCGTCACGATCATGGGCATTTCCTTCGGTTTCGTCGTGGCTACGCGCATGTTGCAAAAATATCCCGAGCTTGCGAAGCGCGTGGACTTTGTAACGAGCATCGTAGGCTTTGTGCACCGCGACGACTTTTTGTTTAAACCGCGTCAGCGCATGGGCTATCGTTTGGGCGCGAAGATCATTTCGCAGCCGCCGGTCGCGTTTTTTGTCAGGCACGCGATCCTTAACGCCTTCGTCATTAAGAACATTTACGTGCATTGGGGCCGTGCCAAACGCCGGTTTGCCGACACGCCGCCGGAAGTTTTCGCAGAGATGCTGAACTTTGAGGTGAAGCTCTGGCAGCTCAACGACGTGCACACGCACTGGGCAACGACGGCCGAGTTCCTTAATGTTGATAACTGCAAAACGCGCATCGACTTGCCTGTTTGGCACGTGTGCTCTAAGAACGACCACTACTTCGACAACCTCATCGTTGAGCAGCACATGCGTGTCGTCTTCAGTGATTACCATCAAGCCGTTGCCGACCTCAAGGCTCATACGCCAAGCGTCCTCGCTAGCCGTAAGGCAATGAGCGTCCTCGTCCCGCCGGCGCTTCGCCGCGCGTTGGCAAAAAACTGATCTTCGCCTGGGTATGGTATACTAACGCTGAGTATGAAAATCGGACTGGTTTGCCCGTATGCTATTAATCGCGGTGGAGGGGTCAAAGAGATCACCTTTGCGATGTATGAGGAACTAACACGCCGCGGCCACGAAGTGCACATCATCACGCCGCGTCCGCGCGATTACAACGAAACGCCGCCTAACCATATTCTCTTCGTGGGCACGTGCTCGGACTTTAACTGGCCCGTGCAGCACACGACTGTGCAGGTTTCTTCGGTGAGCGACGAGGATATCGAGGAACTTTTCCGGGCGCATAAGTTTGACGTTCTGCACGTGCACGAGCCGTGGGTGCCAACGATCGGCCGTCAGATTTTGGCCCAGGCAACATGCGCAACGGTTGCCACGTTCCACGCCGCGTTGCCCGGCTCGATGAGCCGCGCCTTCGTGAAGGCCGCCGTGCCGTACACGAAGCCGGTGCTTAAGAACATCGACGAGTTGGTCGCCACGGGCGAACCGGCTACGGAATACGTATGTTCCCTCACCGATCGTCCGGTCGCCATCATTCCGATCGGCGTGGACCAAACGTTTTATCATTCGCCGAAGCAGCATCGTGACAACCGCAAACATAAGACAGTCTTCTACGTTGGGCGTTTGGAAAACCGTAAGGGTGCGAAGTATCTCATCAAGGCCTTTCAATTGTTGCAAGCGAAGCACCCGGACACCGAGCTTCTCATTGCCAGCGACGGCCCTGACCGCGAAAAGCTGGAGATGCTTGCTGAAGATTTGAAGATCAAAGACGTCCATTTCCTCGGCTACATTTCCAACGACGAGAAAGCGAAGCTGATGCGCAACAGCGACCTGTATTGCGCGCCGGCCTTGTACGGCGAAGGCGTTGGGCTCGTGCTGCTTGAGGCAATGGCGAGCGGCTGCGTGACGGTTGCTGGCGACAACCCGGGTTACGCGACGGTTCTGCAAGGCTTAGGCGCCGTGTCGCTCGTGCATCCAAAGCACAGCGCGGAATTCGCGCGCCGTTTGGAACTCATGCTCTATGAACCCGAGCTTCGTAAACTCTGGCGCGCCTGGGCTGAGACGGAGTTGCCGAATTATCATTACAAGCACATAACCGACCAATACGAGGAAATTTATGGGCAAGCCATCAAAGACCGCACCTCACGCGACTAATACATCACCCAAGGCTGCGTCAAATCGTTTGAAGATCGGCCTCGTCCTTGACGACACGCTCGACACACCCGACGGCGTACAACAATACGTGCTTGCCCTCGGCACTTGGTTGTCGAAGGAAGGTCACGACGTGCATTATCTCGTCGGCCAAACGTTGCGCACTGACGTGAAGAACGTCAACAGCCTGAGCCGCAACGTTAAGGTACGCTTCAACGGCAACCGTATGTCCATTCCGTTGCCGGCTTCCAAACGCCGCCTCAAGGCATTTCTCAAGGTAGAAAATTTTGACGTCATCCACGTGCAAATGCCGTACAGCCCGTTCCTTGCCGGGCGGCTTATCCGGTTGCTTGGGCCGAGGACAGTGCTTATCGGGACATTCCACGTTGCGCCGCAGTCGCGCCTCGTGCATCTCGCCAATCACGCGTTGGGTTGGATAAACCGCCGCACGGCCAAACGTTTTGACCGCATCATCAGCGTTTCCACGGCCGCGCAGGATTTTGTACGTAGTACGCTTCACGTTCCGAGCGAGGTGATTCCCAACGCCATCGACCTCGCGCCCTTCTTTGACGCTACGCCGTTCCCTCAGTACAAAGACGTGAAGACGATTGTTTTTGTCGGCCGTTTGGTGGAGCGTAAGGGCTGCCAACATTTGCTTCGGGCGGCGAAAGCTCTGAAGAATTTGCCCAACGCGCCGAAGTTTCAGGTAATCGTTTGCGGCCGCGGGCCACTCGAGGCTTCCCTCAAGCAATACGTTGCAGCCAATGGTCTTGAGGACGTCGTGTACTTTGCCGGCTGGATTGCTGAGGCCGACAAGCCACGCTACGTCGCCTCGGCGGACATCGCAATTTACCCGAGCACCGGAGGCGAAAGCTTCGGCATCGTGTTGCTCGAGGGTATGGCCGCGGCGCGTGGCATGACACTTGGCGGCGACAACCCGGGCTATCGTTCGCTTTTGATTGAGCATCCCGAGGTGCTCTTTGACGCTCACGACGACGTGCAACTCGCCGCCACACTCGCCGCACTTTTGCAGGACGACAAAGCCCGCGCGCGGGCACACGAATGGCAGCGAAAGTTTGCGGGTAAGTTTGATATCACCGTCGTGGGACGCGAATTGCTCGACGTGTACACTTCGGCATTGCGCGCGCGGCGTTCATAAGCAATAATAGGAGCAACATGTTTAGCCTTCGCGGACGAAAAACAGAAGAAAGTTTGAACATCAACGTGTCAAACCGTACGGTTGTGCGCGTGCTGCTGCTCGTCTTTTTGTGGGTCGTCGCGCTGATTGCTTTGCGCCGTGCCGAGCACGCGTTGCTGTTGGTCTTCACGGCGTTTTTCCTTGCCTTAGCTTTGAATGCGCCGGTGTACTGGCTAGGCAACCGATTGCCGGGTAAACGCCGCGGCAGCCGTACAATCGCAACGGCCATTTCCTTTTTCGTTGTCATTGCGTTGCTCGTTGGCTTTTTGGCAAGCATGGTACCGCCGTTGACACGTCAAACCGAAAGCTTCATCAACGCCGCGCCGCATCTTGTTGAGGAAGTGCACAACCAAGACACGCCAATCGGCAAGTTTGTGCGGCGCTATAAACTTGAGAACGAAGTAGATAATTTCTCCAAGCAGCTCTCGCAGCGTCTCAAAAATTCTGGCGGCACGGCAGTTTCCTCGGCGACTAGAGTGGGCAGCAGCATTTTCTCGGTGCTGACGATTTTGGTGCTGACGTTTATGATGCTGATTGAAGGTCCGCACTGGCTGGCAGTATTCCGCGATATGGTGCCCGACGAACACCACGATCACCTCGACCGTTTGGCCGCGGACATGTACCGTGTCGTGAAAGGCTACGTAAACGGACAGGTCACGTTGGCGGCGCTGGCCTCGCTGCTCATTGTGCCGATGCTATTTATTTTAGGCATCAGTTATCCGGTAGCGTTGATGGTCGTGGTGTTTGTGTGCGGGCTTATTCCGCTCGTCGGGCACACGATTGGCGCGGTGATCGTGACAATCGTGGCGTTGTTCCATTCGCTTCCTGCGGCGATTATTATTCTGGCGTATTACATTTTGTACCAGCAGATCGAGAACTATATTATCCAGCCGCGGATTCAGGCGAACTCGACGAACATGTCGCCGCTTTTGGTGTTCGCCTCTGTGGTCGTGGGCGTTTCATTTGGCGGACTGTTCGGCGGACTTGTCGCGATTCCGGTCGCCGGCTGCGCCCGCGTTGCTATACTCGATTACCTGCTCGGCCGCCACATTCTCGAGCCCGAAACCGTCGCCCGCGCCGAAGGCAGAGCACAGTCTGAGAACTAATCTTCTTTGCGGCCTGTTCCAGTCCGTAACCAAAGTGGCTTGCTATCATTGAAATTGCTTACGACGATATGATGTGACATAAGTTTTTTCTTAATCTCATCAACATCGGCGAAACTCGCTTCGCCGTTTTTCGCCTTTCGCCATAACATATCTTCTTTTTGAATGAGTTCGCGCTGTTCTTTCGTCAAGTCACTCTGGTTCGTAAGGCTTAGGCCGAGTAAGTCATCGACAAACTCAATGAGCTCTCTAAGGGCTTTGAAAGCTGCCTGGTCTTTAAGCCAATCGCGCCGAATATTGCGATCATATTCGCTAAGCATGCTCATGACCTTTGGAGTTGCAAGATCATCGTTCATCGCGTTAAGTAAATCCTGCCGTGCATACTCGACGTCTTCGACACTAAATCGACCGTACTTTTCGTTTACGACGTTTGGTTGGAAGCATAGTTGGGCAAATTTTTGTAGGTCGGTAAGTCGAGCATATGCGCTTAGTAAGCTTGCATCATTCAGCTTTGATTGTGTCCGATAGTGCGATTGAAGCACGAGCACGCGCAAAACTTCTAGGGAGTAGCCTTGCTTTTCAATATCTTCGAGCGTAATGCCATTGCCAAGGCTCTTTGAAATCTTGTCGCCGTCAATCAAAACGTGATTCGTGTGCATCCAATAATTTGCAAAGCGTTTGCCGGTCGCGGCCTCGCTCTGCGCAATTTCGTTGGTGTGGTGCACAGGCAGATGGTCGATGCCGCCGGCGTGAATGTCGAGTGTGTCGCCCAAATATTTTTTGCTCATCGCCGAGCACTCGATGTGCCAGCCAGGGAAACCTTTACCCCACGGGCTGTCCCATTCCATGTCGCGCTTTTGGCCTTTGGGCGAAAACTTCCAGAGCGCAAAGTCACTGCTGTTATGCTTCTGCGCATTGAACGCCACACGTGCGCCGGCTTGTTGGTCATCAAGGTCCAAACGCGCCAATGCTTCGTAACCTTCAAATTTGCTCGTGTCGTAGTACACGCCGTCGTCAATGACGTAGGTAAAGCCCTTTTCTTCCAACGTTTTGATGAGCTCGATCTGCTCGGCAATGTGCTCGGTTGCCTTAGGCAAAAAATTTGGCGCCGAAATGTTTAAACGTTTGAGGCCTTCGACGAAGTAATCGCCGTAGAATTTCGCCACGTCCCACGCGGTTTTACCTTCGCGACGCGCGCCTTTCTCGAGTTTGTCCTCGCCGTCGTCAGCATCGCTTACTAAATGCCCGACGTCCGTAATGTTCATGACCCACACAGGACCGAGGCCATTTGCCTTGAGCGCACGCACGAGCAAGTCGTAGCGGATAAAGGTGAACCAGTTGCCAATATGCGGATAATCGTAGACCGTCGGGCCGCACGTATAAATCGTAACCTTCGGCGCCGCGAGCGGTTTGATTTCTTCGACGCTACGCGTCAGTGTGTTGTAGAGTTTCATCGTTTTGTTCCTTCTTCAAGTTGTCTAAGAGTTCGGCGGCGAAGGAAATACACTCTGATTTTACCTCGTTGAACGGCTTGTTGCCGAGGGACATTTTGAAGCCGGCGGCGTAGTTGTGGCCGCCGCCGCCAAAGTGTTCGGCGAGTTTGTTGGCAACCGGGAAACCGAAATTGGCACGAATTTTAGCCGTAACGTGGCCGTCGTTATAAAGTTTGAAGGAAATGGCAACGGCCGTATTGGTCGTGAGGCGCATGTCGTCGATAGCTAACATCGAAGGATTGTACGCCGGGCTGTACTTTACGATTTCTTCCCACGGGATTGTCAGCGTTGCGACGCGGTCGTCGGCCGTGTACTCGACGCGTTCCAGCAAACGGCCTTTGTAATGCACGAGTTCCGGACTTTTTCTCATCATGTCGCGGCGTTTGTTCTCAAGCTCGGCAATGCTCACGCCGCCTTCTACGAGTTCGCCGATGATGTGAATGCTGCGTGCCGTCGTGGCCGACGTCGTAAGGCCGAGGCTGTCGGACAAGATTGCCGTGGCAATTGCATTTTTTGCCTCGAGGTTGAGCGGCCAATTAAGCTGCTGTGCAAGTTCGTAGATGACTTCGCCCGTGGCGACGGCCGGATAATTGCAGACGATTTTGGCGAAGGAAATCGTCATTGGCGTGTCGTGATGGTCGAGCACGATGCACGGCCGCGCCGCGAGCCAGCCGCGCTGCCCGCTTTTGTCGAGCATCTCAAGCAAGCTGCCCGCGCTGGTGTCCACGATGATGCTGGCATCGAATTGCGGCGGCAATTCTTTGCTCACGCGCGCCCAGCCCGGCATGTGCGTCAGGTACGACGGAATGTCCACGCCGCAATACAAAAAAGGCTCTTTGCCCAAATCCCCCAGGATGTTCTCAAGAGCCAACGCGCTGCCCAAACTGTCGCCGTCCGGATTATCGGCTTGCACGATGACCACGCGCTTCGCGCCGTCGAGGACTGCGCGGATCTGCTCCGCTTCTGGATAATTCATAGCTCTATTATACCTGAGGAACTGCAAAAGTGTAGCTTCGATGGCAGCGCTGTTCCGATTGTTTTGTGCTATCAAAGTTTAGCTGGTATAATATGACTCATGAAAAGACGTGACGGATTTATGATTGGCGCTGGTGGTTTGCTCGCCGCAGGTTTATTGACTGGCTGTGCAAGCACCGAAGGCCATGCGAGCGCCGCTCCGACGACTCGTGCGGCAAGTACGCACGCAGCGCCTTCCCATTCTTCAACGCCGGAATCGTTGCCTACGGTTGCGGCCATCGGCAACACCGCCGAAGCACAGGCCTTGCCTCAGAATATTTTGAAGGCGGCCAACGGCTTACTTACGCTTGAGCGCGCAAAGCTGCAGGTTGAAGAAGATCATAATAGCGGCCAGTATAAGGCTTCCGTAAGTTTCAAGCTTACTGACGGCTTCACAGTACTGGAAACGTTCAGAGACCAGAACGCCGACATGTCACCGGCCAGCCTCACGGATGTTTACGTGCAAATTGATAACAGCAAAACCGGGCAGACCGATGCCGTTGACGTCGGTGATGTAGCCACTCAAAACTATCTGAATGTCTTTACGGGCATGCATGTCGGCGGCCCTAACAGCGTTGACGACTACACCGCTGGCGTTGATAACTTCGTGGGATTCGTGGACGGCAAAGAGCAGCCGCTGTGCAACTACGATGTGTCCGTAGACGCGCAGACGACATGTAACACGCCTGCCCCTGGCGAACAGGCTCATGACGCGGCGGTCGTTGAAGACTACGCATGTGGCTTGTTGCAATTCGCCGAAGGTAATACGCAGCAGCCGCCGGCCGAGAACCTTACTGTTGCCGTGCAGTCCTCAACTGAGTTAGTTCCGAATTACGGCGGCGATTAGTCTACGCGATTGTTTGCCGGCCTTCAAGCGCGCGGCTCAACGTAATTTGGTCGGCATATTCAAGGTCAACCCCAATCGGCAGGCCGCGTGCCAGCCGCGTAATCTTCACGGCGCGTTCCGGGCCGATTTGTTGCTGGATGTAGAGTGCGGTCGATTCACCTTCGACGCTCGCGTTGGTGGCGAGGATGATTTCTTCGACGTTGTCTTCGTCGATACGTTTGACGAGTTCGGCAATGTGCAGCTGCTCCGGCCCAACACCGTCAATTGGTGAGACAAGGCCACCAAGCACGTGATACGTTCCGTGAAATTCGTTGGTCTTCTCAAGCGCTACGATGTCAAACGGTTCCGCCACCACGGCCACAACTTTTTTGTCGCGCCGTGGGTCGGTGTACAAATCAGAAAGTTCCTCGCCGGCCGGCACCAAGGCGAATGTTTTTTTGCACACGCCAACGCCGCCGTGCAACGCTTCGAGCGCCTCGGCAAGGCCGCGCGCCTTGCTCTGGTCGTTCTTCATCAGGAAATACGCGTAGCGTTCGGCAGTGCGCGGCCCAACGCCCGGCAATTTGCCGAGGGCTTCAATAACGTCAGTGAGGGCTGGCGGCAGAATCGTCATAGAACTTTAGAGGCCGAGATCGCCGAGCGCACCCATCATTGGCTGCATTTTTTCGGCGGCCACTTTTTGGCTTTCGGCAATTGCTTCCTTCACGGCTTCTTCAACCCAGTGTTCGAGTTGGCTGATATCATCGAGGTCTACAAATTCCGGATCGATGTGCACGCGCTTGATCTTCTGCTCGCCCGTAATCTCAACGCTAACGGCGCCGTCGCCTTTTTCAACGGTGATAATCTGCTTCTGCAGCTCTTTCTGAATTTTCTTAACACGCATCAACATTTTAGCCTGGTCAAATCGGCTCATAACAATCTCCTTTTATTTTTCCATTGTACCAGATTACGCTACGGTTTTTGATAGGTGAAGACAGTTTCCGTGGCGCTTGCCTGCGGCCATGCGATGAAGTACGCGCGGATGTTGTACGCACAAGCGAGGCCAATGACTGCAACGAGCAGGCCGAGGCCGAGGTTCCGTGCGATTGGGTTGCGCGGAAACACGGTAAGCCACCGACGACTTACCTCGTGCACACCGCTTGCGGCGAGCACGTATGTGAATGGCGCCAGCACGCTCAAGCTGGCCGTGCCGAGCCCAACGAGTATGAAGGCCGGCACGAACAACAGTCCAAAGCCGATCGCCAAACGCCGCGAACGCTTAAACGTCACATACACGCCAATGAGCAGCATTATAAGGCTAAAGGCGTCGAGCATCGGCAAATGCCCAAGCCAATGTTGCGGCAGGCCCGGCCCGCGAAACAAAATGTGCGCCGGCACGCTGCCGATATTTTTCAAGGCGGTAACGGCGCCCGGCCAAGCTTTTGGCCAACCGAGCCATATTTTAATCAAATGCGGCGAACGAATAAGCGCCCACGCAAGCGGCGCAATACTGGCTGCGCCAATGAACAACGCCGCGGCGCTCACCCATTTTCTTTGCCATGCAAGTACGCCAAAGGCGCGGATTTGCCATACAACGCCAAGCGCCACGAGCCACACCATTCCTGGTACATACAAAAGTGCGGCGGCGATTGCCACGCAGAGCAGCCATGCTGTTGGCCGATGTGATCTGCGCACCCAAACGGCTGCGGTTGCCAATCCGAACAGCCCGAACCACAGCACGCCGGCGGTGCCCATCCGCGCCGTGTGCAAAAACCAGCTTGAGCTGCTGAAAAGTGCTGCGCCTAAGACTGCCGTCCGCACGCCGTACCACATGCGCAGCAACGCCCAAAATAAAATGCTCGTGAGCAACCCGAGTGTCGCGGCCGCCAAGCGCACCGCAAACAAGCTGTGCGGCGCGACTTTCCCAAAGATGTACGCCAGCAGATTAAACGGCGCGTTCAGCGGATTGTTCCAAATGGCATGCAGGCTGCTTGCGGCGTGCCACGCTGTAACTTCCGACGAGCTAAAACCGCTCAGCAGCGAGCCAAGCAGCGCGAATTGCAGCACGCCGATCGCGCCAAACAGCGCGCCGTATATGGCGATGGGCCGCCACTTCCCTCTCAAAAATTGCTGCACCTTTTGCGCGTTCACGTTCATCGTTAGTGCAATTATACCATTGCGTTCGCTACGTTTGGAATTTTGCTAGAGCCACTCGGCAACGCCGCCATGGTGTGAGCAAGTGCCGCTATGCGTTTGGCTGAAGCTGTACGTGCCGTCGTTGCATTTCGCGGTCGCGCCGGGCGGTGCGGAAGGTGCGGCCTCTGGGCTGCAAACGGTATTGCCGGCGGAATTAACGTAGGTTCCGTTTGTGCAGCCAGTTGGCGTTGGAGAGACAGGCTTCTTGCAGGTTTTATTCAGCGAATGGGTCGGCCGCGTGGGATTTGTCGAGGCTTCGGAAGCGCTGTTTGTCGCGGTCGAAGTACAACTCAACCGTTCCCGTCGGGCCGTTACGGTGTTTTTTAACGAGGATTTCGGTGATGTTTTTGCGATCGGTTTCCGGGTTGTAGTATTCTTCGCGGTAAATGAAGGCGACAATGTCGGCATCCTGCTCGATGGAGCCGGATTCGCGGAGGTCGGCCAGCTGCGGAATCTGCGGGCTGCGGTTTTCAACGGAACGGCTCAGCTGGCTTAACGCAATAACCGGAACGTTAAGCTCACGCGCGATTACTTTGAGGCCGCGCGAAATCTCGGAAATTTCCTGCACGCGGTTGTCGCTGCCGCCAAACCGGCTGCCGCCGCTCATCAGCTGCAAATAGTCGATGATAATGAGCCCGAGCGGACGTTTGTGCGCCTCGCGCCGTGCCTTTGTCCGTAGGTCGCTGACGGTAATGCCTGGCGTGTCGTCGAAGAGAATCTGTGCCTCGCTCAATGCGCCCATCGCCTGGCCGATCTTCTCAAAATCATTGTCCGTCAGGTTGCCGGTGCGTAATGCCCACGCGTCCACGCCGGATTCCATGCTGAGCAAACGGTCGACGAGCTGCTCCTTGGCCATCTCCAAAGAAAAAACCAGCACCGGTTCTTTGGCTTGTACGGCAATGTTATGGGCGAGGTTGAGCACGAACGCGGTTTTGCCCATCGCCGGGCGGGCAGCCAGGATGAAAAGGTCGCTGCGCTGCAGGCCGGCCAATAAATCGTCCATGTCCTTGAAGCCTGTCGGGATGCCGCGCAACTTCCCCTTGTCTTTGTGAAGGTCATCCAAGCGCTCAAAGCTCTCGCTCAGAATATCTTCAAGGCTTACGACGGTTTGCTTAACGTGTTGTTGGCTTACCTCAAACAAGCGCGTTTCGGCTTCCTCGACAAGTTCCTTAAGCTGCTTGGATTCGTCGTAGCTGAGTCCGGTGATTTCTTGGCTTGCTTTGATGAGTCGGCGGCGAACGGCTTTTTGCGAGACGATTTGCGCGTACTGCTCGACGTGTGCGGCTGTTGGCACGAAGTTCGTAAGCTCCGTAAGGTACGACGCGCCGCCGACTTGCTCGAGCTCGCCGTTTGCCTTGAGCTGGTCGGAAAGCGTGAGGACGTCGATGGCCGAGCGCTTTTCGTACAATTGCTGGATGGCGTGGTAGATTTTTTGGTGCCGAACGTCGAAGAAATCCTCCGGCGCAATGCCGTCGGCGATTTTCACAAGCGCGTCGGTGTCAATCAACAACGCGCCAAGCAAACTTGCCTCGGCCTCGAGGTTCTGCGGCGCTGGGAGTTTGGCGTTGTCTTCGGGTGGCATAATTATTTCGTCCTGTTTTGGACGTTACGACGAATTGTTGGAACGGCCCTCATCATCTTAGGATTGTAACAGCTCGGCGCCGCCAAAGATATTGCTTACGGTTGAAACGGTGTCGTTTGGTTTAGCTTCGTTTGCCGGCGGCGTTGGCGTTTCAGTTTGCGGCGCCGGCGCGGCTACGGCATGTACGACTTCGTCAGACGGCGGCAATGCCGGCGGCAGGTCGGGCGTCACGGTGCTTACTTCGCCCACGAGACATTCAATGCGTATTGCTTCGCCGGTGATTTCTTGTATGGTTTGCGCGATGATCTCGCGGTTCTTCGGCTCCTTCAAGCGTTTTTGGTGGAACGCGAAAGCACTTGTGAGAACGATTTTGCCCGGCTCAAAGCCGGCACTAGCGGCACGGATGATGCCGTACAGCGTACTGTGCTTTTTGAGTGCGGCCAACACTTCGGCCCATTGCTCTGTGGTGAGCGTAGCGTTCGAGGCAAGCGTGCCGTCATCTTCCTCAAGCGTTTCCTCAGCCTTAGAAGTTTTCGATTGGGCGTTCTGCATTGCTGAGGCATTATGCGGCGCGGGAACTTCTTTAGTAGCCTGCACGGATTCTTCAATTTTTACTTCAGCTTGCGGTGTCTCCTTTGTCTGCTCCTCAGCGAGTTTTTTGGTGAAGCTGCTGGGATGAGGCTCGGTCATTTTGGCAGGCTTTACGTGGACTTCGGCGGCGGAAGTCTTTGGTTTTGGCACGGCGGCGGCAACGGTTTCGCCGGCAAACGTTGCATCGAGGACGGCAATCTCCAACGCTACGCGCGGATCAGGCGAAGCCGGCACGGCAACCAATTGCGCGAGCAACTGCAAGCTGACATCGCTCGGCAACACCGGCTTTTTGGCGATAAGCGCCTCACGCACGGCACCGGCAAGCTGCTTGGCAAGGTGGCTTGGCTCGTAACCGTGTTCGTGCAAATCTTTGAGTTGTACGGCAACGCCCGCGGCGTCGTGGGCTTGCATGGAAGCGACGAGCGTTTGCACGGCTTCGGCCGGCGCGATGCCGAGGGAAGACTGCACGTCGGCGAGTGTCACTTCGTCGGCTTGGTTGCGCAATTGGTCGAGCAGGCTGATGCTGTCGCGGAAACTTCCCTCGCCGTGCTCGGCGATTAAGGCCAGCGCGTCGTCGGTGATGCTGATTTTTTCTGCTTCGGCCATTTCACGCAAATGCGCAGCGACTACGCCGAGGTCGTACAACCGGAATGTGTAGTGCTGTGTGCGGCTGATAATTGTTTCCGGCAGCTTATTTACCTCCGTCGTAGCAAGGATAAAGACAACGTGAGCCGGCGGCTCTTCGAGCGTTTTAAGCAGCGCGTTGAACGCCTCACGCGTGAGCATGTGGACTTCGTCGATGATGTACACTTTGAATTTGGCCACTGCCGGCGCGAGGTTGACTTTGTCGCGCAGGTCGCGGATCTCGTCGATGCGGCGATTGCTTGCGGCGTCGATCTCGATGATGTCCAAATACGTCGCGCCGTCTTCGTCGTATGGCAGGCCGTTAATTTCGTGCGCCAAAATCCGCGCGATGGTCGTTTTGCCCGTGCCGCGCGGCCCGGTAAAAAGATAGGCGTGGCTGATTGTGCCCTTTTCGAGCGCGTGCGAAAGCGCCGTCGTGATGTGCTCTTGTCCCACGATGTCGCCGAGCTTCTTCGGCCGATGTGTACGGTATAACGCCTGCCCCATTGCCTCGTATTATACGCGAATTTGCCAGCGACAGCTGTTGTAATTATGAGAATTTTGTACTCTAAAAATGATTAGCTTCATTTGGCGCGGTGCGTTAGAATAGGGTTTTTGTAAGCATAAAGGGAGGGTTTGATATGAGTACTAGCAGATTGGGTATTGAAATGGCCGAGGCCGCACAGCCGGCAGTGGCGCCTGAATTTGATTCTTACGCAGTTGCAGAAGGCGAGTTGCCAATGCCGCCGGCAGAGGCAGTTCCGGGTGGCGCGGAAACTGCGCTTGCTACTGAAGCTCCAACGCCTGGTGTTGTCGCCGGCATTATGAAATTTGTCGGCGACCGTTGGAAAACGGCGGCAGAGCGGTCACGGATGAATACTCTTCGTTACCACAACACGCAGGCCGAACTCCGAGCGCAACAAGGTTCGCTGCTTGCGCGCCAGCTCGGCAGGCCCTTTTAGGTTTCGCTGCTCAGCTTAAAAATACAGCCGATCGCTTCTCACGTCGGCTGTTTTTATGCTTTAGGAATTTTACAATGCGGCTTCGAGCGCAGCCCACTCGGCGTTTGTGTCGTCCTCGGGAACGTTGACACTGACTTGGTCGCCGGGCTTGGCCTTGAAGTATGTGACGCTTGCGAGAAGAACTTGGAAGTTGCGGCCGTTAACGTCGACGAAGTAGTGGCCATTCTCGAACTTGAGCGTACCTACGACCTGCTTACGGGCGATCGGGCCGATTTGTTTGTACAAAAACGTGCCGTCATCGGCGATGGTGAGTTTAAGAATGTCGCCTTGGACGAGCTTGGATTTGCTGGCGTAGTTGGCCGGCACCGGGTAGCTTTTGCCGTCGGAGCCGATCATCGTTTGGCCGTCAAAAACGCCTTCGATGACTTTGCCGAGGTTTTCTTCTACGGCAAGCGGCGCGACTTTTTCGTCGTCGCCCACGAGGCTCACGAGCAGCTCTTTGGCCGCCGCTAAGTTAGTCTCAGCTTCGGTGATGAGTGCCCTTAGTCGTTTAATCTGCTTGTCCGGTACGTCTGCCATCTCTTTGTCTCTCGATCATAAGTAGTGTTTGTTTCGATACACTTACACCTAAACCTATCATGTTTCCTAAGTCAAGTCAAAAGGTACATAAAAATCTGTGGATAAATTCGTGACTTGCTCGATGTGTATGTATACGATACCATATTTTGAAATGTCTGGCGTTGCTGAAATCGACTCTTTATGCCCCGAGGCTGCGCTCGGCCGCTTAGATGTTGCCATGGCAGCGGCAAGGCTTTCGGTTACCGACGTGTTTATGCCACGCGATGAAGACAACACGACCGGCCGATGGGACCGCCTGTGTGCAGACGAGACGAGGATATATTATTTTTCCGACGGCTCGCAAATGGATGCCCGCGTGTTTGGTGCCGACTTTTCGGATGCCGAGCTTGTCGTTATGAAGCACCATGGCACGCCCGGCAGCGGCAGTGACGTGAGCCTTGACATCGGCAAGTTGTGGGATGAGGGTATTCGGGTTGTAGCGCCCAACCGTTCGGGCTGCGGGCGTACAACGTCCATGCCGGGCCGTACGGTGGCCGACATTGTTCCTAAGTTTGCCGCTATTATGAGGTACGAAACTCGCGCAGGCGCGGCAGGCGCTGCTGTTGGACAGTCCGGCGGCACACCTTATACGGCAGAATGTCTTATTCAGTATCCTGATCTTTTCCAGAAAGGCGGCATTTTGGCTGGCCTTGTTCCCCGCCACGTGCTCGGCACGGACTTTACGGCGGGCATGTCTCCCGACAATGTCCGGCAACACGGCCACGATATGCCGAGCGAGCAGCTTTGGGCAGAAAGCGAACTTTTAAGCGAGCAACTGCAACAAAATAAGCTTGCGCTCGGCGAGCAATTATTGTCGCAGCAGAACCCCGACGGTTCAAGAGTAATGGTACCTGCCGATGTCTCTTATGTCCGCTCGAACATGGATGAACTCAGCACTTTATGGGCGGTTGGCATGCGCCAGCGTGGCAAGGGGAAAGCCGAAGATATGGAAGCCCTAAAACAATGGGAGCGTGACGTTCATACGATTAATCAGCCGACGCTTGTGTGGCATGGCGACCTTGACCCTTATTCGCCTATCGCGCACGGTCGTTGGCTGGCACGTGAGATTTCCGGAGCAGTCGACGAGACAAATGGTTACAAATTCCAGGGTCATTTTGGCGCGTCGCAGATTATGATGAGCGTGCTTTTGTGGGCGAAGACAGGCGTTTTTGTTAGGCCGCCCGGAATGTATGAATTGCCTGGCCAGCGGGCGTGGCTTAATTATGTCATCAGCAGCACATATCAAATGTAAATAAAAACCGCCCGGAAATTCCGAGCGGCTTTTAGTGTGAACGTCGCTTAAACTAAGCGAGTTCGACGGTTGCGCCAGCTTCTTCCAAAGCTTTCTTGGCAGCTTCGGCGTCGTCCTTTTTGGCTTTCTCAAGCACGACTTTCGGAGCACCGTCGACGAGCGCTTTGGCTTCGCCGAGGCCGAGGCCGGTCAATTCTTTGACGGCTTTGATGACGGCGACTTTTTGTGCGCCGGCGTCTTTAAGCATAACGTCGTATTCGCTCTTTTCGTCAGCGGCTGGGCCAGCTTCAGCAGGAGCAGCAGCAACGGCGACTGCAGCAGCAGCCGGCTCGATGCCGTATTCGTTCTTCAAAATTTCGCCCAATTCGTGGACTTCCAAAACGGTCAAGCCCGTAAGCTGTTCCGCGAGTTTCTTCAAATCAGCCATTGTGATTTCTCCTTATTTATTAAGCAGCTTTGGCTTCCAAAGCCTGCAAGTAGCCGTGCAAGTTGCCACCAAGCGCGCTCATGACGCCGTTGACCGGGCCGTTGAGGGTGTTGATGATGCCAGCGATGAGCTGGTTCTTGCTTGGCAGGGTTGCCAACGCTTTTACCTGAGCGGCATCGAGGAAGTTGCCTTCCGCGGTGATGGCGCCCACGAATTCAATCGTTGGGTTAAGCTTGGCGAAGGTGGCGAGCGCTTGCGCGGGCGCGACTTCGTCCTCGGCGTTGAAGGCGTAGAGCAACATGCCGTTGAAGGCGCTGGTGTCTACGTCTTTGAGCGTGTCGTTGGCTTGGAGTGCCTTGATGACCAAGCGGTTTTTGACCACTTTGATGCTGGTGCCGTTGCCTTTGGCATCGCGACGCAAAGCCTGGATGGCTTTGACGGTCGTGCCTTGGTATTTGGCAACAACGGTCATCTTCGACGTGTTCAGCAAATCGCTGACTTCGCCGACGACTTCACTCTTCTTGTCTTTTGTTAATGCCATTGTTGTCCTTTATTTCTGAAATGCATTGCTGCGTTTCGATTTAAAAATCTTCGACCTAGATTTTAAAGAACTAAAAAGTCTTTGGCATCACCAAAGACTTACGAAAATGCAACAAAATGTTTCATTCCTCGGTAGCGGATTAAGCTGGACGAACCATGCGGCTACGGTCTTCGGCAATGTTAGAGGTATTTTACCTTGAGAGCGGCGTGTTGTCAACGCTCCGGAGCTTTACGCCGCCGCACCGGATTCGTTCGTTGCGGCTGCTGAGTTTTTCGTCACGTAAGAAGCGCCGCAAGGTTGCGCGGTATTTGTCGATGGCGGCGATGTCGACATATTCGTCGGAGCCGTGCATGTGGCCGCCGGTGAGGCCGAACTCAACGGCGTGGCCGCCGACTTTTGTAAAGTGACGCGAGTCGCCGCCGGCAAAACGCCGGCCAAATTCGGCAGGCGTGCCGGAAGTTTGTTCTAGCGCCCGTGCCAGAGCTTGCACGTGCAGATTATCGTGCGCGACGCTGATGGCGGTGTCGAACACGGGAATGTCGAGAATTTCGATGTTCGGGTCAAACGAAAACAACAGCTGCTCAAACGATTCTTTGGTGGCGAATTCATGCGCCTCGGGCGTAAAACGAAAGTCTAACTTTATAACGGCATTGTCGGGCACGGCGTTGAACGTTTGGTTGCCGGTTTCGATGTCGGCAACGTTGACGCTCGCCGTCCAGGCTTCTTCCGCGGGTGTCGGGTAGCGTTTGAGGACACGGCGAATATATTCCGTGGCCGCGAGTAAAGCGTTCCGGCCGCGCCACGGATAGCCGCCGTGCGCCGTTTTGCCTTTGAAGGCAATCTCTGCCCACGCCAGACCGCGCGCTGCGGTGTAGATGATGTTTGGCGCCAGCGTATGCTCGCCGGTAAGGATGAAATCGGCACGCACGCCCTGCTCGATCTGGTACAATGCGCAGTCAAAACCGCCGATTTCTTCGTCGGACACAATCTGCAAACCCAATTCAAACGGCACGTCATGTACAAGCTCGCAGAATACCAACGATTCTACGACGGCAGCG
Source organism: Saccharimonadales bacterium (SeqCode) (assembly GCA_036568905.1). Lineage (GTDB taxonomy): Bacteria > Patescibacteriota > Saccharimonadia > Saccharimonadales > UBA4665 > DATCRQ01. The sequence goes on along the minus strand of DATCRQ010000001.1, from coordinate 415,389 downwards.
GCTTTCATGTCGAACGCGCCGCGGCCGTAGAGCCTGCCGTTCTTCTCGACGGCTTTGAACTGATCCGGTGCGCCAGGCACAACGTCGAGGTGAGCGTTAAGCAGTACGTCAAACTTCGCCGGACGCACGTCACCGCGGTACGCCAAAAAGCTCGGTTTGCCGTTGCTCTCAAAGCGTTCGATGGTTACGTCGTCCACGTGCATCGCAACAAACGTCGCCATGAAATCTACGGCCTGCGCCAACGCCTCGGGGTTGTCGGCCGTCGAAGGAATCGCCAAGAGTTGCTTAATAGTTTCGATTGCGGTTGCTGTGTTCATATCTTCCTATAAAAAAGAGCTCCTTTCGGAGCTCGTCTTGTTTGCGTTCGGTCACGCCCTTAGACAAGCTCCTGTGAGCCCATGAGAATAAGGACGATCGTAAGGTTTTTGACCATAACCTTTGTATTGTAAGGCCTGCCGGTGGTGTTGTCAACGTCGGTGCAATAACGGCTAGGCTGCCCGGTCGTACTGCTGTCGCGTACGCTGCGGCACTTGCTGCTGGGATTTGGCGTAGTGCGAGAACAAGGTGGCCACGGTGTCTTGTTTGATACCGCTGCGCAGGCCTTCAAAAAGTCGTGCGCCTTCGCGTTGATACGCGACCAGCGGGTTGTTGCCAGCCAAAGACCTCCAATGGATGCCAGAGCGTAATTCCTCAAGCTCGCTCAGTTGCTCACGCCACCGTCTGTCGATGGCTACGAGAATGGCGCGGCGTTCATTCTCCCGTAATTCTTCGGCAGCGGTAGCCTTTTCGATTTTGTCGTAGGCAATATGCATGTCTGAACTCAACTCTCTAATAAGCATGTCGCGGTCAACGTGCGCTCTGCCGCCGGCTTCGGCAACAACGTCGGCGACGGAAATGCTCACGGGATAGACGGCTTGCAGTTTTCGCCACAAGTCCTCAAGTTTCCAGTCCGTGCCGTCGAGGCCGGTCGCCGTCGCTAGCTCGACGTAGTCGCGAACAGTGTCGTCGATGGAGGTTCTTACTTGCTTGCGCGTGTCGGCTTCTTTGTGGAGCACGCGCCGCCGCTCGGCGTTCAAGACCTCACGCTGCGCGGTGACTACGCCATCGTACTTCACAATATTTTTTCGCAGCTCGTAGCTTTGCGCCTCAAGCTGCGATTGTGCGCTCGCGATTGCGTTTGTGACGGCCGTTGACTCGATAGGACCGTTGACGAGGCTGAGAATTTTCTTGGTGGCAGCCGGAAAACGCCGAAGCAAGGTGCCGTCCAGCGAATCGTAAATACGCGTTTCGCTGGGATCGCCCTGCCGTCCGCCGCGCCCGCGAAGCTGGTTGTCGATGCGGCGCGATTCGTGGTGTTCGGTGCCTACGACGTACAATCCGCCCGCGCGTACGACTTCGTCGTGCTCGGCTGCGACTTGTGCCGCGGCCTTTGCAAAAGCCCTCGGCCAAGCGGCAGCGTATTCTTCTGGATTTTCCTCAGGATGAAGGCCGGCTTCACGTAGCGCCCGTTCGGCTTCGGCAACGGCATCGCCACCAAGCTTAATGTCCGTGCCTCGGCCGGCCATGTTGGTGGCGACGGTCACCGCGCCTTTACGTCCGGCCTCGGCAATAATGCGCGCTTCTTGTCCGTGATATTTTGCGTTGAGCACGTTCGCTGCAATGCCGTGTTGCAAGAGCAATGCGGCCAACTGCTCGCTCTTTTCAACGCTCAGCGTGCCTATGAGTATCGGTTGCCCGGCCTCATGGCGCGTAGCGCAATCTTCAACGAGTGCATTGAGCATTTCGGCTCTGCGCAACAAAATCCGCGCGGGATGGTCGATGCGCTGCGACGGTTTGTTGGGCGGTATGGGAATGGTGTCTAGATGGTAGACGTCCCAGAATTCAACGGCTTCCGTGACGGCCGTGCCGGTCATGCCCGCGAGCTTTTTGTAGCGGCGGAAATAGCTTTGGACGGTGACGCTGGCAAGCGTCTGGTCTTCGGTGGTAATTTCGACGTCAGCTTCGGCCTCGATGGCTTGATGCTTGCCTTCGTTGTATTTGCGCCCAGGCATTATGCGGCCGGTGTGTTCGTCGATGATCAGTACTTCGCCGTTTTGTACGATGAAGTCGCGGCCTTCCTCAAAATGCTCTTTTACCCACAGGGCGTTGTTCATTAGGCGCACCCAGTGGGCGCTTTCTTCGGAATATAAGTTTTCGGCGCCCAGCTGGTCTTCAACGAACGCAATTCCCTCGCCCGTCATGCTAATCGTGCGGTCTTTGTGGTCGACCTCGTAGTGTGTGCCCGGCCGCATTTTTTGTGCGAAGGACGCCGAGTACGCGTAGTAAGTTTTGGGATATTGCTGCGCCGGGCCGGAAATGATGAGCGGCGTTTGTGCCTCGTCAAGCAAGATTGAATCGGCTTCGTCAACTATTGCGAAGAGCGGTTCGCCCTGAAGTTCGTCGCCCTCGTACAACATGTTGTCGCGCATGTGGTCGAAGCCTAGTTCGCTCGGCGTGCCATACAGTACGTCGGCAGCATATTGCTCGCGGCGTTCCTCGGGAGTCATATTTTCTTTGATGCAACCTACTTTGACGTTCAAAAAGCCGAGCACTTTGTCCGCGATCCCGCTGTCGCGTTCGGCGAGATGCTCGTTGGTGGTAGCGATGTGCACTTGTCCGGCAATCGCGTTGAGGTACGCTGGCAAATGAGCGGTTTCCGTTTTGCCTTCGCCCGTCCCCATCTCGGCGATTTTGCCATCGTGCATCGCCTTGGCGCCCATGATTTGCACGTGATACGCCTTGTGGCCAGTTGTCCGCTTGCTTGCCTCGCGAACGGTCGCAAAAGCCTCGGGCAAAAGAGCGTCCAAACTTTCGCCTTCACTAAAACGCTTCTTGAAGGAGTCTGTTTGCCCGGCTAACTCGGCGTCGGTCATGTCCGCGTAGTACGGCTCAAGCGATTCGACAAGGTCGGCCATTCGGGAAAGTTCGCGTAACTTGGCAGTTTCGCCGATTCTCAGCAGCCGTCCTGCAAAGCCGGCAACGTGCCTGAGAATTGTCTTTCGCGAAAGCCTCGCAACATCCGGCAAGGAATCTGCATACGGCGAAGTGCCTTCCAATGTTGCCAATTGGCCGGATATTTCGGTTTGCTCGGCTGTTGGGTCGGGCTGGTTCGGTTGCTCGGCACCGCGGGTCGCCATGATTTCGTAATGTTATCCAATTAGTCGGGGATTTGTCAAATAAAAAATCTGTGAGGTGTATTTACTTTTTATGGTTAATATGTTATTATATCATCTATGAGTGAAAGTTTTGATGTCCGCCAGGTTCCCGCTCGAATCGGCGCAGATGATCCCACGGTAGACGGGCTCTACACCCCGCAAGAATGGGCGAGTTATTGCGCTGACCGTGAAGGCTCGCACGTAACGCAGGTAATCCCCGAAGCTGTGACTCCAGAAGTTGCACAGTTGCGGCAAGCAGCGGCGCTGCGCCGGGGCGATGTCGAGCTGCCTTCACATGCGCAGTCGGGTCACCGTGCAGAACGCCGCGGGTGGCGTGCGCACAAATTCGGCCTCGCTGCCGGCGCTGTAGCGCTCGCAGGCTTGGCTGGTGCGGGAGCGGTTGTTAACAGTTGGGTGCACGGCATTGAGAGTGCTGACACAAGCGGCCAGAAATACACGGCCGCGCCACAAACGCCGTATTCTCCTTCACCGGAGGCTTCGAGCGCCTCACCAAGCGCCAGCGCTTCGGCAACTTCTCCGTCGGCTTTGCCCTCGATCTTGAAAAGCAGCGCCGCACCGACGCACGAAGCGACTATTGCAGCCGCACCGGCAACGTCGGCCGCTCCTTCGCCAAAGCCTACGACGCCAAGCCCCTCTCCTGTCCGCACGACGCAGAAGCCTGCGGCCGAGTGCACCACTGAACCATCGTCGCCAGATCCGATTATTGAATGTTCACCGGAAGTTATTCCAACCGACCTTGCAGGCTCGGCGGGAACGCCGGAGAAGAATCTTGCGATCGAGGCTGCCAGCACGAATGTGCATGTTAGAACCTACGACTCCATAACTGTCGACGGCATAAAGTACGTTGAAGTCTACGACCCAGCCCAAGCCAACGGCAATAATGGCACCGGCTGGATTCCTCAGTCCTACCTCACTAACTAAGCTGCTGCAGCTTGAATTGCGTGTAGCGTTCGGCCGCGAGGCGTGAAAGCTCGGGGTCTTCACCTTGGTTTACGAACTTCATAGCTTCGGCGAGCAGCGGATGTGCCTCGCTAAGTTTTTGGTGCATTTGCAGTACGAGCTTGCGGTAGCCCGGATGGCACTGCGGGCCAGTCCGTAACTCGTGCAGATGGAATGCCTCGCGGGCGTTGTATGTCACCTTCCAACGCATGCGATGCCCGAGAAGCGTAGCGTACTGCGCCTCAAGCGCGTAGCCGTTTTGCTGCAAAAGGCTGTAGAGTTTGAGGCTGATATCGAAGGCCGACTCAAACAAATCGCTGAGGCCAGCGTCCTCGACGAGCTTCGGAATTTCGTAGCCGTAGCGCGGCGTGAGGCGCTGCCACTCAAGGTCGTCAACAATGCGATGCCGTTGCAGGTCGCGGAAAATGCCGTAATCACATACGAGATCCCAACTATAATGCGCCTTTTCCAGCGCGCGGCCGGGGCGATGGCGGCGGTTCAAACGTTCGCCAACGTAGGTGTCGAAGGCGCTTACCTTTTGGTCGTACGGCCACGTCGCAACGATGTTTCGGAGTTCCTTCAAAGGAAGCGAGCTGTGCTCGTAAAGCATGTCGGGCACGAGGTCGAGTTCGTTGCGCGGCCAGATGTCCGTGAGCTGCACTGGCTCGACGTTTGCCTCGGCGTGGTTGTCCGGCAAATACGCTTCGGAAATTTGCTGCATGGACTTATACGTGTTGGCGCGGTACGCAATCGTTGCGCCACCGCGATCCGGTTTGTCAGCACGCTCCAAAAATGTGGGAATGACTTTGCGCGCCTCACGAAGCAACTCGTCGCCCACCTTGTTTGCCTCGGGAAGTTCATCACTCTGCAGGTGCATGATGAGGCTTTCCAACGCTTGCCCCGAGGCAAAAATCCCCACAGTGGCCGTCACGGCCGTTGGCAACATCGGCCGCGCCGCATCGCACGCCTGGGCCCGCACGGCGCTGCGCCACGCGCCGTCGCGTTCTTCGGCTGGTGTTGTGGAATTTGCGCCAATGTAGTCGGCCAAACGATGTGCGACGTCGGAGTACGCTTCAAAAATCGCATCCATATGCGCCCGGTACTGCTTGGTCAACGTCGTGTCAAAATGCGCCGGCGTAAAGTATTTATAACCGCCGTCCTCATCCTTTTGGTCGAAGTAAATGTAACGCGTCGATTGCTCGAGGTACGACGCCAGCCGTCCCCACTCGAGTTTCTTCGTGAGCAAGTTGCTGGCCTTTTCGACGACCACATGAATACCCGTAAGCTGCTGCACAGAGTCGTCGCCGAACGCCGTAATGACGCGCTGCAAAAGTTTTTTGTCCTTGCTGGCGGCGCGCGCAAATTCGTCCAAGATTGTCACGCGCATGTCGTCGCCGCGGCGGCTCAGGCGCGCCATGGCCGCGGCAATCGTAATCGGGCTGAGCTTTTCGGTGAAGGCGTAGACGTTTTCGTCGGTGTTCGTCACGGCTTCTTTGAGGAATTCTTTGCCGGCCGGCAAAATCGTGAAGGAACCGTTTTCGTTTTTTTGGACGAACGGCTCATCGCCCTTAGCCTCTGAGACTTTATGATTGAGGCTCAGGCCGTCTTTAAGCACGGTTTCTAATTCTTTAGCTTCGGCTACGACACTTTCGCTTTGTGCCGTTTTGCTGGCGGCGACTTTTGGCTCATTGGAAACAATCGGCTTTGGCGTTGAGGATGTTGGCGGCGCAAGCAGCGGCGTCACCTTTTCCCAAATGAGTTTGCGGATGTCGTCGATGCTGAGGAGTTCCTCGCCGCGCGTGCAGTCGATGCGCATAAAATCCTTTGGGAAAAGTTGCGTGAGGTCGTCGTAGACTTCCAGAGCTTTCTCAAGGTGGCTGGCGCTTTGTTCGTGGATGTCACGTTCTTTGCCGGTTTTATCGAGGAGCTTTTGCGAGATGCTGGCCGGCACGCGCAGCACGAGCGTCGCGTCGGGGCGCGGAATCCGCAGCATCTCAAATTCCAAGTTATCGAGCCAAATGAAGAAGCCGCGGCGTTCCTCGGCGCTGCCGAACTTCGTGCCTTGGTGCGCCATGTTTGCGCCAACGTAGCGGTCGGTGATGACGATTTTGCCCTCTGCAAGCGCCTTACGGATGGCGTCGCCAGCGGCGAAACGGTCGAGCGCGTAAAACAACGACGCCGTGTACGGCCCGACTTGCTCGGCCGAGCCGTAGCCGCCGCTCAAATATTCGCGGACAAAGTAGCTTGAGGGTTCGCCGTATTGCGGGAACTTGAAGGTTACGACGTCGTAACCAACGTTCGCCAATTCCTCGGCGAGATAATTGAATTGCGTCGTTTTGCCCGAGCCGTCGGTGCCTTCGATGACGATGAAACTTCCAGGTTGCGTTGGCATGAGAGGCTCCTTTATTTGGCTTTTAAACCGGGGATTGGTTCCGGCAGGTTTCGTTGGTCTTTGTAAGCTCGCGGTAACATTTGCGACGGTTCCCACGAGGTGATGAGTCCTTCGAGGCTCGTGCCGCTTTGGTATTTGCCGCTGAAACCGCCGTCGCGCCCGGCGCCGTAGTTTCCGTCAACTTTGCCCGTTTCGTGAAACACGGCTTGGCCGATGCGCTCGCCTACGGGAAGCAAAACGGTTTCGTGTTGGTTGAGGTTGAAGATCTCGAGCGTCAAACGGTTGATGTAGCCCGGATCAACCCAGCCGGCGTCGAAACACACCGCGATGCCGTTACGTCCCCAGCTTGAACGGCTTTTGAGTTCGTAAGCACCCGGCGGCGTAATGCCGAAGAATTCGTGCGTGTGCGCAAGGATGCGCTCGCCAGGCCTGAGCGGAATAACGGGATGGTCTGCGGGAATTCCCTTGAGCGGTGTCACGCCGTTGGCCGCGCACCACACGGCGTGCGGCACGGCTTCTTTCACTTCGCCGAAGTAGCGTGCGATGTCGCTTTCATCAAACGGATTGTACAAGTTGTGGTCACCCGTGCGCTCGGTGCGAAAATAGTAATGGCCGAGCGTAACGTCCAAGCTCGCGTGGCTGACGTGCTTAGGGTTGAACGGCACGCACACGATGTGGCCGTCCTTCATCGCCTGCAAAATTTCCGTGTTGCTGTACACGCTCATCTGTTGCTCCCTCAATTCGTATATATTGTACGGCTTGTCAAAAGCGTTATGCAAGCCGTTGGCGAAAATTACAACTGTTTGCTTCGTAGGCTGCCTAAGGGCAACGCGCTACAATATATGTATGACACGCGTTCTGCTCATCGCTGCATTGACGGCCGACGGCCTTACTGCGCAAGCTCAGCACGAATCTACAGATTGGACGAGCGCCGAGGACAAAAAGTTTTTCGTGCAGCTGACGCGCCGCGCCGGCGTTATCGTTATGGGCGCCAACACGTTTCGCACGATTAACCGCGCGTTGCCCGGCCGCCGAAATATTGTGTATTCGCATTACAACATTGATGTTCCTGAGGTCGAGACGACGCAAGCTCAGCCCAAGGAACTTGTTACGCAGCTTGCCAAAGATGGATACGAAGAGATTGCAGTCATCGGCGGCAGCAACGTCTACGACCAGTTCTTGCAAGCCGGCGTCGTGGACGAGTTGTACCTCACGGTTGAGCCGATCATCTTCGGCCAAGGACTTCCCTTGTTCAAGACGCCAACGCGCCAAACGTTTCGTCTCGAAGGCGTCGAACACCTCAACGCCGACACAGTTATGCTGCACTATGTACGCGATGCGGTATAATTGAGCGCATATATATGAGTGCAAAATTGTTTGATTTGCGCGCGCGTCACGAGGCTCTTATCTTGCGCCTTGTTGCCTACGGCGTGGCCGTGCAGGGCGTGTTGGTGATTATATCGACGCTGCACGAACAGTTGAGTTTGCGAGATGTGCTGCGCCTGCACCTTCATTCTATTCACCCGATATCGTCAACGTTCGCAGGGTTTGGCGTTGGCGTGCAGCTGCTTATCGGGCTGGGATTGTTGTACGTGAGCTTGTACCTCGCGCGCCGAAAGCGGACGGCGTGGCTTTTGGCTGTCGGGCTGTATGCCTGTCTGCTTGTGGCGAACGTGTTCCGATGGCTTTCAGAAACTCCGAGCCGGCCGCTTATCGGCGTGTCGTTTCGGTATGATATCGCTCTGCCTGCGCTGCTCGTCGGGTTGCTTATTTTATACCGTCACGCTTTTACAGTGAAGAGTGATGTGCGCAGCTTTGCGCTGTCGCTTCGCGCGAGCTTTTTAGTGCTGTTCGCGACGTTTTGCTACGGCGTCACCGGTTTTATATTGCTTGACACACGGGATTTCCACCAGGAGATTACGTTTTTCGGCGCGATGCAGCACACTATCGACCAGTTTGGTCTGACCACGGCACACCAGCTCATTCCGCATACGCGCCGGGCAAAAATCTTTTTGGATTCGCTCTCCACGATTAGCGTCGGTGCCGTGGTGTACTGCTTCCTCGCTTTGTTTCAGCCGATTCGCGCACGGTTTACCGACCAAAGTGGCAATCGCGCGTTAGCTAAGACGTTGCTTGATCGGTACCCGGCCGTAAGCGAAGATTTTTTCAAACTTTGGCCGCACGACAAGGTGTATTTTTTCAACCGTCAGCATACGGCTGGCGTCGCCTACGCCGTACGAAGCGGCGTAGCGCTTGTGGTGGGCGATCCGTTTGGCGAGCCAACGGCGCTCGACCAATTACTAAGCGAGTTCGACGAGCTGTGCCGCACGAACGACTGGGCCGTGGCCTACGTGCACACCGAGCCGCCGCTCAGCGAAACGTATAAGCGCCACGGCTTTAGCTTGCAGAAGATCGGCGAGGAAGCCGTGCTCGACCTTGCACACTTTGAAGCTAGCGTACGGAACGATAAATACTTCCGGCAAATTCGTAACAAGTTTGAGAAGCAAGGCTACGCCGCAGAAATGCTCACGCCGCCGCACAACGACGCCGTGCTTCGTCGCCTCCACGCGATTTCTCACGATTGGCTGCAGCAACCCGGCCGCGACGAACGCCGCTTTATGATGGGCTTCTTTAGCGAAGCGTACATGCAGGAATGTAACGTGATGGTGCTGCGCGACGCTGCGGGCACCATTCAAGCCTTCGTCAACCAAATTCCGTCGTATGCCAGCGATGAGGCCAACTTTGACCTCTTGCGCCACACGCACGAAGCGCTCGGCAACAGCAACGATTATTTGCTGATGTGCTTCATCGGGCATTTGCGCAAGGAAGGTTTGGTGAGTAAGCTCAACCTCGGCTTGTGCCCGCTGGCCGGTTTGGACGCGCGCGACGACGAACGTTCCGTCGTGGACAGCGCGCTGCGTTTTGTGTACGCCAACGGCGACCGTTTTTACTCGTTCAGCGGCCTGCACCGCTTCAAGGCAAAGTACCAGCCCGAATGGCAAAGTCGCTACGTCGCGTACCGCGGCGGCTTGCGAGGCTTTACGCGCGCAATGAACGCGCTCAACCGCGCAATGAAGGTCTCTATAAAATAGACTTGCTTTTCTTTTGCCGTAGCGAGGCATACAATGAATTCATCTTTTATACGAGGTCTTTATGAACGCCACAGCTATCCTTATTATCATCGCCGTCGTTGCTCTTATCTTGCTTGGCACGACGTTCTTCACTATTGAGCAACAGACGGTTGGTATTATCGAGCGGTTCGGTAAGTTTCTGCGCGTTGTCCGGCCTGGCCTTCATGTGCGAGTGCCATTGATTGATAAAATTGCCAGCCGCATGAACTTGCAAGTTGAGCAACTGCAACTTGAGATCGAGACCAAAACGAAGGACAACGTATTCGTAAAGTTCGAAACGGCGATTCAATATAAAGTTGACCCGCAGCACGTCCAAGACGCGCATTACTTGCTTGACGACCCGACGGCGCAGATGGAAGCCTTCACCTCAGACGTCGTGCGTTCCAAGCTGCCGGCGATGGATCTCGACTCCGCGTACGCCGACGTTGAGGAAATGGCACTTGCCATTGAGACGACGCTTCGCGACCGTATGAAGGAATATGGCTACGAAATCGTCAAAGCGTTGGTGCTCAACATCAATCCGGCCAACGAAGTTAAGGAAGCGATGAACCGTATCAACGCATCGCGGCGTAACCAGGAAGCTGCGATTGCGCAAGGCGAGGCAGACAAAACGCTCGTCATTAAGCGCGCCGAGGCTGAGGCCGAAAGCAAACGTCTGCAGGGCGAAGGCGTGGCGGCGCAGCGTAAGGCGATCATCAGCGGTTTGCGCGAGTCGGTTGCCCGCTTTGCCAAAGAGACTGGTGTTGATCCGCAAGAAGCTATGCAGCTTGTGACGCTTACCGGCTATACTGATATGCTGCGCGACGTTGCGGCTTCATCCTCGACCAATACGCTTTTATTGCCGCCGACGCCAACCGGCGTCAGCGATTTGATTACGGCGCTCAAGGCAAGCAGCGCAAGCGCCGATAAAAAGTAAACTCATTTACATTTTTACAACAAAAAACCGCGAGCGTTGGCCCGCGGTTTTTTTGGTTTACGTAAAGTGGCTTAGAGTTCGCTGATGGCGACCGTAATCGACGGGCCCATGCTTGTCGCGAAGTGCACTGCTTTGACGTAGTTGCTCTTCACGCTGGCCGGCTTCGCAGCTTTGATGCTGGCGACGACGGCGCGGGCGTTTTCCTCGAGCTTGGCGACGCCGAAGCTCACTTTGCCAACGGCAACGTGTACGATGCCGGTGCTGTCGACGCGGTATTCAACGCGGCCGGCTTTGGCTTCCGTGACGGCTTTGGCAACGTCGGTCGTAACTGTGCCGCTCTTTGGGTTCGGCATGAGGCCGCGCGGACCAAGCACGCGGGCAAATTTACCGAGCTTGGCCATTTGCGTTGGCGTGGCAATAAGAATGTCGAAGTTGATCGTGCCCTTTTCGAGTTCCTTCAAAAGGTCTTCGATGCCGGCGACATCTGCGCCGGCTTTCTTCGCCTTTGCGGCGTCATCGACGTCGGCGAAGACGGCAACGCGCACGGTCTTGCCGGTGCCGGCTGGCAACACGAGGTTATCACGGATGTTTTGGTCAGCGTGGCGCGGGTCGACGTTGAGGTTGACGTGCAGCTCGACGCTGGCATCAAACTTTGCCGGGTTGGTCTTGACGGCGAGTTCTAACGCTTCCTTCAACGTGTACTGCTTGTCTTTCTCGACGAGCTTTGCAGCTTCTTGGAACTTCTTGCCTTGGCGTTCGAGGCGAGAGCGCGTTGGGTTTGCGTGTTGCTTCGGCTTCTCTTCGGCTTCAGCGTCGTGCGCTTTGCGCTCTTCTTTGGCCTCTTTTTCTTCGGCTTCCTTCAACGATTTTTCGCTGCGCTTGCCAGCCTTGGCAACCGTTTTCTTCGGTGCTTTTTCTTCAGCGACTTCTTCGGTTGCTTCAGCCTTCAGGTCTTCGTTCTCTTTAACTTCTTCTTTTGCCATGATGATTTCCTTTCGTGGTGCAAACGACGCTTCAGCGCCTCCCACAAATTATGTTTGGTTAGGCCTCGATTTCGACGCCCATCGAGCGCGCGGTGCCTGCGACCATCTTTTTGACGGCTTCGACGTCTTGCGTGTTCATGTCGGCAGCTTTGTCTTCAGCGATCTTTTGGAGCTGTGCTTGCGTCAGTTTCTTTGAAACTTTTTCGCTGTTCGGTTTGCCCGAACCTTTTTTGACGCCGAGCGCCGCAAGGATGCGGTCGTCCGTTGCCATGCCCACAACGCGGAAGCTCATCGTGCGGTCTTCGTAAACCGTGATGTGCGCCGTGACGGTTGCGCCTTGCATGTCTTTAGTCTGGTCGTTGAACGGGTTGATGAAGTCCATCATGTTCACGCCGTGCTGGCCGAGCGTGCTACCGACTGGGGGCGCAGCGCTTGCGCGGCCGGCCGGGATGCGCATTTTGAGGTTTGCTTTTACAGCTTTTGCCATAGTTATTTCCTTTTTACATTTGGTGAGAAGATAGAAGCCATCTCACCTCGTGCGTAACAGATTTATTATACCTTTTATCGTACTATTTGTACAGAATTAACGCGACGCCCGATACAACGATGTAGCCATGGCGAGTATGCCGACATATGCTGCGGTTGTCGCTTCTGGCACGAACTCACCAGTTTGAGCGAGTATCATGCCTGACATGGCCAGAATATATCCCGTGTCCATAACGTCAGCAATTTGTGTCGCCCGCTCTTCAGGAGTGAATTTGAGGAAATTTGGTCTTCGCACGATGCGCGCGCCTAAACGCGTTTAACTTGCAGGCTGTCGAGCTCGACCGGCGTTTCGCGGCCGAACATGTTGACGAGCACTTTGAGCTTGCCTTTGGCGGCGTCGATCTCGTTGATCGCACCGTCGAAACCCTTGAACGGGCCGTCGGTAATACTCACAACTTCGCCGAGGCGGTAATCCATCTTGTGCTTCGGCTGCTCAAGGCCCATACGCTTTTGGATCTTTTCGATTTCGTCGTTGCCAACGGGCGTCGGCTCGGTGCCGCTGCCGACAAAGCCGGTCACGCTCGGCGTGTTGCGGACGATGTACCACGCGTCCTCAGACATTTTCATTTGCACCAAAACGTAGCCTTGGAAGATGCGCTTTTCAACGACGCGGCGCTTGCCGTTCTTGATCTCGATCATTTTTTCTTTTGGTACGAGGACTTGAAAGATTTTGTCCTTCATGTCCAAAGAGTCTGCGCGTTGGCGGATTGATTCGGCGACTTTTTCTTCGTAGCCACTGTAAGTGTGAATTGCGTACCATTGCTTGGTCGCGTCGTAGCGTTTGATGTTCATTACTTTAGCAAAACCTCTTTAAACAATTTATCTAAACCGTAGTCAACGACGGCAATCAAAAATCCAAACACAATGGCGAACAGTACGACGGCCGTTGTAAGGCGGCGCGATTCGCGGCGTGTCGGCCACGTAACTTGCTTTAGCTCGCGCCAACTGTTGATGACGTACATGATGAGCAAGATTTTGGCGAGGAAACGCACTGGCTTGAGATCGGCAAACCAACGAAAGCCGTGGCCGATTTGCTTGAGTGGCGGCATGTGCGTGAGCTTTGCAAGCCCTCGCCAAATGATGCGCACTGGCCACGTAAAGCCGCGCCACAACCCGTGGCGTACACCATGCTTTTCTTCGCTGCCGCCAGCGGCTTGCTTCTCGGCCTTTTCGCGCACGGTCTCCACCTTACGGAAGCGTCGCGGTGCTTTGGATTGTTCTTCGTCGGCCACGTTTGTCTCCTAATAAAAAAGCCTACATAATGTAGACTTTTGGCTCAGAGTCAAGTGTAGCGAATTGCCAACGGAATGTCAATTATATGTACGGTTACTTCCACGGGTCCATTTGAGTACCGGGCATCTGCTCAGACGGAGACGGAACTACGGCGAGGGTAACGCCATCCTGCATGAGCGGTGCTATCATCGCTTCGGCTTCTTGTCTGAGGGCATCGCCGCGAACTAATGTTATTGTGCCGCCAAGGACGAATGCAGTCGCGATGCTTTCGGCTGTCTCAAAGGCGGCGTCCAGTTTTTCGTGAGATGCCGCGGCTGCAATGCCGATCGTAGCGCCAGTCATAAGTCCACTAAAGAGCACGGACGCGCCGGCAAACTTAATGATCGCTGCCCGGCCGCGGAGCTTCATGGCTTTTTGGACTTCAGAAGAGTTGATGAACGCCTCGGATGATTTTGTCATAGCGTTATTATAACATGTCACTTTTTCTCTGGGTGACTATTCCTTTTTTGGTCTGCTATAGTTATGGCATGACGCTTGTGATTATCGTGTTCGCTGCCGCCGTTTTGTGCGAGCTGGCGCTGCATTTTGTTCCGGGCCTGTGGCGTGCGAGGAAGTTTTTGGCCGGTGCAGCGATCGTAGGCTCATGCTTTGGCACCGCCGGGTTTGCGGTGTGGCGGCCGGGTATATGGAGCATTTTGTTGCTCGCCGTCTCGCTTTTTCGCGCCTTAAATATGATGCGCGTTGTCGAAGCACGAATGCACGAGCGCTATTTGCGTACGGTCACGCGGCGAACGTCGTTGGTGTTGATGCTTTGGCAAGCGCTGTTCGCTGCGATTTGGCTGTGGTGGACGAAGGCACAACCCTCGGGCGAGGCGTGGTTGACGGCGCTCGCCTCGCTGCAGCTTTTAGTAAGTGTGTCGTTCTTTGCCTCGACACTTCGGCGTTTGCGCCGCACGATGTGGCCGCCGCAAACGCCGCACTTTAGTAATGCTGAGTTGCCTTCGATTTCGGTCGCTATTCCGGCGCGTAACGAAACCGAGGATTTGCAAGCGTGCCTTGAAAGTCTCATTGCCTGCGATTACCCTAAGCTCGAAATCCTCGTCCTCGACGACAACTCGCAAACCAGGCGCACGCCGGAAATTATCCGTAGCTTTGCGCACGACGGTGTGCGGTTTATCCAAGGCGACGAGCCAAGCGAAACCTGGCTGCCAAAGAACGCCGCGTACGATCGCTTAGCGCACGAGGCCAGCGGCGAAATCATTGTGTTCTGCGGCGTTGACGTGCGCTTTGCGCCGGACGCGCTTCGCAAAATCATCGCCTTTATGCAAAGCGAGCACAAACAAATGGTGAGCATTTTGCCTGAGCGTACAAAATCCGCGCAACTTGCCCTCGCGCAGGGCGCACGATATTGGTGGGAACTTGCCCCGCCGCGCCGGCTGTTCAGACGGCCGTCCGTACTGAGCACGTGCTGGGCAATCGAATCTTCGGCTCTGAAAAAGGCTGGCGGTTTTGCAGCCGTGGCGCGCTCTATTGTGCCGGAGGCGTACTTTGCCAAGCGTTTGATTGCCGAGGACAAGTACAGTTTCCGACGTGCCGACGGCCACCTCGGCCTCCTCAGCGCAAAGCCTGCTGCCGAGCAACGCGCCACGGCCGTCCGTACGCGCTACCCGCAGTTGCACCGCCGGCCAGAGTACGTATGGGCGGCAACCCTTTTCGAGTACGTTTTCTTCTTGTTGCCGACGTTTGGGATAGCGCTCGGCGGCTTTTTGCCGGCAAGCCCGTTCCATGGCTTGCTGCACATACTGGCAATCGCCACGACAGTGTTCTTCCTCGTAACTTACGAATTGATCGCTGTGGTTACGCGCGTGAACAACGCAATCCTTGGCGCTGTTGCCTTCCCGTTCGTCGTGTTGCTGGACCTCGCCTTACTGTATCGTTCCATGTGGCAATATGAGTTCGCGACGGTTGAATGGAAAGGCCGTAACGTTACGATTCCGGCGATGCATGTTATTCCGCATTTGCCGCCATTGCCGGATGCGTAGTTGCCGTATTGTGGAATATATGATCACCGCCAGGCCGCAAGCTCAACCGCCTACTTCAAATTAGGTACGAAGATTGAAAACGTCGAGCCGTGGTCGAGCTGGCTGTCGACGTTGATATCGGCGTGCAAGAGTCGCGCCAACTTCATCGTCACATACAGGCCAAGGCCGGTACCGTTGTTCTTGCGCGTGCGGAAATCCTCAGAGCGGAAAAATTTGTCGAAGAGCTTTTCTTGGTCGCCTTTGCTGATGCCGAAGCCCGTGTCCGTGACCGCGAACGTCACGCCTTTGTTCGCCGCCCGAACGCTGATGGTCACGCTGCCTGTGTCCGTATATTTGATGGCATTGGTGATGAAGTTTTGTAAGATTTCGCGTACATACAGCTGGCTGGATTGCAGCGGCTCCGGCGCAACGTTCGGCACGTCCGCTTTGATAAGCAAGTTCTTTGCCTCGGCGTCTTTTTTGTAGTTCTCAACGAGATCTTCCACGAGGCCGATAGGATCAATTGCCTCGATTGCCACTTCAAGTTTCCCGCGCTCGGCGCGTGAAAGCGTGGCGAGATCGTTGACCATCGAGGCGAGGAACAAAATCTGGTCGTGTGATTCCTGCAAGGCCGTTTTGATCGTTGCAATGTCGCCGCCTTTGTCTACGATGAATAAGGCGTTACTAAGATTTCCCTCGGTGATGGCAATTGGCGTACGCAGTTCGTGGCTGACAACGCTGATGAATTCGTCGCGCTCTTCCTCGAGTGATTTCTCACGCGTAATGTCACGAAGCAGCAACACAAAGCCGCGGCCGCCGCGCTGGCCGTAGCCGAGGTGTACGGGTGCGATGCTTAGGTAGAGGTTAATTTTGCTGCCGTCGGAATATTGCAACAACAAGTCGCGGCGGCTGGTCGGCGTTTTGCTGCTTTGCACGAGTTCGTTTGGATTGACGGCTTGGTTGTTGGCGTCGAGCGGCTTGAAGACTTCCTCAAGCGCACGATCCGGCAACGATGCATTGACGTCCAAAATGTTCTGCGCTGCACCGTTGCTGAGCACGATTTTCATGGTGGCGTCCACGGCAATCACGCCGTCGGCCATGCTGTTGATGAGGCTTTTGAGCCGTTCGTGCTCAACGCTGGCGCGCTGGCGCACGCGGGTAAGGAGATTCATAGCCATGACGTTATTATGCCACAAGTCGGCGGCAGAAAGTATGGTTCGCTTATGTTATATGGTGCGAGGCGTGAGTGCCGGCTGGTATTCGCCAATTTCGCGGCGCAGCTTCTTGGGCTGCGACACGTGGCGTTCCATTTCTTCCCAAAACGGCGCACCGTGACGCATGACGCGCGTGTGCGAGAGCTCGTGGATCAAAACGTAGTCGATGAGGTGCCACGGCAGTTGCATTAAATATAAGTTGAGGGTAATTTCCTTCGTGCTGCTGCAGCTGCCCCAGCGGCTTTTGAGTTGTTTGACGCTCACTTTGGCGTAGTCGAGGCCGGTTTGCTCGGCGAGCATTTGCAGACGTTGCGGCAGTAAGGCTTCGGCTTCTTTGCGTAAGGCTCGCACGGCTGCGGTTTGCGCGGCGCGTTGGACTTCGCGGGCTTCAACGGCGACTTCCAGAGGATGCTCAATGCGAATCTCGTTTTGCACGATGCGCGTGCTTACCTTGCTCGCGGCGGCCGAGGCATTGAAAACTAAACGATGCGCTTTGCCGATGCCGTGCCCGTGCTCAAGTGAAGTGCGATACGAACGCCGTTGGTTGCCGACGATCCATGCCTGCTTTGATAAAGCGAATTGCTCGCCCGCGCGATACGGCAACCAGTACGGCATAGAAACGCGCACGACGCCGTCGGCGCCGACGCTGATGCGCAAAGAGCGGTTTCCGCGGCGTTTGTACAACGTCACGTCGCCGATTTCTGGAAGTACGACCTGACGCGTTGCCACCAGTGCCGCCTATCGTATAAGAATATTGCGCCGCGACATATCGACACGGCCGCTGCTTGGGTTCGGGACGAGGTTGACGAGGCCGGGCTTTACGACTTTGTCTGCAGACTTTTCGTTGGAGACGACGCCAAGCTCGCGCAACTGTTTAATGATGGCACTGAGCTGCGTGTCGAAGGAATGTTTGCCGGACACGACAACGTAATCTTCGCCCTGCGGGTTCTGCATACTCGCCGCGAGGCGCTCAAAGTCGCCGCGTTGCAACGGCATGGCGTATTTGTCGTCGGCGCGGCGGCGGTCGCGTTTGGCTGTGCGGGCAAAGGCGGTGTCGGTATCAATTTGGAACCATACGAGGATTGGCAATGCGTGCGTCTTGCGTGCCATGTCACGCAACAGACGGCGTTGGCTGAGTCGTGAAGCGTTGACGTCGTAGATAACGCTCACGCCGGCTGAGAGAAATTCGCCCGTCATGTAATCCATAAGTTGCGAAACGACCTGGTTTTCCTCACGATCGTAACGAGGTTCCTCGAACAACTCCCCGCGAATACGGTCGCCTTGTACGTGCGCAGCTTGGAGGTGGTCGCAAAGCTGGCGTGCGAAGAATGTTTTGCCCGCGCCCGGAAAGCCGTACAGGAGAATTAAAAGTGGCTTTGATGGAATCAATTTCGACATGTACCATTATGTATATCAAATTTCGTAGTAAAGTAAAACCCCTGCGCGTCTTATGGATGCTTGCGCAAACGGCACGGCTCACTGGCGCGTGACATTTTTGCAAATCTGACGTATTATGTCTCTGTTCAAACATAGGGGCGTAGCTCAGTTGGTAGAGCACCGGTCTCCAAAACCGGGTGTCGTAGGTTCGAGTCCTGCCGCCCCTGCCAAGTCGAATAACAGATACGGAAATGCCTCAAGTTTTGAGGCATTTGTCTTATTCTCGAACCCCTCGCTCTTTATATGAGCGGCACGAAGGTCGTTGTCTGTATAATTGTTAAATATGAACGAACCGAAACTTATTGTAATGTCAGGACTGCCAGGCAGCGGCAAGAGCACGCTTTCAGAACGAATTGCCAAATCACTCAAGCTGCCAATCATTTCTGTTGATCCAATTGAATCAGCTATCATTAAAGCCGGTATAAACAGAAGTTTTGAGACAGGGTATGCTGCATATTTAGTCGCCGAAAAACTGGCCGAAGAGCAGATCAAGCTTGGCAATAGTGTGGTTATTGATGCAGTAAATGCTGAAGATGAGGCAAAGCAGGTTTGGATAGATTGTGCTTCGCATTTGAGAGTTCCCTTGGTGGTAATCGAATGCGTTCTCAAAGATGAGAAATTACATCGCGCTCGTATCGAAGCTCGCGTCAGAGGGCTACATGGCTTTGACGAGATTACGTGGGAGCGTGTCAATGAGCGTCGCAAAGCATATACGCCTTGGAAGAAAGATATCCTATCTGTCGAGATGAGTAATGACTCTGGCGAGAATTTAAAGTCAGCTTTAGAATTCATTGCTCGCCGCCATTGAGCAGGCAATGGCCGCCTGGTATCCGTCTTGCTTGCACGCAGTGTTATATCACTTCCTCATGGGTTAACGATCACGACTCTGCCGCAGCTATAGATAAAACCGAGTTTCTCTAACTTTCGACCGACTAGAATGAAATCCGCTACCAAGGGGTTTCCAGCGCAGGACGTACTCCCTGCCATACAGACTTTTAAAAGCACTCAGCAAAAAATAACCCGGCCTTGTGCCGGATTATTTTGTTTAGGAAGCTGTTCTCCGCGCCTATCGGCGGACTATTGTCCTTGGCCGATCGAACCAAACGGCTACGGCAAGAACAATCGGCGCGCCGATGAATAACACGCAGAATGTCGTCAAGCCAATCAGGCGGAGAAAACCCGCGTTGCCAATCCACGTCATGCCGATGTGGCGTAGCCGTTGGAAGGCCAGTGCTGCAACGTAACTTAATGCGGCTAGGCCAAAGCTGGCTAACGATTTCTTTTGAAAGTCCATATCTTCTCCTTTATTTCCTTTCATTTATTCATATCGCAGCGCTTCAATTGGATTTTTGCGGCTTGCGCGCAATGCCGGCAACGTTCCGGCCAGAAATGCGAGTGACATGATGCCGAGGATGACGGCGATGATCGTTGAAAGCGGGAATGTGAGCAGCGTGAGGCCGGGAATATCTTTGAGGAAGCCGTTCTTCGCAACGGTGTTCACAAGCTTGCCGATGATTGAGGCAAACAGCACGCCGAGCGCACTTCCCCAAAAGCCCATCAAAAGTGCTTCGATGCTGAAGAGCGTGAAGATTTTGCTGCGGCTCATGCCGAGTGCCTTCATCAAGCCAATCTCTTTGGTTCGTTCCTGTACGGACATGTACAGCGTATTGATGATGCCGAACGAGGCAGCCAGCAACGTAATGGCGCCGAACGTGTCGAGCACAATGATGACTGCGTTGATAGCCGTGAAGACAGTGTTCTCCGCGTCTTGCAATGTCTCTGCGCTGTAGCCGGCGCTCTTCAAACTATTTTTGAGATTGGTAATTTGCGCGTTCGTCAAACTGCTCGGGAACGTGGCAAAAATCATTGAATATTGATCCTTGCTTGCCTGCGGCAACCCGACGCTTTGCGTGTCGTAGAGTTGTTTGGCGAGCGTGAGGTTCGCCGTTGCGTCGTCGTTGTTGATCAAAAATTTTGGTTGCACGCCAACGACGGTCGCGGCTATTGTCTGCTGCTGACCGCTGGCGTCGGTGATGGCAATCGTTACTTGCTCGCCAACGAGCGCCTGCGCGTTGCCGTAGCCCATGTCGCTCACGTAGTTGTCGGACAAAACGATTTGGCTCTGATTACTGCTATTGTCGACATTTTTGCCGGCAACTAAAGTTCCCGTGTAATCGCCGGGCTGTTCACCAACGTTCGTAAGCTGATATTTGCCTCCCTTGCCCATGATGTAATCAGGCGCAAACACATACGCCGGCGCAGCGCCGGTAATGTCTGGCGTGGCCTTGATTGTGGTGAGATCTTTATCGCTCATGAGCGTCATGCCGCTCGAAGACGTTTTGAGCTTTGGATTATATGCGGCAGGCTCCTCGCTGTTTGAGCCTGACGTAGCCGCACTTGCGTTTGGTGTAATCTGCATAACGTTCTTTGCGCCAAGGTCTGAACTTTGTCGCGTGAGATAGCTCTTTGCACCCGTACCGATGCCGTTGGTTAAAGTAATCGTCATAGCGCCGATGAAGATTGCCGTAATCGTGAGGAACGTCCGGGCGCGGCTGCGCTTCATGCCGCCGCGCGCCGTTTGCAATAAGTCTACGAATTTCATGCGTTGCTCCTAACCAGCGCGCCGTCCTTGATGTGCAATTGCCGGTTGCAGCGCGCCGCCAAATCGTCGTCGTGCGTGACGATGATGAGGGTAATGTTTTGTAATTTGTTAAGCTTGAACAGCAAATCTTCAACGACTTTGCTGGTGTGGCTGTCGAGATTGCCCGTCGGCTCGTCGGCAAAGATGACATTTGGATTGTTGATGAGCGCCCGTGCTATGCACGCGCGTTGCTTTTGCCCGCCGCTGAGCGTGCCGGCCTTTGCCTTTGCTTTTTGCTCAAGTTCAACGGCTTTCAAGGCTTCCATGCCGCGCTTGTTGCGTTCGGCGCGGCTGACGCCGGCGATCTTCAACGGCAATACAACGTTGCCGAGCACGCTGTCTTTGTCGTTCAAAAAGAATTGTTGGAAGACGAAGCCGTAGCGTTTGTTGCGGACTTTGCCGAGCTGTTTGCTGCTCAAACTGCCTGCTTCTTTGTCGGCGACAAAGACATTGCCGGACGTTGGCTTGTCGAGTAACGCCAGCATGTGCAGCAACGTGCTTTTGCCTGAGCCGCTTTTGCCGACGATCGCCACGGATTCGCCGGCCTCAATACTCAAACTTACGTCGCTGAGTGCGGTAAAAGCCGAATCGCCCTTGCCGTAACGCTTCGTAATATGTTGTGCGGTTAACGCTGCCATATCTTCTCCTGCTTAATCACAAACAGAAGTGTACGATGCGCGTGTGAACGCCGTATGAATTTACGAACCAAACGTAATGATGAGCGCCAAGCCGGGCTGCGCACTCTTTGCCGTAATGCCCCAACCTTGCTGCAGCACGAGTTCCTTGACGATTGAGAGCCCAAGGCCAAGGCCGCCAGTCTCGCGGTTGCGCGACTTATCGACGCGGTAAAACCGTTCAAACAGATGAGGCAAACTTTCTGTGGGCACGCCAATGCCGTTGTCTTCGATAATGAGTTTGTGCGCGTTGCCGTTGATAGTCAGTATGCGGGCATTGGAATACCGCAGCGCGTTCTGCACTAAGTTTTCGACGATTTGCTGCACGGCCTTGCGGTGCGCCGTAACCGTAACGTTGCCCGCAATGTTCAGCGTGACGTCAATGCGTTTGTCTTTGAGCGCCAGTTCGTTGCTGCGCACAATCTCTTCGCAAATATCTTTGAGCGCAAAAGTCTCTTTGGCTTCAGAGTTTGGCGTCCTGGCACGTGTGTAAGCGTCTAATTGGCCGACAAGTTCGGCGAGCCGTTCGGCCTGGCCTCTCAAAAGTCTTGCGCGGTCTTTGTCGAACGTCACTTTGCCTTCTTCGATTGCCGCCAATTGGCCGATGAGCGCCGTCAGCGGCGTGTTGAACTCGTGCGACGTATCGGAAATGAGATCTTTGCGCAGCTCTTCTTCGACGCCCAAGCGTCTAATTAATTCGTTGAAGCTTGCAAAAACCCTATCAAATTCGGTGATGTTGGCCGACTGTAGCTTTACTTTATAGTTGTTGGCTTGCAACTTTTGAATAGCGTTGTCGAAGTTCTTCAGCGGCCGCGTTACAAGCCTCGAGGCAAGCCAAATGATACACGCCGGCATGCCGACGAAAACGATGAGCGTCAGAACGTTCCTCACCGCGTGCGCCCAATATGGCGTCGTTGGCGGCGCCAGCACACGATGAAAAAGTAAGGACGCTACAATAAGGCCAATCACTGAAGTGGCAAACGTTGTTACAACCAATACGGCGAGCCGTACGCTAAGGCTGCGCCACAATTGCCTTGCGTACTTCCTCACGACGGTGTCCTAAAGCGATAGCCGGCGCCAATGACCGTTTCAATATACTTTGGATGATGCGGGTCCGGCTCAATTTGCTGCCGAAGTGCTTTAATATGCGCGTCGATGGTGCGGTCGTAGACGTCATGCGCGCTCGGGTCGCTATAGATTTGGTCGACGAGCTGCGCACGCGTCAGCACGACGTTTGGCTGCGAAGCCAGCGTAAGCAACAGGTTAAAGCGCGTCGTCGTCAGTGTGATAGGCTGTTTGCCGCGCGTAACTGCCATCGTTGCCGGGTCGATGCGCAGCTCGCCGAACACCAATTGCTTTGTTGCCTTGCGTCGAAGCAAAGCGTGCACGCGAGCGACTAAGACGTTGGGGTTGAACGGCTTTTTGAGGTAATCGTCGGCACCAAGCTCCAGGCCCTTTACCTCATCCTCGTCACTGTTCCGCGCGGTAACGATGAGAATCGGCACGGGCGACGTAGAACGGATCACCCGGCAGAGTTCCAGCCCGTCCATGCCCGGCAAATTGAGATCGATGACCCAAAGGTCGGCCTGCTCGTCGCGGAAGTGCTTGAGTGCTTCGTGTGCGCTGGAAAAATCAGCGACCCCATAGCCTGCGTGGGCGAGATACGTGACCTCGAACTCGCGAATACTTGCTTCATCCTCAACGACGGCGATGTTCATATTCTAAGTTTACCGCGAGAATGTGAATTTACCACGAATTTCTGGCTGCTCCGTAGCCCTTCTTAACTCGTCTGCCGCTTATAAATTACTTCGCAGGGTGAAACGTCGCCCAGTCAACGATTGCGCCGACTTCGCCTTGGCCTTGGTTGTAAACGAGTTCTTTGACGGTCGTACCGGCGAACGAAGCACTATGCTCAACGAAAGTTCCGTCACTTATATACGTGAGGTTATAAGGCGCATTGTAGCCGCCTGGCTCGTCAAGATTACATGTGTACTGATAATAGTCGTTCGTTTTCTCCGACAAACATAATGCGTCGCGGTCGCCATAGCCAACCGCCTGTATTGGGTACCCCGGCGTTTTGCCCGCAAGGTCCGGGTCCGACCAGTCGCACGTTTTTCCATTATGATGACCGGCGAGCGGGAATTCTAAGCACTTCAACGTAGTGCTCTTGTTGAAGGAATCGTCGCTTTCGCTGAGGTGTATGCGCGGCGTCGTGCGCGGTTCTTGGGGCGTCGTTCCATTATCACTGTCACGCCAATCGCAATCGTAGATTATATCGCCGTTAGAACCGGCCACTTGTTTCATACATAATAAAAGATGACTGTCGTTGAGGACGTCCATAACGACAGAAGCCGCAGGCGTCGTGTTGGTGTTGCCGTATACACCTTGATAGCTGCAGCCTGCCAAAACACCGGCTGCGGCCGTGGCGGCGACGGCCAATCTTCCGGTTTTTGTTCCGGCTAAACGCCGTAGTGGGTTGGTGTCGTGGGACGATGGAGCAGATTCTAGTTTATTCATACAATTGTTGTACACGGCGGCGCGCTGCGAGTCAAAGCGAATTTTGTGATAAAAATATCACCAAGCTTCGGCGTAGGCTTGATGATATTTATAAAGAGAACGGCGGCCGCGCAAAACGGCCGCCGTTCCGCTTCGCTACTGCCTAAAGGGCCGTAAGACCGAGCGTTGCGGCGAGCAGGCCCGCCACCGTTAGTCCGACTGTTACCCCGATAAGTCCCGTTCCTGTCATAGTTGCTCCTTTTCGTTAGGTTGCTATGGCGATGCATCGCAAAACCTAGCATACGTGCGTTGCAGGGTGCGGGCTGTATGAAATTTCGCCCTAAGTTTGTACGAAATGCTATTGTTTTTACTGCGGCTTCCGTTTGGAGATTCTTACAAATCGTTGCGCGCGAACTGTCCGGTCTCTTTTGAGCGTTTAAACAAACGGCCAAAAATAAAGGCGGCGAGCAAACTGTAGCCGACGTTCATCGCCAAAGCTACGAGGCTGGCGTGCACCGCGATGCCGCCGTGAACCAGAGCACTACGTGCGGCTTCAAAAACGTAGGTTGCCGGCAAACAGCGGGAAATTATTTGGATAAAGTGCGGCAGTACGCTCAAAGGAAACATCGAGGCGCTGAGCGGCTGGAACAAAAAGATCGTTCCCCACGCAATCGCTTGCACGCGTGTGCCGTAACGAAAAATCAACCCGAGCAAAATAATCCCAAGCCAATACGCAAACAGCGATAAGTTCGCATAAAATAACAGCAAGTTCGCGATACCGAAGTGCGTAATGTTGAAATTAAACGCAAAGTACGTACCAAACGCCAAGAAGACAAATACGCCCGCCGTGCGCAACGCCGCCGCCAACATATGCGACAGCAAATACTCGCTGATGGAAATCGGCGCAATGAAAATGTTCGTAAGGTTGTGCGACCACACGCTCCACAAGCTGCTCACCGTAAGGTTGTACTGGTTGACGACCACGACTTCCCACAGCAAAATGCCCATGATGAGGTTCGTGCCGCTGCGCGATCCACTGCCCACGACGTGCATGATAAAACCGAATAGAATGACGTTCATCATCGGGAAAAACAAGATGTCGAAGAACATTTCCAACGAGCGCCGCGTGAGGAACGCTTCTTGCCACACGAGGCCGTTGACGCGTTTGAGCATAGTGCGGCTCATTTCTCGCCTCGTGCAATGTCGAGGAATACGTCCTCAAGCGTTGGCTTGCTCACCTCAACGTCGTTCAAACGAAAGCCGGCGCCGGTAAGCTCGGCGATGAGCGGTGCGACTTTGTCGTTTTCTGTTTGGATGCTTACGACGCGTGGCGAGGTAAAGTCGAACGTCGCGTCGTGCTCACGCAGGAAACGTTCCATGGGTTGCTTTGCGCCGGCGAACTCCAGCAAAACGGTCGCGCCGCTGAGCTTCTTCGTATGGTTGGCCGGCGTATCCTTGCTGAGTACTTTGCCTTTGTACAAAAACACAACGATGTCGCACAGGCGCTCCACTTCGGCCATGTTGTGGCTCGTAAACAGAATGGAAAGGTTACGGCTTTTGCGCAGGCTTTCGATGAGGCTGAGCGTTTTGTCGGCGATGTCCGGGTCGAGGGAAGCCGTAGGCTCGTCCATCAAAATGAGGTCGGGATCGTTGAGTAACGACTTCGCGAGGTTTACGCGCGTGCGCTCGCCCGCGGACAAATCGCGGTACGCGTTCTTTGCTAAACGCCCCATTTCAAAGTACTCAAGCAATTCGGCGATTTTTCGCTGCGGCTTGGCAACGCCGTATAACTTTGCAAAGACGAGCAAATTTTCTTGGACGCTAATGCGGCCTTGTAACGTGTTGTACGCCGAGGCAAAGTTGATGCGTTGTAGGCACGTGCGGCGATGTGTACTGAAATCTTTGCCGAAGTATTTGATCGTTCCCGAGGTGGACGTCGTAATGCCCGTAAGCATTTGGATCGTCGTGCTCTTGCCTGCGCCGTTTGGCCCCAGTAAGCCAAGCACTTGCCCTTTCTCAATCTCAAAGGACACGTCGTCTACAGCGCGATACGCGCCGTAGTCTTTCGTAAGCCCGGTGACGTGCAAAACCGCTTCAGACATTTGTCATAAGTTTACACCTACCCACCGCAAAAACGTAGTACTATACGATTATGAAATTGCATGTGCTTTGGGGAAAGGAACGGCGGGCGTGGGCAATGGTGACATTAGCGTCGCTGCTTGCCGTACTGTACTGCTCGTGGCCGTTGAGTTATATTCTCAACCCCAGCGTTGGGCGTCACGATTTGGCGAGCGAACTTGAAGCGCCGCACCAGCCGTACAATTGGGTGTTCATCATGCTTGATGTGCTGAGCGGCGTCGGGCTTTTTGCCCTTTGCGTTATGCAATATCGCGCCGTAGAACGCAAACGCCGCATTAAATGGAGCGTGATAAGTTACGGTATCTTTGGCTTGCTGGCGGCTGTTGCGGCCATGGTGCCGCTCAACTGCGACCCTACGGCGCAGCAATGCGGCGCGCTCATCGACGATCCGCTCATTCTCATTCACGGCCTGGCGAGCATTTTGTCGGTCGTCGCACTTTTCGTTGGTACGGTGCTCATTACGGGCACGACGTATTTTCATGAGTCCGCGAAGAAAAGCTGGAAATGGATCGCTGGCGTCGTACTGTTTTGTTGGGTTGCCTTTGGCGCCGGTTCGCTCATCGAAATGTATTTGAACATAAAAAGTAATACGTTGCAGGATTTTTTCATTACGGTGTGCAGCCTCTCGGTAATCATGACTGTTGTGTACGTTGAGAAGCTTGGCGTAACGCTGCTTGAAGTCGTTGAGGAAACAGACGCCGAATAAAAAACGGTTGTGCTTGGCGCGACCGCTCGTTATAATTTGGTTTAGTTAGTAGGTAACGAGAAGGGTGTGATGCGCGTACTTATGCTCGGATGGGAGTTGCCTCCTTACAATGCTGGGGGAATGGGGGTCGAATGTATTCGGCTCTGTAAGGCACTCTCCAAAAAGGGCGCAGACATCGAGTTCGTGATTCCCTACACCGCCGACCACAGCGAAATTGATTATATGAAAATCCATCCGGCTCATCCGCAGGACGTCATAGAAGTCCTCAAGGCCGGCACGACCTACGACAGCGCGCAATATATGAACGTGACGTCCACGGGCGAAATCCGCGCCTTGGATTTGCACGGCCAAGTAAGGCTCTACGAAGAAGCCGTAGGCCGTATGATTCCGACGCTTGAATATTTTGACGTCATCCACGCCCACGACTGGCTGACGTGCCGCGCGGCGATTCGCGCCAAACTCATCAGCGGGCGGCCGCTCATCGTGCATATGCACTCTATTGAGTCCGACCGCTCGGGGCAACCGCACGGCGGCAATCCGTTGGTGCGCGAGATCGAGGAACTTGGCATGCTTATGGCCGACCGAATTATTGCCGTGAGCGAGGTTACGAAACGCGGCATCGTGCGCGAGTACAATATTCCGCCTGAGAAGATCGAAGTCGTTCATAATAATTTGTCGGCCGCCGAGTTCACGCCGTTTTCCGAAGACAACGAGTACCGTTACCTTGCCCGCATGAAACAGCAAGGCTACCGCGTCGTCGTAAACGTCGGCAGGCTGACGATCCAAAAAGGCCTCGCGCATTTACTTGAGGCGTTCCGCATCGCCGTACAATATCGCCCGAAGTCGTTGCTCCTGCTCGTAGGTGCCGGCGAGCAATATTACGAGTTGGTTACGATGGCGACGGAGCTTGGCATCGGCGACAAAGTCATCTTCACGGACTTTCAGCGAGGCAAACGCTGGCGCGATTCCTTCAGCATCGGCGATTTGTTCGTCATGCCTTCGCCAACGGAACCGTTCGGCCTTACGGCGCTTGAGGCCATCAACTTCAACACGCCCATTCTCATTACGAAGGAAACGGGCGCGGCCGAGGTAATTACCAACGGCCTTCGGGTCGATTATTGGGACCACGACGAAATGGCCAACAAAATCGTCGGCGTCCTAAATAGCGACGAGTTGCGGAACGAGCTGAGCGCCAACGCCTTTCGTGAACTCGACCGCATGGTGCGCGGCGACAAAACGGCCGACGAAGTCTTCTCGGTCTACGAACGCCACGCACTCGTGGGAGCGGCGGCATGAGCAAAGCCATCGTGCTGTATTTGCACGTGCACCAGCCGTTCCGCGTGCGGCATTATACGATTTTTGACGCCGGCGTGAGCCACGATTACTTCGGCACGGCTTACGACACGCCGACCAGCAACGAACGCATTGTGCGCAAGGTTGCAGAGAAATCGTACTTGCCTACGAACGCCAAGCTGCTGCAAATCCTCGAGAAGCATCCTGAGTTTCACATAAGTCTGTCCATTACGGGCACCGTCCTCGAGCAGCTTGAGCAATGGGCGCCCGAAGCGTTGGAGTCGTTCAAAGAGCTTACGAATACCGGCCGCGTGGAAATCGTCGGCGAAACGTATCATCACAGCCTGGCGTTCTTTTATTCGCGCGGTGAGTTTGAGGCGCAAGTAAAAATGCACCGCGAAAAAGTCGAGCAACTCTTTGGCCAAACGCCCAAAGTCTTCAGAAATACCGAGCTTGCATACAACAACGACGTTGCCTTTTGGGCCGATAAAGCCGGCTACAAAGGCGTGCTCGCCGAAGGCTGGGACAAAGTGCTTGGCTGGCGCAGCGCCAACTTCGTGTACCGCCCGGCTTATACGGACAACATAAAGTTGCTCATGAAGAATTATAAGCTGAGCGACGACATTGCCTTCCGTTTTGGCGACCACGATTGGAAGGAGTGGCCGCTGACGGCTGACAAATTCGCGCATTGGCTCAACGAAACGCACGACGCTCAAATCTTCAATCTCTTCATGGATTACGAAACGTTTGGCGAGCACCAGTGGCACGACACCGGCATCTTTGACTTTCTGGAGCATTTGCCTGAGCAGTGGCTTAAGCACGACGGCAACAAATTCCTTACGGTTTCGCAGGCCTGCGATGCTTACGACGCCGTGGATGTCGTGGACGTGCCGCAAACAATCACGTGGGCGGACACCGAGCGCGACCTCAGCGCGTGGCTCGGCAACGGCATGCAAACGTCGGCGATCAACGCGCTTTATGGGCTTGAGGCAAAAGTTCTCGGTACGAATGACCTAAGCTTAATTGAAGATTGGCGGCGTCTGCAAACCTCCGACCACTTCTATTATATGTGCACCAAATGGTTTAACGACGGCGACATCCACGCCTACTTCAGCCCGTACGACACGCCCTATGAAGCCTTCATGAACTTTATGAACGCCTTCCGCGACGTGCAATTTCGTCTGACGGAAAAAGGAATCGAGGTATAGCATGGGACGAGCGGTAATGCTGGGCAACGGCAGCTTAACCGTTGGGCTGAACGAGCAGGGCTTGGTGCACGACTTTTACTATCCGTACGTTGGCCTCGATAACCTTACAACGGCGCGCGGCACGCAGCATAAAATTGGCGTGTGGATTGACGGCAATTTTTCGTGGGTGAGCGACGGCGGCTGGGACTTTAACGTAACGTTTGAGGCTGACGCGCTGGTGAGCAACATCAGCATGAAGCACGAAGGCCTCGGCGTGGAGCTGCTCTTCTACGATTTCGTAGACACTGAGCACAACGCCTTTTGCCGGCGCATTACGGTCATCAACCACAGCGGCGACTATCACAACATCCGCCTGTTCCTGCACCAAGTCTTTCAGATTTCCCGAGCCGGGCGCGCAGACACCGCGTTGTTCGTGCCCGAGGAAAATTACATTTTGGATTATAAAGGCCGCTGCGCGCTGTTGGTGTACGGACAGAATATTGACGGCACGGTCTTCGACCAGTTTTCCGTAGGAAACTACGGCATTGAGGGCAAAGAAGGCACGTTCAAAGACGCCGAGGACGGCGAACTCTCCGGCAATGCCGTGGAACACGGCGGCGTGGACTCAGTGCTCAGGTTCCCTTGCTCGCTCGCCGGCGGCGCGAGTACGCAGATTGATTATTGGATTATCTCTGCGGATTCTCAGTTCACGGCCGAGAAGATTCATCACCAATTTTTGTCGGAAGGCCTTGAGCACCGCCTCGAAAACACGCGGCAATATTGGCGCGAATGGCTCGCCACGGCCGCCAATACGCTCCATACGACAGACAGCCGCTATCTCGACATGCTCAAAAAATCATTGATGGTTATTAAGGTGCATACCGACAAACGCGGCGGCATTATCGCCAGCTGCGACTCAAGCATCTACAATTTTGGCCGTGACTATTATAGTTACGTCTGGCCGCGCGACGGTGCGCTGGCGATTTGGCCGCTTATTCGTTTGGGATATCGTGAGGAGCCGCGCAAATTCTTCGAGTTTTGCCGTGACATCATGGCGCCCGGCGGCTACCTTATGCACAAATACCAGCCCGATCGCGCCATTGGCAGCACGTGGCATCCGTTGTTACACGGCCGGCATTCAGAGCTGGCGATTCAAGAAGACGAGACGGCGATCGTGTTGTACATGCTCGGCGAATACTTCGACCACACGCAAGATCAGGATTTCGTCTTCAGTCTGTACAATACGTTCATCCAGCCGGCGGCGAACTTTATGGTCGAATTCCTCGACGAGCAGACGCAGCTGCCGCACGCCAGCTACGATTTGTGGGAAGAAAAGTTCCTCACAAGCACCTACACGACGAGCACGGTGTACCAAGCGTTGCTCGTCGCTGCCGACTTCGCAGAAAAGTTTGACTATCCCGACGACGCCGTACACTGGCGCGCCTCGGCGGCCAGCATCCTTGAAGGCGCGAAAGTATTCTTTGATGCGGATCGTAAGGCATTTCGTAAAGGCTTTTTGTTGCAAGAAGACGGCTCGCTGCAGTTCGACAATACGCTTGACGTTTCAAGCTTGTTCGGTGCTATGATGTTTTTCGCCAAGGATATTGAGCCGCATTGCATTGAGGATACGGTCACCGCCATCGAAAATGCGTTGCTCGACAAGACACCGTCCGGCGGCAGCCCGCGTTACGAACACGACCACTACTTTGAATCGAATCCGCCGTTCCTTGGTAACCCGTGGTTTGTTACGACGCTGTGGATGTCGCAATATTACATTCGCAAAGGCCAGCTCGACCGTGCACGGAAGTATGTAGAGTGGACGCTGGAGCACGCCATGCCGAGCGGGATGCTTTCGGAGCAAGTCAATCCGAGTAATGGCTCGCCGGTTGGCGTCGCGCCGCTGGTATGGAGCCATGCCGAATTGGTAAACACGGTGCTTGACCTCGCGCGTATTGCTTAAGACCGGTAGGCGTAGCAGAGGCACTTCATGGCAGCCGTGCGGAAAATAAAAAACACCGCATCCGTTTCCGAGTGCGATGTTCCGTGTTCCGTGGAACGTCCGAAGACTACTTGCGCTTCGGCGCTTCGTTGCGGCCGAGGCTCTTCTTGGTTTCTTCAAACCACAAGTGCTTGCGCATTTTGCGGCTGTATTTCTTCAAACGAAGTTTTTCGGGCGTGTTCTGCACGTTCTTCGTGGTGTAGTAAATCCGCTCGCCGGTTTCCGCACACACGAGCCCAATAATCTTACGCTTTTCGCCTTTTTTCGCCATTATGTATAACCTTTATACGATCAATTTAAATCCATTATAACAGTTTAGGACGCCGATGTAAACTGGAGCCGTCTTCGGGATTTGAACCCGAGACCCCTTCCTTACCATGGAAGTGCTCTACCACTGAGCTAAGACGGCATTTCGCTCAATTCATCCCACAATTTCTAGGTTGATTATAGAGAACGTTAAGCTTTTTTGCAAGCCGCCGGAGTTGACTTTTGCACGCTACATAGCAAGCGAGTTAAGGTAATCGTAACAATTTAGAAGAACAAAAAAGAGCACTCGGTAGTGCTCTCTCGTATATCGAATGGTGCAGGGAGAGGGATTCGAACCCCCGAAGGCTGAGCCAGATGATTTACAGTCACCCGTGTTTGACCGCTTCACTATCCCTGCGACCGATGTATTTTACCATTTTATCTGCCATCCGAGAAGCGCGGAAGCTTGCAAAAAATGGAGCCGACGGAGGGAGTCGAACCCACGACCCGCTGTTTACAAAACAGCCGCTCTGGCCACTGAGCTACGTCGGCATGACGTTGAATAACAGACGTAAGTGTAGCAAAAAATGCCCTGTTCGGCAAATCAATGCTACACGCCTAGCAATGTCACGAGGCGCCCAACCGCCTCGACAGTTTCGTTCCGACCATACAATATGCGTTGTTGCGAGTGCGTTTCGGTAAACTCCAAGTCTTCAGCACGAGTATTAAGCGCGCATGCACCAAGTGATAGATTTGGTTTACTCGGGTCGTTTTCGGGAAGCATAATTGTCACGCAATCTCCCGTACCACTTTCTGAAATATGAAACGCATCGTGAGAGACGTTATATCCCTCAAGCCCCATTTCTATGCGTGACATACTATATGTCTGCCCAGGCTCAATTCTTTGTATTTCCCCAGGCCTAACGGCGGCAACGAGCCGCTGCCGCTCCAAAATATCCGTTCCATCAGGACGACTTATGGCATTAAAGACTCCAAAGATGTGCTCCCTTTCGTCGAGTATCGCAGACTCCCAGCTTTCGGGAACTATTGTCACGCCTATGGGCCACTGTTCTAAATAACACTCTTCCGTTACGAGGCGACTTTCAAAGTTAAAGCTGTGCCCGTGAATGGTGCTTGTCGTAGACGTTTCACATAGCTTAGATTGTTCGGCAACGAGCTGAGACTTGTTCGGCCAAATGTGAATTGCAACAGAGTGTATTCGATCGCTCGCAATTTCGTCCCTTTTGAGCGGTACATACGTAAAGAAGCCGAGACCGTTATGCCACTGTAAGCGTCCGACGTCATCGCCTGCTTCGCCGTTGGCAACTTCTAAGAGTCGCGGAGTCAGGATTTTTAAAACGTCTCTGTTACTACGATTCTCGGCGAAGGCTTGCTTTAGATCCTTGTATGCTTCGATTACCGGCATAGCTTTACCCGACGCGTGGCGGACGGCGCATACGTTTTGGCTTGCCGGCGGGCACAATGAGTTTGTGGAGTTTTTGTTCGAGCATGTCGGCCTGCGATTGCATGCCGCGGTCGATGTACGCTTTGTGCAAAAGCGTCAACGTTTCTTTGTTCGGCTCGAGTTCTACGGCTTTTTCCAGAGCTTGGAAGAAAAGCTTTTCATTGCCGAGTTTCTCTTGCACTTTGGCGTAGGCGACGTGGCGCGCGGCCAACGAATCCTCAAGCTTCAGCGCTTGCTCAAAGGCGATCGCCGCCTTCTCGTAGTTTTCCGTCTCGTAATAAATCAGGCCGAGGTTGTGCAACGAAGACGGCGTCGGCTCAATGCTGCTGGCAATCTCAAAACAATCAATGGCATCGCGGTATTCTTTCTGTTTCGCGTACAAAATGCCAAGGCGGTTGTAAGCTGCGGCGTTACGCTCGTCAATTTTGAGGATTGTAAGCAACGCTTTTTCGGCACGCAGAAAGCGGTTCTCACGCATACCTTGATGCGCGATGTCCCACAACTTCCCCAAGCGATCGCCAATTTTCCGCGATCCCGCTGCAAACTCGTCGTCGTGCACTTTCGTGTTGCGGAAGGCGAGCAAGCCAAAGCAAACAATAATGACCAACTCAAACATCTTGACTGCTATTATACCAAATCTTGCACATTAAAGCTGCAACATTGCGTTTGTAAGGGCGAGTTTTGCGCTGGCATTTGAAGCGAGTTGCGCGCTTGTTTCGTGCGCGACCTTGAGGATGTGGTGCCATTGTTTGATTTGCCTGGGAACGTTTTTTGCCGCAGCTTGGTCGAGGCCGGCTTGGGCAATGCGCTCCAACGCTTCAAAGATTGTAAGCGCAGCATCTTTTTGCTTCGCAAGATTTTCGACAGTCGCTAGTCGTGAAAATGTATCGCCCTGCAAAAGTTCCTTGGCCGTCTGAATACCGGCGGCGAGCGGATGAGATTCATCGTTAAGGAGCGCGTACAACAATCCGGGCAAACCTCCACTCAAACGAAGTTGCTGTGCAAAAAATGCGGGTGACGAAGCCGTCTGGGCAAACGCGGCCTCAAGTTCCTTGGGTCCCGGAGCTTGCACGGCAATAGTTTGAAGACGTGAGCGGATTGTCGTAAGCAACGCGCGCGAATTATGCGCCGTCAAAATGAGCACGGTATCGGCCGGCGGCTCCTCGAGCAGTTTGAGCAATGCGTTCTGCGCTTCGGTGCTCATAGTATGCGCGTGTTCGATGATTGCGACACGTCGTACATTGTTCGTACCGATGGTTTTGAGTTGCATGAAGCGCTGCAATGTTCGTACGTCGTCGATGGAAATTGCATTTTTCGTCGGCGTAACCTTCGTGAAGTACGGATGGCCGAAGAGTTTGTCGTACGGAGTCTGCAGCACCTTGGCGGCAATGTGCTCGGCTACGAACGTTTTGCCGCTGCCCGCGACGCCAGTCAGCAACAACGCATGGGCGGGATTTGTGAGGAAATGTTCGACATCATTTTTAGTGCGTGCGTTCCAAACGATGTCGCTCATTTTTGCATTTCCGCTTCAAATTCCTTTGGCAGCGGCGCGGTAAAAGTTCTTCGTTCGTGGTCCGGCGTCGTGATTTCTAAGCTCAAGGCATGAAGAAAAAGCCGATCACCAAACTGCGCGTCGCCGTACAACGGATCGCCAACGATCGGGTGGCCGACTTGTGCAAGGTGCACGCGCAGCTGATGTGTGCGTCCGGTTGCGGGCTTCAGCTCAACGAGGCTAAAGTGCTCTGAAGTTTCAATCACTTTGTAATGCGTCGTTGCCGGTTTACCGTTGGCGCCGACGCGGAACGTGGCCGGCGCTTTAGGGTTGCGCTCAATGGGCATGTCGATGACGGCTTCATCGGGGTCCATGCGGCCGCGCACGATTGCCATGTACGTTTTCTTAACGCGTCGTTGGGCGAATTGTTTTTGCAGCCAACTTAAAGCGGCTTGGTTTTTGGCGCCGATCATCACGCCGCTTGTGGCGCGATCCAAACGGTGCACGATGCCGGCGCGCGGATTGCTTTGCCCACGGCCTGCCTCGCCCGCTTCATCCTCTGAAGATTTTTCCTCGCGCAAATCGTCGGCCAACTTATTGCGTAAGAAGGTCGCGACGGTCGCCTCGCCGCTCAAATGTCCTTGCGCATGGCTGAGCACACCGGCCGGCTTGTTTATGACCACACAATCTTTGTCTTCGTACAAAATCGGCAGGTCGATTGTAGGGATCGCGTCGAGTTCGGCCTCGTCGTAATCAATGATCACGACGTCTTGGCCGCGTACCTTAAAACCCGCCTTGCTTGGCGCGCCGTTAACGAGCACTTTGCCCTGCTCGATAAGCTTCGCGGCAAAGGCGCGGCTCAAACGCGGCCGTTCTTGCACGACGTATTGGTCGAGGCGGATGTTGCGAAACGGCGCGGACTCGTTGTTATCCACGAAGGCCTACCGCTTTTTGGACTCGCAACAGTGTGGCGTTGGCGACGTTGTTCATCTGTTTTTCGTCGGCCTCAAGTTTGGCGAGGATCTTTGCATCGTCAACTTCGGCGAGTTTGTTTTGGAAGTTGCGAAGGAAGTCTGCGACGGCTTCGGCGACGGCTTTTTTCAACTCGCCATAACTCGTTTTGCCGACCCATTCACCGTTGACGTCTTGTTGTGGTTTGCCACTCAACAAGGCAAGCATTTGCAAAAGGTTGGAAACGCCGGGGCGCTCTTTAAGCTCAAACTGGATTTCGCCAAACGAATCCGTCGTGGCGCTCATGATCTTCTTTGCGGCGGCTTCGGGCGTGTCGCTCATGAAGATAACGCCGCGGCCGGTCTCGTCGCTTTTGCTCATCTTTTTGCTCGGGTCGATGAGGTCGCGGATGCGCAAGCCTTGGTCTTTGCCAAAGAATTCGTGCTGCTCGGCCATGGTTTTTGGAACGACAAACAGGTTGCCGAATTTGCTGTTCAAACGCTCAGCGATCATGCGGGTGAATTCAATGTGCTGCCGCTGGTCGTCGCCAACCGGCACGTACGCGGCGCCGTAGAGCAAAATGTCGGCGGCCATGAGCGGCGGATAGTTAAATTGGCCAACGCCGATGTGTTCAGAGCCTAGGCGTGCGGACTTGTCTTTGAATTCGATCATTCGGCTCAGCTCGCCGAAGCCGGTAAAGCAATCAAAAATCCACGCCAGTTCGCTGTGCGCAGGAATATAGCTTTGGCGGTACACAAACACATCTTCATGATCGAGTGGCAAACCGGCTGCCGCAAATACACGAACGTTGTGCATAATCTGCTCGTGCAAAAGCGTGTGGTCGATTGGCGTCGTGAAGCTGTGCAAGTCCGGCACGAACAAGTTCACTTGATATTCGCCGGCACGCGTGCGAGCCATATCGACCATTGGCAGCAATGCGCCGAGGTAATTGCCGATCGTCAAATCATTGTTGGCACGGATGCCG
Source organism: Saccharimonadales bacterium (SeqCode) (assembly GCA_036568905.1). GTDB lineage: Bacteria > Patescibacteriota > Saccharimonadia > Saccharimonadales > UBA4665 > DATCRQ01. The sequence continues at coordinate 379,088 of DATCRQ010000001.1, read as the reverse complement.
GTCAAAATTACTGGTTTTGTCATATTCATATTATATAGTAACCTCTTGTTTTACTTTAGCCAAAAAGCCGAGATAATTCGTTTGCTTTTTGTAGGAGTTTTCGCCGACGAGCACGGGATAGAAGCCGGCTTCGCTTTGTTCAAAGTTGCGAAGCTGGGCAATTTGATCGTCGCTGAGGCGGCCTTTCTCAAGCAAGCCTTCGACGACGAAGACACTTTTGTGCGGATGGCTGCCTGTGCCTTTCGCAAAGTCCAAAAGGTCTTCGTGTAATTTGCCGAAGAGCTTTTCGCACAAATCGTCGTTGCTCACCTCGACGGAAACGGCACGCGGCACGTTGCCAATGAGCGATTGGGCGAGGAACTCGTGCTTCATCACGACGATGTTTTTGATGTGCGTGGCGCGTAAATATGTCTTGTTATCCTCGCGGATGCCGGAAATGATGAGGCACGGCGCTTGGGCGACTGTGGTAGTGTGCGCGTCGATGACTAAATCGTAATTGCCGTCTTGTACGAGAGCTTTGAGGCGTATGGCGCGTTCGGCCTCGTAGGTGTCATCGCGTGTGAAGCTGCGATTCATGTCCGATTCGACAAATCGTATGCCGCGTTTGCGCGCCTCAGGATTCGCCAAAACGTATGCTACGTGAAGCGCCGCTTCCGGCGGCTGCTTCATAATGTAGGCGTAAAGTTTTTCGCCCAACAACTCGTTGCCGTGTTGGGAACCGACAATCAAAACGTTTTTCATCGTTGAATCCCCTCTGTTTGGCCAATGACGACAAGAGCTGTGCGCTCGTTCTCGAGCAGCGGGAAGCGTTGTTTAAGGCTTTTGAATTCGCCGCTCGGCCGATCTGCTGGGTCGCCGTGGCCGTACAACCCGCCTTCATCGTAGCGATCGATGTGATACGTTACGCCGCTGCCGGTCGTAGCGTGAGGGATTTGTTGGGCGAGTTCGGCAAGCTCCGGCGTGCCGCCGAGCGGATACACGTTTTGTTCGCCACCGCAGACTTCGGCAAAAAGTCGGAGGATTGCGGGATTGCGCGTGTGCGCCGTCAGCAATTTGGCGCCGACTTCACGAACGTATTCCGCGACGAGCAGCGTGCCGACGCGCCGGGTTTGGAACCCTGGCCGCACGACAACGCCGCCGACTTCAACGGCACGGCCGCCAAAGGCTGCTTCCATACATCGAGAAACCGACGAGTTCCTTATCTTGACGTGCAACTTGCACGGCCGCGGCGTCGTGAATATGACGCATGGTGTCGGCGCGCATTGCCTGGTCGTTATCGCGGCCAAAACCTTCGGCGGCGATCTCGCAAATAGTTTCTTTAACGTAGTCGCTCATGGCGTCTGCTGGAATTGTTTCAATTTGAGTATACATAGTAATTTCCTTGTAAGTTACGAATAAAAAACGGGCCGCTCGTGGCGGCCCGTTCGATACGCTCGAAGAAAAATTATGCAAACACACGGAAGAGGCCGTCACGGAAAGTGTCGGCTTGCCAGCTCTGTGCGAAACGTTTGCTGCTCTTCATAGTTTCAGCATAATACCATACGGTTTATAAAAAGCAAACACCAGACTCGCGTTTGAGCCTGGTGTTTTTTGCAAAGCCTCCCAAGAACTAGCGCTTGGTGAACTGGCGTTGCTTGCGGGCGCCTTTGAGGCCGAACTTCTTACGTTCGCGTTCGCGTGAGTCGCGGCCCAAAAGGTCGGCACGCTTGAGCGTAGCTTTGAAGTCTTCGTTGACGGTCGTCAAAGCCTTGGCAATGCCGAGGCGGATGGCGTCAACTTGGCCGCGGTGGCCGCCGCCGTCGACATGCACGGAAATGTCAAACTTGTTTTCGGTTTGCAGTGCCGTGAACGGCTTGTTGAGCTCTTCGAGAAGCATTTTGCTTTCAGCAAAGTACTCTTCGGCCGGCTTGTCGTTGATCACGATGTGCCCTTTGCCGCTCTGCAAACGGACGCGCGCCGTGGCGCTTTTGCGTCGGCCGAGCGCGTAGAAATAGTCGTGAGCTGCCATTTACTTACCTTCCTTTACTGAAATCGTCACTGGCTTTTGTGCCGCGTGGTTGTGCTCCGCACCGGCGTACACTTTGAGGCGCTTGAGGCGTTCGTCACGAAGCTTGTTGACGGGCAACATGCCGCGGACGGCGTGGATCAAAACTTCCGTAGAATCTTTTGCCATTTTGTCGCGCATCGTGGTTTCGCGCAAGCCGCCTGGGAAGTGGCTGTGGTGGTAGTACATTTTGGTGTCGAGCTTATCGCCGGTCACTTTGATTTGGTCGGCATTAATGACGACGACGAAGTCGCCGGTGTCGATGTGGTGTGTAAACATCGGCTTGTCTTTGCCGGTCAAAAGCTTAGCGACTTTGGTAGCGACACGGCCGAGCGTTGCTTCGCCGGCGTCTACGACGTACCAAGCGCGCGTTACGTCGGTGGGTTTAGCGCTGTAAGTCTTCATTATTTCGTCTCCTCTTTCGCGTCGGTTTTCTTGGCGCGAGCGGCCGGCTTCTTTGCGGGAGCTTCGGCTTTCTCAGCCTTGGCTTCCTTGGCAACCGGCGCTTCTTTGAGGTCGTCAACGAAGCTTACGCGCGCAAGCTGGGCGTTGTCGCCGCGGCGCAAACGCGTGCGTTCGACGCGTAGGTGACCGCTGTTACGGCCGCCAAGCTTCGGCGCGATTTCGTCAACGAGCTTGTGCGCGCTGGCAACGGTCTGCAATGCCGAGATAACTTGGCGACGGTTGTGCAAGTCGCCCTTCTTTGCTTTGGTAATGAGTTTTTCGACGTAAGGCACAACTTCTTTGGCCTTAGGCAACGTCGTTTCAATCGACTCGTACTTGACGAGCGAATCGGCCAAGCCGCTCACCAGCGCTGCGCGTTGATCGCGTTCGCGGTGCAGCTTACGGCCTTTGTATCCGTGGCGATGCATCTTAGAGCTCCAACTCCGCCAACTTTTCTTTCACTTCGTCGAGCGCTTTGCTGCCGAAGCCTTTGAGGTCGCGAAGTTCCGCGTCGCTCAAAGAAAAGAGGTCTTTAATAGTGTGAATGTCGTTGTTGATGAGCGCGTTGGTCGTGCGGGCCGAAAGGTTGAGGTCTTCGATTGAAGTGTTCAACGCGGTCGGTTCGTCGCTGTCGCCTACGTGCACGGCACCGTTCGCGGCTGCGCGTGGCATCGTTTGCTCAGTGCTCTCAACGCGGGTTTTGCCGGCGAGCGCCGTGTATTGGTTGACGAGGATTGCCGAAGCTTCCTCAAACGCGTCGCGCGGTGTGATCGTGCCGTCGGTGTCGACGGTGATGAGCAATTTGTCGAGGTCAGTCATTTGGCCAACACGGGTGTTCTCGACCTTGTATCGGACACGAAGAACCGGGCTGAAGGCGGCGTCAACGGCTACGAAGTCGCTGGCTTTCTTCTCGGTGCTTTCGTCAATCGTGCGGTAGCCGCGGCCGGTTTCAACAACCATGTCGATGACCAATTTGCCTTTGGCGTCGTCAATCGTAGCGATGACGTGCTCAGGGTTGGCAATCTCAACATCGGCGTTGAGGGTAATGTCCTTGGCCGTAACCACGCCCGAACCTTGCTTGGTGATGCGCAGCGTCTGCGGCTCGTCGCCGTAAACGCGGAAGCGGATACCTTTGAGGTTGAGCATGATGTCGACGACATCTTCTTTGATGCCCTTCACCGTAGTGAATTCGTGCGTGGCGCCTTCAATCTTAAAGCTTGTAACGGCTGCGCCTGAAATGCTCGAAAGCAAAACGCGGCGGAGGCTGTTACCAAGCGTCATGCCGTAGCCGTTGTGCAACGGCTCGACGACAAACGTGGCGCTCGTCGCACTGTGGTCGTCAACGGTGACGAGGCCAGGCGTGTGAATCGTTTTTGACATATTAGAGCGTCCTCCTTAGCGTGAGTAGTATTCTACGATTAATTGCTCGTTGATGTCCGGTTCGGCGTCTTCACGCGCAGGTTGGCCGGCAACGGTCAAGGCAAGTTTCTTGCGGTTTACTTTGAGCCATTCGGGAGTGGTGCTCGGAGCTGGGCTGACATCGTCCAGTTTCTTGAAGTATTCGGTCTGTTGGCTGTGATCGCGGACAGTAAGCTCGTCGCCGGCCTTCAAACGGATTGAAGGGACGTCAACGCGGCGGCCGTTCAAAAGGAAGTGGCCGTGCGTGACGAGCTGACGTGCAGCGCGCCGTGATGGCGCGAAGCCTGCGCGGTACACGGCGTTGTCGGCGCGTTGTTCCAAAAGTTGGAGCAATACGGCGCCCGATTGGCCTTGCTTGCGGGAAGCTTCTTTCATTAAGTTACTGAATTGTTTCTCAAGCAAGCCGTATAAGCGCTTGACCTTCTGCTTCTCACGCAACTGAAGTGCGTATTGGCTGGTCTTTGCGCGCATGTTGCGGTGCGTTTGGCCCGGCGGCGTCGGACGCTTCACAAGAGCTTTGTGGGCTTTCGGGTGCAGCGCATAACCTTCGCGGCGGGACATTTTGACGATGGATTGTGTATCTCGTGCCATAATGGACCCCTTAAATGCGACGTGCCTTAGGCGGACGGACGCCACCGTGAGCGACATTCGTTACGTCTTTAATACTTTCAACTTGGATGTTCAGGCCTTGCAAAGCGCGGACAGCAGCGTCGCGGCCGAGACCAACGCCTTTGATAAAGACGTCAGCTTTGCCGAAGCCGTGCTGTTGCTTGGCTGCGTTGCCGGCTTTTTCGGCGGCGACCTGTGCAGCGTAGGCTGTGCCCTTCTTCGAACCGCGGAACCCGCAGCCACCGGCGCTTGCAGCGGTCAAAGCGCCGCCATTCGGGTCAGTAAAGGTCACGATAGTGTTGTTAAACGTAGCCAAAATGTGCACTTGCCCGCTGGCAACGGTGCGCTTGGCCTTTTTCTTCTTGCTTGTAGTTGTATCTGCCATGTCTATAATCCTACGTCTTCGATGCTACTTTTTTAGCGGTACCACCAACCGTCACCTTGCGGCCGCGGCGCGTGCGCGCGTTGGTTTTGGTGCGTTGGCCGTGTGCCGGCAAGTTTGCTTTGTGGCGCAGGCCGCGGTATGCGTTGATGTCTTTCAAGCGCTTGATGTTGCCGCTAACCGTACGCTGCAATTCACCTTCGACAACGTACTTTTCGTTGATAACGTCTTGGATGCGTGAGACTTCGGCGTCGGTCAAATCTTTGACGCGAACCGTAGGCTCAACCTTAGCAGCCGCGAGGATGTCACCGCTGGTCTTCGGACCAATGCCGTAGACGTAGGTCAGGCCGACCCACACTTGCTTGTCCGAAGGAATGGTTACACCAGAAATTCGAGCCATAATTAACCCTGCCTCTGCTTGTGCTTCGGTTTAAATTTGTTGATAACGTAGAGACGGCCTTTACGACGAACAATCTGATCGTCGGGGGACATCTTTTTGACGCTCGCACGTACTTTCATACGGATCGTACTCCCTTCATAGTGCACGACACACTGCTTAGTTTATGATTTGCGATAGGTGATTCTGCCCTTAGTAAGATCGTAAGGGGTCAACTCGACCGTCACGCTGTCGCCTGGCACGATGCGGATGTAATGCTTCCTCATTTTGCCTGCGACGTGAGCTATGATTTGATGGCCGTTTTCGAGTTCAACGCGAAACTGAGTCCCTGGAAGAGTCTCAATAATTGTTCCCGTCAACTCGATGACTTCTTTGTGTCCGGCCATAAATATAACAAGAGTTGATTATACTCTTATTTGAGATACTTTGCAAAGTAATTTTAGCGCCAAAGTTGCCCGCCGAGCGCTATTTCTTCGATGGCGTCTTTGACTTTTTGGTGAGTTTCGGTACGAAGCGGAAGAAGCGCGGCTTCGTGATGTCTTGCAGCTCGTCGTCTTGCTCGTAGAAGTAGTCTGACTTCGAGTACTGGTCGTAGGTGACCATGAGCGCGCGTGATTCCACGGCACGTAACGTCTCGAGAGAAACGGACACGAGGATCAAGATGCTCGTGCCGCCAAGCGCGATGCTCGAACTAATGAAGACCTGCGCAACGATTGGCACAAGTGCCAACAAGCCAAGGCTCAGGGCTCCAAACAACGTCAAACGGTTCACAATGCGGCCCAAATGCTTTTCCGTCTGCACGCCTGAACGAACGCCCTCGATGAAGCCGCCCTGCTTCTGCAAGTTCTCGGCAATTTCTTTGCTGTTGAACGTCACGCTCGTGTAGAAAAACGTGAAGACAAATACGAGCAAGAAGTATGTGAGCGGATAAATGTACGGCGTGAAGCCGGGCGTTGCGAACGTCGTGGACGACGGCGTTGTAAACCATGTTACGAGATGCGAACCAAACGTTGCCCAGCCTGCTGTGTGAGCTTTCTCGAGCAATTGTCCCACAAAGCTCGGCACACTCAAGAAGGCCAAGGCAAAGATGATCGGCACGACGCCGGCGCCGATAAGCTTCACAGGCAATACAGTCGTCACGCCGCCGTATGTGCGGTTGCCTTGCACGCGTTTGGCGTAATTGACCGTGATGCGTCTGGCGGCCTCATTGAGCATAACGACGAGCCACGTTAAGATGACCACGCCGAGGCCGATGAAGACCACCTCCACAAGCCCGGCTTCGCTAATGGGAAGCGTATGATGGAACACGACCCATTTGTTACTCTTGTTTACGACAGCATTAAAGAGGCTGCTGAACGTTTGCGGCAAACCGCTCACAATGCCTACGGTAATAATGAGCGAGATACCGTTGCCAATGCTTTGCTCGGTGACGAGTTCGCCCAGCCACATCAAAAGCATCGAGCCGCCGGTAAGCGCAGCGACCATCAACGCCCACTGCGCCAGCGAAGCGTTAGCCGTAATATCACCAATGCCGCCAATCTGCGAAGCGTACGTACGAATCAAATAAATCGCGCCGACAGATTGCACGATAGCTAGCGGGAACGTCAAGATGCGCGTGTACTGGTTGATCTTCTTCTGGCCGTACTCGCCTTCTTTGTGCAAGGCTTCGAGTTTTGGAATAGCCTTTGTGAGCAGTTGCATAATAATGGACGCGTTGATGTACGGCCCAAGGCCGGCGATCATAATGGAGAAGTTGGCCAGTGCGCCGCCGGACAGTACGTTCACGAAACTCAGAAGCGACGACGTGTTGGATTGGAACAAGTTGTTGAGCACTTGCTTTACAGTCGAAGGGTCACTCAAAGGAACAGGCACGTGCGCCAAAATACGGAAAACGAGCAAAATGCCCAAAACAGCAAAGATACGCTTGCGCATGTCTTTATGCTTCAACGAGTGTCCAATGGTGCTCCAGTTCATTTCGGTAATTATCTCACTTTTTGCAGTTCAAAGTAAAGTATAACGCACTTTACGCTTTGCCCAAAGCGTTGTCTTTAACTTTGTGGCAAATGTGTCAAGATCCGCTCAAAATAAAATCCCTCTCCGCAGTGGAAGAGGGATTTTGCCAAAGAATATGCAGATTTATTCTTCGGTTTGCTTGCGCGTTGAGGCCGGGCGAGCTTGGACGGCAATCTTTTCAAAAGTGCCGCCGGCTTTTTGCACGGCTTCAATAGCGCCAGCGCTGGCACCTTGCAGTTTGACGGTCACTTTTTTGGTGACGTCGCCTTTGAGCAAGAGCTTTACGCGGACAAACGGATTTGAGACGAGGCCAGCTTCGGCAAGCACGAACGTGTCAACCGTCTTGCCGGCAAAGGCATCGAGTTGACCGGTGAAGACTTCCTCGGCCTTCGGCTTGTACGAGCGGAAGCCGTGAAGCTTCGGCAAGTGCTGCATCAACGGCACTTGACCACCTTCAAAGCCTGGGCGTTTACTCGAGCCAGTGCGGGACATCTGGCCTTTGGTACCGCGGCCGGCAGTTTTACCTTTACCGGCTGCGATGCCGCGGCCAACGCGCGTTGCTGCTTTGTTCTTTTGAATGTCGAGGTCGTTGTATTTCATTGTTTAGGCCTCCTTTTTCGCGGTTTTCTTCTCAGCCTCAGCAGGCTTTTCGGCCTTTGCTGTCTTGGATTTCGATGTCGTGGTAATCCATTGGTCGCGTGGGACGATGGACTGCAAGGCAGCCATAGTGGCGTAAGCTGTGTTGGTCTTGTTCGTTGAGCCGAGAGACTTGCTCAGCGCGTTGCGCACGCCGGCTACTTCGAGGACAACACGCACGACACCGCCGGCGATGAGCCCCGTACCAGGTGCAGCAGGCTTGATGAGGATGCGGGCACCGCTGACTTTGGCTTCAGCTTCGTGCGGCAACGTGTCGTTGTGCACGGGAACGAGGACGAAGTTCTTCTTAGCGACCTCGGTCGCCTTGGTGACGGCTGCGGTGACGTCGGCGCCTTTGGCCGAACCGATGCCCACGCGGTGTTTGCGGTCACCTACGACGACGAGCGCGCGGAAGCGGAAGCGGCGGCCGCCTTTTACGACGCGCGCCACGCGGTCGATGTGCACGACGCGTTCGTCAAATTGCTTTTCTTCCGGCGCCATTTCCGGACGGCGCGGACCACGGCGATCGCCGTGCTGGCCGCCACGTTGGCCTTGCGCGTTGCCGCGTTGCAGACCTTGGCCTTGGGGATTTTGCGTATTCTCAGGCATGATTAGAACTCCAGTCCTGCGTTACGTGCGGCTTCGGCGAGCGCCTGGACGCGGCCGTGATACAAGCGGTTACCGCGATCGAAGACGACAGCCTTCACCTTAGCGGCTTTAGCTTTTTTGGCGATCTCAGCGCCGATGAGCTTCGATTTCTCAGTCATCGTGCCGGTTGCGGCTTTGTTTCCAACGGTTGATGCGTAGGCAATTGTCTTGCCGGCGACGTCGTCGATAACTTGCGCGATAACGTGCTGGTTGCTGATGTGCACGCTGAGGCGCGGGCGTTCAGCGGTGCCGGTAACGGTTGCGCGCACGCGGTTCTTGCGAAGCGCTTGGTTGCGAAGTTTGTGTGCAAGGTTATTCATAGCTTTGCCTACTTGTCCTTCCCTGATTTGCCGCTCTTGCGGATAATGCGTTCGCCTTCGTACTTGATACCCTTGCCCTTGTACGGCTCAGGCTTCTTAAGCGCGCGGATTTCTGCGGCGACTTGGCCGACTTGCTGTTTGTCGATGCCGCTCACCGTGATGGTGTTTTGCTCGGTCACAGCCGTAACGCCTTGCGGCAGTTTGTAGATAACGTCGTGCGAAAAGCCGAGGTTAAACTTGAGGTCGGCGCCTTGCATGTTTACGCGGTAACCGACACCGTTAATCTCAAGCTTCTTACTGAAGCCGGTGCTCACGCCCGTGACCATGTTGTTGATCAAGGCGCGCATGAGGCCGTGCTTGCCGCGAACGTGCGGCTCATCGTTGGCGCGAGTAACAACCACTTGATTGTCCTCGACCTTAACGGCGATGTCCGGCATCGTAAACTGCTTGAGAGTGCCTTTGGCACCCGCGACGGTCACGAAATCCGGGTCGACAGTGATTGTCACACCGCTGGGAATTGCGATCGGTAGTTTTCCTACTCGACTCATTTCGGATCCTTTCTTATGCGCTTTTGGGGCGCCTAGTAAACCTTACAAATTAATTCACCGCCAACGCCAAGCTTGCGGGCTTGCTGGCCGGTCATCATACCCTTAGAGGTCGAAACGATAACCACGCCACGGCCGCCCTTGACGAGCGGAATTTCCTGCGCACCGGCGTATGCGCGGCGGCCTGGACGGCTGAGGCGCACAATTTCCGTAATGCGAGCTGGCTCGAGGTCTTCGTTAATAACGACGGTCAGCGTTTTGCCAATGGTGGCGTTAGCGACGCGCACGTCTTTAACGAAGCCGCTCTTCTTCAAAAGCTCGGCAACTGCTTGCTTCGACTTTGAGTGAGGCATTGCCACTTCGCTCTTGTGAACGTTGATGGCGTTGCGGATGCGGGTGAGCATGTCTGCGATTGGATCTGTAGAAACCATATTCATCTGCTCCTTTCTACCAGCTGGCCTTAGTTACGCCTGGGATTTCACCCTTGGAAGCGTGCTCACGAAATGCAATACGGCTGAGGCCGAACATGCGCATGTAAGCGTGCGGGCGACCGGTTTCGACGCAGCGGTTCTTGAGACGCGTTGGGCTTGAGTTGCGCGGCAACTTGGCCAAACCTTCGCTGTCGCCCAAGTTCTTGAGCTCGGCACGCTTGGCGGCGTACTTTTCGTACATTTTGCGACGCTTCAAATCGCGTGCAACGTTGGATTTCCTAGCCATTATTTGGCCTCCTTTTCGAACGGCATACCGAACTTTTCAAGCAATGCTTTAGCGTGCGCCGGCTCTTCACACTTGATGGTAAAGACGGCTTGCAGGCCGTGCGCAGTCGTGGTTTCGTCAAAGGTCAATTCTGGGAAGACGGATTGGTCAACGAGTCCGATGCTGTAGTTGCCTTGGCCGTCAAAAGCCTTAAGGCTCACACCGTGGAAGTCGCGAAGACGAGGCAATACGACCGTGATGAGACGGTCCATGAACTCGTACATGCGTTCACCGCGGAGAGTGACTTTGAGGCCGATCTTGTTGCCATCGCGCAATTTGAACGCGGCGATCGACTTCTTTGCAACCGTTTCCATCGGCTTTTGGCCGGTGACTTTGGTGAGCGTGTTGGTGGCAACTTCCATCAACTTCTTGTCGTCCTTAGCTTTGCCGAGGCCGATGTTGACGGTGATCTTTTCGAGCTTAGGCACTTGGTTCGCGTTGGCGAGGCCAAGTTCCTTTTGCAGCTCTTTGGCGTACGTTGCGTTGTAGGCAACTTTCATGCGAGCGGCGGTGGTTGGTTGTGCGGTCTTTGCTGCCATTACTTGATCTCCTTGCCGCTCTTCTTGTAGACGCGGGTCTTCGTGCCGTCGGCGTTCATTTGGTAGCCGATGCGCGAAGGCTTTTTGCTCGTCGGTTCAACGATCGAAACTTTGCTCACCCACATTGGCTTCGTAAGTTCTACGATGCCGCCTTGCGGATGCGCGCGATCCGGCTTGACGTGCTTCTTAACAATGTTCACGCCCTCGACGGTCACTTTGTTCTCACGCGGGTGCGTGGCAGTTACTTTGCCGGTTTGGCCTTTGTACTTGCCTGCACGAACGACGACAGTGTCGCCTTTCTTGATACGAATTTTAAACACTGGCTTTTCCATTAGAGTACCTCCGGTGCTAAGCTAACGATCTTGGCATAGCCGAGGTCGCGCAATTCGCGCGGCACCGGGCCAAAGATGCGGGTGGCGCGCGGAAGCTTGTCGTCACCGACAATTACAGCGGCGTTGTCGTCGAACTTGATCGTCGAGCCGTCCTTGCGCGTAATCTCTTTCTTCGTGCGGACGACGACAGCCTTAACGACTGACTTCTTCTTTACGGTGCCGTTCGGCGCTGCATCTTTGACGGTCGCGACAATGATGTCACCGACGCCTGCGTAGCGGCGGCGGGTGCCACCAAGCACGCGGATGCAGAGGATTTCCTTAGCGCCTGAGTTGTCACAGACGACTAGGCGGGTTTCTTGTTGAATCATTCCTTCGCCTCCTCGACTTCAGCAGCGACTTGCTCTGGCTTGTCTTCGGTGCGAAGCGTTGCCTTTTCGATCACTTTCGTGAGCGTGTGGCGCTTGCGGGCGCTCAAGGGGCGCGTTTCGGTAATCTCGACGCGGTCGCCAACTTGCGCTTCGTTTTGCTCGTCGTGAGCCAAAAACTTCTTCGTAACCTTGTACTGCTTGTGGTACAGCGGGTGTTCTTTGCTCGTTTGCACCATGACCGTAATGGTTTTGTCGGTTTTGTTTGACGAGACAGTACCAATAATTGTTTTAGACATTAGTTTGTCTCCTTTGCGAGTTGCTCACCGAGTACCGTAAGCACGCGGGCGAGGTCTTTGCGCTTGCCGCGCATAGTGCGGACGTTTTGGACTTCGCCGCTGTTGGTGCGGCGCTTCAGTTCAGCGATTTCTTCGCGCAAGCTCATGCTGCTCTTGGTCAGCTCTTCGGTGGATTGCTTGCGAATGTCTGCGATTTTCATGACCTTAGGCCTCCTCTCGCACCAAGAACTTGGTCTTTACAGGCAGTTTGTTTGCGGCGAGGCGCATAGCTTCGCGGGCAACTTCTTCGCTGACGCCTTGCATTTCAAACAGGATGGTGCCGGGTTTGACTTTGGCGGCGAAGTATTCCGGGCTGCCTTTGCCGCTGCCCATCTTCACGTCCAAAGGCTTTTTGGTGACGACGGTATGCGGAAAAATGCGGATCCAGATTTTGCCGCCGCGCTTGATGTAGCGGGTCATGGCTTGGCGTGAAGCTTCGATTTGGCGCGAGGTGATGCGTTCGTGGCCTTGGGCCTGAAGCGCGAATTCACCGAAGGCGATATAGTTGCCGCTGGTAGCGACGCCTCGGATGCGGCCTTTGCGCATCTTGCGGAATTTAGTACGGTTGGGGACTAACATTACGAAACCTCCCCTTTGTAGATCCAAACTTTGATGCCGATGATACCAGCGCCAGGCCACAGCGCGCGGGCTGCAGCGTAGTCGATGTCAGCGCGAAGCGTGTGCAGCGGCACTGAGCCGGCTACTTCTTTTTCGCGGCGGGACATGTCGGCACCGTTCAAACGGCCGGCAACTTCAATGCGGATACCGAGTGCACCGGCGCGCATCGTAGCGGCTGCCGACGACTTGATGGCGCGGCGGAAGCTCATGCGGCGCTCGAGTTGGTGGGCGATGTTTTCGGCAACCAGCTTGGCGTACATTTCCGGTTTCTTAATCTCTTCGATATTGACGCGGACCGGCACGCCGTAGATCTTTTCGATTGCGGCTTTGAGTTCTTGTGCGCCTGAGCCGCCGCGGCCGATTACAACGCCGGCTTTCGCCGTGGTGATCGTGACGGTCACGAGGTTTGGCGAGCGCTCAATGTCAACTTTGTTGACGGCGGCGCGACTGCCGAGTTTGTCTTGAATCATGCGGCGAACGGCGAGATCCAGCGCCAAGTATTTGGCGTATTCGCGCTTGCCCACAAACCATTTGCTGCGCCAGTCTTTATTGACCTGCAGGCGCATCGAAATGGGGTTTACTTTCTGTCCCATTACTTTGTCTCCTTTTCGGCTTTGGCTGGCTTCTTAGCCACGCGCTCTTCACCGTCAACGACAACGCGGATGTGCGAGGTCTTGCGTTGGAACGGCAATGCGCGGCCGTGAGCTGCCGGGCGGTAACGCTTGAGGCGTGAGCCTGGCGTGACACTAATCTCAACGATTTGCAGCGTGTCCGGTTTGAGGTTGTGGTTGTGGTCGGCGTTAGCACGAGCACTTTGGATAGCCTTTTGCACCGGCATTGCAGCGGCACGAGGCACGTGTTCCAAAATGGTCAGCGCGTCTGCAACGGTGCGGCCGCGAACGAGCGCAGCAACGACGCTAACTTTGCGTGGGCTCATGCGAACACCTTTAGCGATTGCGAGTACTGGCATTACTTCTTCCCTTTCGCGAGCTTACCACCGTGCGAGCGGAACTTGCGGGTGGGTGAAAATTCACCAAGCTTGTGACCGACCATGTTTTCGGTCACGAACACCGGCACGTGTACTTTGCCGTTGTGCACGGCAAACGTGCGGCCGACGAATTCCGGTGCGATCGTGCTCGAACGAGCCCATGTCTTAATGATAGTGCGGTCTTCGGCTCCCAACGCGGCCACTTTCTTGGCAAGCTTGGGGTCGATAAATGGTCCTTTTTTCAGTGAACGACTCATCTTATCCTACCTTACTTTCTCTTGGCCGCGTGACGGCTTCTTACGATAAACTGGCTGGTTGACTTGCGGCGGCGCGTCTTGAAGCCCAAGGTCTTTTGACCCCAAGGCGTACGCGGCGCTTTGGCCATACGGTGACGGCCACCGTCACCACCACCGTGCGGGTGATCTACTGCGTTCATGACAACACCACGGACGCTTGGGCGCCAACCCTTGTGACGGTTACGGCCGGCTTTACCAATCTTGATGTTTTGGTGTTGTTCGTTACCGATCACGCCGAGGCTGGCGGTGCATTCCATGCTGATCAAACGAACTTCACCGCTCGGCAGGCGAACCTGCGCGTAGCCGCCTTCTTCTTTAGCCATGAGCTGCGCACTGTTGCCGGCGGAACGCACGAGCTGTGCGCCGCGGCCGGGCTGCAATTCGATGGCGTGGATTGAGCTGCCAACGGGGATGTTCTTGAGAGCCAAACGGTTGCCCGATTCGATCGGAGCTTCCTCACCGCTGACAATGGTTTGGCCGATCTTCATGTTGGCGGCTGCCAAAATGTAGTGGTACTCGCCCTTGTTGTCTTTGATGCGGGCGATGCGCGCCGAGCGGTTCGGGTCGTATTCGATGTGCTCAACGGTTGCCGTGAGGCCAGCCATCAGGTTGAAGTTAATCAAACGATAATGCCGGCGCGCGCCACCACCGCGGTGACGCGTGGTGATGCGGCCTTGGTTGTTGCGGCCGTTGGTGCGGCGCTTGGTTACGATGAGCGAGCGCAGAGGCTTGTTCGTCGTAATTTGGCTGAGGTCTTGCGACGTCATACCACGGCGCGCCGGAGTCGTAGGCCGATATGCTTTAATTGCCATTACTTGCTCTCCTTCTTCGCCTTGGCGTCAGCCTTTTTGTCGGCTTTCTTCTCAGCCTTCTTGGCGTCCTTGTCTTCCGGCTCGTCGAAGAACGGAAGCTTGTCGCCGTCTTTCAAGGTGACGTAGGCTTTCTTCAAGTCTGAGCGCTGGCCTTGTACGCCGCGGCCGCCCTTGCGAACGGTGCGCTTTACTTTGCCTTTGACGTTCACAATGTTGACTTCAGCGACGCCGACGCCAAATTGCGCTTCGACACCGCGAGCAACGGTGTGCTTCGTGGAGTCGTTCGGCACGTCAAAGACGTACACATTGTGCAATTGGCTGACCGCGTAGGTCTTCTCGCTCAGGCGCGGCAGCAAAACGATAGTCTTATCCATTATTTTGTACCTCCGAGCCATTCGTTGATGATTGCGAGGCTCTTCTCTTCGACAACCAACACGTCGGCGTTCATGATGTCGAACACGTTCAAGTATTTGGCTTGTACGGCTTTGACGTTGCTGAGGTTGCGGGTTGCTCGCTCAACGTTTTCGTCCTTGGTCTCAACGACGAGGAGCGCTGAACCTTTGGCGCCGATTTTGTCGAGCAACTTGGCCGTGGCGCTGACTTTGCCGTCTTTGAAGTTAAACGCTTCGATGACGTTGACGCGGCCTTCGCTTGCAGCGAGGCTGAGTGCCTGGCGCAATGCCTGGCGCTTAGCACCAACGTGCAATTTCTTGCTGTAGTTTTCTTCACCGGTTGGGCCGAAGACGATACCACCGCCGCGCCAAATCGGGTTACGGCTGGAGCCGAAACGTGCACGACCGGTGCCCTTTTGCTTCCAAGGTTTGCGGCCACCACCACGAACAAGGCCACGGGTTTTGGTCACTGCCAAATTCTCGCGGCCGTTTGCCATGTATGCCACATACGCGAGCTTCAAAAGCTCGTGGTTTTCTGGCATGACTGCAAAGACGCTGGCGTCGAGCTTAGCGGCCGTGGTGGCTTTGGTGCCACTCTTTGTAAAAGTGGGGGCAGTTTGCGTAGCCATTATTTTGCCTCCTTGATAATCACAATGCCTTTGCGTGGGCCGGGCACTGCACCGGTTACGCCGATGACGCCGTTTTCAACGTCAATGAGCGCGACCTTCAGGTTTTTGATTGTTACTTGAACGTCGCCCAATTGACCGGCCATTTTCTTACCCTTGAAAATTTTCTGCGGGTACATAGAACCGATCGAGCCCGGGCGGCGGTAGCTGCCGCCACCGTGCGTTTTGCGGCCGCGGTGGAAGTTGTGACGGCGAATGGTGCCGGCCCAACCTTTACCTTTGCTCGTGCCGGTGGCATCGATTTCATCGCCAACTGAAAAGACCTCGGGGCTGATTTTTTCTCCAACCTTGAGGTCTTCAGTGATTTCGGCGACACGGAACTCACGAATAATCTTCGGGAGCATGCCAGCGGCCTTAAAGTGGCCTTGCTGGGCCTTGTTAGTGTTTTGTTCTTTGGCTTCCTCAAAACCAAGTTGTACGGCGGTGTAACCGTCGGACTCTTGAGTCTTGACCTGCGTAATGATGCAGGGACTAGCGGAAAGCAAAGTGATGGCCTGAACGGTTCCATCTTCTGCGATGGTGCTCGTCATGCCAACCTTTCGGGTGATGAGTGCTTTCATAGTGTCTCCGTGCAAGCGCTTGGCCGCCGCACCATACTTAACCTGCTGCCGGATTTTTATGCCCCTAGACACAAAAATTCTCGGCTCTGAGCGGTTTCTCCTCTGTTACGATTCGACCTTCCCAAATCACCAAGTACAGGCATTTGCTATACCAAGACACTATATCAGCAAACCTCTACTCCTGTCAAGCCGTTGCATATTCTACTACGAAGCTATTAATTCCAGCCATCCTTCTGCGCGTCGGCGTAGACTTCTTCGGCGTACTGCTCACGCTGTCCGTTTTCACAGTCGCCGCAGCCTTCGTAATACTCGCTCACGCTCAGTGCAGCGGCGTCAACATCTGACGTTTTCTTAAGTTCGGAGAGTGCGTGACCTTGATGGTCTCCTGGAATTTTATCGTTATATTCATCCCAAGAAAAATTGAGTTGTGCTACGAGGCCATCACCATGCTCGGCAATGTAATTATTGAAGGCCTCGTTCCTCGTTTGATCAGTCCATTGTGCAATTCCGTTATCAACGCTAGGATCAATGCAAGCGTACGATTCCTGCATAAGGTTGCCGACGTCGCCCGCCGACCAGACTGCCGCGTTATGGTCACGGCCAAGCCTGTCGTAGAAAAATTGATATGACGTTTTGACGTTTGCCAGTCGATCTGACGGACAACTCACCGATGAATGTGCGCTCGTAGTGCTGCCGCAGCCGCTGCCCGAAGCTCCGGTCGCTCCAACGGCGGCAGCCAATGCTGCGGCACCGTAGAACAATACGCCGCGTCGAAAGACACGCCTCTCACCACGGCTCTCGCCTATAGTTTCTTTGGTCATACAAGGTAAACCGTTTCTGCCCACCGGTTGTTGTGATACGGGTTATCTTAGGCGCTAAGGCCGTCCGTGTCAACCTTGGAAATCTCGCTTACTTAAGCCGTCGATCCTTCTAAGCCGTCAGCCTGAAGGTCGGCTGAATCAACCAGTGCACGACCCGCTCGATTCGCGGCTCTAATTCTGCGGCGGGCGTTCCGCCGCGCCTGCGTGTAGACCTCCGCGTACTGCGTCTCGTCTAGCTCGAGCGCAAGGGCAGTCGGCCTCTCTATGACCGGAAACGCGACACATAGGCTGCCGCGTGCGGCTGCGAGCCGCGCTTCAAGCGCCTCAATAGAAGCTTCTTCGGGTAGCGTGCCAAATAATACGGGAGGCAGCCTATCGCATGATTCGGGGTAAGGATTATAACTCATAATTCTTGAGGGTTAAAAAAGCCGCCCCGAGGAGCGACTTTTTTTGTTTTCTTTTGCTTGCTATTCTTCTCGTTACATTTTAATTTCGACGTCGCAGCCGGCCGGCAGGCTCAAGTTCATGAGCGAGTCAATCGTCTTTGGCGTCGGTTCGGACACATCGATGAGGCGTTTGTGAACGCGCATCTCAAATTGCTCGCGACCCTTCTTGTAGACGTGCGGAGCCTTGACGACCGTAAACACGCTACGGTCGGTTGGCAACGGCACAGGGCCGGCAATGGTAGCGCCCGTGCGCAACGCGGTATCCACGATCTGCTTTGCAGCTTGGTCGATCACTTTGTGGTCGTACGCCTTCAGGCGGATGCGGATGCGTTGCTTAAGTTCTTTTTTCGGTTCTGCTACCATTGCTTGTTTCCTTCTAAATGTGCGAGCCTTCTCGGCTTATATTATTTGTTGATCTTGGTTACGACACCGGCGCCAACTGTGCGGCCACC
Source organism: Saccharimonadales bacterium (SeqCode) (assembly GCA_036568905.1). Lineage (GTDB taxonomy): Bacteria > Patescibacteriota > Saccharimonadia > Saccharimonadales > UBA4665 > DATCRQ01. The sequence continues at coordinate 361,230 of DATCRQ010000001.1, read as the reverse complement.
TTCGCGGATTGCGAAGCGAAGACCTTGTTCCATGGCGATCGGCTGCAACAACTTCACTTTGAAGGTGACGGTGTCGCCTGGCATCACCATTTCTTTGTCGGCTGGAAGTTCGACTTCACCGGTTACGTCCGTGGTGCGGAAGTAGAACTGCGGCTTGTAGCCTTTAAAGAACGGCGTGTGGCGGCCACCTTCTTCTTTGGTGAGGATGTAAACCTCAGCGTCGAATTCGGTGTGCGGCGTAATACTGCCCGGCTTGGCCAAAACTTGACCGCGCTCAATGTCGTCGCGCTCGATACCGCGGAGCAAGATACCGACGTTGTCGCCAGCTTGACCTTGGTCGAGTTGCTTCTTGAACATTTCAACACCGGTGACGACGCTCTTGCGAGTGTCGTGCAGGCCGACGATTTCAACTTCTTCGTTGATCTTGATGACACCTTGCTCGACACGGCCGGTAGCGACGGTGCCACGGCCCTTGATGCTGAAGACGTCTTCGATTGGCATCAGGAACGGTTTGTCGAGTTCGCGCTTCGGTTCAGGGATGTAGCTGTCCATCGCGTCGACGAGTTCCATGATAGCGTCTTCGGCTTCTTTGTCGCCGGCGAGCGCTTTGGTTGCGGAACCCTTGATGATCGGTGCATTGCGGTCAAAGCCGTTCTTTTCGAGCAAGTCGCGGATTTCTTCTTCGACGAGTTCCACGAGGTCTGGGTCGGCGAGATCCATCTTGTTGAGGAACACCAAGATGCTTGGAACACCCACTTGCTTGGCAAGCAAAACGTGCTCGCGAGTCTGTGGCAATGGGCCGTCGTTAGCAGCGACAACGAGGATGGCACCGTCGATCTGGGCAGCGCCCGTAATCATGTTCTTGACGTAGTCGGCGTGGCCTGGCATGTCAACGTGCGCGTAGTGGCGCTTCGGGCTCTGGTATTCCTGGTGGCTGGTGGCAATGGTGATACCACGGGCGCGTTCTTCCGGTGCGTTGTCAATCTGGTCGTACGCAATCGGCTTGTTAATGGCGCTTGGAAGGCGCTTGGCAAGAACCGCTGTAATTGCGGCGGTAAGAGTTGTTTTACCGTGGTCAACGTGGCCCATCGTTCCAACGTTAACGTGCGGTAGTGAGCGGTCAAATACATCTGCCATTAGTGATGACTCCTTAAAAAATTACTGTTTGTAGCGGGCGAAGTTAAACTCACACGCGTGACCTCGACATTGTACCGGAAAGTGCTCTTGCTGTAAAGAGAAAACTGCCGGCGGCCGAATGGCGGCCTCTGCGAAGCTATTTGCTGCGCTTCGCTACGATAGCTTCGGTAACGTGGCCCGGCACGTCGGCGTAGTGGTCGAGTTCCATGCTCGAGCTGGCGCGGCCTTGCGTATTGCTACGCAAGTTGGTCGTGTAGCCGAACATTTCGCCGAGCGGTACAAAGGCGGTGATTTCTTTGACGCCGAGGGAAAGATCTTCCATCGACTCAATGCGGCCGCGCTTGCTGTTGAGGTCGCCGATGACGTCGCCCATGAACTCTTCTGGGGTGACGACGACAACCTTCATGATTGGCTCGAGCAAAACCGGGTTGGCCTTTTTGAAACCTTCTTGGAAGGCCATGGAGCCGGCGATCTTGAAGGCCATTTCGCTGGAGTCGACTTCGTGGTACGAACCATCGTAGAGTTCGACCTTAACGTCAACGACTGGGTAGCCAGCGATAACGCCGTTGGCCATCGCTTCGATGACACCTTGCTCAACCGGTTTGATGTATTCGCCAGGAACGACGCCACCCTTGATGAGGTTGATGAACTCGAAGCCAGCGCCCTTTTCGTTTTGCGAAAGGCGAAGCCAAACGTCACCGTACTGACCGCGGCCACCACTTTGGCGAACGAATTTGCCTTGGATTTCCACGGCGTCCTTGCGGATCGTTTCGCGGTAAGCAACTTGCGGTTGGCCGATGTTGGCTTCAACGCTGAACTCGCGCTTCATGCGGTCAACGATGATGTCGAGGTGTAGCTCGCCCATGCCGGAGATGATTGTCTGGCCGGTTTCGTCGTCAACGTGGACACGGAACGTCGGGTCTTCTTCGGCGAGGCGCTGCAGCGCGATGCTCATCTTTTCTTGGTCAGCCTTGGTCTTTGGCTCGATGGCGATGGAGACTGGCGGCTCTGGGAACGTGATGCTCTCGAGGACGATCGGGTTGTTGACGTCGCAAAGCGTGTTGCCGGTCGTCGTGCCTTTGAGGCCAACGATGGCGGCAATGTCGCCGGCGGTCACTTCGGTAACGTCCTCACGCTTGTCGGCTTGCAAACGGACGATGCGGCCAACGCGTTCTTTTTCGCCGGTCGAGCTGTTCAAGACATAAGTGCCGGCCTGGACTTTGCCCGAGTAGACGCGGAAGTATGCAAGCTTACCCACGAATGGGTCGGTGGTGATTTTGAACGCCAGGGCGCTGAACGGTTCGGCGTCGGTGTGCTTGCGCTCGATTTCGTCGCCGGTCTTCGGGTGCGTACCCCAAGTTGTCGGGCGGTCGGTTGGTGCTGGGAGCAAATCGACAACGAGGTCGAGCAACTTCTCAACGATCACACCGCGGCCGTCGCCGCCGGTTACGGCGTAGAACTTGCCGCCGAGAACCGCACTGCGGATGGCTTGCATGATCTCTGCTTCGCTCAAACCTTCTTCGCCGACCTCGAAGTACTTTTCGAGCATTGCTTCATCTTCGGCCACGGCGTTTTCGACGAGCAAGCTGCGGTAGCGCTTGGCTTCGTCGAGCATGTCGGCCGGGATTTCGCCCTCGACAAGTTCGTGGTCGGTGAATTCTTTGTAGGTGTAAGCCTTCATCGTAACGAGGTCAATGACGCCGTTGATGCTTTGCTCAAAGCCGATCGGCAGGTGGATCGGGAACGCGCGCTTGTTCAAGCGGTTGTGAATTGACTCGAGCGATTTGTAGAAGTCGCCGCCGGTTTGGTTGATCTTGTTGATGAAACAAATGCGCGGCACGCCGTACTTGTCGGCTTGGCGCCATACGGTTTCGGATTGAGACTCGACGCCCATCTTACCGTCGAAGACAACGACGGCACCGTCCAAAACGCGCAACGAACGTTCAACTTCAACGGTGAAGTCGATGTGCCCTGGCGTGTCGATGATGTTGATTTGCTTGCCCTTCCAGTAGCAAGTTACGGCTGCGGATACGATCGTGATGCCGCGTTCGCGTTCCTGGGCCATCCAGTCGGTCGTCGTTTCACCTTCGTGCACGGCGCCGATTTTATGCTTCAATCCGGTGCGGTACAAAATACCTTCAGTCGTCGTCGTTTTGCCGGCGTCAATGTGGGCAATGATACCGATGTTTCTCAAATCTTGAATTGTATATTTCTTATCTGCCATATGATTCCTGTTTTAATTGTCAACTCAGGCTTGTCGAGCGATGAATGCTTTAAAGCCGTCTTCCGTCGTAGCAGCATCTGCAAGCGTAAGTAGCCTCTTTACGACGCGAGGCATAACTTCTGTTTGTAAATTCGCCTCGCTAGATTCAACTTGCACACACAATAGGGTGCCACCTACACTCATCGCCATTCGCTGAATTTCAAGCGTCGTGTAATCCGCCTCAACATCTTTTAATTCCGCGTTGTCGAACTCCACAGGTGGAGTAATACGTAAAAATGCAGACTCTGAGTCTACACATGCATACATGGCATCGTGTGCGATGCCATGTTCAGTGTGGATACCAGGACTAGCCGCCATGATTAGCCTCGGGCAAAGTGCGCGAAGGCGCGGTTAGCTTCGGCCATCTTGTGGGTGTCTTCGCGTTTCTTCACAGCTGTGCCGACGCCGTTGTAAGCGTCAACGAGTTCCATGGCAATGCGGTCTTCCATGCCAATGCCTTTGCGGCCGCGGGCTGCGGCGACAAACCACATCGTCGTAAGGTGGTTTTGGCGTTGGCCTTTGACTTCAAAAGGAATCTGGTAGTTCGCACCACCGACGCGGCGGGAGCGGGTCTCGACGTGTGGTTGGACATTCTTGAAGGCTTGCTCAAAAACTTCGAGCGGGCTTTCAACTTTGAGTTTGTCGGCAGCCTTTTGCATACCGTTGTACACGAGGCGTTCAGCGATTTGCTTTTTGCCGTCGCGCATCACGCGGTTAATAAGGCGTTGCACTGGCACGCTGCCGTACAGGCGGTCGCCGGGGATGTCGCGCACGAGCGCTTTAGTCTTGTGACGGGGCATTATTTTTTACCCTCCTTCTTAGAACCGTACTTTGAGCGGCCTTGCTTGCGGTTGTTGACGCCTTGGAGGTCAAGTGCGCCACGAACAATGTGGTAACGCACACCTGGAAGGTCCGGCACGCGGCCGCCGCGGATCAATACCACGGCGTGCTCTTGCAAGTTGTGACCCTCGCCACCAATGTACGCCCACACTTCGTGGCCGTTGGTCAGGCGTACGCGTGCAACTTTACGCAAAGCCGAGTTCGGCTTCTTTGGCGTTTTGGTCGTAACCTTTACGCAGACGCCGCGCTTGAACGGCGCCGGCTTCTCGTAGTTTTTAGTTTTGAGGCTGTTGGTAACGCGAAGCAACGCAGGCGACTTGGTCTTGCTCGTCACCTTGGTTCGCGGCTTGCGTACCAGTTGGTTAATTGTTGGCATTGGTTCTCCTTATTGCAATCTACGCGCATCTGGCGAAGGCGCCACGTGCCAACGCGGGCACCTTTGATTCGCCAGGCTCGGACTGCATTGATTTAACGAAATTACTGTAACAGATTTAGGCTGCAACGGCAAGCTCTTCGGTTTCGTCAGCTTCGTCTGTGTCGCCGTCGGCTGCAAAGCCGGTACCCACAGGAATCTTACGACCGAGAATGACGTTCTCCTTGAGGCCAAGCAACTTGTCGAGCTTGCCCGAAGTTGCGGCACCGATCAAGACGCGCGTGGTGTCTTGGAAGGATGCGGCGCTCAGGAACGAGTCGGTGCTGAGGCTGGCCTTAGTGATGCCGAGCAACAGCTGGTTGACTTGCGCCGGCTTTTTGCCTTCGCGGGTCAATGCGTCGTTGGCTTCAACGGCAGCCAGTTTGCTGACGACGTCGCCGGTGACGAATTCGGTGTCACCTGCATCCTCAATTTGTACGCGGCTGAACATCTGGCGAACGATGATCTCGAGGTGCTTGTCGGCAATGTTTTGGCCTTGGCCGGCAAAGATGCGCAAGATTTCGTTCATGATGTAACGCTGCGTGGCTTCGACGCCTTGCAAGCGCATCAGCTCAGGCAAGTTGATGGAACCAGTCGTGAGACGTTGGCCTGCGACAACTTTGGTGCCGTCTTCGACGAGCAATTGTTTGAAGCCCGGGATTTCGTAGCGTACAACGCTTTGGCCGACCGGCGTGACGATAACTGCTTTGTCTGTCACGGTCGCCTTGCCTGCCATCGGCGCAACGAGCGGCTCGCTGCCGTCTTGGTTGCTGGCTACGACGTCGCCGATAGCTACGTCGCTGCCGTCCTTAATCTTCGCTTGGCGTTCGCCGATCTCAAAGGTGATCGGCTCTTTGTCGTCGGCGGTAATCTGCACGACGTAGTGGTCGCCCTCTTCCCAAGCCTTAGCTTCGCCGGCGATGTCGGTAAGGAACGCCTGGCCTTTTGGCGTGCGGACTTCAAAGAGTTCTTCGATGCGGCTCAAACCTTGTGCCGTGTCGTCGGCAACGCCGGCGCCGGAACGGTGCTTGGAGTCGAGGCTCAGCTGCGTGCCCGGCTCACCGATACTTTGCGCCGCGATGACGCCGATCGGGTGGTGTGCCACAACGTTGAGGCCGGTTGCCGGGTCAACGCCGTAGGACTTCTGCGGCACGCCGCGGACGGACGTGGCGCTCAGGACACTCATGACTTTAACATTGTCAACTTTTTCGTCGGCTTCGATTTTCTCAGCAAGCGTCTTGGTGATGAGATCGCCGCGCTTGACGTAACCCTTCACTTCATCGGCAGCGTAGCGGCCTTCGAGGCGAGTTGCGAAGCTCACGCCAATGGTGTTGGCGTCTTCGCGAGTCATGGCAAAGCCTGGGTCAAGCTCATCTTCGTCGTCGATCGTAAAGACGTCTTGGGCGACGTCAACGAGACGGCGCGTGAGGTAACCGGCGTCGGCGGTCTTCAAGGCGATGTCGATGAGAGCCTTGCGCGTACCACGCGTACCGGTGAAGTACTCGAGCGGTGTCAAGCCTTCGACGTAGCCGGACTTAATCGGCAGCTCAATCGTGCGGCCGGTGGCGTCGGACAAAACGCCCAACATACCAACGGCCGTTTTCATCTGCGAGATGCTACCGCGGGCACCAGACAGAATGGCGATAGCCATGGCGCTCTCGGAATCTGCGGCTTGCTCGGAGAGCATTTCCTGCACGCGGGCGTCAATCTTCGTCCAGTTTTCAACCGTCAAGCGGTAACGTTCGTCCTCGGTGATGAGGCCTTCCTCGTACTGTTCCGAAATGACGGCGGCGCGTTCGTCACCTTCCTCGATGACTTTTTCTTTGCCGACGACGCCGACGAAGTCGCCCATGCCCATAGAAATGCCGGACTCGGTGGCGTACTTAAAGCCGAGGTCTTTGAACTCATCGGCGATTTCGGCCGTACGGTCCTGGCCGTACTGGTCGTAGATAGCGGCCATGACTTTCTGCAATTGCTTCTTGGTCATGACGGCGTCTTGGAATGGGAAGTCTTCGGGGAAAACTTCGTTGAAGAGCACGCGGCCGAGGGTCGTCGTACGGACTTCGCCGCGGAACGGCAAACGGACGTAGCTTTGGAGCTTGATTTGGCCGGCGTCGTAAGACATCAGTGCTTCCTCAAGGCTAATGTACGGGCGCACGTCGTTCTTGTCGATGCCCGGGCGGTCATATGTGAGGTAATAGCAGCCGAGCACCATGTCCTGCTCAATGTGCAAAATTGGCGTACCGTCGGCTGGCTTCAGCAAGTTCTTGTTGGCAGCCATGATCTGGCGCGCTTCTTCTTGGGCTTCGTCGCTCAACGGAAGGTGGACGGCCATTTGGTCACCGTCGAAGTCGGCGTTGAAACCTTTACAGACGAGCGGGTGCAGCTGGATAGCGCGGCCTTCGATGAGCACGGGCTGGAAGGCCTGGATGCTCAAGCGGTGCAACGACGGCGCGCGGTTCAAAAGCACGTATTTGCCCTTGATGCTCACGTCGAGTGCGTCCCAAACGGCAGCGTCGCCAGTTTCGATCATGCGCGTGGCAGAACGAATGTTGTGCGCTTGCTCGCGGGCGATAAGCTCACCAATGACGAACGGCTTGAAGAGCTCAAGTGCCATCATCTTCGGCAAACCGCATTGGCTAATCTTAAGTTCTGGGCCGGCAACGATTACTGAACGGCCTGAGTAGTCTACGCGCTTACCCAAAAGGTTCTGGCGGAAGCGGCCTTGCTTACCTTTGAGCATGTCGCTCAAAGATTTCAGGCGGCGACGTTGGCCGGTTGCGGCAACGGCACGGCCGCTGCGGGCGCTGTTGTTGTCGATGAGGGCGTCAACGGCTTCTTGCAACATGCGTTGCTCGTTGCGTCGGATGACTTCCGGCGCGTTCAACTCAATAAGCTTTTTCAAACGGTTGTTACGGTTGATGACGCGACGGTAAAGGTCGTTGAGGTCGCTGGTCGCAAAACGGCCGCCGGTAAGCTGCACCATTGGGCGCAGGTCTGGAGGAATGACTGGCAAAACGCTGACACACATGGAGCTGGGCAAAATGCCGGCGCGTTCCATGCTTTCGAGCAAGCGAAGGCGCTTCATGAGCTTCTTCTTGCGCTGGCCCTTTGCGGCTTCGGTTTCTTCGCTCAGTTCGGCGATGAGTGCCTTAAGGTCGATTTCCTCGAGCAAATCCTTCAAAGAAGCACCGCCCATGCCAACCGTAATAAGCGCGCGGAGTTCGTCCGGCAACGCACGGTATTCGGCTTCGCCCATCAGGTTGAATTTTTCGAGGCTGTCGAGCTGGCTTTTGAGTTGTTCAAAGGCTTTCTCGAGTTCGGCGGTTTCCTTGGTTTGCATTTCGGCCAAGGCTTTGACGTTGGCGTTTTCGGCCTCGGCTTCCTTTTCGTAGCGAAGCTTGATAGCTTGCTTTGCGGCGGCAAATTCCGCCTCGCGGTCGGTGCGGTACTGGTCACGTTTTGCGACATCGACTTTTTTGACGATGTAGCTTGCAAAGTACGCGACGCGTTCGAGGTTCTTGACGGTCAAGCCGAGCAAAAGGCCGATGGCCGACGGCGTGCCGCGAAGGAACCAAATGTGCGCGACGGGAACGGCCAGCGAGATGTGGCCCATGCGCTCGCGGCGCACGATGCTCTTAGTGACGATCTCGCCGTTTTTATCCACGGCTGCTTCGCGTGAGCGTACGCCTTTGTACTTCGTCTCGTTCGGCGTTTGGTCTTTGATCGGGCCAAAGATCCGTTCGCAGAACAAGCCGTCGCGTTCCGGCTTTTGCGTGCGGTAGTTGATCGTTTCCGGTTTGGTGACTTCACCGTAGCTCCAGTCGAGAATGTCGGCTGGGCTGGCTACCGCCAAACGAACGGCGTCAAAGTCGGCGATGTCATCGTCGATGCTGTAAGAATTGCGACGCATTAGGCTACCTCCTCTTCGTTTTCAATTGTTTCTTCGGATTCCGTTACGGCAAAATCAGTGTCGTCATCGTTGGTTGCTGGCGTTGCAGTAAGGTCGTCTTGGACGTCGTCCATGACCATGAACTCGTCAACGGCAGCGTCTTCGGTAACGTCAACATCGCTGGCTGTTGGAGCTGGAACGTCGATGTCTGATTGCTGCGCGGCTTGCTGTTGGACGCTAGAAGCGAGAACTTGCTCGGCGTCAACGACGCGGTCGGAACGAACGAGGTCAACCTTGAGCCCAAGACCTTGCAATTCCTTAACCATGACGCTGAAGCTGGCCGGAACTTTCTGGCCGGTGATGCGCATCTTCTTAATGATGGCTTCGTAAGCTTTGCTGCGGCCGTACACGTCGTCAGACTTGATCGTCATCATCTCTTGCAAGATGGCGGCGGCGCCGTACGCTTCGAGTGCCCACACCTCCATTTCACCAAAGCGCTGACCACCGTTTTGCGCTTTACCGCCGAGCGGCTGCTGGGTGACCATGGTGTACGGACCGGTTGCGCGGGCGTGGATCTTGTCGGCGACCATGTGGTTGAGCTTGATCATGTACATCGAGCCGACGGTCGTGCGTTCTTTGAACGCTTCGCCGGTGCGGCCGTCGAAGAGCTGTTGCTTGCCGTCTTCCGGCAAACCGGCTTCCTTCAGAAGTTCTTGGATCTTTTCCGGCGAAACGCCGTTAAACGATGGGCTGGCAACGTGAATGCCAAGCGCGCGTGCGGCCATGCCGAGGTGCGTCTCGAACAACTGTCCAAGGTTCATGCGTGATGGAACGCCGAGCGGGTTGAGCAAAATGTCAACCGGGCGGCCGTCTTCCATGAACGGCATGTCCTCTTCAGGCAAAATGCGGGCAATAACACCCTTGTTACCGTGGCGGCCACCGAGTTTGTCGCCGACGCTGATCTTGCGCATTTGAGCGACGAAGACTTGGATTTGCATCAGCACGCCGGCCTTGAGTTCGTGGCCATTCTCACGGCTGAACACTTTGACGCCCACGACTTTGCCGTGCTTGCCGTTGCTCATGCGCTGCGAGGTGTCACGGACTTCTTTGGCTTTTTCGCCGAAGATGGCTCGGAGCAAACGCTCTTCAGAGCTGAGTTCTTGCTCACCCTTTGGCGTAATTTTACCAACGAGGATGTCGCCGGGGTGCACTTCGGCACCGATACGAACAATGCCGTCGTCGTCGAGGTGCCTAAGCGCGTCTTCACCGACGTTTGGAATGTCCCTCGTGATGATTTCCGGCCCGAGCTTTGTCTCGCGCACTTCAATCATGAAGTCAACGATGTGGATGCTGGTGAGCGTATCGTCCTCAACGAGCTTGCGCGAAACGATGATGGCGTCTTCAAAGTTGTAACCACCCCACGGCATGAACGCCGCGATGAGGTTTTTGCCAAGGGCGAGTTCGCCGCCCTCGATGGACATGCCTTCGATAAGCACGTCGCCGGTCTTCACTTTGTCGCCGGTGCGCACGGCGACCTTTTGGTTGATGCTCGTGCCTTCGTTGGAGCGGACGAAGTGCAGCGGCTCGTAGGTTACGACACCTTCAGCGTACTTAACCTTCACGCGCTGCGCGTTGGCTTCAACGACTTCGCCGTTTGCTTCGGCGAGGACGAGCTGACCGGTGTTACGGGCGGCTGCGGCTTCGAGGCCAGTGCCGACGATCGGCGCTTCTGGCTGGATGAGCGGCACTGCTTGGCGCTGTTGGTTAGAACCCATCAACGAACGGTACACGTAGTTCTTTTCGATGAACGGAATGAGGCCGGCGCTGGAACCGATGATTTGGTTGCGGGCGGCGTCCATGTGCGTGACTTCGTCGGTGTCGACTTCGCCGGACTTCAAGTGCGTACGAACGCTGATGCGCTCTTCCACGAAGTAGCCGTCTTCGTCAACCTCAACACCAGCACCGGCGATAACTGCCGATTCTTCAGCAGCTGCGTCGAGGTATACGACTTCGCCGGTAACTTTTGCCTTGACCGGCCATGTGGCTTGCGTCTTGATAGTGGCAAGTTTTTTGGCGTCGGCTTCGGTAATCTTTGTGCCTTTTTTGACGAGCACTTTGCCGTTTTCGTCTTCGAGGTCAACGCCGGCGATGTGGCCGGCGATCTTCGCGGCCGGGACAGCCGTGACGACCTTACGGTACGGCGTTTCAACAAAACCATATTCGTTGATGCGTGCGTAGTTGGCAAGGTTAAGCACGAGGCCGATGTTCGCGCCTTCCGGCGTTTCAACGGCACAAATGCGGCCGTAATGCGTGGCATGCGCGTCGCGGACTTCGAGGCCGGCGCGTTCGCGGCTCAAACCGCCAGGACCCATCGAGCTGAGGCGGCGTTTGTGCGCAAGCTCTGAAAGCGGGTTGATTTGGTCCATAAACTGCGAGAGCTGCGAGCTGGCGAAGAATTCGCGGACAGCAGCAACGACCGGGCGGGCGTTGATGAGCTGGCCGGGCGTGACTGTTTCGATCTCGCTCATGCTCATGCGGTCTTTGGTGTTGCGTTCCATGCGGAGCAAACCGATGCGGAACTGGCGCTGGACAAGTTCGCCAACGAGTTTGACGCGGCGGTTGGCAAGGCTGTCGATGTCGTCGGCCGGTTCTTGCGTGACGTTCATGCGGATGAGTTCGGCGATGATAGCCACGAGGTCTTCGAGGCGCATGACGCGATTCTCAACGGTGTTCGGCACGTCGAGGTTCAAACGCTTGTTGATCTTGTAGCGACCAACGCGAGAGAAGTCAAAGCGTTTGAAGTTGTAGAACATGTTTTCGATCAACGCACGGGCGTTATCGACAGTAGCGAGGTCGCCCGGGCGCAAGCGGCGGTAGACTTCGATCAAAGCATCGCTTTGGCCGCGCGACGGGTCTTTTTCCAAAGTTGCCTCGATGTGGCTGGCTTTGCCTTGGTCGACGTGCTTGAAGGCTTCCTTCATTTGCGCTTCGCTCATGCCGAGGGCACGGAGAAGTGTCGTGACGGCGAGCTTGCGCTTGCGGTCGATCTTGACGTAAATAGCGCCGTTAGCGGCTGTCTCAAACTCAAGCCATGCGCCGCGGCCAGGGATGACCTTTGCGCCGTACAAGTTTGTTGCACCGTGTTGGTCGGACGTAAAGAACACGCCGGCCGAGCGGATAAGTTGGCTCACGACGACGCGCTCTGCGCCATTGATTACGAACGTGCCACGCTTGGTCATGCCCGGGAAGTCGCCGAGGTAGATTTCCTGCTCTTTAACTTCGCCGGTGACTTTGTTGGTAAGCTCGACAGTTGCCTTGAGCGGCACGTCGTAGCTGACGTTGTTTTCGCGCGCGTCGGCTTCGCTCATCTTTGGATCTTCAAAGTGATATTCCTTGAAACGCAAGCTAAGCTTGGTGCCGGTGTAATCTTCGATCGGGCTGATTTCGGCTAAGAGTTCGCCGAGGCCTTCCTCAATAAACCATTGAAATGAACGGTTCTGATGATCGACCAAGTTTTGAAGGTCGATTGCATCGTCGCGCTTCGTGTAATACACGCGTGCGCTTGTTGTGGTGCTTTTTGCCATCGAGCAGCAGTTCCCCTTTGTTATGGCCGCCGTCTGCGGCCGCAGGCGACGACTTTTGCCATACATATATATGACAAACCGTGTTGATAATGGATCACGCGAAGGTCCCTAAGTTGCAGCTTCTGCGCCACTTGCCTTGCTGCAAGTAAGCACACCGCCCCGAACTTACACTACTTCTTACTTTAAAGTTTGCCTGAAGGCAAGATAATTGTCAAGCACTTTGCGTCACGGCATCGGCAACCGCAGGATATTTTCTGCGTATGTGTTCAGCCGCTTTGCGGGCGCCGTTCAGCCCCGGGCTGTGATAGCGAAACTGCGACGAATGATTGTCGCCTTCGCCGTAAGATTGCCGTCCGGAAGGCCCGCTTCTGTGATCCATCTGCAGCCCGCTGCTATGCAGAAAAAAGTTCCGGCGGGAGCCCTCGTTCATAAGCGCATAAGCGCTGGCCGGTTGCCCAGGTATGGCAGTCTCCCACGAAAGCAACGCGAGCGCGTGACCAACGCCGCGGCCTTGAAACTCCGGCTCGACGGCGATCATCCGTAAAGTACGGTGCCTCTTAGGAAGCCAGGCGCTCTTCACTCGTTGTGCGGCTTCGGAGCCGGACACATTGTCTGCAGTTGAGGCAAAGCCCACCAACCGATCGCTCTCGGTTTCAACGGCGAGCGCAGTGCGCGGCCGCCACAGCCGTTGCTCCGCGCCATACTTCACGCCCACGAGCAACTGTGGATTGCGCTGCGCCGCAATGTACTCCGGCATGTCCTCGATGCCTAAGAAATATGCCACCTGCTCCGTCGTATGGCGGCAATGCTCTGGCAACTGGTCTTCGTTATGAGTAAAGGCCGCGAGCGACAACCGGGCCATTTCAAGGCAACGGCCGTCGGAAAGTTCGGCAGGGTTCGCCGGATTGACAACTTCAAACGAGATGCCGCCAAGGTTTACATTGACCGCCACGTTCTGCGCCTTTCTTACTTTACGCTAATAGTATGTTACGACTTTGCGAGCTTGGGCGGCGTGGTGATAACGTCGTCCACGAGGCCGTATTTTTTTGCCTCCGGCGCGGTCATCCAAAAGTCGCGCTCCATGTCCACATGAATCTTCTCAAGCTTTTGGCCGGTGTTCTGCGCCATGATCGCTTCGAGCGCCTTCTTAATCCGCAGCGATTCTTTGAGGTCGATTTCTTGGTCGGTCACTTTGCCGCGCGTGCCGCTGGAAGGTTGGTGAATCATAACCGTTGAGTTCGGCAGCACAAAACGTTTGCCTTTCGTCCCGGAGCTGAGCAAGAACGCCGCGGCCGACGCCTGGATACCAATGCCAACGGTCTGAATGTCGTTGGTCACGTATTGCATCGTGTCGTAAATTGCCATGGCGTCGTACACGCTGCCGCCCGGGCTGTTGATGTAAAAGAAGATATCTTTCTTGGCATCCTCAGCTTGCAGGAACAAAAGCTGCGCAACGACGAGATTGGCCGTCACCTGGTTTACTTCGTCGCCTAAGAACACAATGCGGTCGCGCAGCAAACGGCTGTAAATGTCATAAGCGCGCTCATGCTGCCCTTCGCTCTCAATCACAGTTGGTACAAGCATAGCAGTTGGATTGGTCATGGTTTTATCCTCGCAAGTTACGTTCTTTTATAGTAGAACGCTGGCACTCACGCGTCAAGAGTGCTAATTATTTTGCAGCCGGCTTTGCGGCCTTGGCCGAAGCGTAGCCTACGAGCTTGTCGACCGTCTTCTGACTAAGGATGCGTGAGGCAATGTCGCGTCGCGCCTCAGGTGTGTCGAGCTCGGCTTGCATTTTTGGATCGGTGTAACGACCTTTGAGCATTTGGATTTGCGCCGAAAGGTCGTCGGCTGTCACCGTAACCTTTTCCTTCTCTGCAACTTCGGCAAGCACGAGGCCGGCCTTGACGCGCAGCTCGGCGTCCGGCTGAATCTTCTTACGGTAGCCGTCTTCGTCAACGCCTTCGCTCTTCAAAAATTCCTGCCACGTTTGGCCGCTGTACACGAGGTTGCGGCGTTGGTCGTCGATGAGGCGGTCAATTTGCTCTGAGATGAGCGACTCGGGAATCGCTACGGTTGCCTTCTTGGTCACGCCCAGCAAGACTTCGTCGGCGTAATCGCGGGCGGCTTGCTCTTCCTTCTCTTGCTCAAGCTGGCCTTTGATGTCGGCCTTAAGTTCTGCAAGCGTCTTGAACGGCCCGACTTTCTTAAGAAACTCTTCGTCCAGCTTCGGCTTCACGACTTCTTGGACTTTGTTGATCGTAACGGTGAAAGAAACCTTGCGGCCCTGCAAATCTTTTACGCCGTAATCCTTAGGAAACGTGATGTCAAAAGTCTTTTCGTCGTTCGTCTTGAGACCGATAAGCTCTTCCTCAAAGCCCGGAATGAAGTTGCCCGAGCCGAGCACGAGCGGATAATTTTCGCCGTCGGCGCCGGCAATCGGCTCTTTGGTCTTGGCGTCTGTGCCTTTGAAGTCGATCCACGTTTGATCCGTAAGTTTCGCAGCGCGGTCCACGTCCTTCTTTTCTGAGGCGCGTTCACGAAGGTTTTCAACGACCTCGTCAACTTCCTTCGCCTCAACCTTCACGGGTTTCTTGGCGACTTTCATCTTTGTGTAGTCCGGCAACTTTACCTCGCCGATGACTTCAACGATTGCCTCAATCTCCACCGTGTCGAACGGCACAAACTTTTGCACTTTGACTTCCGGTTGCGCAACGGGGTGAAGCTTGTGGTCGTCGAGCGCCTTAGAGTACATGACGTTCATGACGCGGTCGAGGAACTCGCTCTGCAGTGCCTGCTGGCTGACTTGTTTCTCAACGAGATTTGCCGGTGCTTTGCCTGGGCGAAAACCCTGCACGCGGACTTCTTTGGCGAGTTCGGCCAACGCGGCTTGCTTGGCGTTCGCCAGCGTTTCGGTGTCGGCCGTAAGAGTCAATTGAACTTTGGTGTCGGAGATTTTCTTGAGTTGTGCTTGCATAAGCCATTACTGTAACAGATGACGCCAGGTTTTAAAAGCCGCATATTGACTTTGGCCGCACATAACGTTAATGTTCCGTAATGACAGAATTTCTTAGGCATAGATTAGAACAAACTCCTACACGCGTCCGTCTGGCAGAGCAGGACGGCTTTCGGCTACGCATTGCGGCGACCCGATGTGAGGACACAACGCTCGAGACAGAAGGCGCGACGTGGGAGATGGACGACAGCGGCCTGCTGACCCTTAAGCGCGAGGCCGGCTGCAGAATCGGCAGCGCCATGCTGGCGTTCGGCCGCGGAAGTGGTGCCGAGCTTTCGAGCGTAGAAGCAACCGGCCGCAACTTAAAGGTCGCATTGCAGGATATCGCAATCGGAGGCCTATTCGTTAACCGCGCTATCACCGAGTCGCTAAAGACAGCGAAGCTTTCCCTTGAGAGCTGCACGGTCGGCAAACTTGAAGCGCATCTTAAGGGAGGGTCGATGCACGTACAAGGCACTGAGATTTACGACCCGCAATCCATGGCGATTCTGCATGACGGCTGCGCCTTCAGAACACAAGAGACTTCGCCAAACCAAAATCTTAGGGTGCAATGGCTCCCGGATTGTGACGCGAGCTGCGAAGCATTCGCCCTCGCGCCGCAACCACTCGTCGCATCATAGCGCGCGCAACAAAAACGGCGCGATAAGCGCCAGCCAAACAACCTCAACGATAATGCCCCACGCGTATTCGCGCTGGACGCGGCCGTGCAGGCGCGAGAGGCGGCTTTCGTGCCGGTGCATCTCGCGGCCGCGCAGCTCGCGAAGAAAGTTCGGCGCGTGCACGGCATCGGGCATCATGGCCAATACGCCACCGGCAAGCATTAATTGCCAGTGATGCGGCTTGAGGACGATGATCGTCGCCGTAATTGCAACGACAATCAACGCGTCAATCGTCACCACAGCAATAAAACGTTTTGAACGGCGCGAAAAACCTTTGTTGCCAAAGTGCGGCAGCGCGTCCATCGCAAAGTGCGAAACAAACGCCAAAGGCACGACGACCGGGGCGCTAAATGTCGCGCCAATCAACGCGCCGGTGGCGATATGATTCGCGCCGGTCATTAGTCGTCGTCGCCCCGATAATCTTTCACGATGCTGACGATGCGCGATGCACTGTGGCGTTCGCTCACGCCTGTCATGAGGTTGCGGACTTCATATAGTCCTTCGGCGAGTTCCTTTTCGCCGATGAAGATTGCGTAGTGCACGCCCTTTTTCACGGCCGTTTTGATTTGCAACGCGGCCTTGCGGCCGGTGCTGTCAACGGCAACGTTGAGACCCATCTCACGAAGTTCACCAATGACATGCTGCGCTTTGGCGTACACATCGCCGATGAGCACCGCGTACACATCCGTTTCGGAACGGAGCGGCGGCAACAAGTCGTGCGCCTCGAGGAAATTCTGCAACGTCACATCACCCATACCAAACCCGACGGTCGACACCGGTTCAACGCCGAACAAACCTACGAGGCCGTCGTAACGTCCTCCGCCGAACATTGAGCGGTTGTTCTCGGGATCGTTGTCGAAAACTTCAAAGACGATGTCGGTGTAATAATCAAAACCGCGCATGAGCGTGATGTCAAAAACAGCATTAGAAATGCGCGCTTCGTTCAGCAGACCCATAAGGTTCTGAATTTCTTTGATGGAGCCGTGCTCGCGAACGGCTTGCGGCAAATGCTCAATTTGTTTGATCTTCAGAAGTCCGATAAGCTTGTTGCTCGCCCCAGCGTCACGCTGCGACGGCGAAAACATGGCGTCCACTTCGGCTTCAAACGCCGCGCGGTCCATTTTGTGCATGCGGTCGATGAGTTTGATAAGCGTTTGTGCCTGTACACCGTCAACCTTCAAATAATCACGCATGATAAAGTCCGTCAGCTTGCGGCTGTTGAGCTTGATGGTGTACATGTCGTGCGTGGCGCCGAAATTCTTAAGGATGGCATCGGCCGTTTGAATGATTTCTGCCTCGGACGTTTGCCCAGGCAAGCCAAAAATATCAACGTTGAGCTGCCAGTGCTCGCGCAAACGTCCGCGCTGAGGTCGTTCGTAACGCCACAAGTTTGGGATTGAGTACCAGCGAAGCGGATACGCCAGCTCTTGCCGTTTGGCGGCGACCATGCGGCTGACCGTCGGCGTCATTTCCGGACGGATGGCGACGCGCCGGCCACCGCGGTCTTCAAAGGCGTAGGTTTGTTCGTTGACGATTTCTTCGCCGGACTTGGCGAGGTACATTTCGATCGGCTCAAGAATCGGCGCGTCGTATTCTTCGTAGCCAAAGCTCTCAACAGTGCGGCGCATGACGCCGAACATATACTTTTGCAATCGTTTGTCTTCGGGATAAAAGTCGCGCGCGCCTTTGTAAGGCTGAGTCGTAAGTGCCATGTCAAAATTCCTTAGTCTTATTCATTATTATAACGCAGGAGAGAAAAGAAATTTACTTTTCATGAATACTCCCGCCTTCGGTAAACAAAAACGCCGGGCAAACCCGGCGCGTTTCTTCAATAAAAGCAAACTTACCGGGCCGGAACCGGCAATGTATGGCTAAGAAGTTTGACGAATCGCTTCATATATACGCTAGTTTACCTCAAGAACCTCGTGTGCGCAAGATTTGCCTCACCGTTACCCTACTTCGTCGTTATCTTGGAAGTTCTAGCGTCGACGTTTGCGGGCACGCAAACAGCCCACGCCTAGGCGCCCTACGACCCCCTCATAAGCGCAAGGGGGGACAAGCTTAGTGCCCGTTTGCGCATTTTTCTGTGTTCGAACATGAAATCGCAGAACTCCAAGACTTGTGGAGATTACGAGCCTTACGATATACTCGGGCAATCATAAGCCTAAGGGAGATCGTTCATGAGGGTTGAACTCGGTAATTTTGGTAATCACAATACCCGGCGCGTAGCAGCGGGACTATTATGCTTAGGTGGTTTAACGGTGAGCGCCGAGGCATGCGCTGGCGGCGTGCCGGTCGTCCTACCCGAACCCGGCCAAACTGTTATATGTGCGCCGGATAACGCCGGTCACTACGCAACCGCAGCGCTTTTCAAAAATACTGAGTACGGCGTAGGATTCGAGAATAAGGCAGGTGCTACTACCTACGGCACCGACCTTTACAAGACGCCAAAGACTAGCGAGTTGGCTATCGTTAACGGCTCAGGCACAGTCACGCCCCACGGCGAAAGTGCGGTCACAATCTCCTACACCTCAAACCCACACAAAGGCGAATTCATCGTTGCCTGCCCCGTCGACAGCGGCAGCACGGCAGCATTATACGAACTGCCGCCAACGCCAACTTCATGATCTAAACATCAAAAGCCGGACAAAGCGTCCGGCTTTTTCTGAGGCGAAGACGCCTAAATCTCGTTGTAGGCTGAAGCCTTGAAGCGCTTCGGCAAGAACAGCGCCAACGTAAAGACGATGGCCATCATACACAATTCATAACCGACGGTCCAACGGAACGCGCGGTTAAAATTGGTGTTGTTAGCTTGTTCTGCAGCCTTCGTTATCGTAGCCGTCACCGCGTGGCTTGCTTTGCTCGCGGACGACTGCTGGCAGCTCGGCGGTGTCTTCGACGAATCTTTTTCTTGCGAACGGTCAACAAAACATTGCTTCGTCGAGTTTACGATACTCGTCTGCACACTGGCCGGTACGTGTTCGGCCGTCAAACTACTACGCAGTGCGTTTTCCTGTGTTGCAAAGCTTGGCACGGCACCGTTATGTAATTGTCCGAAGAACAGCACGCCAATTACGGCGATGCCGATTGCGCCGCCCACCTGCTGCACAGCGTTAAGAGCTCCCGACGCCGAACCGGCATCGCGCGGGTCAACATCGTTCAACACAGCAGCAAAGAGCGAGGCAAACACAAAGCCCATGCCAATTCCCACAATCAGCAAGCCCGGAATGAACTGCCACGAGTGTATCCCAAGACCGTAATGGTGAGATACGGCGCTGAAGGTCACGACGCCGACGGCCATGATGGCGGTGCCAATATTAATTGCGCGGCGGCCAAGCTTAGGAATAACCTTGCCGGCGAGACCCATCGTAAGTGCAATGCCGAACGCCAACGGCAAGCCGGTCAGCGCCGCATGAATCGCGCTGAAGCCGATACCAATTTGGAACAATAGCGTTGAGGTCAAAAAGAATCCGAGCATCGCGGCCTCAAACAACAAGTTCACGCCGAGGCCAAGGCCAAACGACCGCGACTTAAACAGCGATGGCAGCACCAACGGCGAATGGTCCATCGCGTCCTTCTTCCGCTGCCACCACGCAAACAGTACGAAGACCGGCGCGGCTGCCGCCATCATAATGAACGTCCAGATTGGCCAATCAAGGTCGCGGCCCTGGATCAGCGGGAAGACCAACAACACCATGGCGGCCATAATAATGCCGGTGCCCACGAGGTCGAGCTTAAGCGGGTGCTCGGACTTGCCGTTAGGCAAATATTTTGCCGCGGCCAGCAACCCAAAAATGCCAATCGGCACGTTAATAAGGAAGATCGGGCGCCAATCCCAACCAAAAACGTTCGCCTTAATAAGCAACCCGCCAATGACCGGGCCGAGCGACGCCGCCAAGCCGCCAAGCGCACCGAACAAACCGTTGATAGCGCCGCGTTCCTCAGGTTTGTACATAATCTGCATGAGCGACATAACTTGCGGCACCATAAGCGCCGCCATCGAGCCTTGCAACAATCGGGCGACGATTAATAACGCCGGATTCGGCGCAATCCCGCTAAGAAGCGAGGCAATCGTAAAGCCGCCGACGCCGATCATAAAAATCTTCTTATAGCCAAACACGTCGCCCATACGGCCGCCCGTAACGAGCAGTAAGGCAAACGTCAACGCGTAGCCGGCGATAAGCCACTGAATAGCCGCATAACTCGCACCCAAGTTTGTTTGGATCGAGGGAATCGCAATGTTGACGATCGTTGAATCCAGCAAGTCCATTACGAACGCCAAAGACACGACAATAAGCGCCACCATGCGCATCTTTTTACTAAAAGTCGCTGCGTGCGCTTGCGCAGAGACATGTTCTGTTTCGGCCATTTTCTTTTCCTTTATTTGAAACGTCTTATGTATGATAACAAGCCCGAAAGCCACGTCAATAACAAAATATGGTGGGAACGAGAGGAATCGAACCTCCACGGATTGCTCCACTAGCTCCTAAGGCTAGCGCGTCTACCAATTTCGCCACGTTCCCGCTGCCGCTCATTATAAAACATACGCTTGCCAGATGCCATTTGATTTCGTCTGGCGTTTGCCCCATACTTTGCGGTAAAGAAGGAGCAATTATGTCCGAACAATCCGCTGCGCCAGCCGGCGCGCAAACACCGCAACTGACAAACGGCTGGAATTTATTTGTGCCAAGCCTGCGCGCCATTGCGCGTAACTTTTGGACAATCGTAGGCTTGTTTGCTATTCCGCTCGGCGGCTTTTTGCTCACGGTCGGCGTTTTGTTTTTAGTAGAAAAGACGCACACCCCGGCAACGGCCGCAACAATTATCGGTTTGGCGTTCGGCTTGGCCTCGGCCGCAACTTTTCTTGTCGTATTGCCCGCTTCAACGCTCGCGCTGCTTGCCGGCGCTCGCGGTGAAAGCGTAGAGATCAAAGAAATGTGGGTGAGCGGGCGTGCATTTGTCTTGCCTTATCTTCTCGTAAGTGCGCTGCTCGTCATGCTCTACGGAGCCGGGCTTATTTTCCTCATCATACCGTACTTTTTTGCCATGAAGTATTTTATGCTGGCGCCATATTACGTCCTCGATGAGGGCGTTTCGGCTATGGAAGCAATGCGCCGCAGCGCCGCAGCCGCCAAAAAACACAGCAAGGCGATGTGGACCGTTGTAGCGGTCGTGGCAACCTTCAATGTTATCGAGTTCGTGCCGTACGCCGGACTTCCCGTATCAATCGTTTTGTCGCTCATGTATGCAGCGGCGCCAGCGATACGCTATCTCGAAATCCATGCCGCAGACGCTAACGAGCCGATGCCAAAGCTCAAGCACGAGAAAAAGAAGTCGCCCTTTGAGGACCAGTTCGACGGCAAAAGCACTGTCGATTAATCTTTACGGTAGAACAAAAGTTGCGCGTCGCCGTAGTTGCGTTCGGCTACATTCTCTAAACCTTCAAACGACGGCGCCTCGGCGTTGGCCGGCCACGACAATACGAGCAAACCGTTTTGCGTAACGCGCACCGCTAAGCGCGCGAGTAAGTTTAGTTGCAGGTCGTCGTACGGTGGGTCGCACAATATGATATCGAACGTTTCGTTCGGGCTCGTCGTAAGCCATGCGTTGCTGGAGCTTTTGATGAGCCGCACACGGTCTCCAACGCCGAGCACTGCAATGTTTGCCTCGATTTGTTTTTGTGCCGGCCGGTCATTCTCGATGGCCAACGACGACGCAGCGCCGCGGCTTACGGCCTCGAAGCTTAGTGCGCCGGTGCCGGCAAACGCGTCGAGCACTTTGAGGCCGACGATGTCGCCAAGCGTATTGAACAAGCCCCCGCGCACGCGGTCGCTCATTGGATGCGTGCGGTGCGAATGCGGCGAGTCAAAATGCCGCCCGCCCAGCTCGCCGGCAATTACCCTCATCGCGTCGCCTCGGCGTTGGCCGCGTACCACGCCAGCGTTACAACTTCCACGACAACCGGCACCAGCTGACGCTTCACGACGCGCGCCAAACGCGGCGTCCAGCCCCAATGCAAATATTGCTCGTACAAATCGAGGCCGGCGATTTGCTGCGCCTTACGGCGAAACAATTCCACAACACCGTCGCGCTGAACCTCTGCGATATCTTCAGCGCTCGGCGCGAACGACCGTGCGCGCATTGGCGTGATGATGCCGGCGATTCCCCACTCAAAACGTCCGTGCGAGAAAAGCAAACCGCGCGGCCCCCACATTTGCCAGTTATTGCGGAGCTGCTCGCGCTTGGTTTCGCCGGGCATGATGAGCTTGCCTCGAATGGTGTCACGGCTCTCTTTGCCTTCGCCACCACGGATTTCCGCCAGTTTTTCTTCGTAAGGATAATGGTGCGCCGGCGTAAGCCCATCGACAAGCGCGTGCGCCAACCACGAAGCTTCAAAGGCCGCGTGGATTTCGTCCTCAGCCTTCAACGCCTTGATGAGCGCTGCATAATGGCCCTCGATAAGCCCGATCAGTTGTTTGTCGTCCGGGTTGAACGGCTCAAAATAATGCCACGGCTCGTCTTGCGCCGGACTTTTACGCTTAATGGCGTCCGGGCCGTTCGCGCCCTCAAAATGCAAAATATCTTTAATGCTTGGAAATTTCACGCCCGGCACTAGCGTCTCAAGCGACGTCCGCGCGAGGCGGTCGATCTTCTGATGAGCGCCCAACAGGCGGCCGGAGATTGGAGTAAGGGTAGTTCCTGAATACATTAGTTCAAATTCGTTACGCTGCGCAGGCGCGCGATTGCTTTGCTTAGCTCCGGATATTGTAACAAATCTTCATGGCGATCAATGAAATCTTGCGCGGCCTTACGCGCCTCCGCAATAAGTGCAACATCGGTAAGTTTGGCCACGCGTAGGTCAAGCGGGCCGTGCTGCAGCGATCCGTAAATTGCGCCCGGTCCGCGAAGTTCAAGGTCAAGCTCGGCAAGTTTGAAGCCGTCATTGCTGCGTTCCAACGCCCTGAGGCGCGCGGGCGGAGCTTTGGAATCACTCATTACCAAATAGCAAAAACCTTCGTGGCCGCCGCGCCCGATGCGTCCGCGCAGCTGATGGATCTGGCTGAGGCCAAAACGGTCGGCCGATTCTACGAGCATGACGCTGGCGTTCGGCACGTCCACGCCCACCTCAATGACGGTCGTTGCCACGAGAATGTCGTACTCGCCCTTGGCAAAGGCTTCCATAACCGTTTGTTTTTCGGCCGGCTTCATTTTACCGTGTAATAATGCGACGCGGCGATGTTTGAATTCTTTTTTGCTGAGTTGCTCGAAGACTTTTTCGGCTGAGGAGCTTTTGACGGCGCTGGATTCTGAAATCAACGGGCAGACGACGAACATTTGCCGGCCGGCGGCCAACTGTTTCTCGATCGCCTCGTACAGTTGCTTCCGTGAGTTGGGTGAAACGATGGACGTGTGCACCGGCTGACGGCCCGGCGGTTTTTCGGCGAGGATCGAAACGTCAAGCTCGCCGTACAACGTTAAGGCTAGTGACCGCGGAATCGGCGTCGCCGTAAGACTCAGGAGGTGCGGCATGCTGCCGGACTTCGCCATAAGATTCTTACGCTGCTCAACGCCAAAGCGGTGTTGCTCGTCAACGATCGCCAAACTTAAGTTGTCCATCTTCACCTTTTCCTGGATGAGCGCGTGTGTGCCGACGATAAAATGAGCGCCACCTGCCGCGATGTATTTTTGCGCGCGCGTTTTCTCCGTAGGCTTCATGCCACCGACGAGCAAAACGAGTTTGTCTGCAAGGCCAAGGCGTTCGAGCATCGTATAAATAGTGTCGGCGTGCTGGCGTGCAAGCAATTCCGTCGGCGCCATGAGCGCAGCTTGGTGCCCGGCCGCCAAAGCCATCAGCGCCGCCATAGTCGCTACGACGGTTTTGCCGGAGCCGACGTCACCCTCCACAAGACGGTTCATCGGCTGCGTATGCTGCATGTCCTGGTAAATTTGCCACACGGTTTTGCGCTGCGCGTCCGTAAGGTTGAACGGCAGGCTCGCAACAAAATCCTTTGCCAACTTTTCGTCGAAGGCAATCGGCACGCCCGGATCGCCGGCCAACTCATACTTGTTATACAGCGCGGCGAGCGTAAGCTGAAAGACTTCCTCAAACGCCAACCGCTCCTTTGCCTTGGCGAGCATTTCGGCCGACGCCGGAAAATGGATTTGCTCCAACGCTTCCGCGCGGCTTACAAGCTTTTGTTCCTTGAGCAGCCACGACGGCAGCGTTTCCTTCGTCGTATGAATCAGCGGCAACGCTTCGCGCACGGCACGACGAATTTGGTTTGAGGTAAATCCCTTTGTCTCGCGATATACAGGTACGATGCGCGCCGTGTTTACCGGAAAATCGCTGGCCAGCTCAGCGCTCGGGTTAAGGACGGCAAACCTTCGGGAACTCAGCTCGTAATTGCCCGAGATAAAATATTTTTGCCCGGGCTTGATGGCCGCGGCACGGTACGGCTGGTTGAACCACACCAGCCGTACGCTGCCGGTTTTGTCCGTGGCGTTTGCCTCGGTAATGTGCAGGCCGCGACGAACGTAATGCCCAACGGCCGGCGCAATTGTCGCCTCAATGCTTACGACGCCGGGCTTCAACGAGTCAATCGCCATCATCTGCGAATAATCTTCGTACTTTCGCGGAAAATAATTGATGAGATCGCCGACGTCGTACACGCCGAGCGCATCGAACTTACGCGCAAGCGCTTCGCCCACGCCTTTCACGTCAGTGAGCGGACTTGTGTAGTGCAACATCGTAAATTCCACCGGCGCTGTTCGCGGCGGCGCGGCAATCGTACGCTTAGGTGCCCGCGATTGCAAGGCCTATCCTTCGTTCGTACGTTCGACGAGCGCGGAATCTTTGAAAGCCTTGCCTCGGCGCAGCAGTAAGCGACCATTCGTAAAATCGTTGGCCTCAAATGTTTCGCGCGTTACCTTTTGGCCGTTCACGGAAATGGCGTTGCCTTGCAACAGACGGCGCGCCTCAGAGTTTGATGACGCGAGATCTGCCGAAACGAGCGTTTCTACGACTGAGCTGCCGACGTTTGCCTTGGTGTTTGGAATTTCTTTGCGTAAGGCTCCAAGCGCCACGTCGTCGGCTTCGGCAATCGCGCGCGTGCCTACGAGGAACTCCGTCACACGCTCGGCCAACTGCATTTCTTCCTCTCCGTGTACGAGCTTCGTGACTTCCTGTGCCAAACGCTTTTGCGCAAAACGCTTGGCAGGCGCAGCAAAATGCTTCTCGACAATTTCGTCGACTTCTTCCTTCGCAAGCATTGTGTAGAGCTTGAGGTAGTCAACGATACCTAGGTCATCAGCGTTCATCCAGAACTGGTACATTTGCGTCGGCGTGGTACGCGCCGCATCGAGCCAGACGGCGCCGGCCTCGGACTTGCCGAACTTCACGCCCGTTGCCTTATTAATAACCAGCGGCATGCTCATGGCGTGCACTTCTTTGCCCTCTTTTTTGCGTATGAGCGGCGCACCAGAAAGCATGTTGCCCCATTGGTCGGAACCGCCAATTTGCAATTTTACGCCGTGATTCTTAAACAACCACCAAAAATCATAACCTTGAATAAGATTGTAGCTAAACTCCGCGTAGCTGATCCCGCCGCCGCCTTCGCCCATGCGCGTAGCGATGAAGTCGCGCTGCACGAGCTCAGTCATGCTGAAATGTTTGCCGACGTCACGGAGAAATTCGAGGTAGCCGATTTCTTTAAACCAGTCGTAGTTGTCCACGAGCGTAAACTCTTCGCCTTCAAACAATTTTGAGACTTGCGCCTTAATGCCCGCAACGTTGTGCGCGACTTCTTCGCGCGTCTTCAACGGCCGCTCTTCGTTTTTGCCGCCCGGATCGCCGATGAGGCTGGTAGCTCCGCCGACGAGGATAACCGCCTTCCACCCTGCCATCTGCAAACGTTTGGCGAGCATAACGACAGCAAGGTTGCCAATCGTCAGGCTGTCTGCCGAATTGCAGTCCATGCCAAGGTAAAACGTCTTCGGCGTGTCCAGCCAATCAATCTTCTCAAACGTACGGTCCTTGATGAGGCCGCGCCATTGTAGGTCTTCAGAAAGTGTCATCATTACTCCTTATTATATATGCGTCGAAAATTGTGAGCGCATATAGAAATATTGATGGAACGTGGGGTCGATGATTCGCATTGCCTGTAGTATAACTTACTTTTTTGCCTGAATCCACCGAAGAAGCTGCGTGCCAGCTGCAAGGCTCAGCAAAATTGCAGCTTTTGTACTTGCGCCTTTAGCTGATACGTTTGCTATAATTGTGGGGAATCACTTTCCAAGGGAGACGAAAAACCGGATGACAAACCCGAAGCCGAAGCAACCGCAACCCCGACGACGGCCTTCTAAAAGTACTTATACGACGAAAAGCGGCAACACTATTAAGTTGCACCACAGCTTGTCGGACCGTATTCGTGAACGCCGTGACGCTAAAGCGCGCCGACGCGCCGCGTACTTAAGCCGCATGCCTAAGAACCGCTGGAAGCGTCTGCTCTTCCGTTTGAAACCTCGCGAGCTTGCCCGTTTTTGGTTTAGCCGTGACGGCGCAATTATGGCTTTGAAGCTGCTCGGCATCGGTATCGTGCTGATGTTTGTCTTGGTCGTTGGACTTTTCGCGTACTATCGCAAGAACCTGCCTGACCTCAAAAACATTTCCGGCACCAACATTGGCGGCAGCATTACGTATTACGACCGTACCGGCACCAAAGTATTATTCCAAGATTACGACTCGGACAAACGTATTCCTGTGCCGGCCAACCAAATCTCGCAATATATGAATGAAGCGACCGTCTCTATCGAAGACCGCAGCTTTTATACTGAAGGCGCCTTTAACATCAAAGGTATTCTTCGTGCGGCAGTCTCCGACCTCTTTGGCGGCAGCGGGGGTGGTCTGCAAGGTGGGTCAACCATCACTCAGCAGCTCGTTAAGCTCAACATGGGCTGGACAAACCAACGCACGTTTACGCACAAAATCGAGGAACTCATCCTAGCAGTTGACCTGAGCCGTTCATATTCTAAGCCTGAAATTCTAACGGGCTATGAAAACATTGCGCCGTACGGCAATATTGAGTACGGCGTCCAGGCCGCCGCGCAGGATTACTTCGGCATCAACGCGTCGCAGTTGTCGCTTGCACAAGCTGCCATGCTGGCCTCGATTCCGCAGGACCCACCATATTACTCGCCATACAGCAGCCCGAAGTACAACCCTGCCGTAAGTGTCAACAACTTCGACTCTACAGCGTTGCTTACACGGCAGCATTATGTCCTCGACCAAATGGTGAAGTCCGGGTATATCACCCAAGCCCAGGCCGATGCCGCCAAAAAGGTTGATGTCTTGTCTGAAGTCAAACCTCTTACGTCGAAGTACAACGGCATTCAATATCCCTACTACGTTCTTGCCGCCAAGCAACAACTTGAGCAGAAATACGGTGCGAGCGTTGTGAACCGGGGCGGCTGGAAAGTCATCACGGCTCTTGATACCAATCTGCAAGATGAAGCCGACACGCTGGTTCAAAACAACCGTACCAACATCGCCAAGTATAACGGTAACCAGGAAGCTATGGTTGGAGAGGATGTGAAGACGGGGCAAATCGTAACCCTTGTGGGTGGGGTGAACTTCCTGGATCCGAATTATGGCCAGATCAACTATGCCACGACCTTAACCTCGCCGGGATCCAGCTTCAAGCCAATGGATTACGTCTCACTGATTAATGACACCACCGATACTGGCGCAGGCTCTGTGCTCTACGATAATAAGGCACCTCTGCCCGGCTATCCGTGTACCGACCAAACCCTCCCGACAGTGGACAACCCGGCAGATCCTGATGGCAGTAAAAAGTGTCTCTACGACTATGACTATGATTTCCCTGGCGCAGAGTCATTACGTTACGCGTTGCCCGGATCGCGTAACGTCCCAGCCGTAAAAGCTATGCTTACTGTCGGCACCAATAAGGTTATCGCCACCGCGGACGCTATGATGGACGTGCCAAACGCATACCAATGTTACTCGGATGCTTACCTTACGAAACCTGATGCCTGCTACGGCGCATCGGCAATCGGTGACGGCGCCTTCCTGTCTATCGCTGACGAGGTAAACTACGACGCTTCACTCGCAAGGCTTGGGCAAGCAATCCCAACGACTTACATTCTCAAGATTACCGACGCAAGCAACAATACGCTCTATCAATGGACGCAGCCAAAAGCGACACAGGCAGTCCGTACTGACGCCGCCTACATCGTTGACAACATATTGAGCGACCCGGATCCAAGTTACCTTCTAAAGGCGCAGAAGTTCCAAAACTGGAACGGCTGGGACATCGCTGTGAAGACTGGAACCGAATTCTACAACCACCACGGTTTGATGACCGCATGGGACACGCAATACGCCGTCGTGAGCTGGGTCGGCACCAACACTGACACCGTCGAAATGACACAGCAGCACATGGAAGACATGACCGAGCCGCTCACGCGAAACTGGATGGAGTATGCGCTTACCTCGCTGCATACAAAAGCCGTCAACTGGACGCAGCCGTCCGATATCCAAACGTTGCCGTCATACGTACAAACGAACTTCCCCGCGAAGAGCAGCGGCGC
Organism: Saccharimonadales bacterium (SeqCode); assembly: GCA_036568905.1. Lineage (GTDB taxonomy): Bacteria > Patescibacteriota > Saccharimonadia > Saccharimonadales > UBA4665 > DATCRQ01. The sequence continues at coordinate 332,821 of DATCRQ010000001.1, read as the reverse complement.
CGTACTGACTGGCAGGAGCACCGACATCTACCCGTCATGGTATGTGCCAAAATCGGGCACTGGCGCGACGGCTACGAAGTACGACCTCGTTTCCGGCGGCTTGGCAACATCGTGTACGCCGTCACTCGCCATTCAAACCAAGAATACGACAAATGCCTCGCAATTCTCGGCCGATATCTTCTACAATGCCAGCGGCAGTACTACGACTAACACAACATCTACAGATAATACCCACCTTTGCAGCGACACCAAGCCGAGCGTGACTGTCACCGCAGCCGCAAGCTCAGACCCGAACGACTACGACTTCACCGTAACCGTCACACAAGGTACTCACCCGCTTTCCGGCGGCAGCTACACTGCATCGCCGGCCGGTACGCTGTCAATCCTGGTCAACAATAGCGTCGTTCAAACCGTAAGTATTCCGACAGACGCTGCCTCGAGTGCCAGCTGGACATACACCTTCACGAATATCAGCGTGCCGAGTGGCGACACCGTTTCTGCCCACGTCGTAGATAGCGTCTTGTACGATAGCACCGCTAGCCCGTCACCTGCAACGCCGCCATTCCAATAGGATACAGTCATGCCGTTCGCTCGCTTTCGACCCCGCCAACAAGCACCGACTTATCATCGCGTCATGATTATGCCGCATTTTGAGCAGCGGCCAAGGGAGCGGGACGAAGCGATGTCTTCAACCACCATGCTGGCAACGCTCATTGTTCGGCCAGCAGTGCAAGTCGGTCCAGGCTTTGAGGACGCTGTGTTGGGCGTCACGAAGCATCAGGTTACGCTACGCTTCGTTGAGGCAACGAGTGGCGCCGGTGGTGGAACGGCTTTTGTTGCCGCTTCATCGGCGGCCTCGCATGAAGAGCGTCTAGGGAATATTGTGACGATCAGAGATCGCATCGAGACATTGAGCAACGAGCTGGGACGGGCGGCGCTTATGATAAACGAAGACCCGTTTCCAGCTCCGGAAAATATTAATCCCGCGTGGATTGCAGGCTCAGAAGAACCGGGCGAGCGATAGTAAGTTACTAGCCCTCGGCGCGGCGCAAACGATGGTGGAGTTTGTTACGCGGCGCTTCAGGAGTTTGCGCAGCGGCATTCGCTACGGCGCGGCGGCTCGTAGTACGTTGATGCTCGGAACTGTTTTGTTTTGTTTCTTGCGCAGCGGCTGCACGCTCGATCTTGGCTTGTCCAAAGACCATCTTGCCGGCAACCGTTTGGTGCATACGCGTTACGACGACCGGCGTCGTGCGGCCGACCAGGCTCGCGCCATTCTCAACAACAATCATTGTGCCGTCCTCAAGGTAGCCCACGCCTTGCTCGCGCCCGCTACCTTTTTGCATGACCTTCACGCTTACAACTTCGCCTGGCAGCGTTATCGGCCGGAGCTGCTGCGCAAGTTCGTTGACATTGAGTACGCGCACACCTTCCACGGCCGCGACTTTGCCGAGATTGTAATCCGTCGTGTACAGGCGCGCGCGAAGCTTCTTAGCAAGCGCTACGAGTTTGTCATCCACGGCGTTCGTCTCGGGAAAAGCAGAGCTATCAACAACGACCTTGAGAGGACCGGAATCCTGCAGCTGATGTGCGATGTCAAGCCCAAAACGCGCGCGTTCGCGCTTGTGCGAGTCGCTACCGTCGGCCAATAATTGCAGCTCGTTCAAAATAAATTGCGGAATAATAAGCTCGCCGGAGAGAAAACCGCTTGCAGCGATTTCTACAATACGGCCGTCAATGAGCGCGCAACTGTCGAGGATTAGCCGCTGGCGCTTGCCGGTCAAGCGGTCGATAACGCTCCCGTGTTCCTCGTGAGACACCAAAAACCAACTGATAAAAACGAGCAGTGCAATTTCGAGGAGTGTTGCCATGACTTATAAATCCTTTTCTAAAAATTGATTGAGCGCCGCCCGCACGTCCGGAACGCCATGCAGAAATGCGTTGGCTTTGCCTTGCTTTTGCATCGGGCCGATGGCGCCAGCGAAGCCAAGTTTTTTAGCCTCGGCCAAACGTTTGTCGATGTGCGGCACGTGACGCACCTCGCCCGATAGGCCGACTTCGCCAAAGACCACGGCATTGCTCTTCAGCTGCAAACCTTTGGCTGCCGAACCAATCGCCATGCACACCGCAAGGTCGGCCGCCGGCTCCGTAATGCGCATACCACCTACGATGTTCACGTAAATGTCTTGGTCTGCGAGGTTGAGCTTAGTGCGCCGCTCAAGCATCGCCACGAGCAAGTTCACACGGTTGAGGTCGATGCCGCTGGCGGCACGCTTGGGATAGCCGTAGCTCGTTTTATTTACCAATGCTTGCACTTCGACGAGCAGCGGCCGCGTGCCTTCAACGGTCGCGAGGACGATTGAGCCATCGCTGACTTGCCGTTCGGACAATAACGCCGCCGAGGGATTTTCCACGGGCTTCATGCCGCGGTCATCCATCTCAAAGATGCCCGCTTCGGTCGTCGGGCCAAAACGGTTCTTGGTGGCACGCAGCACCTTGAAGCCACCATAGCGATCACCCTCAAGCTGCAGCACAACGTCTACGACGTGTTCCAAAACTTTCGGCCCGGCAATCGAGCCTTCCTTCGTCACGTGCCCAACGAGTACAACAGCCGTGCCGCTTTGCTTCGCGGCGTTGAGGATAAGCTGCGTACTGTTGGTAATCTGCGATACGCTGCCAGCTGCCGAAGCCACCGCGGCAACACCAACGGTTTGAATTGAATCCACGATGACGAGTTCGTACTGCCTTGAAGCGACGCTGGCAGCAATGTCATCGGCACTTGTGCTTGTCGCGAGCTGCAACTTGGCCGTTGAAACACCGAGGCGTTCGGCGCGCATGCCTACTTGATGGCCGGATTCCTCGCCGCTTACATATAACGTCGTATGCCTTGCCGAAACGGCCGCTGCCAATTGCAAGAGAAGCGTACTTTTGCCAATGCCCGGCTGCCCCGCAATGAGCGTTACGCTGCCGGCCACGATACCGCCGCCAAGAACGGCGTCAACATCGTTAATCATCGTGGCAATACGTGCCTGATCTTTTGCCACCTGCGCGGAAACCGAAGACGGCTTGAGCGCCGTACCACTCGAAGATCCCACAGCCGCGCCAACGCCGGTCGTCAAAACCGCTTCTTCTTGCAAAGTATTCCATTCGCCGCACTGCGAACAACGCCCCGCCCACGCCGAAGCCACCGCTCCGCAGTTCGTGCACACAAAACGAACGTTCTTCTTTGCCATAGAGTTTTATTGTACCTTATTTTGCCGAGCGTTGAAGAGCGCTCGGTGTTATGAGTTGTCTGTAGAAATTACCACGCCAGTTTTTCGAGCAACGGCTTGACGATTGCTTTAGGGACGAACGTTGTAAGCGCGAGTTCGTACGACGCTTTCTGCAAACGCCCAAGCTCTTTACGGTTAGCCGCAAGCTCTTCAATAACGATAGCCAATGCTTCGTCGTCACCCGCCGGGACAAAACGTGCGGCGTCGCCTAACACGCGGCGTTGCGGTGCCGTATCCGACGTGATGACCGCACAGCCGGTTGCAGCGCCGGCGAAGACTTTGTTGGGCACGACGCGCTGTGCTTTGGCGCTCGTGCCAAAGATGCCAAGGCAAACGTCTTGCGAAGCAAGCAGCGTTGCCAACGGCCCGCCATCGACCCACGGAATCCAGGTGACGGCCACGCGTGAGCCTTCGCTGGCCTCGCGTTTGGTCTCAATCTCGTCCTGGCCGGAGCCGATCATCGTAATGTTCATAGGCGTTTTGAGGCGCGTTATGGCACGACCGATAACGGGCGCTCCTTGCAACGGCGTGTAATTACCGTAAAAGAGCACTTGCAGCGGCTCGTCATCCTTCTGAACCTTACGTTTTGCGCCAGCATCAAAACAATTCCGAGGAGCTCCCACAAGTACGACAACGCTTTTGGCGCGCGCCTCAGCCGGCAAAAGCTCTTGATGCTCAACGGTATCTACAATGATGATGTCGGAAAGCTTGAAGGCGGATTCGTCCAACCATCGTACAAGCTTCATCTTTGCGCCGTCGTTTCCCTTGCCTTGCAACCCGCGGTCTGCAGCCACGCCGCCGCCCGTCACCATGCAATCCAGCACGAGTGGCGTGCTTTTGAACAAATGCTTAGCAAGGTGAATATCAAACTGCCCAAGATAACCTACGACAACAGCATCAGCCTTCGGCAACTTTCGTGCAAGTTTTTGCAGTTGCAGCCAGCAACCGACGATACGCCAGCCAAGCACCGGCAAACGCCACGGCTGCCTAAGGATGGCGACACGTTCGGCCGTACTCACCTTGAGTGGCACGTTACATTCTATGACTTCAACGCCGTTGGCGCGCATGCCGTCCATGAGAACGCCAACGCGCGGCGTTGTCTCGACGTTGTACGTTCCAAAGAAGATGACGCGCTTCATACGGCCACTATACGTCGATTTGCTTCGGCTTGTAAAGGCTTAGGCCGCAACCGCTGCAGGTGCGGCTTGGCCTTCGGTGGCAACACTGTAGGAAAGTTCGCCGTTCTTGGTTGCAACGCGTACGATATCGCCCTTTTGGAATCTCTCGCCCAAAAGTTCAACGGCAACGTGATCCTCAAGCGTATCTTGGATGAGGCGTCGTAATGGGCGCACGCCGTTGTGCTCGTCGTAACCTTTGTCAAGTAAGTATTGCTTCGCGGCGGGCGTCAGCTCAAGGCCGAGACCGTGACGTTGCATACGCTCACGCAATTCTTCAACTTGCAAGTCGATGATGTGCAAAATATCCTTCTTGGTCAATGCGTGGAAGACGATGGTTTTGTCGATGCGGTTCAAAAGCTCCGGGCGCATTGCCTTCTTGAGGTCTTCGAGCACTTTGCCTTTGTTGGCTTCGTGCAATTCCTCAAGGCCTTTTTCGTCGCTCGAGCTTTTAACATGAAAGCCGAAACTGGCTTCCTTTTGCAATTTGGCCGCGCCGATGTTGCTCGTCATGATGACGATGGTGTTCGTGAAGTCAATCTTACGGCCTTTGGCGTCGGTGAGCGTGCCGTCTTCCAAAATTTGCAGCAACATATTGAAGGTGTCCGGATGTGCCTTTTCGATTTCGTCAAAGAGCACGAGACTATACGGATGGCGGCGGACTTTGTCCGTCAGCTGGCCGCCCTCGTCGTAACCAACGTAGCCGGCCGGTGCGCCGACAAGCCGTGAGACGTTGTGGTGCTCGCCGAACTCACTCATGTCGATCTTGATCATCGCGTCTTCAGAGCCGAAGAACTCGCGCGCAAGCACGCGGGCCAGCTCGGTTTTGCCGACGCCGGTTGGACCTAAGAAGATGAACGAACCGATTGGCCGTGCGGCGCTGCTGATACCGGCGCGGTTACGGCGCACGGCACGGGCGACGGCCTCAACGGCTTCGCGTTGGCCGATAATGTGCTTGCCTAAGGTTTTCTCAAGCTTCAGCAAATACGTTGCCTCGGCGCGGATTACTTTCTTCACCGGCACACCCGTAATGCGCGCAACGGTTTCCGCGACGTCTTCGTCGGTCATCGTAAGGTGCTTGGCCTCTTTGGTTGTCGCTTGCAGTTTCTTCAGTTCTTCGGAGATTTGGCTGGCGCGCGTCTTTTCGCGGGCGGCGGTTTCGTAATCTTCTTTGTCTACGGCATCGTCGATGCGCACGTTGACGAGCTTGAGCTCTTTTTGAAGCGCGCGCACTTCGGGGCTGGTTTTGCCTTTATCGACGCGAAGGCTGGCGGCAGTTTCGTCGAGCAAATCAATCGCTTTGTCCGGCATAAAGCGGTCGTTAACGTAGCGTTTGGCAAGGCGCACGATGTTGTCGATGACTTCGTCGCTCACTTTCACGCCGTGGAACGCTTCGTAATGTTTGCGCAAACCTTTGAGGATGGCGAGCGTTTCCGGAACGGTTGCCTCGGGAACTTGGACGGGTTGGAAACGGCGCTCAAGCGCAGCGTCTTTTTCGATGTGCTTCGTGTATTCGTCGGTCGTCGTAGCGCCGATGACTTGGATTTTGCCGCGCGCCAAGGCCGGCTTCAAAATGTTGCCGGCGTCCATTGCGCCTTCGGCGGCGCCAGCTCCGACGATCAAATGCAACTCGTCGATGAAGACAATCGTGCGCTTGTCATCCTCAAGTTCGCTCATAACTTTTTTAAGGCGTTCCTCAAACTCGCCGCGGTATTTGGTGCCGGCGATCATGCCCGCAAGGTCGAGAAGCATGACGCGTTTGTCGAGCAAACTGTCCGGGACGTCTTCGGCAACGATGCGCTGGGCAAGGCCTTCCACGATGGCCGTTTTACCGACGCCCGGTTCGCCGATGAGCACCGGATTGTTCTTTGTGCGGCGGTTTAAAATGGTGATAACGCGGCGGATCTGCGTTTCGCGGCCCACAACCGGGTCGAGCTTACCGGCGCGCGCTTGCGCCGTAAGGTCGGTACCAAAGAAGTCCAACGCCGTCTTGCGGCCTTTGTTGCGTTGCGTACGGCCACGCGCGGCAACCAGATCTTCGCCGTCCTGACGACTCAGGAATTGGTCGACACCGTTCATCAAAGCGTTTACGTCAACGTTCATACTCTGCAATAAAAGCGTTGCGCGTGCATTCTTTTGGCTGAGGATGCTGCTGAGGATGTGCTCGGTGCCGCAATATTCTTGGTTGAGGTCTTGGGCGACTTCATAGGCCATCTTCAACGTCAGCTTGGCGGTTTCGCTCAGGCCTTTGGCGCCTGCGCTCAGTACGACCGTTTTACCGGTGAGCTGCAGCGCTTCGCTGGCGCGTTCAACCGTCACGCCTGCGCTGTCCAAAAGTTTCGCGCCCGCACTGTTTGTTTGGCCGAGAATACCGAGCAACAAATGCTCGGTGCCGACGTAGGCGCTGCCCAAAGTTCGGGCAATGCCATCGGCACGCTTCAAACTTTGCAGCGCGTTGTCTGTTAAGTGATTCAGGAAATGTTGAAAGTCATCTGCATTCGGTGCCATAAGTTACGCCCCTTTCGCTTTTCGATGCCAACTTTTTGCATCTGTATATATGATAGCGAGCTGGCACTCGCGAGTCAAGAGTGCTAATAAAAAACAAGAAGGCGACGGGCTACGTCACCTTTTTGCCGAAACAGTGGAACGAAATTATTCGCCGTGTTGTTCGATTGCTTCAAGCAAGCTGTTCTCAAGCTCCGACTTCTTCTTGAGTTTTGGAGCCGTCGCCTTAACAACCGTCGCTTCTTTCGGCTTCGGAGCTTCAACGACGCCAGCTTTGTCGGCTTCAATATCGAGTTCGTAACCGGCCAGCTTACTGGCGAGGCGAACATTTTGGCCGCCGCGGCCGATGGCAATGCTGAGTTGGTCTTCGGGGACGATAACACGGGCTTTTTTCTCGCTTTTGTCGAGGACAACTTTGACAACCTTCGTTGGGCTGAGCGCACTGGCGATGTAAGCCTCGACGTCGTCGTTCCACACGATGATGTCAATTTTTTCTTGCTCGCCAATTTCGCTGGTGACGGCATTGACGCGCGTACCGTGGCCGCCAACGAACGTGCCGACTGGGTCAACACCTTGCACGGTGCTTGCTACGGCAAGCTTTGTGCGCACGCCGGCTTCACGGGCAATGCCCTTGATTTCAACGGCGCCGCTTTCCATTTCCGGAACCTCTGCGCGGAAGAGCCATTCGATGAACTGCGTGCTGCCGCGAGAGACGATCAGCTGCGGGCCGCGCGGGCCGCGCTCGACATCCTTCAAAAAGACTTTGAGGCGTTGACCCGGGTAGTAACGCTCGCCCTGGATTTGCTCGCTGCGGGGCATGATGCCTTGTGCTTTGCCGAGTTCCATACGCACGATGTTGCCCTCAACGCGCGAAACGATGGCGTTGATAACGGTGCCGATTTTGTCCTCAAACTCGGCCATAACGACTTCGCGCTCAGCCTCGCGCAAACGCTGCAAAATAACTTGCTTCGCGGTTTGCGCGGCCACGCGGCCAAAGGTGCTGACGTCTTCGTGGACTTCAATCATGTCGCCGATTTTGGCGTTCTTTTGCATGACTTGCGCTTGTTGCAAGGTCATTTCGTAGGCCGGGTTTTCGACTTCTTCGACGACTTCCTTCGTAACGTAGGCGTCAACGTCGCCGCTCTGCAGGTTCATCGTCACGCGGACTTCTTGCTCGCGGTCGCCGTAGTCGCGGCGGTAGGCGGCAGCCAAAGCCTGCTCAACAATTTCCTTTACGGTTGCTTCGTCAACGTTTTTTTCTTCGGCCAACGCGTGGATCGCGGTGGCAAGTTGTTTGAGGTCGAGATCGTTATTGTTCATAATGTTTCCTTTCTGTAGAGCCTAAGATATGAAAAAAGCCGACCACTGCGGCCGACCGATCACTCCTAAATATAGCAGTCAAACCACACGTTGTCAAACGGCACGCCGGGCCGTAGAATAAATGGATGAGTAAAAACGTATCACGGCTCTTCGCCGGTTTTCGGCCAGAGCATTATGAAATTGAGCTAACACCAAACCGTAAGGACATGACGCTGCACGGACGCGTCACCATCACCGGACAAAAGGCTGGGCGGCCAAGCCAACGCCTGACATTCCATCAACACGACTTACGCATTACCGAAGCCAGCATCATCCGCAAAGACAAAAAGGGCGAGCAAACGGTAACGCCGGCGCGCATCAATCATCATAACTCGTTTGACGAAGTGCGTTTGCACAGCGAAGAAATGTTATACCCCGGCCAATACGTCGTGCAGATGGCGTTTGAGGGCAAAGTGCAGGACACGCTTCACGGCGTCTACCGCGCCAACTACGAAGTGAACGGGCAAAAGCAAACACTTGTTACGACGCAGTTCGAGAGCCATTTTGCACGCCAAGCCTTTCCGTGCATTGACGAGCCCGAGGCAAAAGCCGTCTTTGAGCTTACCTTGCTCACGCCTGCGGGCGACGAAGTTTTGTCCAATACGCCCGTCGCAAAACAGACGAAGGAAAAAGATCTGCTGAAGACGACGTTTGAGCCGACGCCAAAAATGAGCACGTATCTGCTGGCATTTGTCTCCGGCGATCTTCAAAACAAAAAAGGCAAAACCAAAGACGGCGTTGAAGTTGGTGTGTGGGCCACGAAGGCGCACACGGCCGAGGCGTTGGACTTTGCCCTCGACGTCGCCACGCGCAGCATCGAGTTCTTCAACGAATACTACGGCGTGCCATATCCTTTGGCCAAGTGCGACCACGTCGCCGTGCCGGACTTCGCCGTGGGCGCGATGGAAAACTGGGGACTCATAACGTACCGCGAGTCGTGTCTTTTGGCCGATCCTTCCACGACGTCGCAAAGCGGCCACGAGCGCGTTGCCACGGTCATCGCCCACGAACTTTCGCACCAATGGTTCGGCGACCTCGTCACAATGAAATGGTGGGACGATCTTTGGCTCAACGAAAGTTTTGCCAACGTCATGGAGTACGTCGCCGTTGACGCGCTCTTCCCGGACTGGCATTTGTGGGATTCCTTCGCTGCCGGCGAAGGCCTCGCCGCAATTCGCCGCGACTGCATTTACGGCGTGCAAGCCATCAAAACCACCGTGCATCATCCTGACGAAATCAGCTCGATCTTCGACCCGTCCATTGTCTATGCCAAAGGCGGCCGCATACTAAACATGCTGAAGCACTTCATCGGCGAGGACGATTTCCGCAAGGGCCTCAAGTTATACTTTGAAGAGCACGCCTACGCTAACACGACGGGCGACGATTTGTGGCAAGCCCTCGGCCAAGCTAGCGGCAAAGACATTGGCGCCTTCATGAAACCATGGCTGGAACGCCCCGGCTTCCCTCTTGTACGCATAGAACAAAAAGCCAAGGACGTGAAGCTTACGCAATCCCATTTCTTGCTCGACGACGCCAAGCGTGACGCCGAACGCCTCTGGCCCGTGCCGCTTTTTGCCAGCGACAAAGCGTTGCCGGCATTGCTTGAGAACGCTTCGCTTGATGCCGCCGCAACCTCCGACGATTTCGTGCGCCTAAACCAAGGTGCACTCGGCCACTACATCGTGCAGTACACCGAGGCAAAACACGCCGCGGCTATCGCCAAGCTCGCCGCAGCCAAAAAGCTAAGCACTACGGAACGTTTGATGTTGCTCAGCGATAGTTCGCTTCTTGCGCGAGCCGGACGGCAATCGTTCTCTGAAACGCTCAAGCTCCTCGGCCATTACGCCGAAGAGGACAGCGAGCCGGTGTGGGACATCATGGCGCTTATCATCGGCGACACGCGGCGATTCATCGACGTTGTGCCGGAAATCGAAGTAGCCATAAAGGAATTCGTCAGCAAACTCGTCGAATCTGAGTACCAACGTTTGGGCTGGGAAGAAAAGCCGAACGAGTCCGCAGCCGACACCAAATTGCGTGCTACGATTATCGGCCTCGGCGTGTACGGCGAGCACGAGGCAATCACCGAACACGTCCTAGACCTCTTCGAGGCCTACAAAAAAGACAGCGCCGCTGTGCCTTCAGAACTCCGCAGCACCGTCTTCGCCGCGGCCGTACGATGGCACGTCGAAGGCGCCTTCGATTACCTGCTTGAACTGGATCAAAAGACCAACGACGCCGCCCTCAAGCAAGACCTGCTTGGCGGACTCGTTGCCGCACGCCTTGACGAAGAAGTAAACGCGTTGCTTGGCCGTTTGAAAGACGCCGACCAAGTGCGCCCGCAGGATTTCGACCATTGGCTTGTATACCTTTTGCGCAACCGTTACGCGCACTTGGACACATGGCATTGGTTCAAGGACAACTGGGATTGGATCGAGCAAACCTTCAGCGGCGATCAAACCTACGATATTTTCCCTCGCTATGCCGCGAGCGCCTTCAGCACTTTCGACGGCCTGGAATCTTACAAAGAATTCTTTGAGCCGAAAGCAAACCAAACGGCGCTTGCCCGCAACATTGCCATGGGCATCGAGGAAATTTCCAACCGCGCCGCATGGCTGGAGCGCGACATAAAAGCCGTGCTCGAATTCTTTGAGCCGTACCACTTTGAACCTTACGACTATAAGCGCCTGCTTTAGCCGAGGTCTTTGACGACGTTGGTGACGCGGAAATCTTCGCCGGAGACTTCAATGGCGCAGAGTTGAAACTCACCGCGCCACGCGTGGGCGTGCACCCATGAACGCGCAGCAAAACGCATTTGCTCGAGCTTCTTCGTGGTGACGTACTCGAGGCCAGCGCCGTGAGCATTTGTACGGCGGTATTTTACCTCGGCAAAATACACGACGTTGCCCCGACATGCAACAACGTCGATCTCGCACTGCCGTGTGCGCCAATTTTGCTCAATAACCTTACAGCCTTTTTCCCTAAGGAACTCGGCCGCAGCAGCTTCGGCACGGCGGCCTATATCAAACGTCGTTGCCATTGAGCAATTCTTTGATTGGCCGGAATGAGCGGCGATGCAACGCCGATACACCGTGCAACTGCAAACGCTCACGGTGTAACGCCGTGCCGTAGCCTACGTGCTTTTCAAAGCCGTAAGCCGGAAAATCCTTCGACGCTACGCTCGACATCCAACGGTCGCGCGCAACTTTTGCAAGGATACTCGCGGCGCTTACCGAAGGTATCAACGCGTCCGCGCCCACGAGCACGCGTGCCCGCACGTCGTCCGCGAAGAAATTGTATTTGCCGTCCACGATAAGCTCGTCGGCCTTTTGGCAGGCCGACTCTTCGGCCGCAAGCACGGCACGGCGCATTGCCAGGCGCACCGCTTCGGTAAGGCCTAGGCTGTCGATCTCTTCCACGCTTGCCCAGCCGACGCCAAAGGCTAAGGCTTCAGCACGAATAAGAGCGTCCAAACGCTCGCGCGTCTTTTTGCTCAGCGTTTTAGAATCGGCCAAACTGGGCAAAGGAACGCGCAGCGCAACAGCGCCGGCTGCCACCGGCCCCGCCCAACATCCTCGCCCCACTTCATCAATTCCTAAAATCATAGCGCCATGATACCACGAAATGCTGGAAGCTAGTTTGACTAAAATATCTTGCAATGTCTTGATATTACGTTAAAATTACATCATGACACAAGCACCAGAGGTGACCTTATTACCCATAATTGATTCGCCGCCGATTAAAAGTAGCGAGGCACGTTTAAGGGCGCTCGAAGACATGGCGCTGGACATCGCACTACGCTGTATCGAACATGTCGAAGACGTTACTCATGCTCGTGAGGAAGAAATATTTTTACTTGGCAGGCCTCCTGAAATTCCGGCGCACTTCGAGCAAGAGCTCACTGTATTGGAAACTGACTTCGCCGAAGAATTGGTCGATACCGGACTGCAGCTTGTTGAACGCGCGGTCGCCCATGCCAATGCGACTGGCGCCGCGCGGCCCAAGCGCCTCGTCATACGTACCGACCTTGACGGCTCGCAAGTGCCCTTTACCGAAAGAGACAAACTGCGGCCGGGATTTATTCCAAGCGTACACTTCTTGCGCGAAGTTTTGGCGAACGAATATGACATGGACGTTCGCGTCGGCACGCACTCGGACCGTAAGACTAAAGCGCAGGATGAGGAAGTGCCCCACTTGATGCGCGAACTCGACGAGATCGGCATACTCGAATCCGAACGCATCGTAAGCACCTGCGATGGCGAAACCGCCCGCCAGCTCGACCCGGTTCTCGTCACGCAAAGACGTGTCTACGGCCCGGAAGTTGACCCGCAGATTGTGTTTGAGCGGCAACGGAAAGCTGTCGAGCATATTCTTGTCATTGACACGCCGGACGATGCACTGAAGTTATACCATGAAAAAGGCGCTATCATCGATATAGAAACGTTTGGCCCGGGTGCCGATGAAGCCGAAGTGACCGTCGTGGTTGACGACTTTAACTACGCAGGGAATATCGTGGATAACCATCGCGTTGCGGGTGTGCAGACAAAGTACGGCGAACTACAGCCGATATCGTACCGCGACTAATAAAAAACGCCCGCGAGATGCGGACGTTTTGCTACGCGATATTCGCGGGATTTTAGCTCTCGTGTGACTTCAGAGCTGCGGCGACTTTGGCTTCGGTTGCAGCTTCTTTAGCAGCTTCGGCCTCAAGCTTTGCCTTGGCAGCTGCTTCAACTTCTTCGTGCAGTTTTTCTTCCTCGGCTTCAGCTTTGGCGTCGTGAATCGTGTTGACGGCTTCGCGGTCGAAGTCAACGCCGGTCATGCGAGCGGCCTTACCGGTGCGAGTGCGCATGTACGTGAGGTAGTTGCGACGGACTTTGCTGCGCTTTGTTACTTCGACTTTAAGTACGAGCGGGCTGTGGAGTAAAAAGCTCTTCTCAACGCCGATACCGCTGGCAATGCGACGAACCGTAATGCGGCTTGTGTGGCTGCCCTTGCGGTCGCAGCGGATTACCAAACCCTGGAAAATCTGCACGCGCTCTTTGTTGCCTTCGCGAATTTTCTGGTGCACCTTAACGGTGTCACCGCTGCGTACGTCAACGACGGCGCTCTTTTTAAACTTCTCTTCGATTTTTTGGATGACCGATTGCATGAAATTACCTTACTTTATAAGATTTGACATAAGTATAGCACATCTGTTGGCTAACGCAAAGAGGCAGAAGGATCGCCCAGTACCATGCTGCTAACAATTCGTAGCTCGTGATGCGGCGGCACGGCAACGCCGTCGCCTTCGCCGCAAACCGCCGCGCCGATATACAAAACTTCTTCAGTCCGATGCACAAGGAGGCGAAGTTCGGGTTCAGTGCCCCCTACAGTTTCATCGCCATATGTGACTCCAGCTTCCGACACACACGATAGACTTAGGTTGCCGAGCTCCACGGCAAATTCACCGCCATGCGGCTTCTCGACCGTTTGGCCTAAAGGAAAGGCATCCTGGGCATATGCTTCGCCTGCGCCGTTCCCTACTTCTAATGAGGTGGCCCCAAGGAGCGACACACCCAAAACCAATGCATGACACCTCTTCTCTAGCGCCTTCGTGCTGCCATTGTAGATTGCACGGCCGGCCTTCAACGTATTTTCCGGCATGTCGATTGAAACGCCACAGCCGTACAAGATCTTGCCAGTCTGTATTTGCACCCCGCAACCAGCCGTATCGGAATATAAATGAGGCTGAGGTAATTGGCCGTCGGGGATTCCGCTCAAACGGCGCAGCTCAGCGACCTCACCGTTAAGGGCCAGAGCGCCGCGATGATGCCATTTAGTTATGACAGTAGAATGATGCACGTCAACTAAGCTGTACTCGCCGTCGTGACGTGTCACGACACGCTCAGTGTTAGGTGGGGGAAGTTGGCGCTTATAGACTCTGTCTGTCGTGAGAGTTGCTGACATACCGCGGCCATTTTAAGCCCGAGGATTCTAAGAGTCAAGCATGTTTCTTATAAAAACGGAAACGTATACTTTAACCGACGACGCGGTACACTTCTTCGATAGTCGTAATGCCTTGTAAGGCTTTGAGCACGCCGTCCTGCAGCATAGTGAGCATGCCGTCTTCCACGGCTCTCTTTTCAAGAACATCGGTTGTGATGCTGGCCAGCGGCTGACGTAAAAGTTCGCGGATGCCGGGTGTCATTTGCAGCTGCTCGCGTAATGGCGTTTGGCCGGCGTAGCCGAACGGATTCGTTGCCGAGGAGCCGGGCTTATAAAGTGTGGCGTTGGCGATATCAGGCTTTGCAACGCCTGGCGGCAAGGAATCTACGACGGCCTGGAGCTGCGCCTTCAGACCGTCGTCAGGCTTATACGGTTGTTTGCTTGCCGGATCGAGCAAGCGCACAAGACGCTGCGCCATAATAAGGTGAATTGCCGAGGCAAACAGCGGGTTGATACCCACGAGGTCGAGCATACGCGTCAACGCTGCTGAAGCCGACGACGCGTGGAACGTGCTGAGTACCAAGTGCCCGGTAAGCGCCGCTTGCAATGCGGTCTTCGCCGTGTCTGTATCACGGATTTCGCCAACCATCACAATATCGGGGTCAAGGCGAAGCACGGCACGCAGCCGTTCGGCAAACGCCGCCGGATCGGCATCGCCGCCAACCGGAATCTGCACGACGCCTTCCATGAAATACTCAACCGGATCCTCAAGCGTAATAATCTTGCGCTCGTCAGAGTTGAGCGTGTTGATAAGCGAGTACAACGTCGTGGTCTTACCGGAACCGGTCGGACCAACGACGAGCACCATGCCCGTTGGGTGGCGAATAATGTCGTCAACGACTTTGTTTTCGCGCTCTGAAAGCCCCAAGTTCTCAAGCTTTAAAAGCTCTAACTTCAAGGTGAAGAGGCGCATGACGACGTCTTGGCCGTAAGCCGTCGGCACGGTTTCGACGCGAAGGTTGACCGTAACGTCCTCACCGGTTGCCAAATGGTAGGACTTGTTAATATGTCCGGTTTGGTCGTCGTCCGAACTCGTCGAAACGTTGGCCGCGCTCGCGATTGAAGAAAGCAACGGATGATATCTGTCGCGGGTAATTAAAGCAATCGGATGCAGCACGCCGTCCACGCGGAAACGGATACGCACGCCGTTCTTTTGGTTCTCAAGGTGGATGTCCGAAGCCTTCAAACGGTAAGCTTGCTGCACGAGGTACGCCAAAACGTCGTCGGGCCGCACTTGGTTGAGCGTAGCCGAAACGCTTTGCACAAGTGCCGCGGCGTCGGTACCCTTGCTGAAGTTAATATCTTGGTATGTAATTTGCTTCGGCGGGTCGTACATGCGCATGTACTCGCGGTAGCCGGTGTCCGAAATAATCGCGAACGCCACGCGCATATCCGTAAAACGCTCGCGCAAGCTGTTGATCGTCTGCTGCGATGTCGTGGTCGTGATGCCAAACAGCGCTGAGCCCTTCTGAATCTGCAACGGAATCACCCGCAGCGAGTACATCTCTTGCGTTTTTAGAACGTCACGATACAACGTCTTCGCAGCGTTTGCCGTATTCACATAGCCAAAGCCCAGCATTTGGGCACGTTGCTCGGTGATCCGTTCTTCGTCCGCACGCGCATCTTGACTCATATATATGAGTATAGCATGAGCGGGATGGAAGTACGGCCCGCTCAGCCCGTGATATAGTACGTTTTATGCGTGAGATTATTTTGGTTGCCCACGACTTGCGGAGCACACACAACGTCGGCTCGCTCCTAAGAACCGCTGAAGGTTTTGGCGTGCAGAAGATTTATTTTACCGGCTATACGCCGTTTCCTTTGCAATCTGACGATCCTCGTTTGCCGCACATACGAAATAAAATCGCCGCGCAGATTCATAAGACTGCGTTGGACGCCGAGGAACTCGTGCCGTGGGAACATTCCGACGACGTCCACGACGTGCTCACGCGATTGCGCAAGGAAGGCTTTACAATTGCCGCTTTGGAACAAGCCGACAATTCCGTGAAACTGCCGGATTATGCGCCGCCAGAAAAACTCGCTATTCTCCTCGGCCGTGAGGTTGAGGGCATTGACGCCGAACTTCTCAAGCTCTGCGACGTTACGCTTGAGATTCCGATGTTCGGCCACAAGGAATCGTTCAACGTCGTGCAGGCCGCCGCCGTCACGATCTATCACTGCCGCTTCGCGCGCTAACGCGCCTTGCTTTCATATGCCGGCGGCTTATGCTTTAATAAAAGTATTATGGTTTTGGTTGCCGAGCATAAAAAACGCGTTCCGCTCCACGAAAAGAAGCGCACGGGGCAACACCACGCGCAAGGCAAGCATTACAGCAAGCCGTATTGGCCGTACTTGCCGCTGCTTTTGATTGTTTGCGGCGGGTTGCTTTTGAGCGGTGCGTGGTCGAGGCAAGGCAAGGTGCTCGGCTACGCGATCGACGTCAGCCCGACCTCGCTCCTGCAAGACACCAACACGCAGCGTGTTGGTGACCACGAAGCTTCCCTCACGCTGAATACGGCGCTCACGAACGCCGCCCAAAGCAAAGCCGAAGATATGGTTGCGCACGATTACTGGTCGCACGTTTCGCCCAGCGGCGAGCAGCCCTGGCAGTTTATTACGGCCGCCGGGTACAATTACGCGCTGGCCGGCGAGAACTTAGCTTACGGCTTCGGTACGAGTGACGCCGTCGTGAACGCTTGGATGAATAGCGCCGAACATCGCGCCAACATTTTGAACGGCGATTATAAGGACGTGGGCTTTGGCATTGCCGACGTGCCTGACTTCCAAGGCAAAGGCCCCGAGACGATTGTCGTTGCAATGTACGGCGAGCCGGCCGGCGCGGCAGTTGCAGCGGCAAATTCGCAGCAAGCCGTACTCGGCGCCGAGGCAACGCAGAGCGTGCCACGTCTCGACTCGTTCGGTTTTGCGCAAGATCCGTGGCTATTCGGTTTGATTACTGCGCTGGCTGGCGCGGCCGCGGGCATTTTCATCGTAAGGCATGCGCTGCTGTGGCGCCGGGCACTCGTTAAAAGCGAGGCCTTCGTCGTTAAGCACCGTTTGTTCGACGTCATTCTCGTTGCCATGGGTATTCTTGGCTTCGTGCTCACACGTGCTGCGGGCAATATCGGATAATTACAGGCCCGCAACGGCACCGAGTACCGTTGCCGTGAACGCTGCGCGGATCTCTTCGTTTCCGGGGCCGGCGCGCTTGGCGAGTTCCTCGAGCACTTGCCCGCACGTTTCAGATCCTTGAGGCGGCCCGAACGGAATGACGTGCGCAGATGTAAACTTCCCCTCCCGATCAACCTGGTTAAGTTGCGCGGGCCGCAACGTTACTCTGCCTGCCGCACTGCTGCCGCGAGAGGCGACATATAATAACGTTCGCTTTGGATCGCCAATGTCGTGCCCACCGCCGGGTTCGAGCCATTCGCCGCTTCCGTCCGGGCCAAGCCACGCCGACCATGAAACGCTGTGCGTTGAGCCGACGACTGCAGTATCGCCGACTGTCCTAAGATTCAAGTCTTCACCGTAACGAAACTCGAGACCTAAAGTTTGCGGCGCGAACGTCGTCCGCAACAAAAGTCCGACCCTTGGCAACGGGCGGCCCAGCCGAGGGCTCTCAGCAAGTTTAGCAATGTCACAAACACCTGGAATCGCAGCAATACGGCGAAGTACGCCCTGGCTACGCGCCTCGTGCCGCGTAACTCGCGCACCATATACTACCCCGGGATTGCTTGCGTACTCAATAGTCGTCATATGAAAACAATATCACAAAAAGACAGAATAACACGAATATGTTTTATTGTACTTTGACATTCTCGGCGCCGACGAGGCCGCGCAGCGATTCAAGAACCGGCTCGCTGTGCGCAATCCCCGTGGGCAACTTGATGATTTGCTTTTGCTCAGCCGGGCCGAGGACAAGCACGACGTCAGTTTCGCCGGTTGATTGGTCGATGGTGCGCTTCAAAGCCAACAAAAGCTCTTGGTTCTGACTGTCGCTGAGGCGAACAAAAATGCGCGGCGGCCGCGGCGGCTCATTTGCCTCGGAAGGCCGTGCCGAAAGCGAGGCTGGCCGCACGGAGGCCGCCGCCGAACTTCGCTTGCCGCCACCGCCAGGGCCGCGCACCTTCTTGCCCGTAAGCTGATAGTTCGTCGCCTGCTCGGCCGTAATTTCACGCGCGTCGTCCACCATCACTTTGATTTCTTCACCGATATTTCCCTCGCGGTCTTTGGCCGAGCACTTGCCGCGTACCAACACGACACGGTCGCGTTCCCATAAGCCGGCCGTTTGCTGAAAGGCATTCGGGAATAAAATAAGTTCGGTCTGGCCAAACTGGTCCTCGATCTTCACGAAGGCCATTTTGCTGCCGGTCTTCGTCGTAATTTCGCGGACATCCATGACGGTGCCGCCGACAACAACGGCGCGGCCGTCATGCTCGGGCTTGATTTCGTGGAGCGGAATTGTTTGTTCGCTGAGGAAATTTTCAAACATTTTAAGTGGATGCTGGCTGAGGTACAGGCCGAGAAGTTCACGCTCCCACAAGAGTTGCTCGCGCGGCGTATACACAACCGCGGCTTTTTCGAGAGCGAGCGATGGCGCGGCGATGGCGGCTTCGTCGATCAAATTACCAAAGAGGTCGGTTTGGCCGCTGCTGGCCTGCTTTTGCAAACGGTTGCCGAATGCCAGCATCACGTCGAGATTGTGCAGCAGCTGCGAGCGGTCGCCAAAACGGTCGAACGCGCCGGCCTTCACCAAACTGTCCAACGCCTTGCGGTTGACGGTACGCACGTTCACTTTGCTAAAGAAATCTTCCAATGACGTGAACGTGCCGTCCAGCTCGCGCGCGCGGAGAATCTCTTCAACCGCGCCGGTGCCGACATTTTTGATGGCGCTCATGCCGAAGCGGATCGGTGCTTTGACGTTGCCTGGATCTTTGGGATCGGGCACGACGGCGAACTCGGTGAACGATTCGTTAACATCTGGCTGCAAGACCTCAATGCCCATCTTTTGACATTCGCTGATTTCGATTGCCAAACGATCGGTGTCGTCGAAGTCGCTCGTCATCAGCGCCGCCATGAATGCCGCCGGGTAATGTGCTTTGAGGTACGCCGTCCAATACGACGTCATGCCGTAGCACGCCGAGTGCGACTTGTTGAAGCAGTAATCGGCAAAGCCGAGCAAATCCTTCCAAAATTTTTCGATGACCGGCTTTGGCACGCCGTTGGCCACGGCGCCGTCGATGAACTTCACCTGCATCTTCTTCATGACGTCGATCTTTTTCTTACCGATGGCCTTGCGGAGCGTGTCGGCCTCGCCGCCGGTAAAACCGCAGACATCGCGCGAAATCTGCATAACCTGCTCTTGGTAGACGAGCACGCCGAAGGTGCCGGCAAGCGCCGATTTCATCAACGGATGCGCGTAGGTGATGTCCTCAAGGTTGTTCTTGCGCTTGATGAAGCTGTCGGTCAGGCCGGCGCTCAACGGCCCCGGGCGATAGAGCGCGCCCATGGCGATGACGTCGTTGAATTCCGTCGGCTTTAGCTCGCGAAGATAGCGCTTCATACCCGAAGATTCAAACTGGAATACGCCCGTGGTGTCGCCGCGGCCTAAGAGCGCGAACGTCTCGGGATCGTCCAACGGAATGTCGCCAAGCTCGATGTCTACGCCGTGCACGCGCTTCACAATGCGCAAACAGTTTTTGATAATCGTCAAGTTTGAGAGGCCAAGAAAGTCCATCTTCAACAGCCCGAGTTCTTCGATTTGCCCCATTGAAAACTGCGTGGCCACGACGCCCTTCTGCGCCATCTCGAGCGGCACGAACTTCACGAGGTCGTCCGGCGCAATCACCACGCCGCAAGCGTGCACGCCGTGGCTGCGCACGGTGCCTTCGAGGGCAATGGCGAGGTCGATGACTTCCTTCGCCTGCGCGTCGGACTCGTATTCATGCTTAAGATCCGGATCTTTTTCGATGCTGACCTTTAGCGGAATATGCCGCCCTTGCACCGGCTGCGGAATAAGTTTGGCGAGGTGATCAGCCGCAGAATACGGCACTTGCAACACGCGCGCCACGTCACGCACGGCTGCACGCGCAGCCATTTTACCAAACGTCACGATGTTACTCACGCGGTTGTGGCCGTACTTCTCGGCACAATATTGAATGACTTCGTCGCGGCGAGTGTCCTGAATGTCAACGTCGATGTCCGGCATGCTAATGCGGTCCGGGTTGAGGAAGCGCTCAAACAGCAAACCGTACGCCAGCGGATCGAGATCCGTGATGTGCAACGCGTATGCAATAATCGACCCGGCCGCCGAACCTCGCCCCGGCCCAAAGATAATTCCTTGGTCTTTGCCCCAGTTAATAAAGTCCTGCACGATCAGCATGTAACCGTTGAAGCCCATGCCGTCGATGACGCCCAGCTCGTATTCGGTGCGCTGCAACACTTCGGGCTTCAGCGCTTTCTTCACTTCGTCGATGCTCATCTTTTCGGCTTCCTCAACCGAAAAGCCGGCGTAGCGTTCGGCCAAACCTTTGAAGACGAGCTTATCGAGGAACGTTTTTTCGGTTTCGCCTTCCGGAACGGGGAACTTTGGGATGAGGATTTTGCCCAGCTCGAACTCAAAGTCGCAGCGGTCGGCAATCGCCCGTGTGTTCTTGATGAAGTCGGGGTGGTCTGTACCCCAACGTTTGATAATTTCCTGCGGATCGGTAACGTGCAGCTCAAAGTCCGCAAGACTCATACGCTTTTCGTCGCTCATGAACGAGCCGGTCTGCACGCAAAGCAAAATCTCGTGCGCCTGCTGGTCTTGGTGTTTGAGGTAGTGCGCGTCGCACGTTACGACGCACGGGGTGTCGAGTTCCTCAGCCAACTTAATAAGTTCTGCGTTTACCTCAACCTGCGAATCCCAGCGCGAGGGGTGGTCTGGATGCCCGTGGTCTTGTACCTCAATGTAATAGCGGTCGCCAAAGACTTTTTTGTACCACAGCGCAATCTCTTTGGCTTTGTCGTATTGGCCTTGCCGAATGTTATCTCCCAGCTCGCCACCGATACAACCGCTGAGGATAATCAAGCCTTCGTTGTACTTCTCAAGCAATTCGTGGTCGACGCGCGGCTTGTAGTAAAAGCCTTCGAGGTTGGCCGTCGTGCTCAGCTGCATAAGGTTGCGGTAGCCTTGCGCGTTCATCGCCAGGACAATGAGGTGGTAATACGTTTTGTCTTTGCCCGCCTCTTTGTCGGCCATGGTGCGCGCGGCAACGTAGGTTTCCATGCCGAGGATCGGCTTCACGCCGTTGGCCGTCGCTTCTTTGAAGAACTCAATGTTGCCGCCGAGCGTGCCGTGATCCGTCTGTGCCACGGCAACCATGCCGGATTCTTTGACGTACTCAACCAGCGCCGGCACCTTCGTCAGGCCGTCGAGCAAACTGTACTGCGTGTGGTTGTGCAAATGCACATAATCACTCGCACTCAAAGCCGGTGTGGTTTTTCCCTCCGCCATTACCATTATTATAGCGCTCTCACGCAAAAAATTCTGCGCTTTCGTTGAGGGAACTTTTACAACGGCTTACGAAAAGATGCCGAAGCCCGGCACCTTCCTATTTTTCCTTTGATGTCTCGGATTTCTTGACAAAGGTTTTGAGGTGTTCGACGGCGCTGGTGGCGTCATCGATGACTTGCTTGAGGTCTTTGTCGTCAACGTCACCGTCGTGCACGGCGCTGAGGGCCTCACGGGCTTTCTCTCGGACAGTTTGCGCTTTGCTCATGGCGTTGTCGAACTCAGCTTTGGCCTTGCCCTTTGCTTCGCCGGCTTCGGTCTTTGCGTCTTTGAGAAGCGTGTTGAGTTGCGTATGCAGTTTCTTGAGTTGCTTTTCGGCCTCGGTCACGCTCATCGTTGCGGCCTTTTTGATTTCGGCGCGCGTTTCCTTGCCGCTCTTTGGAGCCGTGAGGATGCCGGCCACAAAGCCCGCAACAGCCGCGAAGACTGCGCCAAGCGCTACATTCTTACCTTTTTTCGCCATTTCGCTCGCTCCTTTATTTCTTCTTGTGATCTTGCTTGTGTTGCATGGCCGTCTCGGCGACGCCGCGTACAAAACGAAGGATACTTACCGGTGTGGCGCTTTTGCGCAGGAGGTCGGTTACTGACTCGGCAGAATCGACAAGCTTCTCGGCTTTGTCGGAAATGCGGCGAAGGTTTGCTACCAAGCGCAGAATTTGCACAACGACGATAATCGAAAGCAGCAAAAAGAGACCCAACATAACGCCGAGGGCGATGACCAAAATCTGCTCACTGGTGTTCATATGCCTTTAGTATACGCTAAGTTGCCTCGGGCGCAATTACAAATGGAGATCTTTGAGGAACTCACGGAACGCCGGGCCGATGTCCTCGCGCTTGAGGGCAAAATCCACGACGGTTTTAACGTATTCAAGCTTATCGCCGGCGTCGTAATACGTGCCGTTTTGAATTTCACAGGCCAGCACGCGTTTGCCGTCCTTCAGCATCAGCTTGAGCGCGTCGTTGTAGTAAAGTTCCTCGACACCTTCAAGTTTGGTTTGCGCTTTGTGCAAGTAGTCAAAAATGTCTGGTGTGAGCAAAAAGCCGCTCACTGTCGCGAGGTTTGACGGCGATGCTGCAGCGCTGCCTGGCTTTTCAATAACTGTTTTCACATCAATCAAGCCGTCGCGCAAACTGTCGCCCGCCGCAAATCCATACCGTGCATAATCCGCCTCGCTTTTGGCCGAAATGCCGGCAAGCACGGACGTACCGAACTCACGATGCGCATCAATCATTTGCTGAAAACGCGGCGGCGTGGCCTCGATAAAGTCGTCGCTCCACGTATAAATAAACGGCTCGTCGCCCACGAGATGCTCAACATTGAGCAGCGGCGTGCCGTTGCCGTACGGACCTTTCTGCCGTACGTACACAAAGTTCGCCATGCTGGCGATGCGCTCGACTTGCTCCAGAAGATGCGCTTTCTTCGGGCCACCGGCGCGAAGGTTGACGATGAGGTCCTCGCTCGGCATATCAAAGTGGTCTTCGATGCTGCGTTTGCTGTAGCCGGTCACGATAATAATGTCTTTGATGCCGACGCTCACCAGCTCTTCGACGACGTACTGGATAATCGGCTTGTCGATGAGCGGCAACATTTCCTTTGGCATTGCCTTGGTCTGCGGCAAAAAGCGCGTGCCGAAACCGGCGGCGGCAATCACAGCCTTGGTTGGTGCTTTGTATTTCATTTGATTGCTCCTTTCAGTTCCAGCAATTTGTCGTAGGCGAGCAGCACGGCGATCCCGTCGGTCATTTTGTCACTTTTCGCGTTCTGTATAAGTTTGTCAACAGTGATGAGTTTGACCTCGACATGTTCTTCGGCTTCGTGCGTTGTCGGCGCACCGATATAACGGCAATTCATTGCAAGAAAATATTCGGTTGAGGCGTTGCTAAACGCGTCTTTATACGTTGTACCGAGGCTGATAATCTCGCCGGCCTCGTAGCCGCTCTCTTCAAGAAGCTCGCGCCGCGCAGCTTGCTCGGAGCTTTCGCCTTCGTCTACATAACCGCCAGGCAATTCCTGCATGATCTTTTCCGGTCCAGGGCGAAATTGCTCGGCGATGATTACTTTGCCGTCGGCCGTAAGGGCAATCGTAGCGATAAATCGCTGACCCTCGGCAGACGTCGTATCAAAGACCGCCGTTTGGCCGTTTGGCATTTCGTATGTCTTGCTGACGATCACTCGATAGCCAACCTTCTGCACTTTGGTTGGCTCAACGCGTCTCCATTTTTGCATGTTACCCTCCGATCGTTTTGCTTTTATATGCCGAGCTGCTTTTTGATGAGCGTCTGCGCCAGGCCGGGATTGGCCTTGCCTTGGCTGGCCTTCATCACTTGGCCGACGAGGAAGCCGATGGCTTTCAACTCGCCGTTCTTCACGTCTTCGGCGGCTTTTGGATTTTCCTCGAGCACTTTGGCGACGATCTTCGAAATTTCACCTTCGTTGGATTCCTGAATGAGGTTGTGCTGTTTGGCGAAGTCTTCGACGCTCAAGACTTCTTCGGCGGTGCTCAAAAGCTTAGCCAAAAGTTCTTTGGCGTTCGTGGAGCTGAGTTTGCCGGCCTTGACGAGTTCGTACGTTTGCTTGTAAAAGTTGAGGCGCGCTTGGTTGGTCTGCTTCGCGAGGTTTTGCGATTCGTCAGCACGCAGCGGGATCTCGAGGTTCACAAACCAGTTCGCCATAGCCTTCGCAAAGTCTTTGTCCGCAATTGTTTCCTCAATCAAAGGAAGATAATGCACCTCGGCGTCGTCGAGTTCCGCCTCGAGCAACAGTTCCATCGACGGTTTGTCGAGGCCAAGGGCTTTGAGGCGCGCGCGCCAATCGTTCGGCATCGCCGGCATTTCGGCTTCGACGGTTTGGATTTGCTCGTCGTCCAGCACAATCGGCGGAATGTCCGGCTCCGGGAAATAGCGGTAATCGTGCGCGTCTTCCTTCGTTCTTTGCGTGAAGGTCTTTTGCTTGGCGTCATTCCAGCCGCGCGTTTCTTGGACGATTGCTTCGCCTTTTTCCAACAGTTCGATTTGCCTTTGGATTTCGTACTCGGCGGCTTTTTCCACGGCCCGGAAGCTGTTGAGGTTCTTCGTCTCGGTGCGCGTGCCGAGTTCCGACGTTTTACTCACCGAAACGTTGACGTCAAACCGCATGTTGCCGTAAAACAAGTTGCAGTCCGAAACATCGGCGTAGCGCATCAACAGATAGAGTTCGTGCGCGTAGGCGCGCGCTTCGGCTGGCGTGTGCATGTCCGGCTCTGAAACGATTTCGATGAGCGGCGTCCCGGCACGGTTGAGGTCAACCAGGCTGTAATCGGTGCCGGCCGGATGCGTGCTTTTGCCGGCGTCAGCTTCCAAATGCGCTTCGTGGATGCGGACAGTCTTTGCTTCGCCGTCAACATCAACGATAACCTTGCCGTCGCGGACAATCGGGTTATTGAACTGCGTAATCTGATAGCCCAACGGTAAATCCGGATAAAAATAATGTTTGCGGTCAAACGCGCTGAACTTCTGCGGCGGCGTGCCGAGGGCAAATGCGGCGCGGATGCCGAGATGCACAGCCTCTTTGTTGAGCACTGGCAGACTGCCGGGCAAACCAAAGCACAGCGGCCCGGCCAGAGTGTTTGGCGCGGCCTCGCGCGCGTCGTTGCCAATGCCGGTGAAGAGTTTGGTTTGCGTTTTAAACTGCACGTGACATTCGATGCCAATAGTTGCAGTGTACTTTGCACGGGTTTGAGGATCTATCATTTGCCGTCCGCCTTTTTCGTTTCCGGCAACGCGCCGAGGTCTTTGAGGCCTTGGCGGATGCCGATCAATGCGTCTTTCACGTCAGTTTCCTTCAGCTTCATGTCCGGCTCGCTCTCAACGCGGTTGCGCAGTTTGTGGCCAAACCACACGCCGTCATTATTGGTGAACATCCGCTGCGCGTGCACCAATCGCTCGCCCATGCTTTTGCCGCGGATGTGTTTTTTGCGCAAGGCCTCGTCGAGCAAATGATCGGCTTCATTAACGGCGCTTTTCCAGAGTTTCTTGTCGCTGCACATTTTTTGCAGATCCTGCCATTTGGTCTGGAATTGTTCAATCTTGAGTTCGTGCGGCTGGCGTTTGCGCATGATAAGGAAACTGGCGGCGCCGACGAGCAACACAACGAACAGTGAAAGTACTTCGATCATTTGAGTAGTTCCTCGGTTGCTTCGGCAAAGCCAAGCAGCTCGCGGTCTTTACAGTTTGGTGCGATAATCTGCAAACCAACGGGTAAGTTCTCCGAAAGTCCGGCCGGAATGCTGATGGCCGGATTGCCCGTAAGGCTCGGCGCGACGGTCATGACATCGGCGAGGTACATCTTGAGAGGATCGCTGGCATTTTCGCCGATCTTGAACGCCGTGGTTGGCGCGACGGGGCAAACAAAGAAGTCGACGTCTTCAAAAGCTTTGGCGAATTCGTTGATAAGTTTGGTGCGCACGGTCTGCGCCTTGCGGTAATACGCGTCGTAGAAGCCGCTCGACAAAACGTAGGTGCCTATCATGATGCGCCGCTTGGCTTCTTTGCCAAAGCCGCGGCCGCGGGATTTACTGAAGCTTTCGTCCAAATTCAACACGTCTTCTTCGTGATGGCCGTAGCGCTGGCCGTCGTAACGGCTCAAGTTGCTGCTCACTTCGGCCGGGCAAACGATATAATAAACGGCCAAAGCTAAAGGCAACGACGGCAGGCTGATTTCTTTAACTTCAGCACCGGCGTCCTTGAGTTTTTCAACGGCCGCGTCGATTTGTACACGCACGCCGTCGTCCAAACCTTCGCCAAAACATTCTTTGATAAGGCCGATTTTTTTGCCTTTGATCTCCTTAGGCAAATCTTTGAAGTAGCTCAGCTCGTTGCGCTCAATCGTTGTGCTGTCGAGCTCGTCGCGGCCGGCCATAACATCTAAAACAAGCGCTGCGTCTTCGACGGTTCGTGCCAAAGGCCCGATCGTATCCGTGCTGCTGGCCATGGCAACAACGCCGCTGCGCGAAACCAAACCGTAGGTCGGTTTGTAACCGACGCTGCCCGTAAAGCTCGCGGGCTGGCGAATTGAGCCGCCAGTGTCGGTGCCGAGGGCAAACGGCGCCATGTCGAGGACAACGGCCGCGGCCGAGCCGCCGGAGCTTCCGCCCGGCACGCGCGTCTTGTCGTGAGGGTTCTTCGTCGTAAAGAAATCGCTGTTCTCGGTGCTCGCGCCGTGGGCGAAGGCGTCGAGGTTTGCCTTGGCAACGCAAATAGCCCCTTCATTTTCTAATCGCTCAACGGCCGTGGATTGATACGGCGCGTTGAAGCCGCGCAGCATGTTGCTGGCCGCGGTCGTCTCCGAGCCAAACGTCAGGAACATGTCTTTGGCGATGTACGGCACGCCGGCCAAACGGCCGACTTGCTCGCCTTTGGCAACGGCGTCGTCGATGTTTTTGGCGCGTTCGCGGGCGCGTTCGGCAACCGTTGAAATAATCGCGTCGTATTCTTTTTTGTCTTCGATGATTTTGAGCGCTTGCTCAACGAGGTCAACGGCCTTGAGTTGGCCACTCTGCACTTTGGCGGCGATCTCTGCAATGGAATCCCACTGGCTCATATTATCCAATCATCCGTTTCACTTTGAGGTGGCCGTCTTGCGTTTTGGGCGCGAGGCGCAGAAGGTCTTCGCGCGTGACGCCGTAATCTTTGAGGACGTCGTCGCGCATGACGTTCGTGAGGCCGGTCACCTGGCTCGTCGGCTCTAAGCCTTCAACGTCAACGTCGCGCAATTGCGCGACGTATTCCAGCACGGCACCAAGCTCATCGGCAAACGCGGCAATCTCTTCTTCAGAAAGATCAAGCCGTGCCAAACGGGCCAATTTTAATACATCTTCGCGAGTCAACTGCGCCATATTTATCTAAATATACCAGACTTTAGTAAGCTGCGCCACTCGGGCCTTGGATTGATCATAGTTTCTTTTTGATGTCGGCAATAATATCACGGAGTTCGGCAGCCTTTTCAAACTCGAGGTTAGCACTGGCCATGTCCATTTGTGCTGAGAGGTCTTCGATGATACGGCCGTATTCATCCTTCGGAATTTTCTTGAGGTCAAGCTTGGCTTTTTTGGCTTCCTCGGGAAGATCCGGGCGCATGCCTTTCTCGACGCTTTTGCTAATGCCAGTCGGCGTGATGCCGTGCTCCTCGTTATATTTTTGCTGAATGTCGCGGCGGCGCTGCGTTTCGCTAATCGTTCTTTGCATGGAGTTCGTGACGTGGTCGGCGTACATAATAACGTGGCCTTCAACGTGGCGTGCGGCGCGGCCGACGGTTTGCACGAGCGCCTGCTCGCTTCTCAAGAACCCTTCTTTGTCGGCGTCGAGGATGGCGACCAAGGAAACTTCCGGTAAGTCCAAGCCTTCGCGCAGCAAGTTGATGCCAACGAGGACGTCGTAAACGCCGAGGCGAAGATCACGCAAAATGTCCGTGCGGTCGAGCGTATCGACGTCGCTGTGCAAATATGCGACTTTCATGTTGAGGTCGTGCAGATATTCGGTAAGGTCTTCACTCATTCTCTTCGTTAAGGTCGTGACCAACACGCGTTGGCGCTTCTCGACGCGGGCACGGATTTCGGCGATGAGGTCGTCTACTTGGCCGTCGATTGGCCGCACTTCAATCTCCGGATCCAACAGACCCGTCGGGCGGATGACTTGGCTCGCGACCGGCTTTGGCGACCGAGAGAGTTCGTACTCCGCCGGCGTCGCGCTTACATAAATCGCTTGGTTGACGTGCTTCTCAAATTCCGTAAACGTCAGCGGCCGGTTATCGAGCGCGCTCGGCAAACGAAAACCGTGCTCCACCAAAACTTCTTTGCGCGCTCGGTCGCCGTTGTACATGCCGCGCACTTGCGGAATGGTCATGTGCGATTCGTCGACGAGCAAAAGGTAATCGTCCGGAAAATAATCGAGGAGCGTCGCCGGCTGCTCGCCCGGCTCGCGGTTCGTAAGGTAACGGCTGTAGTTTTCAATGCCCTTCACAAACCCCGTCTGCTCAAGCATCTCAAGGTCGAACTTTGTGCGCTGGGCCAAACGTTGTGCTTCGAGCAATTTGCCTTCCCCCTTAAATTGCCTCAGACGTTCATCGAGCTCGTCCTGAATGTGGCCGATGGCAACTTTGAGTTTGTCGCCCGGTGTGACGTAGTGCGAGCTTGGGAAGATCTGGAGCTTCGCAGGCTTTTTGAGAATTTCACCCGTCAAAGGATCAATCTGCAAAATGCGTTCCACTTCGTCACCGAAGAACTCCAAACGATACGCCAGTTCTTCGCCGGCCGGGAACACGTCCACGACATCGCCGCGGACGCGGAACGTGCCGCGGTGAAAATCTATGTCGTTACGTTGGTATTGAATATCCGTAAGCTGCCTCAAAAGTTTGTCGCGGACGCGGCGCTCGCCGGCCTCAACGACAATACTCATGCCGTCGTAATCTTCAACGGAACCAATGCCGTAGATACAACTCACGCTTGCGACGATGATAACATCCTTACGTGTCAACAGCGCGTCGGTTGCGGCGTGGCGCAACCGGTCAATCTCCTCGTTTATCTGCGAATCTTTTTCGATGTAGGTGTCACTACGCGGAATGTACGCCTCCGGCTGATAGTAATCGAAGTAACTCACGAAGTAGTGTACGGCGTTGTCCGGAAAAAACCGGCGGAATTCTTCGTAGAGCTGCGCGGCCAGCGTTTTGTTGTGGCTAAGGACGAGCGTCGGTTTGCCGATGTTCTGAATAACGTTCGCCATGGTGAACGTTTTGCCCGAGCCGGTTACGCCGAGCAGCGTTTGGCTTTTAAGGCCGTCGTTGAGGCCTTTGGTAAGCTGCGCAATCGCGGCCGGTTGGTCGCCTTGCGGTTTATACGCGCTTTTGAGTTGAAACTTCGTCACGAGTCTATTGTAGCAGAGGCTACTCGGCTTCGCCCGGCTGCGGCAACTGCTGTACTTCTGAAACACCAGAAGCCGAGTCGTCAGTTGCGCCCGTCGTCATGTGATCTTCTTCAAACGAACCCGTCGTAATACCATCGTTGCGTACTCCGGATGCTTCCGCGTTCGGGTATTGCGGCTCGGCAGCTTGTTCGTGCAACTCGGCAAGCCGAGCTTCCGGATCCTCGGGCGGTCGTGCGGATCTGTTGTGTATCAACAGCTTCGCACCGTAGGCTACTCCAAGGGCTCCCACGACACCGGCGAGCGCAAGTATCCTTCTCGCGCGTTCACCGGTGGGAAATAATTGTTCTACGCGGCCAATTCCAAGTTTATTCATGCTTTGTATTTAACCACAAGCGCATTGCAAGGTAAAGTTACCCGGCGCGCGGCGGCGGAGATTTATGTACGTCGCGGCGCAAATACCAGTGTTCGTCGCGGGAAACCTGCTCGCGGATGTCGGCATAATTTTTGTCGAGGATGGCGACGATGCGTTTTACAAGACGGTCCGGATCGTCGTCGTAGATGACGAGGTCGCGGCCAGTTTCCTCAAGCGTGCTCATAAGCTCTTTGATTTTGTCGGCTGTGCCGCCACTGCCCGTGAGGATGCCGCACGGCTTGTGGCCTTCAAAGGCCGAGGTGAATTCGTGCAAGCTACCGAAGCGTCCGCCAACGGTAATGA
This sequence comes from Saccharimonadales bacterium (SeqCode), assembly GCA_036568905.1. Taxonomy (GTDB): domain Bacteria; phylum Patescibacteriota; class Saccharimonadia; order Saccharimonadales; family UBA4665; genus DATCRQ01. The sequence goes on along the minus strand of DATCRQ010000001.1, from coordinate 302,362 downwards.
CGGCATCGCTGGATTGCACGAGGTACAAATCGCGCCCGACGTAATGCAGGCCAGTAAAGTTAATGAAGTCAAAGACGTCGTACGGCAACCGGTATTTGCGCAGGTGCTCGCGCAAGCTTTCGGCGGGTGAGAAGCCGATGCTCGTGCCGCCCGCTTTTTTTGCGCCAAGCGCCGCGTAGTACGGCAGGCCGACGGTCGCGCCGGTGGTAAGGATATGGCCGGCCTCGGCAATCGCCTTGCCAAGCTCTTCGGCCAAGCCGTGCGATGTCTCAACCGTTGAGCCGGCTGCGGCGCCGGAAACGCAAATCGAATAACGTAGTGTTTTGAGTTCTGCTAAGTCTGGTGCCATTACGCTTAAGTTTAGCGCACCGCGGGCAAATCGCCAAGCGGTTGCCTCGGGACGTTCTTAGGCGTCCAAAAGCTCGGGTTCAAGCTCTTGGTTGAGCTGGCCGAACACGGCGCTCTCAAGGTTTTCTTGGTGAAGATAACGCAGCATAAGTTCATGCCACAAGCGGTCGCGCAGGAAATGTACGGCGCGTTCCTCGAACGGCAAATGATTACAATAATTGAGGGCGACGTCAAACATATTGCAAGACACGGGCTGGCCGTCGTGCAACAAATACAAATGCTGCGTGTCTTGCCAGAACTGCAACGACGGCTCGAGCTTGGCAAGGACGTCCTCGGCCTCATGCCATTGCAAGTCTTCGCGTTGGACGTGCGGCTCGAACACCGACGGCTGGTCGCCTTGCCCGCGTGCGAAGAACCTGTGAATGAGCCGCCACGAAACCGGTTGGCCGGCGAGTTCCGCGTTCGTAACCGGCTCTGTAAAACTTGCCTGCTGCATACTTTTGCCAAACGTCGGCTTCACTTGTTGCAACTTGGCGAATGAGCTGTGGGCGCGGATATCATTCATCGCCGAAAGCGTCAACAGCAGACTGATGACGGCCAGGCCGTCGAGCTGCGACTCCATGGGCAACAGCACAATTACACCAAGCTCCTTAAAGCATAAAATGCTTTGCTTGGACGCCTCGACGTACGCCGCGCTTGCCTCGGCCCAACGTTTGGACTCGGGCTGCAGAATCGCCATAGTGCGTTGCTCGAAGTCGCTTGGCTGCAAGTTGGCGTATTGCTCGCGAAAATGCTGGTGCCAGCTGGGCGATTCAAACAACAATGCCGCCGCATACATCTGCGCCGGCTGTTCGTGCTTGAGCATAGAGTCAAACGAACGATAGCCCAAGCGCTTCATCGCCACCTTCGGTGGTTTCTTCTTGAGCAAACGTTTGGCCACGGCGCTTTTGAGGGCAAAACATTCCTTTGGCAGCTCCAGCTTCTCAGTGAAAGCGCGCACACGCGTGAGGATGTCGTTGGACGACGCGTCCTCGGCTATACCCAGCGCCGTGCGCACGCGCACTTCGTCCTCGCGCAAGCGTTCGTGCAACGCGGCGTACAGTTCAGGGCCGGTGGTGTCTTTAGGGTCAAGGCCAAGTGCAGCGATTTTGGCACGGACCTTCTGCATAATCTCGCTCGTCAAACGGACGTCCTCACTCGGCATACCGCCGGCGCGTTCAAGCGTGGCGATATCTTGCGAAAACCGCGGCTCCGTTGCCCCTAAACCCTCCGACAAGTAGCGTGTCATCTTCGTACTAGATTAGCACAAGCGTCGGCGAAGACGCTAGTGCATATTTCACTTCCAGCTAAGCTGGCGAGCCGAAAAGTATGCTACACTTGCAGCATGAGAATTTTTGTTGCAGCATCATATTCGTCCGAGGTCGATTACTCAAGCGGCGAAGTTTTTGAAGATTACCACGCCTGGCTTGAGGATGTTTTATCGACCATCGAAAAGGCCGGCCACGAAGTCTTCTGTGCCTTGCGCGAGGACAACTACAAAATCAATAAAGGCGACCCTGCGGCCGCGTACCGCCTCGACATGGACAACATTAAGAAGAGTGACGCGATGCTCGGGCTTGTTGACAATTACGTTTCCGGCGGCGTGCAAACTGAAATCGGCATCGCCGTGGCGCTCGGCAAAAGAGTCTTTGTCGCGCACAAACCCGAGGATGCCCTGAGCTACTTCAACGCGGCGATGGTCTACGCCGACGTCGTGGAAGAATTAACGTTGCCGTTCGACATCGAAGCGTTACGCAAGCTTACGGCTTAGAGCTTCAGATTTGGGTCGTGTTGATAGCCGTCGTGGCCGGATTCACCCATGGCTTCGACTTCTTGCCATGACGTCTGCTCAGGTTTGATGAACATGCCTTGCACGATGCGGTCGCCGGCCTCAACGGTCACTGGCTTGTCCGTAATATTGTGCATAAACGCAAAAAGCTCGTCCTTATCGCCGCAGTAAAAAGGGTCGAGAATGCCGACGCCGTTGGAAAGCATAAGCCCTTTGCGCATTGCCGTGCTTGAGCGGCTAAAGATAAGCAGCACCCAGCCGTCCGGTACTTTGACGGCTATGTTTTGCGGAACGGCCTTGATGCTGTTAGGCGGAATCGTTACGGTCTCGCGGCAAATAAAATCAATGCCGCCTGCGTTTTCCTCGCGCTCGGGCAGCGGAAAGTTTTTGTCAAAACGTTTGATCTTAATCTGAGTACTCATAGGCAAAGTGTAGCAAGCCGTCCTCGCGGCAACAAGTTTAGAACGGGCTCGGCTTGTACCATTCCGGGGCGTTTTGCAGTAAGCTCTTGAGCTGGTTTTCGTTGAGCAAACCTTCCTGCGCGCCAACGTATTGCACGACGTTCATTGAGTTGATCGGCGCCCAACGCAGCGCTTCCTCAAGACTCAAGCCTTTCATCAAAGCAGCGACAAACGTCGAAGCAAAGGCATCGCCCGCGCCGGTACGTTCATACGGCGGCTTCGGGTCGGGATACAGTGGCATCTTCAGACGCTTTTCGCCGTCCGAGGCATACGCGCCGGCCGGGCCGTCCGTAACCACGACGGTCTTCGGGCCGAGTGCGTGCAGATGGTTAATGAGGTCGTGCACGTCGGCGTGATTGCCTCCGCCGACGATCACGGCTTCCTCGCGGTTCAAAATCAAAACTTCAGCACGAGCGTAGAGCCGTTTGAGGTCAGGCTTGCTCGGATCCATTTGATATGTACCAGGCTGGAACGCCAGCTTGACGTTCGGATTCTGCTCCAGCCAATCGGCGACTTGCCCGTGGAAATCACCTGAATGTTCGCTGACCGAGCTAAAGTACACCCACGTCGGCGTTTCCTTTGGACGAAGGTGTGGCCAATGGTACTCGTAATCGACGTGCTTGATAAGTAGCGTGCGGTCGTCTTTGTACCACAGCGCAAAGTGGTAATTGCTTTGCTTATCTGGGTTGACGCGAACAAAACGCGTGTCTACGCCGTTTTTGTGCAGCGCGGCGATCATGTCGCGGCCGTATTGGTCGCCGCCGACGTTCGTAACAAAAGAGCTTCGTAGGTTTAGACGAGCAAACGAAACGGCAGCGTTTGATGCGTTGCCCACGCCCTCAACGACTTTGCGGTCGGCGAACGGCAGCTTCATACCGTATTTCATGGCCAAGACGTTGGTGCCGCCATCATCGACGTACGTCCACGCTTGGTCGTCGTTGAGCTTGATGAAATCGTCGGTAACGATGTCGCCAATACTCACGACGTCAAACTGCTCAGCTTGCGCGTCACTTGAGTTCTGATCATCCGCATGAGGAATTTGCGCGCTTCGCTCGTCCGCCTGTGCTTGATTGTCGTTTGATTTATCCATCTCCACCTTTCTTTGCTACGCGCGCGCTTTGCCGGCCGAATTAAAATCTTGTAATTTGCTTGCGACCACCGCTTGTACGGCTGGCACGACAGCTTTTTGCACTAATTTTGCAACGGAATATTCATCGGGATTGTCGGCCAGCACTTGCTCGAGCGATTTGCGGTACGCGATGCGCATGTCGGAGTTGATGTTCACTTTGGTCACACCGATCTTTACGGCGTCAACAAAGTAATGGCCGGGCGTGCCGCTGCCGCCGTGCAGTGAAATGTTGCAGCCAATGGCGTCACGAATCTTTTGCAGCAGCTCAAGGTCAAGAACTTTTGGCACCGGGTATGCGCCGTGCAAGTTGCCAATGGCCGCGGCAAACGTATCGATGCCGGTTGCCTCAACAAAGTGCTTTGCGCCTTCGGGCGTGCTAAACGTTTTCTTTATCTCTTCGTAGTCGATCGTCTCCGTGTGGAGGTTGGAGCTGCCGGCAAAGTAGTGCGGCTCGGCCTCGACAAGCGCGCCGGTTTTCTTGGCGTACTCGACGACTCCTTTGGTCGCGGCGATGATTTCTTCGTCGGTCGCGTCGTGGTTGGCCTGAGAGACATCAATGTGGATGAACTCAAAGCCGGCGTCGACGCCTTTCTTTGCGGCGTCAACGCTCGGGCTGTGGTCGAGGTTGACATACATTTCAACACCATATTCGGCCTTGAAGTTGTCAACCATGTCGCGGACGTTGGCGAGGCCGATGGTGTCGACTTCGCCCTGGCTGACCTCAACGAGCACCGGCGCGTTAACAGCCTTGGCGGCTTGCGCAACGGCGCGCAGCGTCGGCTCGTCATCTAAGTTAAACGCTCCGAAGGCGTAATGTTCGGCGCGGGCGCGGGCCATGCTCTCGCGCGCCTTGCGGCAATTTTCCTGGATTTGTTCGAGTGTTATAGGCATGACCAAAGTATATCCGCTTATGCTTGCCTGGGCAAGTTTAAACGACGGGTTGTGCCGCGGACAACAACGTCTCTCTAAGCTTTAAGAATTCCGAAATGTCGTCGTGCTCGCCCCACACTGTCGCGCCGATTGTCTTGCCAACGCCGTCCTCGTATTGCCAGTGCAAAACCTTTTGGCCGTCGAAAATCCAAAAATCTCCGGCCGGGAGTTTGGCATCGCCAAGTTTTGAGGCCGGCGCAATGCGCACGTCCTCAGCGCCGCTCGCCAGTAGGCTGCCTTTATAAATGACTTCGATTTCCCAATCAAGGTACGGCGTTCGCGGCTCGCGCACGACGTGGACGCGAGTGATCTTTGCCGGGCTAGCGAGGCAGCGCTCGCGCCAAGCCGTGACGCCGGCGTCCTGTTTTCCGAGTTCCTTCGCCTTTTGTTCGTCACCGGCGAGCCAGGCGTGCAGCGAGGGGAGGTCATCGACGGCCGAGTAATCCTGCAGGGCTTCCGCCTTGAACATAGTGCGGCGTGCCGAGGCAAAGAGAGCATCAAAATCTGCGGACGCCTCCGCGAGATCAAACGTTTTCATCGTTTACTTTTTTTGTTTGGCTTCGTGAAGTTGGTGGGCGGCGAGGGCGATGTGCGGCGCCGTGAGGCCGAAGTGCTCGAGGAGTTCGAGCGGTTCGCCGGATTCACCAAAGTGGTCTTTCATGCCGATGCGCTTCATCGGCGTCGGCAGCTTTTCTCCCAAAAGTTCGGCGATCGCGCCGCCGAGGCCGCCGATCACCTGGCCTTCCTCGGCCGTAATGACCGCGCCGGTTTTGCGTGCGCTCGCCAAAACGGTTTCGTCGTCCAACGGTTTGATCGAGGGAACGTTGACGACTTCGGCGGAGATGCCGTCCTTGGCCAAAATCTCCGCGGCGACGAGCGCTTGTGAAACCATCGTGCCGCAGGCGAAAATCGTCAGGTCTTTGCCCTCGCGAAAGACGTAGGCGCGGCCGATTTCAAACGGCGTTTGCTCGGTCGTCAAAACCGGCGAGGCTTCGCGCGCGAGGCGCATGTAGTTTGGCCGGAGGTCGGCAGCCATGGCCAGCGTCATTTTCTCGGCCTCGACGCTGTCGCATGGAACGAGCACGACCATGTTGGGAAGCACACGCATCAAAGCAATGTCTTCGAGGATTTGATGCGTGGCGCCGTCTGGGCCGGTGTACAAGCCGGCGTGAGAACCAAGGATCTTCACCGGCCGGTCGTTGAGGCAAATCGTCGTACGGATTTGCTCCCAATCGCGCCCCGGGCAAAACGCCGCATAGCTGCTCACAAAAGGAATTTTGCCTAAGGCGGCGAGGCCGGCACCGACGGTCACGAGGTTTTGCTCGGCAATGCCGATCTCTACAAAACGGTCGGGGAACGCCGTGGCAAACGCGTCCATCTTTGTTGAACCGGTAAGGTCGGCGCAAACGCCCACGACGTTGTCGTGCACTTGCCCGGCCTTGACGAGCCCGCGGCCAAAGCCGGCGCGGATCGGCTCTTGCTTGGCGTCCTTACTATGAAAATCAGAAACTAAATGCAGATCCATTACTCGTACTCCTTGCGGTTGATCTTGCCGCGCAGCGTGTGGATTTCCTTCAAGGCAAGTTTGGCTTGCTCGTGGTTTGGCGCAACGCCGTGCCAATGGAAATCGTACTCCATAAAGTCCACGCCTTTGCCTGGAACAGTATGTGCCAAAATCACTACGGGTTTCTCGACGATTGCCTTGGCCATTTGCACCGCGTCAATGACGGCCTCGACATCATTGCCGTCAATCTCCAAAACGTGCCAGCCAAACGCTTCCCATTTGCCGTGCAAATCTTCCAGAGGCATGACGACTTCCGTCGGGCCGTCAATCTGGATGTTGTTGCGGTCAACGATGGCGATGATGTTCGTAAGCTTGTACTTCGCGATGGTCATCGCCGCTTCCCACATGTTGCCTTCGTTGAGCTCGCCGTCGCCGGTCGTCACATATACCCAACGGTGTTGCTGCTTGTCCATGCGCAGCGCCAACGCCATGCCTGCGGCTTGGCTGAGGCCGGAGCCTAACGGCCCGCTCGTCGTTTCAAGCCCTGGCAACTTTAAACGTTCCGGATGACCTTGCAGCCGCGAGCCAAACTTGCGCAGCGTCCAAAGTTCCTCACGGGAAAAATACCCGGCATTTGCCATCGCCGCGTAGCGAACCGGGCACGTATGGCCGTTGCTTTGGACGAGGATGTCGCGCTCATTCCAATCCGGATTCTTTGGATCATGCTTCATAAGGTTAAAGTACAGCGCCGTAAAAATCTCGGCTTGCCCCAACGAGCCGCCCGGATGGCCGCTGCCGGCCAGCTCCAACATCTTGATGATGTCGCGCCGCAAGTCGTTTGCCTTTAGCTCCAACGCTTCAATCGAAAAAATCTGTCGCACGTTTACCCTCGTCCCGCTTATGCATTTATACTACAACGCCCGCGCCATTTATGAAAGGAGATCCGGCGAAATGCCGCGCATCGGCGAGGCTGAGTGCACGATCTTTTCCAAACGGTCGTAGGCCTCACGCGGGTTGCTGGCGTGATGGATAAAACCGCCGGTGTTGAGGACATCGACGCCGGCCATGCTGAGCGCCCGTGCGTTTTGGTCGTTGATGCCGCCGTCCCAGCCGATCTCGAGTGTCGGCTTCAGCTCGCGGACATGGCGTAGTTTTGTAAGCAGCCGCAAATCGGCTTGGCCGCCAAAGTGCCCAAGATTGCCGGAGAAGATGAGCACGTAATCAATCCACTTCAGCGCCGGCCGAATGAGTTCCGGCGAAGTGTGAGGCAGCAACGCAACGCCAACTTCAACGCCTTGCGCGTGCGCCGTTTCGGCGAAGCTTACGAAATCTCCCTCGGCTTCGGCGTGCACGATAATGAGTTGCGGATGCAAGCCCAGCAACAGTTTTGTATGCTCAAACGGCCGGCGGTACATTAGGTGAATGTCTGCACGCACGCCGCCCGGCCACCAAACTTCGTCCGGCGCAACCATTTTGGCCGGCGCGAATTTGCCGTCGCTCAAATCTATATGCACGCGCGTCGCAAAACGCGCCACGCGTTCCATTTGCTGACGATATTCGTCAGGCGTCGCGGCGGTAATTGTCGGGCAAATGGTGGCACTCATCGTTGCTAGAAAGTATACCGCTTATAGTTATGAAACGGAATACGTGCAGGGACGTTTAGCCTAAATTGTCGAGTTCGGCGATCCGACGCTTAAAGCGCGGCGCCGCGGCAAACGGCGTAGCCAGCCATGCTTCGGCAATTTGCAGCGCTTCCGCCTCGTTCAGCACGCGCGCCGGCAAACACAGTACATTGCTGTCGTCGTCGTTGCGCGCGGCGCGGGCTTCCTCGACGTCCCAGCACAAACTGGCGCGAACACCCTTAAAGCGATTAGCCGCAATACACATGCCTTGGCCGGAGCCGCAGAGCAAAATCGCACGCGCGTCCGGCCCGGCGGCTTGCATCTGCGCGACGGCGCGTGAGGCGAACTGCGGAAAATCGTCGGCGGGGTCGAGCTTTTCGTCGCCGGCATCAACAGACTCAAAACCCGCCGCCCGCAACTTTTCAACGAGCGCATTCTTGAGCGCAAAGCCGTTATGATCCGTGCCGATAAAAACTTTCATGAGGTTTCGTGTCGTACTTTCTCCGAAGTTTGGACTCTTCGGCTAGTTTACTCGTGGTCGTGCTGTTCTTTGCCGTGCAAAAAGCGGCCGGTGTCAGCGGTGACTTCGACGAGGCGATTGCTGTAACCCCACTCGTTGTCGTACCACGCGCACACTTTGAGGAAGTTGCCTTGGACGACCATCGTGGACTTGAGGTCAACGATTGCCGAGTGGCTGTTGCCGATGAAGTCGCTGCTCACCAGCTCTTCTTCGGTTACGGCCAAGATGCCTTGGAAATAGGCTTCGCCCGCGGCTTTCTTGAAGGCTTCGTTGACTTCCTCGACCGTAACGTTACGTTTCGTGAGGATGACGAAGTCGCTAAAGCTGACGACCGGCGTTGGGACGCGGACTTCAAAGGCTCCGAACTTGCCGTCGAGTGCCGGCAACGCGCGCGCCGCGGCGATGGAAGCGCCCGTTGTCGTTGGCACAATATTCTGTGCGGCGGCACGGTCTTCACGCTTGTTTTTGCCCGGACCGTCCTGTAATTTTTGGCTGGCTGTGTAGCTGTGAACGGTCGTCATCATCATTTTGTCGATGCCAAAGTTGTTTTCGATGACCATCGCGACGGGCGTGATGCAATTCGTCGTACAGCTAGCGTTACTGAGAACGTCGGTGCCGTTCTCAAGCTTGTCGTCGTTGACGCCGAGGACAATCGTGTCGGCCGTGTTGGCGCTCTCGCCTTTTGCCGGCGCGCTGATAACAACGCGCTTTGCCCCGGCCGTAATGTGCGCGCGGGCTTTCTCAGGGTCAACAAAGAAGCCGGTGGATTCGATGACAACGTCAACGTTGAGGTCGCGCCACGGCAACGCCGCCGGGTCTTTCTCGGCCAAGACTTTGATGGGCTTGCCGTCGACGATAACGTTTTGCTCGTCAAAGCTCACCTCGCGGCCGTAGGTGCCGTAGTTACTGTCGTGCTTGAGCAAATATGCCAGCGTGTCGGTGTCGGTTAAGTCGTTGATGGCAACGATCTCGACGTCGTCGCGGTCAAACGCAATCTTAAATGCGTTGCGCCCAATGCGGCCAAAGCCATTAATAGCAATCCGTGTTTTCATGTTCCCTCCGTTCAGTATGACTTTAGTATAAGAGCTTACGCTTCGCCGCGCAATACGCAAACACTTACGTCGTTCAGAATTGACGAAATACATAAGTGATGGTAAGAATTAGTCATAACATAGGAGAAGACACGTATGGCAGGAGCAGCAGAACGTCCCTCATGCAGCAACAGCTGTCCGCGTGTAGCCTTACAAAATATTAGGACGCGCGAACACGCACTTGACGCAGCTTCGCTCAACCCGGTTATAGCAGCGTTCAGAATTTTGGCGGGCGATACGGAAATCCTGAACTCTCTCAAAGAAAACACGCAAACGCTCGCCGGCTGGGCTGCGTGCAGCTCGCACGGCAAACCACCGGAGTGCTGGGCGCCAAGTCCGGAGTGCGCAGCCGCGTCGCTAGGAATTGCCGAAAGTATACGCCCGCTTCAAAATGCTTTAGTTGCGCCGGACGAGGCTCGAGCCGTCGGCCGCGTTGGCTTGGGCGGCGATTTATTCCCAACGGCAAATCCATTCCCCGAACCGGAAGCGCCAGCCACGAGTTAGAGCGGCTTACTTAAGGGTGTTAATCGCGGTGAAGATATCGTCGTAAAGATGTGGCGGGGCGGCGATGAAATTCGGGTCGCGGAAATCGTACGGGCCGCCGTGCAAGTGCGTCACACGAGCGCCGGCCTCTTGCATGAGCATGGCGCGCGGCACGTAATCCCAAGGGCCGCCGCGGCCTTTAACGGCAATGTAGCCTTCAATCTTCCCGCTTGCCACAAACCGCGCAGCCTCAATGGTCTTGATAAGCTTCACGGGGAGCGCTTGTAAGCGTTCGGCGGCAACTTTGTCCTCAGCAGTTGCAGCGGCTAACGGCAAATCAAAGTTAAGCCACGAGCGGTCAAGCGGCCGCTCGCTTGTATGAATCTGCCTCCCGTTGCAAAACGCGCCGTGTCCGGCAAACGCTGCGTACCATTCGTCGCCGATAAAGTCGTAGATAATGCTCATCGTTGGCGTGCCGTCTTCGATGAGCGCGAGCTGATTAACGCAGCCGCGAATGCCGCGCGTCAGCTGCTCAGTGCCGTCAATCGGGTCGGCAATCCAAAAAGTCTTTTGCTCGTAGTCAACGCCGGATTCTTCACCGCCAAAGCCGACGCTTTTATCAAATTTCGTAAGCGCCTCACGTAAACGGTTCTCAACCGTCACATCCAATTCCGTTACGATCGAACGGTCCTTTTTGAGCGTGAATTCCGCATTGCCCCACGCCGCCACAAGCGTAGGCCGCACATCGGTCAGTACATCGCGAATAACTTTTTCTGCGTTTTGTTTCCACGTAAAGTCTTTAGCCATCGTTGCCTCCGTCGAATAGTCTGTTGAGATCATTAAACACCCGCTGGACGCGCGGATAATCTGCCGCCAGTTCCGGCGCGTCCTTGCGCGGAACGATTTCGGAGCCTGCGTGCTCACCGCTAATTTTTACCTTCGGCATCTTGCGGCGGCGCAAGAGATAGTAGTACCAAACACGCAACACCGGCGCGCGCGTGTCTGGGTTGACGTGCATCTTGCTTTCAGTACGCAGAAGTTCCAACTCGTTCGGTTTAGCCTTGATATCAGCTTCTTCGCGAAGTTCACGGCAAGCTGCCAGGCGCGGGTCGTGCAACTCGTCGTCCTCAACGCCACCGCCTGGAATGTCAGAGCCACCCGGCCGGTGCTTGTCATCACCGGACCGGCGCAACAACAGTACGTTCTCATCGCCGTCGATAACGACTACTTTGGCGACGTACTGCGTTTCAAAAGCAGGCGCTTCCATTATGCAAGCAACTTGTTATCGCGGATATACTCCAACGTGCGGCGTTGGCGGTCGTATTCGCTCAGCTTAATTGCTTCGTCGAGACTCAACCATTTAAACTGGTCATGCTCATAGCTCAGCTTCACTTCAGGCACCTCCGCCAGCCGTACGACATAGTAGAGAAACGTAAGTGCTGCGTTTTCGCCATCGGTTGCGATTACGCTCTCGGCGCGAGTAAGCTCAAGGCTTTTGACCTCTACGGCAATACTAGCTTCCTCGGCAATTTCCCGGGCACAGGCGTGCGCGTATGTTTCGTCGGTGTCATCAACCGTGCCGCCTGGCAAATCCCATTGCAACGGTCTGTGTGGCGCCGTTTTGCTTCGGCGCAACAACAGCACTTCGCCCTTGTCGTTGACGACAACTGCCTTAGCGATGAGCTGAATGCGCATTATTTGGCCTGGTTGTTCCAACGTTCGATGGATTCGGCGATAACTTTTTTGGCTTCCTCGGCGTCGCCCCAGCCCAAAACCTTTGTCGTGCCCGGCTTCTTCAAATCTTTATAATGCGCAAAGTGGTGCTCGATCTTTTGCTTCCAGCGTTCGCCGAGGTCGTCCAACGTCTTAATTGAGTCGCCCGTGTCGCGGTCGTCGGCCGGAACCAAAACGATTTTGTAGTCCATCTCGCCGTCGTCCTCAAAGTTCAATACGCCGACAACCTTCGCCTCAAGCCACACGCCCGTCGGAATCGGCTGCGAGCAAACAACAAGCGTATCCAACTCATCGCCGTCTTCGTCAAGCGTCTGCGGAATAAAGCCGTAGTTCACCGGCTTCGCAAAAATCTGCGGCTCCACGCGGTCGATCTTAAACGCCGCGTTCTTGCGGTCCCACTCAACTTTGAGAATCGAGCCTTCGGGAATCTCGACAACCGTGTTAACGCTGCCGTTTTGCCAGTCGCCCGGGGTTAATGCTAAGTTGAAGTCAGCCATTTTGAAGCTCCTTATAATTATGAGTTCAGTATCGGCACTTTCAATTCGAGTGGGTCCAGCGTAGTGCAGCCGGACAAATTCCTGCCGCGAAGCCAGCGAATCTGCCCGCGCGAAACGCACACGAGAATGGGAAGTGCCGATACTGAACTGCCACTTTTCTCAGAAGTATTGTACACTGAAATCAAGCATGACGAAAGTAATCGGACATCGCGGCGCCAAAGGCCTGGCGCTCGAAAACACGTTGGCGGGTTTTGACCTCGCCCAAAAACTCGGCGTTGACGCCATCGAATTCGACGTTCGCCGCACACGCGACGGACAATTCGTCGTCTCCCACGACGACCATCTGCACCGCGTCAGCGACTCCCGCGCCTCCATCAAACACCTCACCTACGACGAGCTTCACGAAATCGTCCTCCACAACGGCGAATTTGTGCCGCTCCTTCACGAAGCCTTGGCAGCAATCGAAAACACGCCCGTCGTCATCGAAATCAAAATCCGCAAACACACCGAAGAAATCTGCGCCATCGTCTCCCAATTCCCTAATCTCACCGTTTCCTTCGCTTCGTTCAAGCGCGAAGTCGTAGCCGATTGCGTGCGCCTGCGCCCGGACGTTCCAACGTTTTTGCTCAGTGGCGTTGATGCCTTCGGCAGCGTGCGCACGGCACGAAGCCTACACGCCGCCGGCATCGGCCTGCGCTTTTGGCTGATGAACCCGTTTACGTATTTCTTTGCGCGCATGTACGGCCTCAAGATGTACGTGTACACCGTAAACCGGCCGTGGGTCGTGCGGCTTTTGCTTCGTTTTTATCCTGGCGTTGATATCTGCACCAATTTACCCGACGACGTACAAGCCTTACGCGACGCACGTGCAGATATCGAGGCAAAATAATGCGCGCCCGGCTGCATCACGTTGACGACGCGACGCCACGGCTCAAAACATTTTGGTTTGAGCCCGAGGGAACGCTGCGCTTTGAGGCCGGCCAGTACGTCGAAGTAACCGTTCCCCACGACAACGCCGATGACCGCGGGCCGACGCGTTGGATGAGCCTCGTCAACGCGCCAGGCGAAAAACTCCTTGGCATTTTGTGCGCGTTCCCCGAAAACTGCAGCACCTACAAACGCGCGTTACTTGCATTAAAGCCTGGCGACGTCGTAACCTTTGGCGAGCCAATCGGCGATTTTGTCCTGCCCAAAAGCGCCTCAGTCCCCATGGCGTTCGTCATTGGCGGCGTAGGCATCGCGCCGGTGCGCAGCATTGTTGAAGAACTCCATGCGCACGGCGAATCGCGCCCGTTACAACTCATTTATAGTGTGAGCGCGCCAAACGAAGTGGCCTTCGCCTCGACGTTTCAAAAATATCCAACGCTCGATTACATGCCCATCGTGACGCATCCGCCGGAGAATTGGAACGGCTTGAGCGGCCGTCTCACGGCCGAACGCGCGCTGGAACTCATCGGCCAGACGGCCGGCAAAATTATATACCTTTGCGGGCCGCAAAGCCTTATCGAACCGCTGTTCTACGACATGCTTCGTCTCGGCGTCCCACGCGCCCAGCTTGTCCTCGACTATTTTCCCGGTTACTAATTTGACGCCGGCAAGCAACCTGCGTTACACTCCGCCTCGGAGGGTAAAAGCATGAGCAAAAACGAATCGGCACCAAAAGAACCAATACCGCGGCATGCGCCAAACATGGCCAAAGTCGCGATTGCAGGCTGCGCAGACCCAGTCGGCGAAACAACACCTGCCAACGAAGTAGTGACAGAAATCATTCCTGAGACGACTACAGTTCCGCCCGTGTACGGCGCCAACAGCTGCACTACTTAGCGTGTGCGTGGCCGCTCAGATATTCGCGGATTTTGAGTGCGGCGGTTGCGCCTTCGCCGACGGCCGTAGCAATTTGCATGGTTGAGCCCGAACGCACGTCACCCGCTGCAAAGACGCCGGGGATGCCGACTTCGAGATCGTCGTTTGTCTTCAGAAAACCGATTTCATCAAGCTGGATGCCTTTGACGTTCTGCAAAAATTCGGTGTTCGGCTTAAGCCCCACGAATACGAAGACGCCGTCCGTCGGAAACTCTACCTTTTTGCCGGTTGTTTTGTCCGTCCCTAAAACTTTCGTTACTTTGCCGGCTTCACCTACGATTTCGTCGGTCGTCGTATTGAAGTGCACTGTAATTTTATCCTTGAACTTCTCGAGCATTTCGTGCTGCAAAACTTCCGAAGCGCGCATGTGGTCGCTGCGCACCAGCAAATCAATGTGCGTCGCAAAACGCGTGAGGAACATTGCCTCTTGCACGGCCGAATTGCCGCCGCCCACAACAACCAAACGTTTGTCACGATAAAATGCGCCGTCGCACGTTGCGCAGTAGTGCACGCCATGAGCGTAGTATTCTTGCTCACCCGGCACACCGACTTTTTTGTAGTCGCTGCCGGTGGCGATGAGCACGGCTTTGGCGAGAACGTCGCCGTCGGTTGTCGTGAGGCGTTTGTGGTCGCCCTCGTCAACGATGTCACTCACCTCGCCCAGCTCAATGTTCGCACCAAAGCGTATTGCTTGTTTACGTAAGTTTTCCGCAAGATCCAAGCCGGCCAAGCCCTCGGGAAAACCCGGATAATTATCGACCCAGTCGGTGACGGCCGCCAGGCCGCCAACGACGGCGCGCTCGTACAACATCGTTTCGATGTCTTCGCGCGTCGTATAAATCGCCGCACTCAAACTCGCCGGTCCGGCACCAATCATTACTACGTCATGCACTTTTTCGTCTGCCATAAAGATATTGTATGCGATTCTCAGCCGTTAGGCCAATTAAGCGGCAACAGCCGGTGCGAGCTTTGAAAGGTTAAAGCCCACGACAACTTCCTGGCTGTCGTCTTGTTTTGTTACGACTGTCACGGGTACCGTCAGTGCGCCGCTCACCGCCAAAGCTTCAGCTTGACGCTCCGGGTGCTCGTCCAAATTTACGACGTCGTATGCGTGGCCTTTGGCGCCCAGCCACTGTTTGACCATGCCGCACGACGCGCATGTCGTCGTGGTGAAAATAGTAATATTTTTGACCATCCCAATTGTCCCCTCGTTTTGGTTTGTCTGCTCTTTCAATTTTATATAGCGCTTGTGCTTTGTGCAAGGCGCTATATATTGTGTTTTTTACGATAATCGTTGGTGTAGACGGCGGCGCAGCCTTGCAAAGCGAGTCACCTTCCCGAAGTGGAGCCGGAGAAGTGGCAGACAAGACTTTTCGTAAGAAAAGGCTTGGATGATCATCCTCACCGCGCGTGAACGCTCGCTTTGCAAGGCTGCGCCGCCGTCTACTCTCCAACTTTCACGAGCTCAAAGGTCCTACGAGCCGATACTGTGCAGAGTGACGTCAAACACGAGGTCGGCGTTGGCCGGAATGCCCGAGCCGCTCGGCGGATTCGCACCGTAAGCAAGCGCAGCCGGGATGAGCAAACGGCGTGTGCCGCCAACCTTCATGCCCGGAATACCTTCGGTCCAACCTTCAATAACCTGGCTCAAGCCGAACGTCGCGGGCTGCCCGCTGTCCAACGAGCTTTGAAAAATAACGCCCGTTGCGGCGACTGCGCCCGTGTAATCAACGGTGACCGTGTCGCCGGCCTTGACTACGGCACCTGTGCCAACAGTCGTGTCAATTTCCTGCAACTTGTCGATGTGCGCGACTGGTGTAAAGTTTTGTAATTTCGTGCCTTCCAAAGTTTGTCCTCCGTTACTGCTGCTAGAATTCGAGCTGTCGCTACTGCTGGTGCTCGAAGAAGTGCTGCCGTTATTCTCGTGCATCTGCCACAGCACCTCAAAGCTCAGGCCAAGCGACGTCGCCAAAAAAAGCACGGCGCCGACCAAAGCAAAAATACGTTCCCGTTTTCGAGCCAAAATAAAACCTCCGGTTCAAAGATATTTTATAACGTTTGAGCCTGCGAAGGAAATCCATTTTTGAAGCAATCGAGCAACGCCGCCTTAAGCCGCGGCGAAACAAATGGCGCTGCCGGCAAATCTTCCAGCGATAGCCACTTGGGCGTGTACAAATTGGAGCCGAGCTTGTTGATCTGCGCTTCGTCGGACTGCGGATTGAGCGCCGGCTCGCCGCTCACGTAATCGCACAAAAAGATATGCTGTGTGCCGTACGGCGCGCCGGCTTCCTCCAGAAAGACAAGCCGCGCGTTGGCGACTTGGATACCGGTTTCCTCGGCCAGCTCGCGAAACAGCGCGTGCTCAGCCGTTTCGCCCATGTCCACGCCGCCGCCGATAAGCGTGTCGTATTCCTTGCCAAACTTGTTGCGGTGCATCACCAGCAACTTATTCTCTTTGACGACAATGGCTCGCACTGCGTTTTTCATGCTTGCAGTATAGCACTTTGCGGGCACCTGCGCGCTCATCTACAAAAATGGCAAGGGCAAAAGATCGACGGCGTCACGCGCTTCAAGCACACCGTCGTTGTCGACGATGACTTTGAGCGGCGCATTGTAAACGAAGAGCTGGCGGCACCAGCCGCAGCCGTTGACGACCTCGAACGAATTCGTCTCAGGCGAGTATTTGACGCCGACGATTGTGTCGAATTCTTCCTCGCCCGCGTTCAGTGCAGCATAGATCGCCATCACTTCGCCGCACGTACTTTCGTTGCGCACCCGATATTTGAGGTTGATGCCCGCGTATACTTTGCCGCTTTTGGTACGCAGCGCGCCAGCAATGCTGATGAAATCGTCTTTGAAGCGCGCTTTGGCGTGCTTGCCCGCAACTTCGATAAGCTCACGATCTTCGTAGGTAAGATTTCTAAGGTCTTGCATTTACATCCGTTCGGCTTGGAATTTTTCGTGAGCAGCTTCGGCGAGTTCGTCGAGGATGTGCGTAACTTCTTCGTCGCGCAACGTTTTCTCATAGCTCGCGACGCTGAAGCGCAAGGTTATTTGCTTGTGTTCGCGATCGTCTTCGCGCTGGTAAATGTCAACCGGCGTGAGCGAGTGTTTGGATTTCGGCAAAGCTGTTTTCTCGAGTTGCGCAAAGACAAAATCGTAGAGTTCCTGATAGTTGAGGCCGGCTGGAACTTTGAGGCAAACGTCCTGCTCGACCTTAGGGAACTTGGGCAAGGCAACGTAACGCTCAACTTTTTCATCAGTGAAGAATGCGCCGATGCCGATCTCAAAGCCAGCAGCGTGCTCAGGCAGTTTGAGTTTTTTGCGGACGCTGGCCTTGAATTCACCAACGACGCCGAAGCCTTGGTCGGAACCTTTGAAGCACACGACAGCCGAACGGCCAGGCTCAAATAGCGCGTCGATATTCACAGCGTGAGAACGTAGCGGCTGGAACACAACGGCGTGGCCGAGGCTGGAGGCAACGTGCTCGAGGAACTTTCGCGCTTGGTAATACGGCGCGCCCCCAAAGCTCGGCTTCTGTGCGGCATACACGAGCGCGAGGTTGTCGAACTCCAACGGCAAACCGTCTTCGTCCATCGCCGTTTTGTCATGCACCTTGTTCATTTCAAAGAGCGCGAATTCGTCGTGGCCGGCTTTGACGTTGGCGTGGACTTTGTCGAGGAGGCTTGGCAGCAAACTCAAACGGTAATATTGCAAATCTGGGCTGAGCGCGTTGGAAAGTTGGAAGGCCTGCGATTTGTCCTGGCCGACCTTGTCGAGCAAATCGCCGTGCACGAAGCTGTACGTGAGCACCTCGTTCGCGCCGGCCTCACTTAAGCTTGTACGAATGGCGCTCTTAAGTTCCAGCAAACGATTCCTCGACGGCGGCGTAAGTGTGCGCGTTGGAAGCGTGAGCGGCAAATGGTCGAAGCCGTATAAGCGGCCGATTTCTTCGACGACGTCCTCGGCAATCTCAATGTCTGTGCGCCAAAACGGTGCGGTGATCGTAAGCGTTTGGTCTTCGATGCCAACCTTAAACTCGACATTCTCCAAAAGCGCCTTCATTTGCTCGGCAGAAAGTTTGAGGCCGAGACGCACGTTGATAAACTCCGCCGTAACGACAACTGGCGCGAAGAGCGAGCCGCGGCGCATAACTTCCTCACTCAAATGGTTGTCATCCACAAGGCCGGCAACTTTGCCGCCGGCAAAGCGCGCGATTTCGTCGGCGATCTTGCAAATAACGGCGCGGTTTTGCAGCGGCGACTGGCCTTTTGAGAAACGCGTGACGGCGTCAGTAAACAAGCCGTGCGCCATCGACGTTTTGCGGATGGAGTACATGTCGAAGGTCGCGCACTCAAGGACAATATTGCGCGTGTTTGCGTCCACTTCGGTGTCTGCGCCGCCCATGACGCCGCCGATGCCGATGAGCTGTTTGTCGGTGGCAATCATAATCGCCTCAGCGCGCGGCTGGACTTCTTTGCCGTTTAAGAGCGTGAGCTTTTCGCCTTCGTGCGGATGGCGGACGTTCAGCACGGCGTGATTTTCGTTGCACAGTGCCTTGAGCTTGTCGTAATCGTACGCGTGCAGCGGCTGGCCGGTTTCCAGCATATAGAAGTTAGTGTAATCAACGATGTTGTTGATCGGCCTGAGGCCGACGCGCGCGAGGTCAAGTTGCAGCCACGTCGGGCTGTCGTGGACTTCAACGTTCTGCATTGAAAGGGCGATGAACCGCGGCACGAGGTCGGGCACTTCGTTGCGGACTTCAACGGGCAACGCCGCTTCGCTTAACTCGGGCGGTTGGGCGTCGAGCTTATACCATTCCGGCGATTTGTACGGCCGATGCTGGATGCCCTCGAGTTCGCGTGCGATGCCGAAATAACCAAAGCAATCCGGCCGGTGCGTGAACATTTTGTTCTCGATGTCGATGATAACGTCGCCGTCCAAATGATAGGCTTCGACAAAACGCGTACCTGGCGCAGGAACGTCTTCATCGCCGTCGAGGTCGACTTCCACAATGCCTTCGTGGCTGTCGCCGATGGTCAGCTCGCGCGGGCTGGCCAACATGCCGTTGCTGAGTTCGCCGCGCAACTCGCGTGCTTCGAGGACAAACGGCTCGCCTTTGGCAATGGATTCCGGCACGGCCGTCTTCGGCGGCAGCCAAACGGTTATCAAGCCGACGCGGACGTTCGGCGCGCCGCACACAACTTGCACGAAGCCGTTCTCGTCGCGCTGCACGTCTTCCGCGCGGCCGCCATCGTCAATTTTGCACACGTTGAGATGATCGGAGTTCTCATGCTTGCGGTACTCAACGACTTTGACGATCAAAACGTCTTTGAACCGCGTACCAAAATCAATCGTCTCCTCAACGGCACCGAGTTGTGCACCGATCTTCTTCACCAAAGCCTCAACGCCGTCCGGCGCCGGGTCGCCCGCCGAACCGTAATGCTCGTTCAGAAACCGAAGTTGGTTGACGCTAACCTTCATGCTTCCCTGCCTCTAAAATCTTTGCTTGGATGCCGCCCAGCTCGTCGTCGCTCATCTTCGGGCCTTCAACGGTCGAAATATATCCTGGGTATTCCGGATAAAATTCCTGATGGTTGCTCCATACGTTCGTTTCGCCGCCAAGTTTGCCGTGCAACGGGTACAGTTTGGCATGGACATGCGCCACGCCGGTTCCCTCAAAGACCAAGGCAACGCGTTTGACGTCCAAGGCTTTTTCCAAAAGCTTTGCGACTTTTTTCGTCGCCTTCATGAGGCCGTCAACGTCTTCATCCTTGAGGTCAAACACGTAATCGCCCGGATTTTTCTTTGGGATCACAACCGTCAGGCCGGGCGTTGTGGCAAACGGCGTAAGGAACGCAATGTAATCGTCATCCTCCCAAACGATGAAGCTCGGGATTTCTTGTGCGATAATTTTGTCAAAGATGGTTTCGCTCATGGCAACTCCTTCAAAAATGTTTCAGTGTCAGGAAATAGGCGGTCGAGCATCAAATACAATGTTTCAGGCTTTTCCGGCTCGCCAATGGCGTAGCATTTTTTGCCCATGCCATAGGCGGCGCCGAGTTCCATGTGCGCAGCGAGGCCAGAGGGAAAAACGATGACAAGCTTTTTGGAGTCTCGCAGGCCGTTCATGTCGTTCTCAAAGATTTTGCGGAAGGTTGGGTTGGTCTGCCAATCGCTCATTTTTTCGGTCGTAGCCATCATCGCCTCGACGTCAGTGTGTGGATCTTTACTAAACGTTATGCCGTCGCTGTCGTACTCGTTATCCAAAAAGCAGTACACACTTTTGCCGGCTCCGCGAAGCTTCGCCACGAACGGCGCAATATTGTCGCGGTTGCGCCAACGGCCAACGACGATGTAATCGTATTTCATTTGAATTGCCTCAAGAAGTCGAGCTTGGCGGACTCGAAGTGGCGGACGTCTTCGATGTCGTGTTTGAGCATGACGAGACGGTCGATGCCGAAGCCCCACGCGAAGCCGGTGTATTTGTTGGAGTCGATGCCCGCGTCACGTAAAACGTTTGGGTGGATCATGCCGCAGCCGCCCAGCTCGATCCAGCCGCTGTAGCTGCACACGCTGCAACCTTTGCCTTGACAAAAGATGCAGCCAGCCGCGAACTCAAACGACGGCTCGGTGAATGGAAAGTAAAACGGCTGCGTCATGGTTTGGATGTCAGCGTTGTAGTAGCTGCTGAGCCAGGCCTTGATGGTTGCGACCAAGTTGCCGGCGTGGATTTTCTCGCCAACGAACACACCTTCGAGTTGGTAGAACGTGTGCTCGTGCCGCGCGTCCAAGTCTTCGTTTCGATAAACGCGGCCGGGCATGACGACGGCGATCGGCTCGCCTTTCTCAAGGTTGCCTTTGTACTTTTGCAGCATACGGTTTTGCATGGTTGAAGTGTGCGCCGGCGCGATGAACTGCTTACCTTTGGCGTCTTGCTCCACGGTCATGAATGTGTCGTAATCGTCGCGCGCCGGATGGCCTTCGGGAAAGTTGAGCATGCCGAACATATGTTCGTCGTCGTCGATTTGGCGCGACTCAACGGCCTCGAAACCCATGCGGTAAAAAATGTCCAACACGGTTTCGAGTTCAGTCATCAACGGATGTTTGCTGCCGCGGTCGGCGGTCAAAAGTTTTGGCCGCTTCTCGGGCGTAACGTTTTGGTCGAACGGCGCGGTGACGTCAATTGGCGGCAACGCCTCGGCTTCGCTTTGCGCAGACTCAACCAGCTCTTGCAATTCATTCTTCAGCGCGTTGATTTCCTTGCCAAAAGCGCCGCGCTGCTCCGCTGGCAATGTCGGGATTTCGGCGTACAACGCCTTCAGCTCAACGGCCTTAAAAATCTCCGCCTTGTCGGCGAGCTCGTTCAGCCGGGCCTTTAACGTTTCGGCAACCTCAGCAATGCGCACATTCTCATAACTCATATTGCACCTTATTATAGCAAAGACGTATGAGAGTAAAAATATCTATCATATATGAAGCAAGCGCAGATGGATTGTAAAGATATAATCGCGTGAACATCAATAATACCGTATAATAAAGATATGGCAGCTAGTGATCATACCAAAGCAGCGCTCTTCAGCGAAACTATCGATGGGCTTTTCATTAAATATGGCAGCTTCAGGCACGGCACAAGTGAAGTCGTCGAGCGACTTTTCGGCCCAGATAAAAGCCTTACTATCGTAATCGGCGACGCCGGTGCAGTTGCTCTTCGTGCGAACGCCGAGTTCGGCATTTGCCGCGAACCTACGGAAGACGGCTACGACGGACACAGCTGCGTCGTCCAACCGCAAGACAGCAACGACATACCCAGCATTGTCCTAGGTGTTGGCGACGACGGCAGGCTTACGCTCACGGCACACCGTGAAGAAGTAATCGATCATGAGCTGGACGCTGCGACCACCATTGAAGTAGCCACCTGGCTCGGCGCAGCAACGCTGCCAGTTGCACGCTAAACTTACGGACGGTGCTATACTTTGCCTATGGCAAACTTTTCCTTTGATATTGTGAGTGAATATGACAAGGCGGAGATGAACAACGTCTTTGACCAAGCGCGGCGTGAGCTGGACAGCCGTTACGACTTCAAAGGTACACCTGCGGCGCTGGATTGGCTCAACGATGAGAAAACCGGCCTCAAAGTAACCGGCAATGGCGACTGGCAAATCGACGCCATCCTCGACATTGTCCGCAAAAAGCTCGCCACGCGCGGGCAAAGCCAAAAAGTCCTCGACACCTCCAAAGCTCCTACGGTCGCCAACCTCAAAACGACGCAAGAAGTTCCCTTCAAGCAAGGCCTCGACCAAGAAAAGGCGAAGAAGATTACCGCGTTGCTTCGCGACACGCATCCTAAGGCAAAGACGCAAATCCAGGGCGACGCCGTGCGCGTCACCTCAAACAGCAAAGACGAACTTCAGGCCATTATGCAATTGTTGCGCGAGCAAGACTTCGACTTCCCGCTCAGCTTCAACAATTTCCGCTAAATACAAAACGGCAGTTACGGATTGTAGCTGCCGCTTTATATTTGGAAGCGCGGACGGCAACTACGCCGTCTGTTACAATAGCGTCATGGTTGCGCTCACTTATTTTGTGCACGGCACGACGACCGACAACGAGGCAAAACTCGCAACAGGCTGGCTGCCGGGCGAGCTTTCAGAGACAGGCGTCGCTCAAAGCAAAGCGTTGAAGGACAAGATCGCCGAGCAAACTTTTGACGTCATCTTTTGCTCCGACCTCACGCGTGCCATACAAACGGCCGAAATTTTCTTCGGCAAAGATGTAGCGATTCCCGACGCGCGCCTGCGCGAGGCCAACTACGGCGATTGGAACGGCCAGCCGCACACTTTCAAAGACAGCATGAACGAATTCGTAAGCTCACCGTTCCCAAACGGCGAAAGTTACGAAGACGTCGAGGAACGGTTGCGAGACTTCCTAGGCTTCTTACGCGCAAATTACGACGACAAACGCGTAGCCGTCGTCGCGCATCAAGCGCCGCAATTGGCATTGGATGTCATCGTCAAAGGCAAAACGTGGCCGCAAGCAATTGCCGAAGATTGGCGCGTCACCAAAGCATTTCAGCCCGGCTGGGAATACATCGTCAAATAAGTTCCGAAGCGCGGCGCGTGCGGTATACTTGAAAGCATGAGCGATTCGACCAACCTTGTCGAGCAAGCGGCTGCCGTCCTAAAGCGCAACGACCGCGGACTATTCACCGTGCCAAACAGCGAGCTGTATCCGCACCAATGGCTGTGGGACAGCTGTTTTATCGGCATCGGCCTAAGGCACGTGGACGTTGAGCGCGCCAAGCTTGAGGTGCTGAGCATTCTGCGCGGACAATGGAGCAACGGCATGGTGCCGAACATGATCTTCACGCCCGGGCCGCATTACCATCAACGCCACGACATTTGGCGGAGCTGGATCAGCCCGTTCGCACCCGAAGGTATTATGACAAGCGGCATTACGCAGCCGCCACTTTTGGCTGAAGTTGTCGTGAGAATCGGCGAGAAGATGCAGTTGCCTGAGCGTCGAAGTTGGTATCGCCAGGTTTTTCCTTCGCTGCTCGCGTATCATCAATGGCTGTATCGAGAGCGCGATCCGCACCAAGAAGGCCTCACGCTCCAAATTCATCCGTGGGAAACCGGCATGGACAACTCGCCGCCGTGGATGGCGTACATGCAGGAACATCTGCTGCCGTGGTGGATTCGCATATTGCAAACGACGCACCTTGATTTTATCGTAACGTTATCGCGTCGCGACACGCACCGCGTGCCGGTTGGCCAGCGGGATTCCACGGTTGAGGCACTCGCACTCTTCGACGCGCAACGCCGGTTGCGCCGCAAAGCTTACAACATCGACAAAATTCTGGACCATTCGCTCTTTGCCATCGAAGATCTGCACTTCAACAGCGTGCTTATTCGCAACAACACGTTACTGCGTGATGTCGCCAAAAGCTTACGCACCGAATTACCGCCGGAACTTTTGGTGAGCATGGCAAAGGCCGAACGTTGCCTCGAGGATTTATGGGATCCGTACACCGAAAGTTATTACTCGCGCGATTTCGTAACGCACAAATTCCTGAAGGAGCCGAGCATCGCCACGCTCATGCCGTTGTACGCCGGGACAATTTCCGCGGAACGCGCCGCGGCGCTCGTCAAAGGTCTTGAGAACGAACACATGTTCGGGCCGGCGCATCCCGTGCCCAGCACACCGCTCAACTCAACATGGTTCAACGCCGAACGCTATTGGCAAGGCCCGACGTGGTTCAGCACGAACTGGCTGATTGCCGACGGCCTCAAGCGTTACGGTTATCACGAGCACGCCGCGGCGCTTATCGAAAGTTCGTTGGAGCTGGTGGAGCAAGGCGGCTTTCACGAATACTTCAATCCGCTTACGGGCGCGCCGCTCGGCGCTGACAACTTCAGTTGGACGGCAGCCGTAACGATGGACTGGGTAAGCAATTCAAAAAAGAAACCGGCAACTAAGAGATAAGCATCGCAACGTTCGGCACAAGCATGTCTTCACACCGATATCCAACTGTGTCGTAAGTTTTTTGAGCAGAGCCGTCCCCGAAATTATTCGCCCGCGCCCAAAACGTCCACGTCGCCGGCTTTGTCGGCCAACTTCTGCACTTTATTGAGTTTGCCTTCGATGGTACGCGACTTCTTTGAGGCAGAGTCGATGGTGTTCGTGGCTTGCACGAGCTTCTCGCGGGTTTTGTCGAGGAGATCGCCGAACTTGCCGAACTCGCCTTTGATCGTCGTAAGCAATTCCCAAACCTGGCTCGTTTGCTCGGCAATCGCCAACGTTCTGAAGCCAAGTTGGTAGCTGCTGAGAATTGCCGCGATGGTCGTCGGGCCGGCAATGGTCACCCGCATGTCGCGCTGCAGCTGCTCAAACAAACCTGGCGTCCGCAAAATCTCGGCGTACAAACCCTCCGTTGGCACGTAGAGCACAGCAAAATCTGTGGTTTTCGGCGGCTGGATGTACTTTTCGTGAATCGACTTCGCCTCAAGCTTGATACGCGCCACGAGCGCCCGCGAAGCCTCGGCAATCGCCGGCAAATCCGCCTTCTCCTGCGCAGCCACCAAACGCTGATAATCTTCCAACGGAAATTTGGCGTCGATGGGCAAATAAATAAAGCCGTCTTTGGAACTTTTGTCTGGCAGCTTAATGGCAAAATCCACAGCATCGCGGCTAACCGTGCTCAGCATCACCTGCTTTGCATAATGGTCTTTGATAAAGATTTGCTCCAGCAAATTCTCGAGCTGCACTTCGCCCCACGTCCCGCGCGTTTTTACGTTAGTGAGCACGCGTTTGAAATCGCTCACGTCCGTTGCCAAACCTTGCATTTCGCCGAGGCCGCGTTGCACTTGCTCGAGCCGCTCGCTCACAAGTTTAAAACTTTGGCCGAGGCGTTTTTCCAACGTGCTCTGCAGTTTTTCGTCAACGGTCGCCCGCATTTTTTCGAGCTTGTCGGCGTTGTCTTTTTGCAACGATTCCAAACGGCCTTCAACGGTCTTGCGGATTTGCTCGAGCTTTTCATCGTTCTTGTCCCGCAAAGCTTCAAGGCGTTTGTCGAGGGATTCGCGCGTTTGGTTGATGCCGCCGGAGATTTCGACGCGCAAGTCTTTGTTCGCTTCGGCTGCCTCGCGGCGGCTACGCGCAAACTCCTCACGAAGCGCCGCATCCGTGCCGCCAGCCTTCAGGCGTGACGTGATAAACGCCAAGCCGAGCACGTTCAAAATCCCTAAGCACAAAACCCCGATAAGCATGAGCCTATTCTAGCCTACTCTTCCCCGAAATCCAAAAAAGATCCGGGAAGCCCGGATCTTTACGGAAGTCTCTCGCTTCCTATTTCAATATACGCCTGCAAAAATCAAAGCGCAAGCGGTTTGTCAGTCCAAGCGTAAGGCGACTTTAAG
Source organism: Saccharimonadales bacterium (SeqCode) (assembly GCA_036568905.1). Classification (GTDB taxonomy): domain Bacteria; phylum Patescibacteriota; class Saccharimonadia; order Saccharimonadales; family UBA4665; genus DATCRQ01. The sequence goes on along the minus strand of DATCRQ010000001.1, from coordinate 276,434 downwards.
GGATTGTGGCAAAATGCGCACAAACGAAACGACGCCGAGGCCGACGGCAAATCCGCCCACGATGTCGAGCGGCGCGTGCAGGCCAAGGTACACGCGCGAAAGTCCGACGAGGATAATCGGCACCGGCACAATCCAGCGCCAACGTCTCGGCAAATACGGCAAAACGGTGAGCATGATGACCGTAATCATCATGGCGTGGCCCGAGGGAAAGCCGTTGCCTGTGTCGGTCCAACGTTTGTGTACGCTGGCCAAAATACTAAACGGCCGAGGCCGTGCAATGGCGATCTTCAAAAACTCAGCGGCACCGTAACCAACAACCGTCTCAACTGCCAAACGCCAGCTCAACCGGTAATACCGAAACACGAAGGCCAGCACAACGGCCGCCGCACCGAACGTAATGCTTTCGGGGGCAATGCTCGCTATTTTGAAGAACGTAGTAAATTTGTCGGGCCAGTCGTTGATGTGACGGAATGTCTTAAGTTCCACACCTGTAATCGTGTGATGGTGCGCCATATATGCCGAGACAGCCAGCAGCAATACGGCCAGTACAAACGCGCCAACGTACCAATTACGATGGCCGTACGGCGTCGCTTCGTTCTTCTTTTTTGTAGTCATGATTGGTCATTATAGCACCGCCAATGCGCGGCGGCATGGCCTAACTTTTACATCACTCTAATTGTCGCGGTAGTTGGTCCGGGGAGTTTGCAGGGCACGTTGGCGCTGCAGAAGGCTTGCGTACTTCATGACTTGTTTTCCGGCCTTAATTGTGCGCTTATCAAGGCTCGTTTTTGCATGTGGCGCGGCAGCTTTGAGCTTTTGGCGTGCACGGGCGTCGACAAAATCGAAGCGCTGCGGAAGCCAGCTGGGATCCGCTTCTACTTTTGAGTCATCACTGCGACCGGACTGGCGAAGCTCATGAAAGTGTGGTTCCTCGAAGCCATATATTACGCGGTTAAGCAGCATGTAGCCGGCGCGTTGCCACGCTTCGCCCATTTCGTTTAAACGCGTCGTTTGGCGTTGAAGCCGATAATCAATAATGCGCGCGTAGGTTTCTTGTTGCCGGCTCTGCGCCGCGTGGACGATTGCCTTGCGACGGCGGAACAATCCTGCCGCAACAGCCAGACCGGCCATCGCAATGCCCATGTCCTTAGTGCGAGAATCGTTAATAAAGCCGGCGAGGCGCTCCACAAACGTCACAGGCGCAGGACGCGTTGTTACGGGTGCGTCGAGATACGCCCTGTCCGCAGCGCTTGCGTTGCGAGGAGTCGGGTCGATGACGGTTCCGTCTGGTGCGACTACCCATTGATGGCCCTCGCTACCGCCAATAGCACTGGCATTAGGAGTTTGGATGAGATCTCCCGAAGCAATGTTAACTTGGTCTGGATATGTCAGAGCAGTGACAGTTGAAGCAATCGCACAGTCTCCGGTTTCGCCATCATCCAACCAACTGTTAAGTTCATCAGACCAAGTTGCACCATTGGTCGGCTGGAATTGATATGGCGTTAACTCGTATTGTCCAGTCCTTCTGATGATACCCGCTATCTCGCCTGCGTTCTCCGTATAGTAACCGTGTTGCTGCCATACTTGCTGCATTGCGGCCGCATCGACTTTTGGCGTAGTTTTTATGACGCCTGCACTGCTCGGACTAGTCCACGCTCCTTTATCCGGCACCAACCAATAGCGCACGCTATCAATATTTCCGGCAGGAAGAACGATTGCATATGTATTGTTGTTAAGGAGTTCTACGTCGGCAGCCGTTCCGTTCACGCTGGCGGCATCGATAACCGTGTTGTTTAGAACCGGCACGAGCATGATCGGTAAGCCGTTGGAATCGTTCGCCATACTGTCACTTAGGGACGGCTGCATGTCGGTCACTTCAATATACTGCGCGTGGCCGGCGGGGAGGTGGTTTTGCAAGACAAACGGATGATGGCCTTCAAGGGCCGTAACATCGGGCGTCCAGTTGCCGCCACTCGTTAGCGTGTTAGACGTAAACTGCGTCCAATAGCCTTCGGTAGACATATTATGGGCGCTAAGCTGCCAGTCGGCATAGTTCGCACCTCCGCCGGGAGCCACATCTTTATCGCCGGATACGGAAAATATTTGAGATTGCACGAAAGGGCTGTCGACCTTGTCGAGGATATAATTGAGACCCGCTATGCCTTCCTTGGCCGTACCGCCAGCAAGGATGGCCGTGCCAAGTGCGAGCGCCGCAAGTTTTGTACGGAGCCGCACTTGCGAATATCCTAGCTCACTGCCGCGTAAGAGCTTGGGTTTTTCGCCGCTGTGCTCGGGCAAAGATAGCGGCTTTTGCCTTTCAACTTCACGCACAACTTCTACGATGCCGTCATAGTTTGTCCATTCAACCGAATCCCGGTACAGATGGTACGTCAACGCTCGTATAACCTCGCGCGGCGTGAGCGCGTGGCCGTCTTCAGCCATCAGCTTATGAAAATCGCGCTGGATTTCCGTAAGCGCAAGAGCGTCCGCCAGCGGTTGCTCCACAACAGCACCGTTGGCCTCGCGCCAAAGTACCGCCATCGGCTCTTCTTTGCTGAGCGTGCCGCGGACCGACACGCGCACACCGCGTTCGCCGCCGTGGGCGAGCATTTCGGTTTTTCCGAGACGCACACGGTCTGTGTATTCAAGCTCTTTGAGCATTTGCGCACGCGAAATCCTATCGAGAGCTTCGTATCGTGCGCTTAGATTCCCGGCGTGCTCGTCATACGCCCGCACAATTGGATTGTCAGCATCGAGCGTACGAATTCGCTCAACAATTCGCGTGCGGCCGAGTTGGAACTCACGCTCAACCTGCGCTACTGTCTCCGTTTCTGTAACGAGCTCTGCCCAAGCCGCCGGTGTCGCCCGGTACACAAGGTCTTCGCCGCGTGATTGCAAATCAGGGTACTTCTTCCGAAGGACGTCCTCGGTCCAATCAACAATCGGCCAACGATTCTCGTCCGCGTGCTCAACTATAGGCGCAACGCGTTCCGCCTCACGCATTGGCAGCGCCAACGAACTGACTTTGGACGAATGAGCCGCCCACGCGACGACACGACGCAGGCTTTCGTCTGTCTCTTCGGGCGATTGGCCGGGAGTCGGATGCCAACGTACGTCAATGCGCCCATCGTCTTCCAACCCGTAAGTCTCAAGACGCTCTCCCACGCGATTTGGCAAATTATGCCGGAACGCGTTTTTGGCAAGCGAAGCTAGCGCGTAGGTGACCGGCGGTATGACAGCCTCGGCGAGCATATTAGCGCCAGGTACCGCTGCCGCCACACCCAGCAGGCCACCGGCCCAACCACCCCAACCCATCGCATGCTTAAGCGACCACGATGCATCGGTGTTCGGCATGCTCTTCTCGTCTTCAGTATACGGCCTTACCCGGCCGTGGCCCGGCGTTGGCGCGACCTCAGGCGCAACGTCAACCTCAAAGACCGGCTCCGCCGCCTGCGCTGCCGCTAGTTCATTTACACCAGGAATGGAGCCGCCTAAAGCCTCAGGCGGCAATGCGTGCCTTGCCATTTACCTTATTATAGTATAAATTCGTATATTTATCAACTATCCAATGCGACGACGCGAGGCAACGGCCGCCGTTGCAATGGTTGCAATACCGGCAACGCCGGCAATCGCATCGGGAATCTCCAGGATAAGCCCGGCCAGCAGCAAAAACGCTAAGATGAGAATAGTATAATGCGCACCATGCTCGAGGTAACGGTACGTTTCAAGCGTGCGGCGCCGTACCATAAAAACAGTAAGCGAACGCACCCAAAACGCGCCAACGCCAAGGCCTGCGGCGATCAGCAACACTTTGCCCGTCACGGCAAACGCGCCCAGCACGCCGTCGAAGGAAAAACTGGCGTCGAGCACTTCCAAATACACAAACGTCGTGAAAGCCGCGAGGCCGGTGCGCGTTACGCGGCTTGCCGAGTTTTGCGTTGCGCCGAATATTTTTGTGACGAGTTGTACGGCAAGGTATGTTGCGAGGCCGACAAGGCCGGCGGCCAATGTTTTTGCCGGTGCGTGGTTCGCCGGGATAACCGCGGCAATGCAAAGCACAACGGCCGCCAGCACCGACGGCAACCACGCCCGCGAGATCCGCTGGGCAAAGCGTTCAACGCGCACCAGCCACAGCACCTCACGCTCGTCGTCGAGGAAAAAGTCCAACGCCAGCATCAACAAAAACGTGCCGCCGAACGCGGCTATGGAAGTGTGCGCCGCACTGAGCATCGCCGAATACGCCACGGGATGATGCAATGCAAGGTCGAGCACATGCCGCCACGGCAACTTTGAAGTCACGGCCACAATGCCAATCGGAAACACAACGCGCATCCCAAGCACGGCGACGATCATCCCAACGCTCAGAAACATTTTCTGCCAAAACGACGAAAGCGTCCCGAGCACTTTGGCGTTCACGATGGCGTTGTCGAAAGAGAAAACGACTTCGATAGCCACCAGCACCAACGTTGTCGCCGCGGCAGCTGTGCCCCAAGCTCCCAACACCAGCGCTGCAACCGCAACAGTCAGCGCAGCCGAAAATCCAAACGCCCGCAACACCGCGGGCAACGTCGCACGTTTCATATAAACAAGTATAGCCGATGCGGCAACTTATATATCCTTCTCAAGCGCATGAATCGCGGGATGGTCGAGACCAAAATAATGTGCCACCTCATGCCACAGCGTATGGCGGATATTCTCTTGCAGTTCCGGCAGCGAATTACTTTGCCAGCAAAGCGCGCGCTTGAAAAGCGTAATTTTGTCCGGGCCGTACGACGTCACGCCTTGCCGCCGCGAAAGCGGCACGCCTTCGTACAAGCCCAGAAGCATTTCGCCGGGCTTGAGGTTTTTGCGCTGTGTTTCGTCCGGATCGTCGGCATATACGATTGCTACGTTCTGCACTGCGTCGCGATGCACTTTAGGCAGCGTTTCAAACGCAACGCTCATCATGTCGGCAAATTGCTCGTCGCTTACTTCGATCATCATAGGAATTGTATCAGGCGGAGCTATCGGTTCCAACGTTATAAGGACAACGAAAAGCCGACAACGGAATGGCCGGTTGCCAAAGCGCGCCCATAATCACGCGTAAGGTCCGGGTCACATTCTATGGCTTCAATAAGCTCGAGGAGAGCTTCAACGTTTGCGCGTTCAGGATCTTCAGTTTCTTGAGGCTTACCATACACGCACGTAAACATCCTCAGCTCGGCATCATCGCCGCGTACGAAGATACTGCCCTTTCTCGCCCACCCAGGCGTTCCAACATCCACGAAAAAGCCGTTCGTTTCGTTCTCTTTAAACGTGCCGAACGCAATGTTATACCTTACGCCTTCCGTTACGACGGCACCAGCTTCGTATTCTATTTTGCGATCGTGAGATTCGGGATGCGTAAATTTCTTACGGTCGACTAGCCCCACAATAATGGAGCCGTACAGCCGTTCAGTGAGATCAACGCTGTAATTAGAGATAACTTCAGACATGGGGGCAACGAGGTTACTTTGAGCGTTTGCGCTTAACGGGGTCGAGTTCGCGCTTGCGCAGGCGAAGGTTCTTTGGCGTGACTTCCAAAAGTTCGTCGTTCTCGATGAAGTCGAGGCATTGCTCGAGGCTAAAGACAACGGGCGGCGTCAACTGCACCACGCCGTCGCTGCTTGAGGAGCGCATGTTCGTGAGGTGCTTTGCCTTACACACGTTGATTTCCATGTCTTCTTGGCGGTTGTTGAGGCCGACGATTTGGCCGGCGTAGACTTTTTCGGCCGGGCCGACGAAGCAGCTGCCGCGGGCTTCGGCGTTTTGCAACGAGTACGGCGTGGTAACGCCGGTTTCGAAGGCAATCAAAACGCCGTTCCGAAGTTGCTGCAACGAGCTGCCGAGCGGCTGGTAACCCGTCATCAGGCTGTTCATCACGATCGTGCCTTTGGTGTTGGTCATCAAAATGTTGCGAAGGCCGAGGAGCGCGCGCGTGGGGAGTTCGTACACGAGTTTGGTCACGCCTTTGGAGCTGGCGAATTGCTCTTTGAGCGTTGCGCGGCGCTGGCCGAGCTCCATTTGGACGGTGCCGACGTGCTCGGCCGGGACTTCGATGATGAGCTCTTCGACCGGCTCCATCGTTTTGCCGTCTTCAATCTTAGTGACGACTTGCGGGCGGCCGACTTCAAATTCGTAGCCTTCGCGGCGCATGGTTTCGATCAACACGCTGAGGTGCAGTTCGCCGCGGCCGGCAACCAAGAAGCCGATGCCTTCGTCGTCAACGCGGAGTCCCACATTGGTTTCGAGTTCTTTTGTCAGGCGTTCGCCGATTTGTCGTGAAGTGCTGAACTCGCCTTCTTGGCCTTTGAACGGCGACGTGTTTGGGCCGAGGTAAATGCGCAGCGTCGGAGCCTCGACCTCAAGCACCGGCAACGCTTCGGGTTGTTCGGCGTCGGCAATCGTTTCGCCAATGCGCGCGTCGGCAATGCCCGTAAGTTGCACGATGTCGCCGGCAACGCCTTCGCTCACCTCAAACTTCGACACGCCGCGGCTCATAAATACGAGTTCGACTTTGCCCTTTTGCATCGTGCCGTCGGCCTTGCAAAGCGTTACTTGGTCGCCGCCCTTGATGTGTCCGCGCGTGATGCGGCCGATGGCGTATTTGCCTTTGTAGGTGTCCCACGCCAACGCCGTGACGAGCATTTGGAACGGTTTGTCCGGTTCAACGTCCGGCGCTGGAATGTCATTGATGATGGCATCGAAGATAACGTCCAGGTTGCCCGCAACGGTCGGGTCAGCCGGAACTTCGCGCCACGCCTTGCCTTCGCGGCCGATAGCGTAGTACACAGGATAATGCAGTTGGTCTTCGTGCACGGCGAGTTCCAAAAAGAGGTCGGCCAGCTCATCCTCAACTTCGGCAATGCGGCTGCCCGGCTTGTCGATTTTGTTGATGATAACGATCGGCTTGAGGCCTTGGGCAAGCGCTTTGCCGAGGACGAATTTGGTCTGCGGCATTGGGCCTTCCTGCGCGTCAACGATAAGCAAGCAGCCATCGGCCATGTTTAGCGTGCGCTCAACTTCGCCCGAGAAGTCGGCGTGGCCCGGCGTGTCGATGATGTTGATGCGGTAATCGTTGTGCTCCACGGCCGTCACCTTTGCCGTGATCGTAATGCCGCGCTCGCGCTCTTGGTCGCCGCTGTCCATGATAAGCGTTTGGCTCATCTCTGCCTGGTTGTCGCGGAACGTTTTGCTTTGTTTCAAAAGGCCGTCAACAAGCGTCGTCTTCCCGTGGTCGACGTGGGCGATGATAGCGATGTTGCGAATGTGAGTGGGCTCGTGCATGTTTTTCTCCAAAAATAAAAGCGCTTGCCGCGCAGGTTTTCATTAATTATACCATAAGCTACGTCTGTTGCACAGTCTAAACCGTGTCCTTTTGAATCGCGCCGTCAATCATCGGGACGCGTTTCATCGTAAGCTCGGCCGATTCCAAATACGCAAAGCCGGCAGTATCGAGAGACGGAATCCCAACAACAGTGCTTGTCATGAAAATATAATAACATATTTCATTACATTAAGCAATACCCTAACTATTGACGGCCGCATATAAATGTATTACTGTTGCCTTATGACACGAATCTCAAACGAAACCAGTTCGATTTTGCACGATGGAGACCCGAAGCGCAGAGGAACAATCACTCGCCGCGTGGGCGCAGCCATGCTCGCCACGGCGGGCGTCGTGGGCCTTGGGTTAACGGCAGCTTGCAGCGCCTCGCCCAACCCCAACGAAACGATATCGGCCAAGTATCATGAGTTTGACGGCGCGGTGTACTTAGCGCCGGGCACGAAGGTGACTCTGACGGAATCCGAGTTCAGCAGCCGCCAATTCCCTGAAAAGCCAAAGACGGTAACGCTCACGCAAGGCGAGCTTGTCATGGATCCGCTCGTTGACGCCTCAGACACCTACGCGCTCTTCATTCCAGGCCCCCAAGACGCCGCGCAAGAACCAAGCGGCATGCAAAAAGCGGGCGGCATTATGGAAGCTGTGCCTTTTAACAACGTAGACGTGGCGACAGCTTTTAACGATGGATATTCCTCCACCATCGACGCGTCCGCCGAAGTAACTTACTTCCCGAACAGAAACCCGCGCACCTGGACCTTCAAAGCCGAAACCCCGGACTCCTCAGAACACGCGCCTCAAAATTTCTCTTCGCTACCTGTGGCCGAAGCATACTCGGGTAACTTTGCGCACGCCGAAGGAATCGCGGCGGTGTACGGCTACAGCGAATTCGCCTGGAACAACGTTCCGCAAAATTAAGTTTTACATAGCTAGAACAAACCGATCTGCGCGTTCTTTGCCTTGCGCTTTTGCGCGGCAATGGTTTGCGTTTTGAGATTTACGTCAAGCGTCCGAGGCAAAACAGCCGTGGGAATTCCATCGATAAAATTCGAGAGCTTTGCCGGTTGGCCGGCGCGCGTGCGGGCGTGAAGAATCGTGAGATGCTCACGGGCGCGCGTCATGGCAACGTAGAGCAAACGCTTCTCCTCGCCCAAGTTTGGCGCGCCGTTTTTGGGCGCGTGCGGCAACACGCCGTCCTCGGCGGCGATGACAAAAACGTGCGCAAACTCCAAACCTTTGGCGGCGTGAATCGTCAACAACGTTACGGCGTCGGCGCGGGCGTCGAAGAATTCTTCCTCGGCAAGCTCGTCAAACTTCATGAGAAAAGCCTCAGGCGCGAGATCGTCAAAGCGCACGAGCGCGCCGAGCGTTTGGTGAAATTCGCGCATGGCGTTGGCGTCGTCTTCTTTAATCAAAGCAAGTTCCCGCACCGCTTCGGCGAGGAATTTCGTAGGCACCGAAGCATGGAATTCCTGTAACGCAGCGAGCTTCGTACGGGGAAACTTGGCCAGCAGCCGTTTCTCAGCCGGCGGCAAATCGTCGAAGCCGAAGGTTACGAAACGAAGCGCGGCCACGGCGATTCGCAAGCGTTTCTGCGTGTAAGGCGAATCGTCGCCCACACTCTGAAACGGAATACCGCTCTCCGCAAACGCGCGTTTGAGCGCCCGCGCAACGCGGTGCGTGCGGTACAGCACGGCGTAGTCGCTGAACTTCCGTGAGCGTTCGTTGCCGCTCACCTTATGACTACGCTGAAAATCCGTGCCGCCCAAATCCGCCTCAATGCACTGAACAATCCATTCCGCCTCGCGGTATTCGTTGAGCACTTGCACAACTTCCACGGTGCCCGGCGTTTGGTTGTACGCCGTAAGCTTCGGCGCATCTTTGAACAATTCGTTTGAAGCCATGACGATTTGCGGCGCCGAACGATAATTCGTCGTCAAAGTAATTTCCCTCGACTTCGGGAAATCCTCACTAAAACGTTTGAATATATCACCAGTTGCACCGCGGAAACCGTAAATGGACTGCAGCGGATCGCCAATGACGAAAAAGTTATCATGAGACGCAAGAAGTTTAAGCAACGCGTACTGCAATTCGTTGGTGTCCTGAAATTCGTCAACCAAAATATAACGCCACCGGCTCTGAACTTTTGCCTTGAACGTTTCGTCGTTCAAAAGTTTCGCGTACAACTCTTGTAAAAGATCGTCGAAGTCAAAGCGATTTTGGTCGCGAAGCGCAGCGTTGTACTTTTGCAGCAAAGCAGAAATCGTTGAATCTTCTGAGCCGTTCGTAGCGTTCTTTGCCAAAGAGATTTTGGCGGCGATTTCGCGCAAGGGAAGTTCAGCGGCCGCTTGCGAACGAAGGTCGCGCAACAGTTCCAAACGCTCGGCCTCACTGATAATTTGCAGCGGATCGCCGTCACCCAAAAGTTCGTAACAGAGGCCGTGGAAGGTTGTGATGCGCGGCACGTTTTCCTTAGGATGTCCTGAGATCATAACGCCGTGATGTGTCGCAGGTTCCGGCGTATCGCCCGCGAGGTTCAAGGCCGTTGCCACGCGCACTTGCATTGCCCTCGCCGCTTTGTTCGTGAAGGTCAGAGCTAAAATTGCCTGAGGCAAAACGTTTTGCCCTTCCACGAGTTGCACAATCCGCGCCGTCAACGTCTTCGTTTTGCCCGTGCCCGGCCCGGCCACGATGCTCAGCGGCCCGTCGGCCGCCGTCGCCGCGGCGTGTTGTTCGGCGTTCAACTCGTTTAAGATGTTATTCATATAATATACGCTCATGGTGCAGACGTTTGACTGAAGAAACTTGCCTATAGCGCAGAGCGAGACGATATTCTGTTCCTTTGGAGTCGAGCGTGTTTCTGAAGTCAAACGCCTGCACCATGAGCTTCCTCATAATAAACTAAGCTGGTTCATCGTACTCTGGCGCTCGGCCGCATTCTTGAAAATTTTGATCGTGCCGTACACGCCGTCGTAGCCGGCGTCCAGCACGACGTCCTTCGCGCGCAAACGTTCGACAGCCAAGGCTAAAAGTTCAAAACCTTGAGCACGAATTTCTTCGACGGAAATTTTCCTGAGGATAGAAAATTCGTCGCCAAGCGCAGCATATGCGGCGCCCAGTTCGTCCACGACGGCTTTGGAACCTACGCTCTTCACGCCTTTTAGCTCGGCGATAATCTCGGGCAACGGAATGATGTATTCGACCTTTTTCGCGTTCGGCTTCGTAAAGTTCTCAGGCCGTGAAGCCAATTCTCCCACGCGGTAATCCACGCCCACGACAAGCGGCTTGTGGCAAACGGGGCAAATGCCGTCGAGCTTTTTGACTTCCTCGGCGTCGAGTCGAACGTTGCAAGCGCGATGGCCGCTGGCGAAGTATTTGCCTTCGTGCGGAAAAAATTCAATCGTGCCGACGAGCCGCGCGTCGTTGGTTTTGATGGCACCCACGACGTCTTCGTAGGTTGGCTGGGCGTTCACGATCGTTGCCTCGCGCCCCAGCTTTTGCGGGCTGTGCGCGTCTGAGTTTGAGATGATCGTAATGTTGTCGAGATCGCTTACGCGCCAATTCATCGGCGGATCGCTCGACAAACCCGTTTCGATAGCGTGGATTTCCGGCGCGAGTTCTTCGTAAGCTTCCTCGAGATTGTCGAAGCCGGACTTGCTGCCGAACAGCCCGAACCACGGCGTCCAAATGTGCGCCGGGATGAAAAGCGTTTCAGGCGTGACGTCCAGCGCCATCTTCAAAAGTTCTTTGCTGTCGAGGCCAAGGATTGGCCGGCCGTCGGCCTTCAGATTGCCGATGCGCTCAAGCCGTGCGTTCAGCTCGCTCACCGCCTCAAACGTCGGCATGATGATAAGCTGGTGCAGTTTGCGTACGCGATCGTTCTTCTTATAAATTGTGGCGATTTCTATGCTCGGCACAAAATAGAGAGCGTTGCCGCGCACGCTTTCGGGCAAGTTCTTGTCAACTTCTGCAGCGATCTCTTCGCGCAGCGCAAAAAGGCCACTCGGCGTTGGCACGAGCTTCTCGCGCATTTCCGCAAACCATTGCGGATGCGTAAAGTCGCCCGTACCAATTACCGAAATGCCTTTGAGTTTACCCCATTTGTACAAGCCCTCGAAGGTGCAATCACGGCTCGTCGCCCGCGAAAAGTGTGAATGAATGTGCAAGTCGACAATCAATTCCATGCGGTTAGTGTAGCATCTGCCGGCGGAGCTTGGACAGCCTTACGCGCCTTCGCCGCACGACGTTGCGGCAAAAGTGAAGACAGCGTCGCCAGCCTTCAACGGCGACGAGACACCGGCGACCGTCGTTCCTGCAGAAGTCGTACCGTCGGCGGATTTATTGTCCGTAAAGTAATATGGTTCGTCGTGCACGGCATCGAAAGTTTCTGCTGTCTGGCTGCTCAATGTCTGAGACTCAGTGAGCGCTAACGCTTTAGAAAACTTGCCGCCATACGCGCTGACTGCCGATACGGCATATTGCGTGCCATTTGGAGCGCCGCGATCCTCGGCGCCTTGGTTTACCACGGCCAGCTCTTGCTGGTAGGTTTTTACCCGCGATGATTGGTCTTTGCCGAGGAGATCATTCACCGTCGCCTCACGTGCAACGACCGAAAAATCATACTTAGAGCAAGCCGAAGCGGTCGTTCCGCCAGGGCCTGGATTTTCGCCGGCCTTGGAGCTGCATCCTTCGGCCATTCCGGCCGCTAGCGTAAGAGCCCCGACCGCGGCAACGCCGCGCCATACCAATTTTGGTGCCCTGTTGTGATTGTTCTTCATTTCCCACCCCCTAAATTTTTTACTTATTACCGGCGCATGCGCCGTATGCATTGAAGGCAAAATCTGCATCGCCCGCAAGCAGGTTCTGCCCGTCGGCGAGCTTTGAGCCCTGAAACACCACCTCGTTGCCATAAGCATCTTTGGTAACAGCGCTGCCGATTCCGTCAAATATGCCCGACACGTTTTTCTCAAGGTCGCCGAGCTCACTCAAAGCATCGCCGTCGGAGATTTCTCCGCCCTCGGCAACTATCGTAGAAACGGCGTAGTGCACGCCCGCAGGCGAATCTCTTTGCTTAATCAAAGCCTTAACCGCACCGTTGACGTCGTTGTGCGCCCACGTGTTGAAACTAGAAGACCCGTCGTTGCGTAAACCTTGCACTTCGCTGCTCATCACATATTTTGTAAAACTGTAGGAGCTGCACGACGCTGAGCTTTCTGGCCTTGGGCTTGCGCTCTCTTTGCTGCTGCAAGCGCCTGCAAGGGTGGCCGTAGCAAGGGCCAGCCCTGCAACGCCGGCGATTGCGCGCGTTCTCGGGCTTCTTGGATTAACAGTAACATTGTGGTTTCTCGTCATTCACCCTCCTTTTAACCAATCAAATATAGCATAATGTACGGAAATGCTAATGTTTTTTATTTCGGCGGGATATTACATATAATGAAGGCGTATGAAAACCTCGGCGTCCCCTTCGGCGAAGATTGATCCGCGAAAAGTTGCGGCGATCCGTCTGGTTTTTGGCGGTGTGTGGGCAATCGACGCCGCGTTCAAATGTACGCCGATGTTTTACCGTATGCTTATGCAAAACGTGCAGGGTGCTGCCGTTGGTATGCCGGCGTGGCTAGGTTGGTGGTTCAACTTTTGGCAACGCGTGATTAGCGTGCAGCCGCACGCGGCGGCCGTTGGCGTTGCCGTTGCCGAGTGTGCCATTGCCTTGTCGTTGCTCCTAGGCATCTTCCGACGAACGATGTACATATTTGGAGGAGCGTTTGCTTTGCTTATTTGGGCCGTCGGGGAAGCCTTTGGCGGGCCGTACAGTTCGATGTCGACAGATATCGGCACGGGATGCATATACACCGTCGTCTTCGCTTTGCTTTTCGTCACAGACGTGACGCCAACGTGGACACTCGGCGCACGGTTCCTCGCAAAGAAAAATTCTTAAGTCCTAGCAATTTCTTCCCAGGGAAATTCCGGACGGCCAAAGTGCCCGTACGCAGCCGTCGGCAAGTAGATCGGGCGGCGCAGGTTGAGTTGCCCGACAATGTTCTTTACCGACGGCACAAGCAGACGGCGCGCAAAATCGTACAGTTTCGCCTCGGTTTCTTTGGCCGTTCCAAACGTGTTGATCGTGAGGAGTACCGGCTCTTTAGCGCCGATGTAGTAAGCCAACGAAACCTCAACCCGCGCGGCGAGGCCGGCAGCGACAATGTTCTTCGCCAAATATCGTGCGGCGTATGCGCCCGAGCGGTCAACTTTGCTCGGGTCTTTGCCGCTAAACGCGCCGCCGCCTACGCGGGCGTAGCCGCCGTAACCGTCCACGACAATTTTGCGGCCCGTGAGGCCGGCGTCCGACGACGGCCCGGGCTTGTGCCAAACGCCCGTACCGTTCACGACGAGCTGCTCCGGCGAAATACGGTGGCCATACGCACTAAGCACCGGCGTAACGATGCACTCAAAGATATCGTTGCGAACGTCCTCTATGGCAACGTCCTCATCGTGAGGCACAGCGACGGTGACGTGCGCGACGCCAACCGGCCGGTCGTCTTCATAATTCACGACAACTTGCGATTTGCCGTCCGGACGTAGATACGCGAGCTTGCCCGTTTCGCGCGCGTCGTCGAGCGCCCGGGTGAACGCGTGCGCAAGGACAATCGGCAGCGGCATAAGTTCCGGCGTTTCGTCGCACGCGTAGCCAAACATCATGCCTTGGTCGCCAGCACCTTCGTTATCGACGCCAACGGCAATCTCCGACGACTGCTTGTGGATATTGTTCTCCACGGGCGATTGGTCACTGAAACCCCACGCAGGCTCGGTGTAACCTAAGCGACGAATTTGCTCACGGGCAACGGCCGCGTGATTGACCTTGGCGTTCGTCCGCACTTCGCCAGCAAGCACGACGTGGTCGTGACACACGAGCACTTCTACGCCCGCATAGCTGTTCGGGTCCTGTGACAATATGGCGTCAAGAACTGCATCGCTAATTTGGTCGGCGATCTTATCCGGATGCCCGGCGCATACGGACTCGCTCGCGAATTGCGTTATCTTTGACATAAAAACATCCTTTCTGCCAAACGGCCGAAGGATGTCATGCGAGGAGCAATATCTTCCGGCCGAAGCGGCGGCTAGATGGAGCACCTTACGAACTTCGCAGGTTGCTGGCAGGTCGTCGAGCTAGGTCTCTCGCTGCACTCTTTATATTTCTTACTTGTTAACCGGGTTATTGTAGCACAACGGCTACGCAACATCGAGGCGTACAAAACTCTCGGCGTAAGTGTAGCCGTATTTCGCGCCGGCGGCCGCCGACCATTGCGTCATGCGCTCTGCGATCAACGGCATGTCTAAGAATTGGCTGGCATGTCTTTTGAGTGCCTCAAACTTCAATTCAAGTGAGTTAGAAATATCCACCGCGAAGTCGGCTTCAACAGAATTCGTAAGTAACACTGTTTTTGTCTTGTGCGGTTCGTAGCCTTGTTCCAAAAGCTCCGGGAACGAGAGATGATCGCGCGCCAAAGGATACACGGCATCCAACGCCGCTTGCCCGGCTGCGCGATGGTCCGGATGATTGATCGAACCGGACTTTATAGAATAAAGCACCGAAGGATCCATGGTGATCACGACGTCTGGCTTCACTTTACGTATAACTTTTACGACTTCACGCTTAACGTCTTGCGTGTTTTCCAGTGTGCCGTCGGGATAATCGCAAAAGAATACGTCTGTGACGCCGAGGATTTGGGCCGCCTCGCGTTGTTCCTTACGGCGGATGTCGCGCAATTTTTCGGGCGTCATGTCCGGGTCGTCACTTCCCTTGCCGCCATCAGTCAGAATGAGGTAATACACTTTTGCGCCTTGCTGTGCGAACGCTCCCATGCTGCCGCCGGCGTTGAAGTCGAGATCGTCGGGGTGCGCGGCAATGCCAAGCACAATGTTAGGTTGAAGTTCTTGAAAAATAGGTTCTGTCATGTGCCCATTATACCGTTCGCTCGCTTGCACAAAAAGGCTTATGCAAATATCATATAGGAATGGCGCGTTTACCGTTAGTTGGCGGAGATAATGGGGACTGGGGCGATGTGCTCAACCAGTTCTTAGGGATTTCGCACGACGCCGACGGTTCGCTTTCGTCTTCGGCAGTAAGCGCGGCGGGCGCGTACTTCAAGCCCGTTGCCGGTATTCCTGAGAGTGACCTTACGCTGGCGACGCAGACGAACATTAGCCTTGGTGGGACTTCGCTACAGCCGAGTTCTGTTGGAGCGGCTTCGGGCGTGGCATCGTTGGATTCTTCCGGCCTCATTCCCGCTTCGCAATTTGGCAATACGGTGGCGGCACCGCTTGAAGACAAAGGCGGCCAAGTTTATAACGTCAAGGCTTACGGCGCGACTGGAAACGGCACAACGGACGATACCGCAGCGATCAAAGCCGCGCTCGCTGCCGCATCGTCAAACAACAGTGTGTACGTAGGAGGCGGCACGGTATTTGTGCCGGCCGGCACGTACAAAGTGAGTTCGCCGATAATCATTCCTCCGGGCGTCACGTTACAAGGTTCAACGCGCACGTTTTGGTTCCCGAACGAAGGCGGCACAACAAACGGCGTAATGGCGCCGGCTTCGCGAATCATGCCGTCGGCCTCATTCAATAACGTTGTCGTCGTGAACAACAAATATACGAATAATCAGAACACGAATGTTACCGTTAACGGCGTGATTGCCCTCGTCGAGACAGCGACCGGCGGCTACGTTTTAGGCAGCAATCCGATCGCGAGCGGCAACCAAACAATTGCAAACATAACAGTCGACGGCTCGAACTTGCCGGGCGGCAATACGCTTGACGCCTTCATTGCCTACGGCTCGGTCATGGGCGTAACGATGACAAACTGCGGCGCCACAAATGTTGGCGGGCATGGTATCGAAAGCGCATACGCAGCAGTTACCGGCGAAGGCTACGGTTTTCTCAACGAAATCGACATGTCGCACTGCGTATTCTACAACTGCGGCGGCGATGGCGTGCACCTTGTGGCAGCCTCGGACTCCACGTTCACCGCGTGCCACGTTATCGCCTGCACCGGCAATGCGTGGTACCTCGACCAAGTTGGCAACGCACGTTTTCTTGGCTGCAAGGGTGAGTGGTCGAATATCGGCTGGTACGTAACGTGGCCGTCGGGCTTCAACAACCAGCCGCGCATGACGTTCGTCGGCTGTTCGACCGATTACAACACGACGGACGGTTTTTATCTCGACGGCAACCAGACGGGCGGTTTCGTTTTGCTTTCAGGTTGCGACTTTCATGCGGACGGTAGCGCAAGCAGCTCCACAGCCGCCGGCTTGCACATTTCCGGCGCTGCGTATCCTATTATCGTCACCGGCTGCGGCGTAATGACAGGCCCGACTCATTCAGGCGCAAATGCATACAGTCCCGCCATTGGCATTAAGATCGATTCGACTCCCACGCTCGTGTCGATCGAGAACAGCTACTTTCAAGGGCTTACTTCAGCATGGGCAACCGATGGAACGGGCACGGTCATCACCGGCCTTGGCGTGCAAACCTCAACCGGCGGTACGCCAGTCGCGCCAACGGCAGCAACGGCAAAAGTTACGATGGCGACCGGCGGATTGCAGCTTAACGGAGCCAGTACAACGTACTCCGGCTCCGGTGCTCCCTCCTCGGCGCTCGGTGCTAACGGCGACTACTATTTCCGCTCCGATACACCCGGCACTGCCAACCAGCGCATGTACGTCAAAGTCGCTGGCGCTTGGACGGGTATTGTCTAAAGATTAAGGGCGGGAATAGGCGCCGTGGACTTGACCGTCTTCATAGCTAAATTTACAATATAAAAGATACGCAGTAAGGTGGGAGAATTATTGCCATGACGCGCCTTCCGATTCCGGGTAGTGATACGGGCGATTGGGGTGGTATCCTCAATAGTTTTCTTGATGTCGCCCACAATCCGGACGGCTCGCTGCAACTTTCGGCGATCTCAGACGCAGGCGGTTACGTAAAGCCGTCGAGTGGTATACCGGCTTCTGATTTGGCCGGCAATATCCCCGAATCCCTGCTTGACGCGGCAACGCAAAACATTATAAATTCCGTCGCAGACAAGTACGTCAAACCGGCAAATGGGATTCCGGCAAGCGATCTGGAGGCGAGCGTTCAGAACAACTTAACTGCCGCCTCGACCGCATTGCAAGCGTCAACGGCAATTGCCGGTGGCGATCTCACAGGAACGTACGGCAACCCGACCTTGGCAAAAATTCAAGGCACAGCTGTTAACGCCTCCACGCCAAGTGACGGGCAGGTTTTGGTGTACAGCTCGGCAGGTACCCACTGGCTGCCAGGCACGATAAGCAGCACGACGGTCAACGACGCCACGACAACCACAAAAGGTATCGTACAACTTGCCGGAGACCTTGATGGGACGGCCAGCAGCCCGTCTGTAGTAAAGATAAACGGTGTGAGCGTGAGCGGTACGCCATCCTCAGGACAAGCGATTGTCGCAAGCAGTGGGACAGCCGCCGCGTGGGCGGCGTTACCAAGCGCGCCGGTCACTAGCGTTAACTCTCAAACTGGCGCCGTCGTCTTACACGTTGGCGACCTCGCGGATACGAGCATCTCCTCCCCAGCCAACAACCAAGTCCTCACTTACAACAGCACGACGAGCAAGTGGACCAACGCCGCGGCCGCCAGCACGCCCGTGTCCTCAGTCTTCGGCCGGACTGGCGCAGTAAGTGCGCAGAGTGGAGATTACACGGCCGCGCAAGTCGGCGCCCTGCCCGGCACCGACGACCTCTCCGCCATAGCAACCGCGAATCCTACGGTCGCCGATGTGGCTATGAACTCGCATAAGCTCACCGGCCTGGCGAACGGTACGGCGGCCACCGACGCCGCAGCGTTTGGGCAAATACCGCTGGCTGGGACGGGCATTACCAACACGAGCGGCACGTGGGCGGTTGCCTACGGCACAAGCGCCGGCACAGCTTTGGCCGGTAATCAAGCAGCTGGCGGCGACCTCAGCGGCACGTATCCAAACCCGACGGTTGCTTCTATTAATGGCGTCGCCATGCCGGCTTCTACACCGACTGGCTCTGGGCAAACGCTTGTAACAACGACGAGCAATACGACAACGTGGAGCGCGCTCAGCGCCAATAGCATCGGCGCCGCGCAGGCGCTGACGCCGACGGTCGTGAAGACCGGCGCATATACGGCGGCGGCCGGCGACTTCGTGCCCGTCGATGCCTCTGCCGGCAGCGTAACGATAACGTTGCCGACGGCGCCGACAAACAAAAGTATCGTCGGCATCAAAATGATCAACACCAATAGCACGAGTGCCTTCACCGTGACCGTCAACACCGCCGGCAGCGACGTCTTCAACAAAACGGGCGGCAGCACATCGGCAACATTATCGTTACCGAGCCAAGCCATTTTGGCACAGTACAACGCCAGCAACGCTGTTTGGTACGTGTTTAGCGACGACTTGCCACTCGGCAGCGTGAAGAACATCATTCCGGACTGGGTTAACGTAAAAAGTTACGGCGCCGTTGGCAACGGCACGACGGACGACACAGCGGCAATCCAGGCGGCGATTAATTCGCTCGGCTCAAACGGCGGAACCGTTTACTTCCCTACCTCAACATCGGGTTATTTGCTCAATAGCAGCGCGTTAACACTTGCAACGGCCGGCACCATATTGCGCGGCGGCGGTGCCGAGAACACAAAATTGCTTATCGGCAGCAGCTTTAGTGGCACGGCCATCGTACAAGTGCAAGGCTACAATTGCCAAGTCGCGGACCTTTCAATTGACGGTTCGAGTTCCACGACCACGTCGAACCCCGTTTGTAACGGCATTGAGATCAGCGGCGTGCGCCGGACAAAGGTCGACAGATGCTCGTTCTTCTATATCAACGGCTGGGCAATCGAGGCGGCTGCCACCACGGCGTCGTCGAGCAGTAATGTGCTCGGCACGCAGATTTTGCAAGTGTTCGGGCAATCGTGCGCCGGCGGCATCCGTTTCTTAGGTTCCTCGACGCAAAGCTACGCAATGAACTGCCAAGTGACAGACGCGCAGTTCTACGGCACGGGCGTCACCACCGGGGCAAGCGCCAACTTGGACGGCCTGCGCATGGAAGACTCGTGGGACGTGCTGGTTGAGAACAGCATTCTTTGGATGGGCGCGGGCACCGGGTCGTCGTACCACATTAAGGGCAACTCCGCGGCGCAGTTTGCCACGAACTTAGACGCGCTCGGATCTAAGGCGGCGCCGTGCGTGCTGATCGAGGACTCAACGAACGGTTCGCCGCAAAACGTGCAAATCCAGGGCGGCGTCATCCAGCAAGGCACCGTCGGATTATCGGTTACGGGCGCGGCGTTTCAGGTACATGTCGCCACCAGCCGGATTATCAGCAACCAAACGCACGGCATTCAGATCGGCGGCGCGGGCAACTCCATCAACATTTACAACTGTCTCTTCAGCCTCAACGGCGCCGGCGCGAGCGGGACGAACTACGACCTGAACTGGTCGGGAACGTCCACGGGCAGAGTCTTTGGCTGCTCGTTCAATACATCGATTACGAGCAGCGGGACGGCCGGCGTGCAGACCTCGGTGAACGTCGCCACGGCCGGGCAGAACTTGATGTTTGAGGGTGTGAACTTTAGCGGCACGGGCGCAGCCTCTACGAACTGGTTTACGAATTTACCGGCCGGTGTGCTTGAAGTTGGGTCGGGGGCGAACTTTGCAACTTCAACGGTGTTCAGTGCTACCACACGATCAGTGGTCGCGCAGCCGTCCTCAACGTCAAACGCCGCGTTTGCTGTGAACGTTTCGGGCAACGACAGTAACGACCGGTTTCGCATTTCCGGCGACGGCTCATTGCACCTAGGCCCAGGGTCCGCGACACGCGACACGGCGATCGGGCGCGCAGCTTCGGGCATTGCATACGTCACCAATAACCTCCTCGTCGGCACGACAACCGCCCTTGGCGATAACGGCGTTGGCGAACTGCAACTTGCAAACGCAACGACAGTTCCCACGACAAACCCGACGGCCGGCGCAACGCTCTACGCGAGCAGTGGCAACGTGTACTACCGCAATCCGTCGGGCTTCGTCGTAGACTTATCGCGCAACGTCACGACCTCAACGGGCGCAACGACCGTAAGCGGCACTACATCGCTTACAGCGCTCGCTTCCGGCTCAACCGTTGCCGCCAGCACGCTCGCCACTGGGCAGGTTTACACGTTCAAAGCATGGGGACTGTTGAGTACGGCCGCCACGGCAAACACCGTTACGCTCACGCTTTACTGGGGCGGCATCGCCGGAACGCAAATATTGAGTTGGGGCGCACAACAGCCGAGTTCATCCAACGTCGTAACGAATGGCGCATGGACAGCGCAATTTGAAATCGTCGCAAACTCCGCGACATCACTCAGCGTTACCGGATGGGACGCCCTCGACTTCTTCCCCACGTCAGTAAATAGCGCTCTCACGACAGTGAGTAATACTTCATCCCAGCAATTTGTCCTCGGCGTTACGCCTTCAGCCGCTGGCGTCTCGATTACCTGCAACGGATTTTACTGCATGCGCAGCGCATAGCTCCAAGCTAAAGCACCACCCGAGCGTACCGGCCTCTGGCAAAATCGCGCGCTTTTTGTTACAATTTGCGAGTCGTTGGGGATTGGCCAAGTGGTAAGGCAACGGGTTCTGGTCCCGTGATCGGGGGTTCGAATCCCTCATCCCCAGCCATAAAGTGGAAATTATAAAAGAGCTTACAGCCAAATCTGTAAGCTCTTTTATTAAGTCCACGTTTCGTTTGTGAGCTTTTGTTGAGATTTCTTTTCTATAGTAGCGACATTACCGTCTATAAAAGGAGACTAAGATGAATAAGAAACAAAAGCTCGTCGCAATTGTCGGTGTGGTCGTGATGTGCCTAGTCGCACTTATTTTCAGTGCGGTATATTACGCGCATCACAGCAACGGCGGCGCGGCTGCAGGCACGAGTGCAAAGTATCTTCCGAGCGCCCAAACGCCCACGACTACCCACAACACTTCACCGGCCAGTAGCCCCTGCCCCAACGACGACCCGCCCGTTGAGGTCAACATCGGCGGTAACGCGGTCGAAGCATGCAGCCAGCCAATCGACGGCACCGTCACTACTGTCAGCAATTCAAGCATCACGATAAGGTCGAGTGACACCAACGCAAGCCAGACATTCAGCATCAATAGCGGCACGCATATCACGCATCACGGCGTGGCGCTTCCGGCTAGCGGTATTAACGTTGGTGATACCGTCTCTCTGATTTCGACCGATAGCGATGCAAGCGTGGCATGGTACATTCTCGTCAACCCAACGTTCCAAGGCCAATAATATGCGGAGCCATTTCAAAGCATACTTCAGCACGTCGCTGCTACTGTGTGCGGCCGTTGCGGGAACAGTCTTCTACGATGGATACCAAACAAGCCGCTTGCGAGCGGGTACGACACCCGTCGCGCAGGCTTTCAATAAATATCTCGAGCAACGTGCCAAGGCCGGCGACTTTTCCGGCAGCGTACTGATGGCAAAAGACGGCACGCCGTTGCTTGAGCAAGGCTACGGCTTTGCGAACCGCAGCAAAAATGTGCCGGATGCCGCGGATACCGTATATTGTATAGCCTCAATTGGTAAATTATTCACGGCCGTTGGCATCGGGCAGCTTGTGGAAGACGGCAAATTGTCATTCGATGCGCCGATCGGCAAGTACATTTCCGGGTTCCCGGCCGAGATTGCCGACAATGTGACTGTCGGTGAATTGCTCGACATGACTGGCGGTTTCGGCAATGTCGCGCCTGTGTCATCAGACAAACCCGTAACGCTGGCCGACCAGATGAGGATGATCTACAATGAAAAGCTCGTCTCGAAGCCGGGCGTGGTGTTCAACTACAGCAACGACGGGTACATTGTCCTCGGTGCAATCATTCAACAAGCCAGCGGCGAGTCATACGCGTCGTACATCCGGCAGCACATCTTTGATCCGGCCGGTATGAGGAACACGTCGATCAGCGATTACAAGCCCGAAGACATCGCCAACATGGCGCACGGCTACACCGACCAAAACGGATCGTGGAGCGACGTCAGCAGCACATACGAAATTGGCAACCCATCGGGTGGCGCCTACTCAACGACCGAGGATCTGATGAAGTTCGCACAAGCCTTCACTGGACACAAACTTTTGAGCGCCGCGATGACCAAAACGATTCTCACTCCCCGGGTCAACACACCACAGCCTGGCGGCCCAAGCATTGATGAATACACCTACGGCTTCGCCTACCAAAAAGAAAATGGCACCCTCTTCATCGGCCACAATGGCGGTGGCGCCGGCTACGAAGGCCAGCTGGATATTTACCCGGATAAGGGTTATGTCGTTGTAGTACTTACCAACCAAGACAATTCGATGATTCCGGCCATCCAGGAATCCGAAGAGCTGTTAACTAAGGGCAGATCTTAAGGTTAAATGAGGATACTAAAGTCATGAGAGTTTTGGTTGTCGAAGACGACCCGACCATTGCGAGCGCCATTAAACAAGGCCTCGCGCAGGAATCGTTCGCCGTTGACGTTGCATATGACGGCGAAGATGGCCTTGCTTCGGCATGCGCAATTGCCTACGACTTACTCATCCTCGATATTATGCTGCCCGGCATAAACGGTCTTGAGATAACACGACGGCTGCGCGAGGTTCCAACGCCAACGCGTATTCTTATCTTGTCTGCCAAGGGTCAGGCCGAAGACAAAATTGCCGGCTTGAACCTCGGCGCCGACGATTACCTGGCAAAACCGTTTTCCTTTGGAGAATTGCTGGCGCGAGTAAACTCGCTATTGCGCCGCCCGGCAAACAATTTGGGCGACGTGCTCTACGCCGGGGCGCTGTCGCTAAACGCCGCAACGCACTTTGTACAGCGTGACGGCCGCTGCATCGAACTGTCTTCAAAAGAATTTGCGGTTCTGGAATATCTGCTTCGCAACAAAAATCGTACGGTCAGCAAAGACGCAATCATCACGCATGCTTGGGATTTCGACGCGGACATCTTGCCGCACACCGTTGAAGTCTTCGTCATGCGGCTACGCGCAAAGATCGACAAACCGTTTGACGGACAAGCGCTGCTCAAAACCATTCATGGCCTCGGCTACAAAATTGAGGACAAACCGTGAGCTTAAAAGCCGAAAAGCAAACATTGCGTTTGGCTGCAACGTACCTGGGCGTAATGTTACTTGTGAGCGTCGTCTTCAGCGTTATGTTCTACATCACTTCGGCAAACGCGCTCCATTTGAGTACGGCGCACTATGAAGCGCCGAACATACCCCACAACGGCCAGCAACTACCAACGAAACCTCGTCCAATGATGACACCGCAAAGCCAAACAGCCTTGCTCAAGCATCGCCTTGCCGTGCGGCTCACACTGCTGAACGCTGGCGTTTTGATCGTTGGCGGCATAATGAGCTGGTATCTTGCGGGGCGTACGCTTCGGCCGATGCGACGCGCGATGGATATACAACAGCAATTTTTCTTCGATGCTTCGCACGAATTAAAAACGCCGCTTGCCGCGCTGCATCTGCGTAGCGACGTCACACTGCGCAATCGAGGGCTGACACTTGCCGGTGCCAAAGCAGCGCTCGTCAGCAATGTCGAACAGGTCGTAAAACTTGAACGTTTGACGGGCGATTTGTTGCAACTCGCCAAGGCAGACAACGCAGTGACCAACCTTAATCCAGTGCCCCTGTCTACGGCCGCGAACCTGGCCGCCGAGCAGTTGTCCGATGCTGCGGCGGCCAAATCCATTCACCTTATTACCAACGTCGGCGACATCTACGCCCAGAGCAACCTCCAACAGCTCGTACAAATCGTGGTCATTTTGCTCGACAACGCTATCAAGTACAGCCCATCAAACACTTCGATCTATTTGGAAAGTCGAAGCAGCAAAAAAGAGGTCACACTTCGCGTCCGTGATGAAGGCCCGGGCGTTGATAGCGTCGATCTTCCGCACATCTTCGAACGTTTTTATCAAGGTGACCAATCGCGGCACCGTGAGGGATCTGGCCTCGGACTTTCGATAGCCGCAACAATTGTGCGCGAGCTACATGGCAGCATCCACGTCAGTTCGTCCCCTGACGGCAGCATCTTCAGCATTGTCCTGCCGCCAGCTCACTAAATAGATGCGAAGCTTCCGTGTGAGTTGGCTCGGATCCTTCGTGACGACCGGCAGTATTCCTACGGCCGCTGTTCATGCAGAGTAAATACATAAAGAGCGCCGGAACCCAGGCGCTCTTTATGTATCTGAATTACAGTATTATTCGCCTCTGTAGGCTTTTTCCAGTTCGCTTAGGTTTAGTTTGCCCTCCATCTTAAGCATAGCTTCGCTCACCCGATCAGCTTTAACCGGATCTGGATCGCGCATCATGATGTCCAGGCTCTCCGGCATAATCTGCCACGTTAAACCGTATTTGTCCTTGAGCCATCCGCAGGACATTATTTCGCCGCCTTCGGATAATGCGTCCCAAAGCTTATCAATCTCTTCCTGGTCTTTGCAGTTTACCGCTATTGAAATAGCTTCGCTAAACTTGTACATCGGGCCGCCGTTTAGCGCGGTAAAATTTTGGCCGTTCAGCTCAAAGTCTATTGATGACACATCCCCGGCTTTCTTTCCGGCAGCTTCTGCGACTGACTTGGTGAGGTACGACGTGTTTACTATTTTTGCATCTTCAAAGAGCGACGCGTAAAGATCGACCGCTTCTTTTGCCTCGTCGTTAAACCAAAGAAAGGTCACTATTTTTCTCATATAAATTATCCTTTTTATAATTATGCGGTTGTTAGTATAGCGAATTAAAAACAATAAAGATTGAACATTTTGGACACTTTTAAAGTTTATGAGGCCACTCCAGCAATTCTTTGGGAGTGTGCCCGAGGAACTGTTTGGCGGCACGGGTTAAGTGCGCTTGGTCTGCAAACCCTAATTCAGAGGCAACGCTAGCCGCGGGCATGCCTTGCCGAAGTAGCCGCAAGGCCTCGGCCATGCGCTGCAGCTGATGCAATTTATACGGCGAGAGCCCTGTGCTGCGTTTGATGTACCGCGAGTAGCTTTTAGACGACATACTTTGCCTAGGCAGCTCTTGGCTAGGCAAAACCTTCCCGCTCAGGTAGCCTAAATCGTGCATCTGTTCAACGAGTTGTTCGACGTTCTCGAAGTCAGGAAATCGCAGCAGTGTTCCCTCAAATTCAAATTGTCCGCTGCTGTCGGCCTGCAGCGTTCGGAAGCTATCGGTCATTTGTTGGGTCGGGAAATTCTTTAGCTGTATGCCCGGCCGCAAGCGAATGCCGGTCCAGGTGTGGCCAGGAAGAAGAACGTCGCGGCGCGGTTTCGTCTCCGGGCCTCGCAGTATTACTTCCGCGCTTGTCTTACCTTTTACGAGAATAATAGAAATGCACGGATCGGCAAGTACGGTGCGTGGAGTCACTACGGACGCACTACCAGTCCACACAGAAGCTATAGACGCTAGCTCTGAGGTGCGTTCTCTCCAGCTAAGTCCTGCGTTATGCATGCTTATTATTATAATACCTTCGACTGAAGCTAAAGATATTCGCTAGCGATTGCTTCGTCTATATAACGTTTTTGCTTACACGCGGCATTTTGTTACAATGGCGCCAAGATATTCGCCGTCGTGCAGACGGTGTGTTATATCTTTTACTACGTAAGCGAGGGACTTTATATGGCAATAATCGGGGAAAGTGTTACTACGTCTACGCCGGAACAGCACCGTAGGTTTATCGGCACTCGTGCAGGCCGCTTGGCGGCCGGTGCCACGGCGCTTACGATCTTGGCCGGCGCGGCAAGCGGATGTGCGGTTGTGAATAAAGTCGAAAAGAATAACGCGCAGGCGAGCATCCTCCAGGGTGAGCCAATCACTGCCGCATTGAACTGCGCCGGCCGTGATACTCTTCAAAAACGCGTAATTGTTGAGGGCGGCACAAGTAAACCCAACAGTGCATGGACGGCCGACATTGGCGTAACTTACACTGAGGGTGGCCACACAGAACACGGTGACTTTTATGTTGGTGGGCGCTACAAGATTAAGCCCAGCAACGAGGCTACATATAAACTCGCATTCAACTACGAGGATGCAGTGAACGCGAGCGGCTATTCTCCGCGTGCAGTGGGAACGCGTATTGGCTATTACGGCGGCGGCAAGGGAGCGGATGTCGTAGAGATAGATGTCTTGTCATCAAACGCGATATCAGCTTACTGTTACCGCAGTGGGCATGAGGCTAAGGACGCTGACGTGGAACCGATAAAGGTTACATATATCAATCCTCCGGCGGATGGCCCAGTGGTTTTGGGAGGCGCCGCAGATGTTCACGCGCTTTCTCTTGCAACCCAAGAAAACTTAGGCTAGCGGATCGAATCACTCGTTGTTAATGCCCTTACAACATAGGCCTTAAATATGTGGCGCGTTTTTACAGCGGCTAACAACGTTAGCACAGCGAGTTTTTTTGGATGATACGCTCAATCGAGGAGAAATGTTTGTTGCAGCACAGCTTTGCCCACTAAGCAATCTTTGCTCGTCTGCGAGCTTAGCCGTGGTGGCTTTGACTTTCGGATAAGCCACCACGTGGTGTGCGCTAACTCTTGGGCACCGTCCACTTTTGGGCGTTGGTGCCGTTGCAGGTGTAGAGCCAAATCGGGTTGCCGTTGCTCGTGCCGGAATGTTCGTCGTCAAGGCAAAGTCCGCTGTGCGGATTACTGATGGAACCGTTGCTGTTGATGACCCATTGCTGTGCGGCCGTGCCGTTACAACTGTAGAGCTGCGCTGGCGTGCCAGGCAGAGTGCCGGCGTTCTGAACATCCAGGCAGAATTTGTTGTTGTCGAGCCGAATCGTGCCGTCGCCCGGAATCGTCCATGTCTGCGCAGCCGTTTTGTTGCATGCGTAGAGCTGAATGGCATTGCCGTTTTGGAAATTCGAAAGTTTGTTGTCGAGGCACATGTTAGCAATGCCGACAATCGCGCCGGAAACCGACGTACTCACCGGCGGCGTTGGCGTGCTCGTCGTAGAAGGTGCCGTAACCTCAATGCCGGCAAGCTGCGCCGAGCCGGTTACTCCCGTAAAGCTAAGGTTGATTTTGCCGGACGTCACGGTAACGTTTTCCGATTCGGTCAGTGCCGCGTAGCTGCCGACCTTAGCCGCGATGTCGAACTTCGAGAGCCACGCCGATCCGTTAACCGCCACGTTAAACACGCGGCAACCAGCCTTCGAGCAGCCCGGGTAAATCTCGGCGAAATCGAGTTGCAGCTTGTACGTGCCGTTGGCGACTGGCAGCGCGTAGCTAAAGCTCGTGCCGTAGCGCTCGTCTTGGTAAATTGCCTGCGCCGAGGTGCCGGTAATCGCCTTGCCTGCGCCCTGGTTGTCGGTTGCGCCGCCGGTAAAGTCAGTATCGGCAAGCCACGAGTTGCCGCTTGCATCTTTGTACGTTGCGCCGCCGACATTAATACGGAACGGAACACCAAGCGTCGTGGCTGTTGGCGGCGTGGGAGGTGTCGGCGTCGTGCTTGCAGCTGCCGTTGTAAAAGTATAGTCACTCGACGAAGTCGTTTGGCCGTTGTTGTTCGTCGAGATAACGCGGTAGTGATATGTCGTACCGGCGGCAAGACCGCTCACTGTAACGCTGTGCGAAGTGGCCATGCTTGCGTCTTCGGCCGTCGTGCTACCGTAGGACGTGGAGGTGCCGTACTGCACTTGGCTCGTACTGGATTGGTCGGTCGTCCACGTAACAGTCGCGCCCGAAGTGCTGGGCGTGCCGCTGGCAACGCTTGAGATCGTCGGAGCCGAAGTGGTCGTCGTGGTTGAACCGCCGTTCAGAACAATCGTCGTAACGGTGTACGCCGGCAGGCTCACCGACATGCTATCGGTAACGTTAGTTGTCGAGACTTTGGTTGGATTGGCATACGGATTCGTATTGCTCGTTTGCCACACGTCGGCGCTGCCACCATTGAAGCCGGTCAGCGCGATGGTGGCATTTTCGGTTGTGCTCGGATTTTTGTTGACGAGGACAATTTCGTCGTTGTTGCTTGAGGCAAAGACGTCGACGTTCGGAAGCGTCGTGCTTGAGCTGACAACGTTCGTACCGAAACCGCGGAACAAGCTCTCGCCCGTGAACATGCCGATACCATGATAGATAGGCATCGGGCTACTCGTGGCAATACTGCTCAAGCCGTAGTGCGAAGCGGCTACGGAATTAAGGCTGCCGTCGAACGTCAGGCTAAGCCCGCCGTTGGAGTCGCCGTACTGCATACCGCGGCCGCCGCCTGCGAGAATACTGCCAAGCGTCGAGGCCGACCACACGGTGTTGATCGGCTCCAACATGCGTGAGTCGTTACCGCTGCCGGCCCAACCGCCCGAGTATCCGTCGTTAAACACGTAGGACATGTTGTACTCGCCGACTTGCATTTGGATTTGGCTGGCGCGCGATGGGTCGGTGGTGTTAATCATTTGGCGAAGTTGCTTCAGGAAGTTGCCATCGTAGCTCGTCTGCGAAAGCAGCGTTGCCGTGTCGAGCGGATTGTTGCCAGTGCCGTAGGCGTGGAAGTCCACGATATCTACGTTATTACCCGCGCAGGTCAAGAATTTCTGCATTGAGTCCTGGCTGTAGAACGAGTACGTCGGGCCGTCGATTTTGATCGTCGGGTCAACCGCCTTCATTGCTACCGCAGATGCGTTGAATAACGTGCAGTACGCGGTCTGGTCGGACGGCTCGTTGCCAATCGCCCAATATTGTATCGGGTTGTAGGTGCTCGTGCCCGGCGTGTTGAAGTATTTGACGAGGTTGGCAGCGTCGCTGGCCGTAAAGTTATCGTCGCTTGTGCCGCCTACGACAATTTCCGGCACCGCGCCCGTTGCCTTTGCCGCCGTAATCCACTGTGAAGCGGTGATGTTCTTTGGCCCGCCGCTGGCACTTGAAACCGGGCTGCCGTTATTCCATTGGATAGGAATCTTAACAAACTGGGTGCCGAGTGTCTTCAACGCACTCACCTGCGCCGACGAAGCCGTAATGTTGTTGCTGCCGTACGTTGAGACGTCCACGCCGATCGGGTCTGGCGGTAACACTACCGTCGTGCTGTTGAAGTTCACGCTAACATTCGACGCATCAGCGTGCGTGTACCACGTCGTAGCAAGGCCAATCAGCGCAAAGCTGACAACCATTGCCAGAAGCGGGGCGTGCGCACGCGTCCACTCCTTTGAAAAGTAGCGTCGAATCTTCATTAGTCTGTCCTCCTGAAAAGATATTTGCTTTAAGGTTAAGCTTAATTACGCTAAAAGACAAGTTCTTTGACCGAATCTGCAGCTACAAAATCAGAAAGCTTAGTACACAATTTTTCCGAACAGCCGCACGCGCGTCACGTACAGCCTGAGCAACACGACATATATATGAAAAATCAACGACCACGTTAGAATGATCGTCGCCGTCTGTGCAACGAGCCTGGCTGTCGAAACCTCATAAAAGTCTAAGCCCGTCAGCACGTGATGATACAAATACGGCAACACAAAAACGGTAAACGACAACGCGGCGACGCCAACCATAATACGCCACAGCCAGCGCTCGACGAGAAGCCGCACCCACGGATAACGTTCAACCGTACCTAGCGGCGAGAAGCGCGCGCCGTGTTCAGCGTCTTCCCAATCGGTAAAACGCTTCACGAAGAACGAGGCAAGCTCATACACCACGACGCCAAGCACACTCCACACTATTTCGAGCATTACGGTCATCACCGTCGTGTTACCGGCAAACCGTTGCATCGGCGCCACGATATCAGTGTGGTACGTCGTGCCTACGACGCTTTGCGAAATAGTGTGTACCGTTACGTTCAGCAATGTGTACTTACCGAACTGCGCAATAACCATTACGGCGCCGGCGACCAAGCACCAGCACAACTCAATCCCTGTCGGCATCAGCGTGTAGAGAAAAAGGCGGACGCCCAGGTGTCTTGTATTACGCATATGCCTTTATTATATACACAGAGGCCGCAGAACCGCAGGCCTAAGCGCCTGGCGCGTCGTCTTCCTTTTCTTTGATGGGCCGCTTGCTGACGATTTCGTACCGTTGGCCGGTAAGCGGCGATTCCATGTAATCGTCGTTCAGCAAGTTCACGAACTTATCGACGTCGCCCTTTTCCATGAGGATAATCGCGCCGGAATCGTCAGCCATCAGCTCAATGCCAAGTTCGTCGGCGTGATCCAAAAGCGCTTGCTGCGTCACGGCTTTCGGGTCGATCTTCTGAAGCTTTTTGATGATGCTCTTTTTGCCGGCGATCATCGTTTGCAACGACATGCCTTCGGGATAACTCAAGCGGAAACTCGTTTCAATCTCCTCGACCTTTGCCTCGGCGATGCTTGCTTCCTTCGCGTCGTAGCCAAAGAGCGATTTGAGCTTTGCCTCGCTGAAGACGTACAAATCTTGATCGAGGACAAGCAATTGGTTGTCCTGAGGAACACGCAAAACAGCGCCGGCATCAAACGGCATGAACATGCTCTCACGTTCCATCCAACCCACGCGGCCGCTCATGACGTTGGAGCGAGGCAAAGCCTTGATGACAAAAATATGCTGCGTGAGCGAAGGATGCGTTACGCGCGCAACGATGCCACGCATCCGGCTGATGTCGTGTTCCTCGTCCTTAAAGATGTCAATTTCTTTTTCTTGATACTTCAAAAAGTTCAACGCATCGCGCGCCTTATCAACCTTAAAGAGTTGCGTGCGCTGCAGCACGTGCTCTTCGGCCTCGGCTTCTTCAAAGCCGCGCACGATGAGGCCGGTTTGCGCGCCCTCAAGCACGTATTCCAAAATGCTGTCGATGAAAAGCGGCTCAAGTTGCTTCTTCAGTTCCTTCGCCAACTTCATGCGGTGCAGCACGTAGTTGCGGTTGATGAAGAACAAATCAATTTGCAGCTCGTCCTTATACTGCACGAGATTGTTCGCCCAGAGGAAAACGTCCGTTTCCTGATATTTGTCGATTTCCGCCTGATCCGGCGCGAGAATGTCGTCGCTCATAAAACCCTCACGTTGCAATGCCCAACGCTTCTTTATTTTTTACTACCAAAACAGTGTAGCCGAAAGCTGCGCAGAAAACTGCTGTAAAATGGTCATCCTTACCGATTTGATCTCAATTAGAATCATATCAAATCTTTTAAGTGATCAATTGAAATTACGAGCGAATTATTATATGATCAGCGGTCATGATCAATTCAGTACTTCAATCCTTGCGAAAAGCATTAAGATCAACACCGGCGACGTTCGTCGTGTCGTGTCTAGTCGCTCTTTTATTTATCATGCTCTCAGTTAGGCCTCAGCACATGAGTTGGATAAATATGGCGATAATTTGCATTATCTACGGCGGCGGCGCAACGATCGCCGCAAAATTATACAGCAAGAGGTATGCTCGGACGCTCGGGCTTTCGAGTAAGGAACAGTTTCAAAAGCTTTCGGAAGCATTCAAAACCGGTGCCATTCCAAACGATAAAGAGATATCGAGTGCCCTTCCTATCTACGTTGAGAGACGAGCAAAATTACTTAAGAGGCGACAGAAAACCATGCCGGCCAACGTAATTCTTATGGGCAGTATGCTTCTGCTATCAATTCTCGAACACGACGTATTCGGAACTCTCGTTTTCTCGTTTTTCATGGCCCTTAGTATATATTCGTATTATAGCTCCGATAAGTACGCACATCGGATCGCAGCCCTGCAGACAGAGCTAAAGGATCGTGGCGTACAGGCGAGCGATGCAGTGACAAAGAGGAACGAGCAATGGAATGAAACAATCTCACGGACAAAGAATGCTGGCTGGATCGTAGGTGCTTTACTATTCCTGGGACTAATTATGTTGCTCTCATCGGCGCCACTCAGGAGTAATACGAGTGCCCCGAGCGCAACAGACAATGCCGCTCAGACGAGCAGCTCCGGCCAAATCACAATGAATGACCCGGTTCAGCAGACAGACACTAACGTTGTTCTGGTCGCTCCTCCGCAATACACAATAACCGTCCAGGACGATCCCACCCGCACCACTAATTAAGGCACACGAGTCGCCACCAAGGCATCAAAGCCATGGCTACGTGTCCGGCTGCGATTAACTCTTGTGCGTGCAGCCTATTTCTTGCCGATCCTTACCCCCTAAATTGCTTGGATATAATGCGCAGTGCCGCAGAAAGGATTCCGATGGATACCGCGAGTCCTAGATATATGACAAAAATCGAAACATGATTTGATTGCCTATATAAGTCAAATAGAAAATTAAAGGCGAGCCACGACGTGATAAGCGACCAAGCCACCAAAAATTGGACGCTATATATCTCTTTAGCTACATTATATTCTGGCGTACCTTTTTCGTATTTACGTATGAGCGCGTTGCGTTTAGACCTATTAAGCCGCGCATAAACAAGCCGCATCATAAACATGAAGGCAAGAATTAAAAAAACGGCATACGCTATCATCGCTTTTTATCTTTAAAATGCTGTTCTAGACGACCATTGCCATATTTGTTATACGTCATGCCAATCGTGAAGGCAGAGAGTAACACGCATGCTATAGGGCCGTATATCAAAATGCCGTGAGCATAATTGCGATCTGATAGACGGAGCAATCTATGAACGTCGTATCCTAAATTGACAATAAATACTAGGCTAACAATAGCCGTCAGCAAAATGTTGCGACTATTTGCTAATTGCCTAAGCCTTGCGTAGGGCGGAGTGCCGGGCTTATACGAATTACCTATGACCGTTCTATTCGTCACCCTAAAAAACAGGAGATTAAATAGGTAGAATAGACCGCAAAGTACTAGGACTATACTAAAGAGAAAATAATACGTCTCATTCGCCATAAAGAGTCTCCTCACTCATAATTTTGACTATCGGACTCGCATTAATCTTTTTCCCACGCTGGATGGACGCCATCTGGTCCCCATCCAAAATCGTCTGCATGCGGAGAGTCGTAGCCGCCTAGCAACCAGCCAAGAGCGCCGCCGATATACCTTCCGATGCCGGCGGCGGTTTCGCCAGCTTCATAGCATCCTACTCCCCCGAATTCAATGGTAGCAGCGCCGCCTAGCACACACCCTATAATACCACCAACTAACGCTCCACCCGCATACCAATCCATCGCCGAACCTCCAGCACCCATCAGGTCAAACCCTCCAACGCTCTCTAATGGCGGAGGCGAAGCAATCTTCGTCAATGGCGTGCCATTCACCGTAGCAACAGTCGCCATCGCATACCGCAATGTATCTTCTTGGTGCACCGGTGCTTTTGCTGGTACTGCAGTTTCGACTGCGCGTTGGTTAATGGTTGCCGATACGGTTGATTGGAAGCGAGTAATACCCGCTGCTGGTTGAATTTGGCTGGCGCTTGCCGCGGGCTGATAGTAACTCGCAGGCGCAGCCGGTTGAAGGGTGCTTCCACTTGCCGTGCATTGCAAGACGCACATACCGGAAACGTCACTAAGGTTGATTGGGTCGGGTGGATAGACGTACGGGTTGACGTTGCCGCCGGGGATGGGGTCCATGGTTGCGAATCTTCCAATCGATGCGAAGTAAACGCGCGCGCCCATTTGCACTGGAGCCAAAGCCAGCAGACTTTCAGTGAGCTTGAGGTCTTCGCCCTTGTATCCGAACGAACCGAAGTCGGCGTTCTGCGGATTCTGAGAGCCGGGCACCGGATTGCCGAACGGATCGTAGGCAAACGAATTGGACGGGCCGTTGCCGGTGCTGGTATTCGCACCGACGCCGTTCGCCGTAAGCAACGTGTTGCCTTGCATGCTCGGCAAGTTGTAGCTGTATTTGTTCGCTTGAGTTGTTTGCCGCGGATTTATTGTTATCGTTACGCCGTCGGGCATTTCGACGTACTCTGCGGTAATTTGCCAGCTGCTGTTGTAAACGTACGACGCGCTGCTGCCCGACCCGGTGTAGCCGTAGAACTCATAGCCGCCCAAGTTCCAATTCCAGTTGCTGATGCTGTCGTTCTCACGGTACGTAATGCGGCCGTCCGCGTCACGGTTGTAGTAGATCGCGGCGCCGTTGCCGCTGCTGTTGTACTGCGCGAGCCCGAAGTTACGGTCGGACGAATCGTACGTTACGTAGAGCGGGGTGCTGCCCGAGCCAATCTGCGTTAGGTCGCCGTGCGAGTTGTATTGGTCGCCACTTGCTGTTGGATCGGAGCTGCTTACCAGTTGTGAGGCGTAGTTGTAGCAATATGTCGTCGTCGCGCCGTTAATCGTTTGGCTTGTGCGGTTGCCGTCCATGCCGGCGTTGGCGTCCAAGCTTGCGCCGGTGCCGCAGCTGCCGCTTTGCGCACCAAAACCGTAGCTGTAAGTATTGCTGCCGACGGTTGCGGACGTGAGCCGGTCGGCCGCGTCGTAGCCGTACGTCGAGGCCAGTTGCGTGCTGCCGTCTTGTACGGTGTTCGAAGATATCTTGCCGCTTTGCGTGAAGGCTTCGGTGTTTGAAACGGAATCGGTGCCTTGCGTCGTCGTGCGCTGCAATGACATGTCGTCTATCTGCAAATATCCGTTCGATTGAATGAGGTGCAACATCACCACTTGCGTTGCGTCCGAGGGCGTCGTAAAGCTGTACGTCCCTTGCGTCCAGCCGCTGCTCGAAGCCGCAGGGCTGCCGATTTGTTGGTACGTAACGCTGCCGTTGGTGTGTGTAACCTTGGCGTCGATGATCGTTGCAACATTGGATTCGTAGTAGTCGCTAAAGGTGTAATTCGTGCTCCCAACGACGCTCGCTGGAGCCGAATCCCACTTCGCATCGCCGCTTGAATAGTTCGACATATCAATGCGCGCGCTGTACGAACCGGTGTGCCCATTGTTGGGATACGAGAACGCGGCCGTGTTCGTTCCCCAGTTGTCTTCCGTCCAGGCGTCCGGCAACGAGGCGTTCACCGTGTGTTGCTCAAACGATGGATTCTGAATGAGGTTTGGCCCTGGCACGGTCGTGTTGAGGTTGTACGTAATGCCGTTTTGAGAACCGGTCATGCTGTTGTAGCCAATCGAATCGGTCATGTTATTTGCGGCCGGATAGGTCGTGCCCTGCAATCGCCCATATTGGTCGTAGGTAAATTGGCCGAGGTCGGTGCCGTTCAGTTTTTCGTCCGTCAACTGGTTGTAATTATTATAGCCGTACGTTTCCGTGCCCATTGCGCTCGTTTGGCTCGTCACACGGCCAAGTGTGTCGTAGCTTGTCGTCGTGGTATCGCCAAGTGTGTTTGTGTAGCTCACCGTGCGGCCGAGCAAATCGGTCGTCGTCGTGATTGTTCCGTCCGCGTCGGTGACACTCGTGACGAGCGGATTGCCGCCGACGTCATAATTATACGTAATCGTTCGCGCAGCGCTGCCGCCATATGCCGGCACGACTTCTTGCGTAAGGCGACCGCGCGCATCATACGTTTTGCAGTCCCATCCGTCCTGGTTTGTACGCGTTGCCACGATGTTACCTGACGCGTCATAAACACTTGTCGTCGTTATGCCGGTTGCCGCACTGTTGTTAGCGCCAGGCGTCGTGACCGTTTTGAGCATGCCCGCCTGATACGCCGCAGCGCTGCCGCTGACGCACGGATTGGTTGCCGTATCGTTCGCGCCGTAGTAACTGTATGTTGTCGTTGCGCCGCCGGCCGACGTCTGTGCCGTTTGCCGCAAATAGCCGCTTCCGGGCGTTTCGTAGGTCGCGCTTGATGTGAGGTTGAGACCACTTGGGTCTACCGTTGCGCTCGACACCTGGGCAAGGTTTGGTGAATTGCCGTAACTCAAGTCGACAGTACTATTGCCGTATGTTGCGTCGTACGATGTTGCCGAGGTCGTCAAACTGTAGTTCGGCGAGAAATATTGCGCGACTTGGTTGCTCATGTCATATGGGTATTTGTCGCCGCTTGGGTCCGCAAGCGTAAGCCCAAACGTTGCAACGCTACTCGACGTCAGGTGATAGTAATCGATGCGCACCGTGTGGAGCGAATTCGCAACCGCGTTGTTGAAGTACTCAGTGTCCGTAACTGTTTGGCTGCCGGACGTGTTGTCTTTCCAATGGTCAATCACCAGTTGGTTGTCGATCCACATACGAAAGCCTTCGTCGGCCTGAATGCCAACCGCCCACTGGCCAGCCGTTGGCAAGCGCATCGTGCCGGTCATACTAAAGCCCCAGTTCCCCGAGTAATTAGGAATCGGCGAGGTCGTCCCCCACGTGTTGCTTATCGTGCCGTCAGTGGCGATGTTCGTACTATGCGCAAGCGGCGATTGCACCAAGCTCGCCTGATTGGCCGACGGCTCGTTGACTGCCATATATGCCACCGCCAATCCGGTCATACCTTGGTCGTACGAAACCGCCGTGTGCGCCACTTGGCTAGCGTATGCACTTTGCGGCGTGATGTCGGTGTGCCCGGTTGCGGTGTTGAGCGTTGAGGTAAACCAGCTCGACGGTGCCGGGCCGTACTGCGTTACCGCACGGTCGTCGTCATCGTAAATTGTCGTTGACTCCTGGCCCGTTGGGCTCGTCGTTGCATACAACAAATCTTTTGCCGGATCCCACTGCGATGTCGCGGCAAGACCTTGTACGTTATACACCTTGGTTGTACGAAAAAGATTGTCATACTCAACTCGTTCAGTGTAACCGTTTGGCTCGGCCGCACCAACGACGTGCTCTTGCGTTGCGCCGTAGTAACCGGTTGAAGGATTGCCGTTCTGGTAACCAATCGTTCCTGGCAAATACTCAATCGTATTTTTGATTTGCGCATCGCCGGCATTCGCCGCCGGCTCAGTGACACTTGTCGCTCGACCAAGAACATCGTAGCCGATCTGCGCATATGTGCTTTCATCGTTTGCCCGAAGGCCAGCAGCAATGGCGTCGTTCGTCAAATCGTTCCGGACACCTGCCAGTTGATAACCAATCACCTGACCGCTCGCGTTCGATACCGACTGATACTGATAGGTCGTGACATCATTGCCTGGCTTTACGATTTCGGCCAAATTGCCGTTAGTATCGTAATAGAAATACGTCGTGCGGCCGTCGCTCGTCTGCAATGCGCACAGCATGTTGGCCGGCGTCGTACCGAAGCCGGACGGCGGCGTGCCGCACTGGCTTGCACCGCTGTAATAAACTTGCGCATAACGGTTCGAGTTAACGCCGTCGGTTATTTTTTGAATGGTCACCGGGCCGCCGCTATACACGCTGCCGTACGTATACTGCAATGCGGCGGGATGTTGATCGTCGACTGGATCGGTCAATGAAGTGAGCGTGCCGGACGCATCGAAGACATACGTTTTGCCATCGGAGTCTTGCAGCGTAAACGTGCCGTCGTTGTTGCGGACAAGATTGCCATTTGAGTTCGTTGGCGGCGTGTAGCCGCTGCCGTTCCAAACGTAGTCGTAAGTGTCGCCGGCTGAATCGCTGAGAATGGCGTTGTTCTCGTTGGCCGTCAATTGCGTGTATGTTGCGCTGCCGTCGGGATCTATGCTCAAATCCCAACCCGAAGGCAACACTTCCGCCTGCGGAGATAACCAACTCGACGGCACGACTTGCGAAGCTCCGCCTAACGGCTCAGTAAGCAGGTCCATCGTGCTGGCGCCGCCGTGCTGATAGTAGTCCACTGTAATCGGATAACTTTGGCCGGCATTCAGCGTGACGGCCGAGCCGTAGCCGGGAGTTCCCGCACTATCCTGCCAGTTGTTATATACCAAGTTACTTGAGCCGTTCATCGTTATGTTAATACGGCTGCCGTCGTCGCTTTTCGTACCGAACACGTAGCTGCCGGTAACCGGAACGGTGAGGTAGCCCGTCCAGCGAACCATGAAGTCGGTCGTTGGCCCGTAAGGTATTGGCGAGCCGCCTTGCCAGTTAAAGCTAACGAGCTGGTCAGTCCGGCTCAAAAACAACCCGCTGTTATCGGTTGGGAATGTCGGCGGGTTGCCGTTGTCGGTGTACGTGTAATAATGGCCGACCAGACCTTGGTCTTGCTGCACTGCGCGAACGCCGGTTTGGAACCAACTCTGTGGCACGACTTGTTCGTTTACCGCGCCCTTTACATATATATGGACGTAATCCGGGCCGGTGACTTGGTCGTAACTCGTTTGAAATGATACGACCTGGCCAGCAGTAAGTGTGATAGAAGATCCGTAACACGGGCCGCTATAACAACCACCACTGCTGTATAGTTGTTGTCCATTCACGGTAATCGTCGTATTGTCATCATTGATCGCACCAAAGAAATACGTCCCGGCTACAGGTGCAACGAAGTCCCCGTTCCACTGTGCCGCAAAATATGTGCTATCGATCGTTCCGTTCGCCGGCGAGCCGCTATTCCAATCAAAGTCGATGTTTTGATCAACGCGCTGAAGATCTGGCGTCGATGAAGGAATGCCGCTTCCACCACTTGGTAACTTCCAGTACGAACCGACGAGGCCAGGCCGCGACTTCAGCGATGAATTATACGAAAGACCGACGCCGAGGCTGCCGGCCAACGCCGTCATCGTATGGCTCGCATTACCTGTTTCGAGATTGCCCGTTGCGAGGTCAACCGAAACCGGACCAAGCGTATCATATGTCTGGCTCTGATCCTGGCCTTCACGCATATCAATCTTAAACGGCACCGGTGCCGACCATGGGCTGTACAAACCAGTGGATGAATCATAACTAATTGCCTGCGCATAATACGTCGTGCCGTCTTGCAGCACGCCGTCGGGAACCGTCCACGACGTGCTGTTCTGGGGCACCTGGGAACCGACGACCAAGCCGCCGCCGCTTGCGCTCGACGTAATTTCCATTTCGTATTGCAGCGGCGTGCTGTTGTTGGGATTTGTCTCGGGATTCAGCTTGAGCGAAACTTGCGGATCCGAAAAGACCTGACCCGACGTCAGCCCATTGAACGACGGTGCCGGTATAGCGTTATTGTACGTAAACGTTACATAGCTATTGTCCGGGTCGAACGCCTTCCAGTTAAGCGCCGCGCCGTCGTCGCCGGCAATCATTAACCAACCGCCCCAGTTACCAGTGTTTATAAGATTCTGATAAATGTTGGTGACGGTAATGTCGCCCGACGATCCAACGTTTCCCGTGTACCACGTTCCGTCCATACAGTTATAGCCGCTCAAACACGTCGCGTTGCCTACTTGATAATTGAATGTGCCCGTATAGCCAGTCCACCAGCTCACGCCACTGCGTTGAGTAAGGTGCAGTGTCGCCGTATTGAGCGTGGTGCCCGGTTGCTGGAACGCACTGTAATCTACGTGAATCGCGCTGCGCCAATACTGTCGATTATTATTGCTGTCGTAAAGCGAACCGGCATACGGATCGCAAATTGTTGAGACACAGTTGTAGCCGTTTGTCTCAAACGATTCGTAATCGCCGCCCGATCGGTTGCCAAAGTACACCGTTGGGTCGATAACTGCAGGAAAAGATTTTGCCGGCAACTTTTGCAAGTACGCACTGCTGAGATTCATCGCCAACGCACCGTTCGTATATTGCTCCGTTAAGCCGGACACGTCGTTTGAAACTGGGCCGGAATTGTTGAGAAAAAGCGTGGACGGCGCAATATCAAACTGATTGCCCAACGCACCGACGATACTGAACGATCCTGCATCTTGTTTATCCTGCGCCTTTTGGAGTTTTGCTCCAACCATTTTGAACTGAACCTGGGAGGCCGCTGCATTTTTGTCGTTCAATATAATAGCTTCTTTGATTTGGTCGGACTCAACGGTATACTCAACGTCAACGCCTTTCCATAGATTGTTGTAGCGAACAATCTGCTCGCCGTTGGAGCTACTTACAACCGGCTCAACTTTGTTGGCGTCGACCGGGCTGAAGCCCATTTGACTCTTGCCTTGCTTGATGCGGACCATGCCGCCGGCAAAATCGCTTGATGCGAATCGTCCTTGCCAGCTGTTTGCTTTTACTTCGTAGGCGTTCGGCGAAGTGAACCACGATTCTACGTCACCCAACGCCTTGCCGAAAATATTCCCGGAGTCAGCAGCGTTCTTGTCCTCGACCAAATCCGTGTTGATAGCCGACCAGCTGCTGCCGTTCTTATAAAAATGCGGCGTGACATAGTTCGTTTTTGTAATCGTACCGTTACGGTTGAGGTAATCACTTGAGGTCGCCGTACGATCTTGTACGAGTTCATGCGGCTGGTATGTTTGTGTCTTGCCCGGTGCTCCCAACGGCATATTATTGATTTTGCCCGTCGCCTTATCCAAAAATGTCGCAGCCTTGCTGCCGTCCGGCACTGCCGTGTCCGCAGCGGCAAGCTCGCTGGAATGCAACGTTTGCGGCGGTGCCGCTACCGCGTTATTAATCTTGCCGACACTCGGCGTCGTCGAAGTCTTATGTGTTGTCATGCCAGGGCCCTGCGCGCTCTTCACAGTACTTGCCTGCGAACTCGTCGCCAACGCCAAAACCGCAGACGGCGAGCTTGACGAAAACAACATAACCGCCGTCAAGGCAAGCATGACGAGACGCCGCCGTAGCACCGGTACGTTGATGAAAATATCGCGGTATACTCGAACTAACAGCGTGCGCATAGCTCCGCTCCTCACTTCACATTACGCACATCATACAAATACGCTTATGTGAAACGCAAGGACATTCTTCTGAACTTTTGCTGAAATTTTATAAACGTGCGTGCATATCAGCGTATATTTGCCGGGCATGTATAAAATAAAACAACAATTAGCGTCAAATAAATACCGCTGTCGTCGGCAAAAGCTTTTTTGCTGTAAGTTCAATATGCCTAAAGTTTGCCGACTGCCGCTTGGAATTGATCACCCTTTTCTTCAAAGTCTTTCCAGAGCGAATAACTCGGCGCGCCGTTGCTTAAGAGCACGACGGAACCTTTCGGGGCGTGCGCGGCCGCCCATTGCACGGCTTCGTCCATGTTTTCGGTCTCGAATGTTTCGGGAGTGTAGTCGGCGGGCATAGCAACTTTCATCTTTGCGGTCGTTTCGGGGAAAAAGACGAGCGAAGGAACTTTGGCATCGGCGAGCTTTTGCATGAGGGCGTGATAATCATAGCCGCGGTCTTTGCCGCCGAGGAGCATGACGCCGACCGGACCGACCTGCTTCGTTACGGCTTCGATGCCGGCGACGGCGGCCTCAGGGTTTGAGGCAATCGCATCGTCAATGAACGTCACTTCACGCACCGTTCGCACGGTTTGCAAACGATGCGTAACGGGTTCAAAACCTTCGAGCGCACGCGCGCAATCCTCTTTGGAAGCGCCGGCTTGCATGGCAACCGTCTTGGCCATCACCGCATTTACGCGGTTGTGGTCGCCAATTAATTTCGTAGACGACATGTCGAGAGACTCGTTGGCGTCAATGGTGATGGTCGTAGCCTTGCTGGCCTTCGCCCATTCTGCAACTTTTGCAAATCCAGGATCGTACACGAAAATGTCGCCCGGCCCCATGAACTCAACGATATGGTGCTTGGATTCCCAGTACGCGTCGAGTGAGCCGTGATAATCAACGTGGTCGTAATAAAGGTTGGTAACGCACGCGATGTGCGGGCTCACGCGCAGCTCATCAAGTTGATAGCTGCTCAGTTCGATGACGAAAATGGTTTCGGGCCGCGCCTCGTCCAAGTACGTAATCATCGCCTTGCCGATGTTGCCGCACAAAATCACATCCTTGCCGGCGGCCTCGAGCATTCGCGCAATGAGCGACGCAACCGTCGTTTTGCCTTTAGTGCCCGTAACGCCGATGGTCGTGTTGCCCATGGGTTTGATAAGTTTGAAGAACAGCTCGGTGCTCGTGGTGTACGGCGCACCGACAGCACTGCCAGGCACGCCGGCCGTTTTGATAATTACCGTTTGGTTAAGATCGGGCGAACCGAATTGCTCGTAAGCGCTTTCACCCTTATGCGGATCAAAAAACCGATGCGTAAAACTGCGCGCTTCGGTGTGCTCGCGCAGAAAGTCAGCCGTTGCCAACATATCACGGCCTTCACCGATGAGGATAACGTCTTTGCCTTTGAACGAAGATAGATCGTGCGTCATAAATTACCTCGCAAAATTTTCCCGCAGCCAGTCGTCGAGGCTGCCCTTGCCGCTTGCCCCCATAGCCACGACGAGATCGCCCGCAGCCAAATGTGCATGGACGCTCTTAAGCAAAGCGTCGTTGAGTTCGGCCGGCTCGGCGATCGAGGGATCGCTCAGATGCGTGATAAGCTCAGCCGGCGTGAGGATTGCTTGGCTCGGGTCTTCGCGCGCCAAATAGGACGGCACCCAGTACAGTTTCTTCGCGCCCGCAAAGCAATCTTTGTAGTCATTCTTGATGAAATGTTGCCGGCGGTTCGTAAGCCCTTCGTAAATCACCACAACGTCTTGCCCGTTTTCCTTCGCGATCTCTAGCGCCGTGCTCATGCCGCCGCGAATTTTCTCCGGCGTGTGCGCATAGTTGGTGTAGAGGTTTGGCACGAGCAACTCCATACGCTGTTTGAGGCCGGGAAAACGCTCCACGATTGGCCGCAACTCTTCCACGCTTTTTCGCGTGATTTCCGAAACAAGCTGCATGGCCAGCTCCGCGTCCTCGCGGTTGTAGCGGCCGCGAAGCCTAATGTCGTTGATGCTTGGAAAATCCTGGTCCACAACGTCAATGGTTTCGCCAGGTTCAAGGCCGAGCTTCAACGCGTCGCGCTTCCACATAATTGTATGAGTACTTTGGCCGATGAAATCCCGAAAGGCCTGGTTGTAATTCTCTAAGCTGGGGAAAATTTCGTGATGGTCCCAGCTCAAACCCGTAATGCCGGCGAGGAACGGTTTGAAGGCGAGGAAGTTACGGTCAAACTCGTCGCACTCATATATAAAGTACTCGCTTTTGTCGTTGAAGGCGCTGAGGTCGGCGAAGGTAACTTTGGCGCCCATCGCGTAGCTTACGGGAATGCCCAGCTCTTTGCACAGCCAGACGACCATTGCCGTCGTCGTACTTTTGCCGTGCGTGCCGGCGAGGGCGATGAGCTTTTGGTGTTTCTCCTCAATGAGCATGTTGAGGAATTCGTCGCGCCGCGAAGTGCGGATGCCGTGCTCCTCGCAAAAACGCAGCTCTTCTTTGCCCGAATCTTCGAGCTTCACGACCGAGCTGTAGACGAGCCAATCAATAGGACGTTCGGCGTGGGCTTTGGCGATGTGCTCATAACTTTGGCCGATCGTAATGTCCGTGATGCCGTGCTCGCGAAGCGCGTCGAGGTACGGCGTTTCTTGTTTATCGGAGCCGGAGACTTCAAAGCC
This sequence comes from Saccharimonadales bacterium (SeqCode), assembly GCA_036568905.1. Classification (GTDB taxonomy): domain Bacteria; phylum Patescibacteriota; class Saccharimonadia; order Saccharimonadales; family UBA4665; genus DATCRQ01. The sequence goes on along the minus strand of DATCRQ010000001.1, from coordinate 232,830 downwards.
GGCTTGCCGGGCGAGCAACGCCGCTGCGCTGATACCCGCGCCGCCAATTCGGGAAAAATAAATATGCATGGCGCTAGAACCTTTCCATTACTTTGTCGAAGATAGCGCGGATTTCTGAGGGCATTTCGTCGCCGCTGAGGTCGAGGTAACTGTAGCCGGCCGGAATTTCAAAGGTATACTTTGCCTTGAGCTCCGGATATTTTGAGAAGGCGAGCTGCATGGCCTCACGCGATTCCTTCACGTCGCCAACGCAATCAAGCGGCTTGTCACCCTCAATGCCCAAGAGCTTACGATACGTTCCCTTAAGCTCCGGCGTCAGCAACAAATTCTTCCCGCCCCAAATGCTTTGCACGTCGTGCTGCGGCAAAAACGGGGTGAGCGCCATATATATGAATGCGCACTTTGAGCACTCGCCACACCACGACATGCGGTCGCTGGTGTGGACGAACGCGCGGTTGCACGAGCTGAAGACGTCGCGATATTTTTCAAAGGCGACTTTGCTAAAAAGCTCGGCGATGTGTACTTCGCTCAACGGCCTGAGGAATGAGTAATACCGCACGGTTTCGCCGAGCGTGTGGCGTAAGTACGTTTGATAATCTTTTTCGGCTTCCTGTGACTTTGAGTATTGGTGGTTGATTTGTACGCCTCGATATTCGAGTGACGGTTCGTTGGCGGTGTATTCGTTGCTCATCACCACGTCGCGTTTGCCGAGCAAAATGGCTACGACGGTTCCGACGCAGGCGAAGATTGCAGAAATCGGCACGTGGCCGTTCAAAGCGCCTTGCGCGTTGAGGTCGAGCAGCTGCGTGTCCCACTCGCGCTCCACCCACGCGTGCGGCAGGCCGATACGTTTGATAAGCGGCTCAAGCTGAGCTTGATGGTCAAGGCTCCACGTTGCCAAATCGGATTCTTCAGAACGTAACAGCTCAACGCTTACGAGGGAATCCTTGCCGCCGCCGATGGCTACCAACATTCCGTCGCCTTGCTTGGCGTTCGTAAGCGTCGTAAGCTCTGAAACATTCGAGGGAAACGTCACGGGCGTCCTTGGGTCGAGCTTGTTCACGTACCAAAATTCCCCGAGGCCGCGCTCGTACATTTTGCTAAAGAACATCGCTTGCGCAGCGTCCAACTCACCCTTCTTTATGACGATTTCCGGCGGCACATACGTTTTGAAATACGACACGCCGGCCATGAAGAACAACGTTTGCAAGGCGCGGTCGAGCTGCGCGTCATCGTACGCTACAAAGTTGAAGTTAAACCGGTACTTCTCCGTAAACTTCACGGCGTCGTCCAACGCGTAGTGCAGCGTGAGCACCTTCGTCTCACGGTCAAACCGATAATCTTCAAAGATAAATTGCTGGTATCTGCTCATTGCCTGTCGCCTCTAATGCTTGGCTTAACTATAACAATGTGTCGTTTCCTCAGCAAGAGCGCAGGCTGGTCGCCACGAAGGATTGTGTTGTAGTGCCGCATATCGTAGAATGAATCGTCACGAACTTAGCAAGGAGTAACTATGTTAGCTGTTGAAGCTGCGCCAGCCGAACTATATTTTGCAGAGACGAGTGAAGATACCTTTGTGCAAATAGCCGGAGCAATGAGACCAATTGGAGTGGATGGCCTTGCGGCCGTCCTTACGGAGCCTCATACAGCGCCCTCGGCAGAAAACCCGGACAGTTGTCCAGCTCCAGGGGCTTGTAATCTAGCGAAAGAGTGCATTTGGAAATGTGGGCAGTAGCCGCACGGCGAACGGCGCGCACGGCTACAGATCTGCTTAAAAAACTACGTTTTGCGAAAGGCAGCAGCTATTTCTTCGCCGTTGAAAGTACGGCGTTGATCTGCGCTTGCGTCAAGGCAACCCACGGCGAAGCGTCGGGATTGGATGAGGCGGCCGCTGGGCTTTGGCCTTGGTTCCACCATTTGGCTTGGTACGGCACGCCGTCAAAGAGCACGCGGTCGCTGGTGTTGTAGGTTGCCGTGCCCGACCACGTCGGGTAGGTGCCAGCCGGCAAGGTAGCCTGAGGAATCGGTTTCTCGCCAGGCAAAACCGGGCCGATGAGCGTCCACGGCGTTTGGTACGACTGCAACACCGGATCGTCCGGCACGTCGCCTTGCGTCCACCATTTTGCCTGGTACACGTTGTGGTGCCAGACAACCTTTGTGCCTTCGAGGTACGCGTTGGAGGCGTTCCAAATTTGGTACGGGCTCGTCGCCGGATTGTCGGGCGTTTGCGTGGCTTGCGGGTCGGCCTTGGTGACGACGCCGGCGCTCAGCGTAATGTCCCCCTTAAAGCCGTAGCCGAGCAAGCTTGCGAACGTTTGGCTTCCCTCATTCACGCCACTGCAAGAATCTGAGACAACCGAAAGGTCAACATAGTTGCTGCCGCACGTTACGTCACGGTTCGCGGACCACATCGACATGCGGCCAATGCCGTGCGCGCTCGCAAAGGCGTTGAAAGCTTTGGCGTAATCAAGCGTAAAGATCTCGCCGCTGTCGTCGTTCTGGCCGATCATCGGCGTAGCACCGAGCTTCGCCCAAAGGTCTTTGTCGTTGAGGTGAATACCCGCGCGCTGGTACAAAATGCCAAGCTGGCGTTCGGTCTGCGTCAATGCGCTTTCGGAACCCGTGAGCATCGTTTGGCCGCTCGTAAGGCTGTTGCCGTAATCCATCGTCATGATGTTTACGCCGGCGAGGTCAACGTGCGCGGCAAGCAATTGTTGCACAGCGTTAGTGCCGTCCTCGCTCAAACCTTGCGGCGTGACGGGCAGCGTAACCCATACGGCGAGGGCTTTGCCTTCTTTACGGCGAGCGCTTTGCAGCTGCGCAATTGCGGCCGCGCGGCGAGCACCGGCGCCTGGCGTCGTAAGGCCGGACTCTTCGAGGTCGAGGTCAATGGTATTGATGTTGTAACGGTCCACGACGGATTGGTACGCGCTGAGAAGCTTGGACGAATCCGTGCACTTCACGGCCAGCTCGCTGTTGCTGAGGCCGCCGAAGGAAATCGCCACGCTGCCGCCCTGCTGCTGCAACCGCGCAATACGGCGGTCGAGGTCGAGGGAAGCGCTTGCCTGGTCCATCGTGTAGCTTGCGCCCCACGACGGTGTGCAAGCGTCCGAGGGCGAAGACACCACGAACGACAAGACGGCGTCGCGGTTGCTGTTCGCGCCCATTTGCTCGAAAGCAAAGGTTGGCGTTGCGGTTACGTCAACGTAGCCGGCAAACCATGGCTGACGCGAGGTAACCGTTGTGTCATCGGCGCGCCATTGTTGCACGCCGTAGGTGCCACCGAAGCCAATAACACCAAGCATCACGAAGGCGAACAGCAAACGCCACGGCGACAAACGGCGCGTCTTCATAGGCTTTGGTGCTTTGTTCTTTTTGCGTACCATTATGCTCGCTCCTCTACGTTTGCGTGGCGGCGTGCACCAAGCGGCACGGCGCTTTTATCATCACCGTGGTACAATACGGCGCGCCAGTCGAGGGCGGCTTCCTTGGCCTCGGCTTCAGCCGTTGTCTTAGGCTTCACATCGACATACAACCAGTTCGTCAGACCCATCCACGTATCGACAACCGTATGCCAAAGGCCGATGTACGCCATAATCGCCCACACCGCAACGAACGCGTTGAACGCAGCAAACGCGGCATTTCCCCAGTTGTGCGCCATTTCGTCACGCCACAGTGTAAAGACCGAAAAGGCTACGATAAGCAGCGGCGTCACGACGTACATAAGCGGCGAAGCCGTGCGGCCCTTTACCTTCGGCGTGCGGGCAAACGGAATTTTCTTGCCGCTCAACGCTTGCTGGATCGACTTCAACACGCCTGCCAATTGCACCGGCAAAAGGATGAGGTTGAAACCATAAATGCGGAACACGTCGCTACGTTTGTAGCCGCAATAATGCAGGTCGCTGGCCATCGCGATGAAGTACGGCAACGCCGCGGCCAACACGAGCGGACTCAGCAAGCGGCCATCGTAAGGATACGCGAGCAAAAAGATGAGGCCAAAACTCGCCCAAGCAATCGACGCCATATAGTTGATGCGGATGAGCATTTCCATGCGCGACACGGCTTCGCTGCGGCGGCGGCCCTCACGAAAACGTGAGAACAACTTCGGCATGATGAGCAACCCGCCGTTCGCCCAACGGCGACGCTGCACGATGAGCGAACCGAAGTCCGGCGGCGTGGCGCTGTAACTCAAACGCTCCGGATAATTCATGAGCGTCCAACCATGCACGGCGAGGTCGATGCTGGATTCCGTGTCCTCAATAACCGTACGGTCCTGAATGTACCGCTTAATCTCAAAGCCGCCGACGTGCTCTATCTCCACGATATCCTCAAGCGCACGCTTGCGGATCACGGCGTTGGCGCCCACCCAAAACGTCGCGCCGTAAAACGTCATGCCTTGGTGCAAAATGTGCTGGATGTCGGTGGTCGCGCCGGCCAAACGTTCGATGCGCGTTGCGGCGCCGCGGAACGACGAGTATGGCGTTTGCGTCACGGCCACGCGCTCGTTGCCCGGCTCTTCAAGGAAATACACAAGACGCAAGCAGTAGTCGCGCAGCAAAATCGAGTCGGCGTCCAACGTCAGAAGGTAGTCGCTGTCCGGCACGTCGATGTCGTCGTCGCGTTTGCGTTCGCCTTTGGCAACGGGTACAAGAATCGGGCCGTCCGGCGTCTGGATTTGGTGGTACGAACCGCCCATCAAACTAATGTATGAGTTAAGGTTCATCGCCTTGTTAAACTCGTGCGAGAAAGAAGCGAAACGTTTGCGCTCAAACGAGCCGAGCTTGGCGTTAAAGATCCACGCCAAACGCCGGTACAGCTGATGCACGCGAGCCGTCGAAAGCTTCACGCCTTCAGCGGCCGAAGCCGTCAACGCTTCGTTCGTAAGTTGCAATTCCTTGGCCAAAGCCCGCAACACTTGATCGGCAAAGAACACGTCAACGTGGTCTTCGATAACTTCGTTGTCGGCGAGCGTGTTCAGCCAGGTGGCCGCCCATTCGTATTCTTCGGCAAGCGCCTTGACGCCTTCCGGCGAGATGGACGCCGCTTTGGCTTGTTTTTGCTCAAAGCGTTTCAGCGCATCGGCAAAACGGTTGCGCGGCTCGGCAAAAAGCTTCGTAATGTCACCGGCCAGCGCGCGGGTTTCCTCAAGAAGCTGAGCAGCTTCGGGCGTCGTAGGATGCGGGTTGTTGTCGATGAGCAATACGACGCGCATGCTCGGATATTCCTGCAAGGCTGCAGACAGCAACGTTTTACGCACGACGGCCGGCTCTTCGTTTACCGAAGGAACCAGCACGGTAATCGTGGACTGGTGATCGGCAAAATGCCGGTCAAGCTCGGCGCGTGGCACGCGCACGTGGCTTACAAAACGTTGCAACGCACCTTGGCGCATCAGCAAATAAATCAACGCCGAAAACGTGAGGAACGTTACGACGATCGAGTAAAAGATAGCCTGCATCGTAAACTCAAACGTGCTCGGGCCTTCAAAGAACTGGCGGATAATCGTAGAAACGATGTACGCCACCCACATCAAAACGGTTACGACGACCGCAACGCGGCTAAAAGTAATCTTACGTGTCGAAGGTTTGTCGTGGACAATCGGCAATGGTTGCGTGCGGCGCTCAGCGCCCCACTGATGTCTACGCCCACTCTGGGCTGTGCGTGCGATACCTAACATATTCGGTAATTTCCTTTCGTGTATGGTCGCCAAGAAATGGAGCGGCCATCGCACCTCTCAAATAACTTTTGGCAATTATAACAGAAAAGTATATTTTTGCAATCCCACCACCCCTGCGAGACTTTCGCACTATTTATATGCAGCATTCTACTCGCACTACGGCAAAAGCGCCACGATCTTTCTACGTCCTTTGCTTCGTCATATGCCCAGGGATTTTTGTTGTGAAATTATCTTCGTCTGCAAAGTAAAACAAATCGTCTGATTGAGGTAGAAACACCTTGCAAGGCATGTGAACCTGCGCTTATACTGAACGTCCGGAAATACTAACGTAACGATTGGTGGGGATCATGAGGATAGTTAGTTCTCGATTAAAAAACGGCGTGTGGAAGATGCCGCGCACACGAAAATCGTTGATGGCGTTTGCCTTAATTAGCGTTTTGAGTCTCGGCTCAATCGCCTATGGCACTGTTGGCGCAAGCCCGTCGCCAACGCCTTGCAACAATCTGATCGTGCCACAGCACATGGTGCAAGGGCATCTTGTGGGCGAGACGAGCTGCGAAGTCACCGACCAATCAACCGTCCAAAATAATAAAGGCCAGAACTTCAACGAAGTGAACATTGGCATCAGCGGCACCGCCTTTGGTTACCTCGATCCAAACACCAAGGGCAACACGCGCAAAGACCTTACGGACGCGCCGAACATTTTGTTCCCGCAGTTTGGCATTACGTCGTGGTCGCCGGCCATCGGGGCCTACACCGGCACGGCAACGGCCAGCGACGCCGGCGCGGGCATTACGGTGTTGTATCCGCAGAATAAGGCAGATTGGAACGGCAAAATGTTCTTTGCCGTCCATGGCCAATCCAACGACACGCCGATTGGCGCGATTGTGCCGCAGACCGGCGGCGCAGCGTTTACGAACGACACGTTCAACAACTTGTACGCCGACGAAATGATTAACCAAGGCTACGCCGTGGTGTACTCGCGACGTCCGGCCGTCAGTGGCGTGCCTTCGACAATCGTCGGCACGAACACGACGCTCGACGAATCGCTCAACGACAACGTTGATACGCTATTGTCGTTTATGCAATCCGGCCAAAAGCTCGTTACGCAAGAGATGGGCAAAGCGCCCACCGAAACATATCAGTACGGTCACTCGGCCGGCGTGATCGAAGGTCGTTTGCTCAACTACTCCGGCCTCAACAAAGCGCCGAACGGCAAACCGTACATCGACGGCTTCCTCGACGATGACGCTGGCGGCGGCTTGCCGTTGCCCGTGAGCATGCCCGAAGGCCAAGTTTTGGGCGAGCAAGGCAACGAAGCAACATTCCCACAGAGTGATTTGCTCTTCCAAACGCCGCAGCAAAAAGCCGGTTTCACCAAAGAAATTAACTTCGCCCACGACATGTACGAGTCGTACCACACGTGGCTGTCGGAAGCCAGTTATCTCCAGCTAAAACGTGAGAACGCCAAGCTCGACGATCAACTCGGCGTGCCAGCGCGCACCTACGAAGTCGCGGGTGTCAGCCACATTCCGAACAGCGACGGCTCTCCGGCGGACACGCTCGACATGGGCGGATTGATTTCCTCGGCCATCGGCAATCTCGACGCGTGGGTAACACATAATGCGCAGCCGCCAGCCAGCATTGTAAACACCGTTTCGGTGAGCACGGACGCCCCGATTGTCACCAGCTCCAACCCAGCGCCCGATGCGAAGACGAACAATGTTGACAAGCAAACGTCGATCCAGCTGCCGCCGCTCGCCTGCCCGACCGGCATCCGTTACTCGCAGCCGTATCCAAGCGGCAGCCCGACTTCAACTGGCTACGCAGCCTACGACGGCACGTCGCTCGAACCAGTCAATGCGGGCGGCCAACTCGTTGACGTCAACAACAATGGCGTCCGCGACACAATGCCGACGATGACGCAAGCATGGCGTTCGCTCGGCTTACTCGGCCACAACCAGCAGCTCACCAAGAGCGTGTACGTCTCGTGCGTGCAGCAATCTGTCAACAAGCTTACTTCGGAGCATTTGTTGTCGCAGGACGTTGCCAACTGGTACGTGCAAACGGCCAGCAGCACGTACCCGAACTTGCCTTGGTAACAAAACGTGCGGCGCCGGTTGGCCGTGCGGCGCACGAAACGTAAGGCGCCCTTTTGGCGCGTAACGTTAGGCGTTTGATGCTCTCACTAGGTAGCAGTACTAGCCGCGTGCACCTCGTTGAGTATAACTCTAGCGAGTTTCTTTCTTTGCCGGATTGAGCTCGCCAGGACGCTTCACGACCACATCGCCCGGCTCGAGTGTTTCCCAAAACTCGCGCCGCACACGCACGAATTCCCTTCGGCCGCCATCAAACGTAATCGTTACATAACGGTAAGCGCTACGGTCATCAGGCGGTACGCTCGGCTTCGCGTACACCACGCCTTCCCATGCGTCTCTAAGTTCGGCGGCGCGCTTTCGTCTCGCTACGAAAAAAGCCCACAATCCGCCAAGCACAGCTACAACAATGACGATGCCGAACACACTACCCTCCGATTTTATGCACGTATGGTATCACATCGTCACACGGCGTGCAGCGCTTTGACGCAGCGGCATTTTACGTTACACTTGAGGCGTAATGCTCAGCCCACTCAAACCGGTCGTCGAAAAAGGCCTCAAGCCAATCGCACGGCCACTCAGCTCAGTTAATCCAAATATCATTACGCTTTTTGGTTTGATTTTTCCCATTGTGTTCTTTGTATTGTTGCTGCACAAGGTGTACGCGTGGGCGCTGCTCGTCTTCGTTTTTAACGGCGTGGATATGCTGGACGGCATGATTGCGCGCGAGCAGCATAAGGTGACGGCGTTCGGCGGATTCCTTGATTCAACGGTGGATCGTTTTGCCGACTTTGCCGTAATTGTTGCGTTCGGTTTTGCCGACATTGTGAAGTGGGGCGTCGTGCTGACATTAGTGCTGCTCTCGTACCTCATCAGTTACATCCGCTCACGAACAGAATTAGCGGCCAAAGGGAATTTGGTGGCGAACGTCGGCATTATGGAACGCACCGAACGGTTACTGGCAATCTTCCTCGGCCTGGCGTTATACGCGCTTTGGCCACACGCACGGCTCTTCGGCCAAAATATTATGACGCTCGCCTACGGCGTGCTCATCGTTCTGTCGGCGATTACCGTTGCGCAGCGCGTACGGTTCGCTTACAAACATTTGTAGATCACCTCGAAACAGGTGCATAGCAAAGCAAAACGTTACCCGAGGCAAATTGCTCAAATCGTGCAAGTTTGAGTTTGAGAGGCCCACTAAGCCCGGCGAACAAACGCTTGCCGTCGCCAAGAATCACGGGCGCAACCATCAAACGGTATTCATCAATAAGCCCTACGGCAGCAAGTTGCGCCACAATCGTACCGCTGCCGAACAGCAATATATTTTTGCCATCCTCAGCCTTAAGTGCCTTACTTGTTTCGGTGATATTGCCGTGCGCGAGTTCGGCATTTTGCCACGAAGCACTGTGAAGTGTGCGTGAGAAAACGACCTTACGAAAGCTGTTCATACGCTTAGCCACCGCCGAGTCGTCCTGCTTGGCCGCCGGCGTCGGCCAGTAGCTTGCCATCATGTCGTAGGTTTTGCGCCCAAAGATAAGCGTGTCCGCTCCGTTAAACTGCTTAATGGCAAAGTCGTTGAAGTCGGCGTCAACGTTGTGCCACGAAAGATCGCCATCCGGCGTAGCAAAGAAACCGTCGGCCGAAACCATATCAAACGCAATGAGTTTTCGCATGTCTCAATTGTAGCGCACTTATGCACAGGAACTTTGTCAAAATATTTTGACAGTGACTTTCATTTGATATTAACTTTCACTAATAAAGGAGCTGTACATGAAAGACATTGGACCGCGAAAATGGTGGGCGATGGGCGCGATTGCGCTCGCTGCGATCGCCTTCAGTTTAGATCTTACCGTGCTGAACTTGGCATTGCCCACGCTGTCGAAAGCGCTGCACGCGACAACGAGCAACCTGCAATGGATCGCCGACGCCTACGCGCTGGTGCTTGCCGTACTTACGCTGCCGGCCGGATTGCTTGGCGACCGTTTTGGCCGTAAGAAGCTGATGATTTTCGCGCTGGGAGTTTTTGGTGCCGCTTCGTTGCTCTGCGCATACTCAACGTCGGTAGCTATGCTTATTTGTGCACGGCTGTTGCTTGGCGTGGGCGCGGCATTTATTTTACCGCTGGGCATGAGTGTGGTGCCGGTTTACTTTAGTGAGAAGGAACGCACCAAGGCGTTAGCAGCGCTTATGGGCGGCGTGTTTTTGGCCTATCCCTTAGGGCCGATTCTCGGCGGCTGGCTGCTGACGCATTATTGGTGGGGTTCGGTCTTTCTTATTAACTTGCCCGTTGTAGCGGTGGCGATGATCGCAATTGCGGCGTTCTTGCCTGAGAGCAAAAGCAGCGAGCAGCACCGGATTGACATCGTAGGTATTGGCCTGTCCAGCATTGGACTTACCGGCATCACCTACGGCGCAATTGAGGCCGAAACCGTTGGCTGGAATAACGGCCGCGTCGTGAGTGCGCTCATCGTTGGCGCGGTTTTGCTGGCGCTCTTTGCCGTATGGGAAAAGCGGCAAGTCCGGCGCAAAAAGTTACCGTTAGTGGACACGCGCCTGTTTGGCTCAGCCGGATTTACGTGGGGGACATTGCTTATGACTTCGGTTAACTTCTCGTTATTCGGCTTGTTGTTTGGCTTGCCGCAGTATTTGCAAGCCGTCCGAGGGTACAACGCACTGCATGCAGGCTATTATTTGTTGCCGATGATCGGCGGCTTGATGATCGGCTCGGTTGCGTCCAGTAAATTCGCGCAAGCCGTTGGCACAAAAATTGCAGCGACCGTTGGATTCGCAATTATGGCTACCGGCTTACTTTTGGGCGCGGGAACAACGTTGGCGTCGAGCGGCTCATTCATCATTACGTGGACAGCCGTCATTGGACTTGGCCTCGGCTTTGCAATGCCAACGGTCGCGGATGCCGCACTTTCAGCGCTGTCTGCCGAACGTAGCGCATCGGGCACGGCGTTGATTAGCGCCGTACGGCAAGTTGGCGGCACGCTGGGCATTGCGCTTTTGGGCACGGCGCTCGGGGCGAGCTATCGTAGCCACTTGCATCTTGCCGGTTTGCCAAGCCAAGTCGCTGAACCAATCCGCGGCGGCGTTAACGCGGGCGTTGCAATCGCCCAAAAAATCAACTCGCCAGCACTGCTCACAAACATCCGCACGGCATTTGTCCACGGCCAAAGTGTTATGCTATGGGTATGCAGCGGCATCGCAGCCTCCGCGGTCATCCTTGCTTTGTTGTTCTTGCCAAATATTCGTGAGAGGAAAAACAGCGCTAAAGAACTATGAGCTTACGGGAACAGAAAAAAGAACTCGCCAAGGTCGCTATCCAACAAGCGGCCTTGCGGCTTTTTGCCGGGCAAGGCTACGCGCGCACAACGGTTGAGCAAATTGCGGCCGAGGCAAATGTCTCGCCCAGCACGTTCTTTCGCTACTTCACGACCAAAGAAGCCGTCGTACTGTACGACAGCCTGGATCCGCTCATCATGGCCGCCTTCGAGAACCAGCCCGCGGACGTGTCGGTGATTCGCGCGCTGCGTAATGCTATGAAGGAGATCTTTGAAAACTTGCCACCGGAAAAAAAGACGCTCGAGCAAGAACGCAACAACATTCTGCGCAAAGTTCCTGAGGTCCGTGCAAAAATGCTAGACGAAATGGTCCGCAGCACCGAAATGCTTGCCGAACTAATCGCAGCGCGGCTGCATCGCAGTGCAGATGAGCTTGCAATCCGTAACCTTGCCGGCGCCATTATCGGCGTAGGATTAGCAGCGTTGGCGCGCGCAAACGATCGGGAGCCCACTTCTAATTCCGTCGCGACCTTCGACGAATCGCTTGCGGAACTCGAGCGCGGCTTACTCGACGCCTAAAGCGCGTCACGCTGCGCCGCGCGCGTACCGCAATGCCTCCTTCTTGTTGTCTACTGGAACGCGCTGCCGTGCGGCGAACGGCTCCTCTTCATGTTTCATTATGCGCCTAGCGTGGGGCGTGGAAGCTCAGGAAAGCAAGCGTTTCACGAGTTGTTCGCCCGAGCCGCCGGGACCTTGAAAGGCTTTGAAACTGTTGACCGGGCCTTTTCGTAGAGCACCTTCGGCGGCAAAGCCCGCGACTTCCCAGCCAACAGCCTTTGAAACGCCAAAGCCAACGCGATATGCCCGTTCAACGGGCGAACCACTTGCGGTGACGAGCTGGTCATCGGCATCCACAACCTGATTTCCTGCGTCCGTCATCAAAGATATGGCGCGCTGCCGTGCATCGACCATCTGCGGCATCGAGCCTTCGTAGCCAAGCGCTTGGACGATTATGCCGGCTTTGTTAAGGGCCTCGAAATGTCGTAGGTCGCCATCAAACCGGATGAACAAAACGTCGCCAAGTTCGCCGCGTTGCGCCCGCTCCAGCGTTTCACGCGCAACGGCGCGCAATCCGCGCACGCGGTTTACCGGACACGGCGCGCCTGCGCTTAACTCGTCATGGCTTAATGCATATCCGTCGCGTTCGGCCGCTGCTTGCGTGGCGTAATGAAGATAAAACTTAGAACGGTGGGCGACGACAAAGGTGAAGTTTTGTGCCTCGGGCAACTTCGTAAGCTCACCTAGCGCACTGATGGCGCTGTTGCCGCTGCCAAGTATCACGACGCTGCGCTTGCCTGCGGCGTCGGCGACGGCAAGTTTCTCAGCTACTTCAGGGTCGTGTGCTAAAACACTTCGTGACATAACGGTTTTCCCGGCATACGGTAATAGCGCCGCGTGCTGTCGTTCCACGGCACCCGTGGCCAAAACAAGTTCATGCGAGCGAATGATTGGCACCCCGTGCGTGTCAAAACTCGTAAACGTTCCGTGGCGCTCGTCGCACACGATCCGCGCAACCGACGCTTCCACGGCACAACTTCCATCATCGCGCTTCATAATGTAATCGAGGAGTTCACGGCCAACGGCGCGGTAATAGCGCGTCAGCTCGGGAAATCCACAATAGTCGTAGCCGTCCATGCCCTCAAGCACCTCACGCGCTGCGCGCGACGCCGCCGTAAGCCCGAACGGCGGCGTCGCGGGAACGTAGCGAATGGCGTCCGCAGGATCGGAGTTCGTTGCAATGGCTAAGTTCTCAAGCCCGCCGCTGCCTACGCTCTCCAGACGTGGATTGATGACGGCTACGCCGCCGGCGCACACGCCGTCAAAAACCTCAGCGCCGAGGTTGTGCGCCGCGTAAAATACGGCCGTGCCCATCGGCCCCATGCCAATATGCTGGCGTTGCACGTCAATCGCTTCGGACATCAGGTATCACCCCAGCGTAAACTCAGCGTAAAGCGGCTTATGATCGGATGCGTCGAACGGCAACACCGCAAACTGTTGAAGCCTAAGCTCGCTCTGCTTCATCCAAAAAAGTTTATCAGGGTTGGCACGAGCGATTGCATGCGGACTTGCCCGACTATGCCATGTCGGCGACAACGTCGTACCTGACCTCACGTGCATCATATGCCCAACTCTCGATATCAGAGACACGGGGAAGAGAGTTGGCTCGTTATAATCGCCAACTGCAATAAGATTTGCCGCGAGAGAAAATGACCTTATGTGCGCCGCAAGCTTTTGCTGGCACCTAAAGTGCTTTGCGAGCAGGTTTTTTTGCAGGACTGGCAAATGGGCGACGAGTATTGTTACACTCGTTCCGTCGTGACAAACCTTAGCGTTGAGTGCGATGGTTTTATGCTTATCGGACGAACCTACTCGTTCAGAAAGTATATAAACCTGCTCATCATAAAGTTTTTCCCTAGAAACGATAGCATCGCCCAATTCCCATCCGCCTTCTTCAGTGCCGGTCAGCTCAAAATGTACATATTGATACCCGTGACGAGCAAGACGTGCCAAGACGAACGGCGTCTTACCCTCTCGCAGCTTTACGATTTCGTTAAAGGCAAAGACGACGGGATTGTAGCGCTTTACCATCTCGTCCAACGCAGCCAACAGCGGTGCGGCATGTTGCGTACCCTTTGTCTGGTTATCCATCCAAACATTCCAGAACACGATTGAGAAAGCCATGCATACAATTATAGAGGATTGAGAATTCCCGAAAAAGCAAATTGCATTGACTAATGATGTTTATCATGTTAATGTACATGCAATTTGCCCTTCTGGACTGCACCAGCTTTACAGATTCATGGGCAGGGTGTGGGATTAAACACCACTATAACCATAGGCCAATTATCATGACGTATAACGGAGAACCCATAGCCCCGTCGCACTTCGAGCAACGCGCAGATCAATCGTGGCTCAATACCGTCACAGGAGTTGGACGGGCTGTGTATACGCTATTCAACGTGCCGGACCACGATAGCAGTTTATACGAAGAACTAGCCCGAGTCCTTCGTGAGGAGCCGCAGCCGACACAGGCACCAATTAAGCAAGAAGTTGAAGCTGTTCTAGCCGGCCCAGCGCAACTTATCGATCCGGATAAACATCCGAGGATCGACGGCAAGCATCTGCTTGGCCACCTCGGGCTCATCATGCAGTTCACTTCATATCTGCCAAAATTGCAGCCGTTTGGACAAACGCCATTTGAACATGTCGACAACTTATATTCAGAGATGACACAACAAGGTCATGACGTGCCGCTTGGCTACGCGGATCAACTTACTATTGCTCTCCAGCAAACCGAGGGAGACTTGCCAGAAGCAATGTGGCGGCTTTTTCTTACGACCAGGCAGTTCGCCCGGTGGTTCGACAGCGGCCTCATTCCTGACATGCCAAAATTCAGCCGCGGCCAAAAGATGGAGCACATGTACACGTTCGCTCACTCAGTAGCTGCGTGCAAACCACACGAAACTTCGCCCGTGCAAGATAGCGCTGGCGATACCTACTACACGTGGACGCACGCGCTTGGCGGGCTTATGTTTGACTCTCTCGCCGCCGAGCAATCATCAGCAGTACAGCTCGGCTCAAAGGTCATACATAACGGGACCACCCTGATGCATAAGCTTGCGCATAAGTACAAGCCGCAACGGCTCGCCAGCGACCACACTTTGGCAGCAGCGTACGGCAACGCCATTGGGGACACATTAGTAGGCGTTCTTAACTCCAGTGAGGTGGCCGGAGAACGTGCCCCGGCCATTGCCTAGGCGAACTTCCAACTACCGTCTGCTATACTGACAGGTAATGCGTAAACTTCTTAAAGAGCACTTTTCATGAGTGGTCATCATTTTGATACGTCCTTACAGCAAACGTGGCCGAAAACCATCTTTGGTTTGGGCCGGGCGGCACACACCGTCTTCACGACACCCCCAACATCCGGCCATGACGAAACGATATACATCGAAGTCGCCAAGAGATTACGCGGTACGTCCATTCCTCTTCAGCCCTCATTGGACGAAGAGCTTGCGAAGCTATCGCGCGTAACGATGAAGTCGGGAGTCGCGCTGGAGCCAAAGCGGCGATTAAACAACCGGGAGCAACTAGGCATAATGGGCATCCTCATGCAGTTCACCTCGTACATACCCGACTTACGCCCATACTGCCTGACGCCCTTTGACGATACTGAAGGCTTATATAAAGCTTTCGTGAATCGCAGCAACAAAACTCCCCTTGATTTTGCACAGCAGTTAGATATCGCTCTTGAGCAAACGTCGGGCGATGTGCTTGAGGCGCTCTGGCGGCTATTCATTACGTGCCGTCTATATGCTCGTTGGTTCGACGCCAGCGTTATTGTGGGCATGCCGAAATTCGGCCGTTCCGAAATTCTGCATCGCATGGAATTATTTTCCCAAGCAGTGGCAGCCTGCAAGTCGAGTGGCACCATGGATCAAGATACGTCGGGCGACGCCTACTACACATGGACGCACGCGCTCGCAAAGGTGTTGTACAAAGTCTGTGCAATGCCAGCGTCTCCCATTGCACCCCTCGAAGGACTGGCACTTCATAATGGGACGAGGCTTAATCACAAGCTTGCGCATAAGTACAAGCCGCAACGGCTTAAAAGCGATCACACAATTGCCGCCGCCTATGGCAACGCCATCGGAAAATTGCTCGTTGAAAGATGAGCATTTTTTGCACGAGCGCCGTCCGGAATGGCCTTACGACAAACTCTAAACGCTCCGTGCAGTGATAAATGTAGCCAAGCTGTGCAGCTGCTGCACGCGCTCTGCCGCCCATGATTCCGGCGCATTGGCTAAGGCGTCTTGCGCTTGCTGGGCGAGGCTTTGCGCCTCGCTACTTACGCGGGCGCGGGCGCCGGTGCGCTCGATGATTTCCTGGCAGACCGCAAAGTCGGTGTCGCTTAGCTCGCCGTTGCCCAAGGCACGAGTCAGCATTGCGCGTTCCGCAGGTGTTGCGGCTTCCATGGCGTAGTCGATAAGCAACGTTTGTTTGCCTTCGATGATGTCGCTCTTCGGCGATTTGCCCATCTTCACCTCATCACCGTATACCCCCATGACATCGTCGTGCAATTGGAACGCCTTGCCTGCGGGCAACGAATAATCTTCCAACACGCCCAAATCCGTCGGCTCGGCTCCGGCCAACAACGCGCCAGCCTCAAGCGGCATGAGGAACGAGTAGTACGCTGTCTTGTACAGCGCAACTTTTTCAATCTGTTCACGCGTAAGAGGGAGCGCCGTGGTTGAAAAAACGTCCATAAGCTGGCCGACGCCCGTAAGCATCATCTCTCTGTTTACTGCTTTGATTGTCCGTAGACGCCACTCCGCAGGTACCTCGTCGAGGTCGGTTATCATAGTTTGCGCCTTGTTCTGAACATACAGCCCAACGCCAGTCGCCAAGTCACGTGCCTTGAGCGTCGTGTCGCCCTGCGCGCCTTGGTCTTTTAGGTCTTGCTCGATCATCACGTGGGCCGTCGGGCCGCCGCGGCGGGTCAACGACGAATCTTCTACGTCGTCAATAACGAGCAAGCCGGCGTGAAGGCCCTCGACCGCTCCGGCCGCGACCGACGCAACGTGCTTGTCCGCGCCGCCGAGCATTGCGTAGCCCAAAACTGCCAGATTGCCGCGTGTGCGTTTGCCGCCGCGGTGCAGTACGGAATCATACGCCTCAACCATTCGTCGTACCGGCTCGGATTCGCCCGCCAAATCCGCCATGAGTTCTCGCGAAAATTGCTCAACGCCGTGAGCCACGAGTTCTGGGTCTGATAAAGTCTCCAGCCGCACAGCGGTGCTGGGAGCGTTTGCGATTACTGTCATTATTACTCCTCGATTTCTAAGATAATACCATGTTCCTTGCAAAACGCTAACACTTCGCCGAACAATCGCCCTCTCCCATGCGCGCAAAGTGCTATACTTTACGTAATATGACCGAGCAACAAGAGGGTTTTGCCGCGGCAAAGCGAGGGACTTTGCGATGAGTGCGCGCACGACACGAAAGTGGCTGCGTTACGGTGCGATTGCCGTGGTTGCTGGCGGCATCGTGGCTGCAACCGTGCTGTATTTACGCCACACAACCGTTGCCGTGCTTGCGCCGCGCGGCGTCATCGCGGCGCGCGAAAAGCACCTTATGGTCATCACGGTCTTGCTGGCTGCAATCGTGGTTATTCCCGTCTTCGCCATGCTGTTCGCCTTTGCCTGGCGTTACCGCGAGGGAAACTCCAAGAAGGCAAAGTACAGCCCGGAGCTTGATGGGAGCCGCGTTGCCGAAACTATTTGGTGGCTGATTCCTTCGGCAATAATTCTCATACTGTCGGTCGTTACGTGGAATAGCTCGCACGCGTTGGACCCGTACAAGCCGATTGCCTCGAGCGTAAAACCATTGAACGTCGAGGTCGTTGCGCTGGATTGGAAATGGCTCTTCATTTACCCGCAGCAAAACGTCGCCTCGGTGAACACGCTTGAGCTGCCCGTCAACACGCCGGTAAATTTTGAGATAACAGCCGACGCGCCAATGAACTCGTTTTGGATTCCGCAGCTTGGCGGCCAAATTTACGCCATGCCCGGCATGAGCACGCAGTTGCACCTCATGGCCAGCCAAGTCGGCAATTACTATGGATCGTCGGCGAACATCAGTGGCAGCGGATTTTCGGGGATGAACTTTATGGCGCACGCTGTTTCTTCGGCGGATTTTACGCGTTGGGTTGCCTCGGCAAAGAAATCGCCCAAGAACCTTACGGCGGCTTCATATACTAAGCTCGCCGCGCCAAGCTCCAACGTTTTGCCCACGCTCTACGCCAGCGCCGACAGCAGTCTCTATGATACGATAGTAATGAAATATATGATGCCGATGCCGGGCGGAAATTCCACCATGAACATGACTGCGGCACAAATGCAAGAAATGGACATGCAATGAGCCTGTACTTCGCAAACTTGCTCGGCAAGCTGAGCTGGAGCCAATTCCCAAGCGACGCGATTACCCGCGGCGGCGTCGCGCTTATGACTGTCATTGTCCTCGGCGTCTTTGCATATTTAGTCATTACCAAACGTTTGAAATGGTTGTGGAAGGAATGGCTGACTTCCCTCGACCCGAAGCGAATCGGCGTGATGTACATCGTCGTTGCCGTACTGATGTTGGCGCGCGGACTTTCGGACGCGCTGATGATTAAGGCACAGCAATCGACGTCCGTCGGCGCAGCGCACGGCATTATTTCGTCCAACGAATTCCAGCAAGTCGTCTCGGCGCACGGCACGATCATGATTTTCTTCGCCGGCATGGGATTGCTCTTTGGAATCGTGAATCTCATTTTGCCGGTGCAGCTCGGCTCGCGCGACGTGGCGTTTCCGTTTTTGAATTCCGTAGCGTTTTGGCTGTTTGCCTCTGGAATGGTGCTTATAAACCTGTCGTTGGTCTTCGGCGGATTTGCCGCGACAGGCTGGCTGGCATATCCGCCGCTTTCGGAACTCCAATTTAGCCCGGGCGTTGGTGTGGATTATTGGATTTGGGCGTTACAAATCGCCGGCATTGGCAGTTTGCTGTCTGGCATAAACTTCTTCGTAACCATTTTGAAGATGCGTTGCAAAGGCATGACGCTGATGAAAATGCCGATGTTTGCCTGGAGCGTCCTCGGCACCATGACGCTCGTGATGTTTGCCTTTCCCATTTTGACCGTCACGCTCACCTTACTTTTCCTCGACCGCACGATGGGCATGCACTTCTTTACGGCGGCGGGCGGCGGCAACCCTATGATGTATGTCAACCTGATTTGGGCGTGGGGACATCCCGAGGTGTACATTCTCGTGCTGCCGGCGTTTGGCATTTATTCAGAGGTCGTGGCAACATTCTCGCGAAAAAAACTGTTTGGCTATGCTTCGATGGTTTGGGCAATCGCCGCCATCGTCTTTTTGTCGTTCACCGTTTGGCTGCACCATTTCTTCACGATGGGCGCAGGCGCGGACGTCAACGCCTTCTTCGGCATTATGACGATGATTATCGCCGTACCGACCGGCGTCAAAATGTTCAACTGGATCTTTACGATGTACCGCGGCCGCATTTTGTTCGCGACGCCGATGTTGTGGTTCCTCGGCTTTGTCGTGCTCTTCACCATCGGCGGCGTGGCCGGCGTGATGATGGCCGTGCCGCCCATCGACTTCCAGCTACATAACAGTTTGTTCCTCGTCGCGCATTTTCATATGATGATCGTCAGCGGCGTGTTGTTCGGCTACTTCGCCGGGCTGACGTATTGGTTGCCGAAGGTGACGGGCTTTAAGCTTAACGAACGTTTGGGTAAGTATGCGTTTTGGTGCTGGGCCGTAGGCTTCGTAACGGCTTTCGTGCCGCTCTACATTTTAGGCTTCATGGGCGCGACGCGGCGGCTTGACCATTACAGCGCGAGCCTCGGCTGGCGGCCGCTGTTTGCCGTTTCGGGCGTTGGCGTGCTCATCGTATGCGCCGGCGTTGGCTTTCAGCTCTTGCAGTTTGTCGTGAGTTTCATCCAAAAAGATAAGAACCGCGTGGGCAACGATCCGTGGAACGGCCGCACGCTCGAATGGTCGATTCCCTCGCCGATGCCGGAATACAACTTCGCCGTCTTGCCCGAAGTCCACGGCCGCGACCCGTTTTGGGAAATGAAGCGAAACGGCGCGAAGCCTTCGACGGCCTACGAGGACATCAGCGTGCCGAAAAACACCGGCCTCGGCGTCTTCATCGCGGCGTTTGCCTTTTTGTTGGGCTTTGGGATGATTTGGCACATTTGGTGGCTCGTGATCGTTGGCTTGCTTGGCGCGATCCTCGCCTTCATCGTTCGATCTTCGGACGAACATCCTGAGCGCATCATTACAGCCGCAGAAGTCGCCGCAGCAGAGCACGCATATGCGAAGGAGCAGACGGCATGAGCGACGTCACCAAAGCCGAAATCTTCAAGCCAGAACCCGAAGACAGCA
Organism: Saccharimonadales bacterium (SeqCode); assembly: GCA_036568905.1. GTDB lineage: Bacteria > Patescibacteriota > Saccharimonadia > Saccharimonadales > UBA4665 > DATCRQ01. The sequence goes on along the minus strand of DATCRQ010000001.1, from coordinate 212,765 downwards.
AAACGGTCTTTGGCTTTTGGGTCTACCTTATGACAGACTGCGTGCTGTTCGCAAGTTTGTTCGCCGTGTACGCCGTGCTGCACGGCAACGTTTTTGGCGGGCCGAGCGGGCGCGACATCTTTGATTTGCCGTACGTCATGGGCGAAACGTTGTTGCTCCTGACGAGCAGTTTCACCGTCGGCCTCGCGATCATCGCCGCCGGGCAGCGCAAGCAAAGGCAAGTGCTTGCGCTGCTGGCCGTCACTTTTCTGCTCGGCGCGTCCTTTGTCTTTATGGAAGTCCGCGAGTTCCATCACCTCGTCAGCATTGGCGACAGCTGGCGACGCAGCGGTTTTCTGTCGTCGTACTTTACGCTCGTGGCAACGCACGGTTTGCACATTACGGTCGGCCTTTTGTGGATGGGCGTAATGATGTTTAAGGTGTTGCGTGGCGGCCTTACGACGCACAGCGTCAAACGCCTCACGCTGCTGAGCATGTTTTGGCATTTCCTCGACGTCGTCTGGATTTTCATCTTTACCATCGTGTACTTAATGGGAGCGTTGCCGTCATGAGCGAAGCAAAAACGGAAGCGGCGCAGACATTACGCAAAGCGTACATCAGCGGCTATGCGTTATCGTTGGTGCTGACGGCGCTTGCCTACGCGCTCGTGCGGCAGCACGCCTACACGCGCGACGTCTTGCTTGGATTGATCGTTGGGCTTGCCTTGGTGCAGTTCGGCGTACAACTCGTGTGCTTTTTGCACTTAGGCCGCGGGCGTTGGAAGTCGCTGGCCTTTTGGATGATGACGCTCGTCGTGCTCATCCTCGTCTTTGGCAGTTTGTGGATTATGCAGAACCTCAACGTGCGTATGACGCCGCAGCAAATGAACCAGTACATGCAGAGCCAGGACAGTTTGTGAGCACTCCTTTGAAGACGGGCAAAAGTAATCACACACCGGCCGGCACGTTACAGACCTATTACCGTTTGACGAAACCGGGAATTATTTACGGCAACATTATGACGGCCGCGGCCGGGTTTTTGTTTGCTTCCAAATGGCATATCGTGGTACGTTTGGCGGCAGCCACTTTGGGTGGCATGGCGCTCGTTATTGCCTCGGCGTGCGTGTTCAACAATTACATTGATCGTGGAATCGACAAACGCATGGCGCGCACCAAAAAGCGCGCATTAGTAAGCGGCGAGATTTCCGGGCGAAGCGCGTTGACGTTTGCAAGTGTATTGATGGTCGTAGGTTTCTTCGCGTTGGGCGCGTGGACGAATGCTTTAGTCGTGTGGATCGGCGCCATCGCCTTCTTTGATTACGTCGTGTTGTATGGCTGGAGCAAACGGGCATCGGTGCACGGCACGATCGTAGGCAGTATTTCCGGCTCAGCGCCGCTTGTTGCCGGCTACGTTGCCGTGAGCGCGCACTTTGACGTAAGCGCACTTATCCTCTTTCTCATCATGACGTTTTGGCAAATGCCGCATTTCTACGCCATTGCCACGTATCGCTACGATGATTACAAAGCCGCCGGCCTGCCCGTTTTGCCCGTGGCGCGCAGCGTTGCGGCGGCCAAACGACAAATCGTCGCCTACGTCGTTGCCTTCGCGCTTGGCAATGTCGCCCTGAGCGTCTTCGGCAAAGCCGGCGTTGTATACGCAGTTGCGATGCTTGCGCTTTCCCTCGTTTGGCTCATGCGCGGCCTGCGCGGCTTTCACGCCAAAGACGATGTAGCGTGGGCCAAACGCATGTTCCTGTTCTCACTCATTGTCGTGATGGGCTTGTCGGTGTTTATCTCAGTCGCCTCGATCTTGCCGTAAGGTTCGCCGGCGTTGCGTCGTAAGCGTAAGCATGTTACGGTAGTGGGGCTATGCGCACAAATCAACTTCTCAGCATTGTCATTCTTCTCGACGGCAGTCCGGGCTAGCTTTTGACGCATCTAAAATAAATCAAAGCTCGCCCGGAACGGCGAGCTTTTTAGTTAGGAGGAAAAATGCCACAACACCAAACAACAATGTACGGTGACGCAAAACAACTCGCGGCCAAACTGCTGCGTTATCCCACGCCGGAATCAGTACGCAACTTTAACAGGAGATATCCTGTGTACGGCCGTGTTCTCCTGGCAAATGTCGGCCCGGAGCGATTCGCCCAGGCCGGATTAGCCCTTAACGACGCCGGGCGCGTCATTTTGCTAAACGCTGAGGTTGAAATGACGAATCCCAAGACATCACTTCCTCCCAGGAGCGCGGAAGCGTTCTGCGATTCGCATATGTCGCCATCGCCGGTTGTTTTTGCTAGCTCCACGATGCACGTTCACGGTTACGGGCAGCGTATTCCACCAAGGAAGGTTGCCGAGGAATGGCAGAACAATCCGGGAATTGCAGGCCGTGTAGAAATTGTACGGCGAGCGCCAAGCATCATGGAGTGCGAGATCAGCCGCATGCCGCATCAAGGCAGATACACGGGAGAGAGCAGCCTTGCAACTGTTCCACGGCAATCGCAGAAGATTCTTCAATTGCTGTGCGCACCGGCGCCTGAGAGTAGGCATATACGGTGGGGTGTCCGGCCTTCGTCTGAAGATGTCACATACGAAGTCTGCCTCGACGCAGCTTCCCAGGCTTCCATCGTACGGACCCAGCGTATCGGCAGTGCATTGGAAGTCGGCGCGCTGATGGGATACGACGCCAACGGAATAAGCAGCGATCGGTTTCCCTCAAAAGGTAGAGTATTCGATCTGCTAAGCCAAACGCATTTCACTGGCGACGATTTGATTGAACTCATAGCCGACACGACGATGCTCGCGCCAAATGAGCGCACGCCGTTATACGGCGATATAGCCTCAGTTGTCGCAGAATACGTGCACAATCAGGACGCGAGCGCGCTTCTGCCTGCGTACACTTCTGCCATACTTACGCAGCGTGTGCTTGAGCACCCGCATGTGCAGCCGGAATAATTTCGTTCTGCGTTTAGCTTACAAATACTTTTCAAGCGGCTCAGTCTGTGTCCACAAAAGTTCAAAGATACTCTTCTGCATTCTGACGAGTTCTGCGTTCTCGATCTCCACTCCGACGATTTCACCTTGCTTCCAGAATGTCACGGCAAAAACGTTGTTGTAGATGCTCGTGTCACCTGTGACATACAATTTTTCCGTCGGTAATACACGCGTCGTTTGGAAGATGCGACGTGAATCGGCAAGCGGATCGGCCCTCAAATATTTGAGCGTTTCGGGACGCGGATTGGTTATGACACGATCTTTGATGCCGCGCCGCGCCGTTTCTGCCGCGTGCCTCACGGCAAATTTCTCTCCAACGACTTCAATACGACCGAACTGCGAGTAGCCAACGATTTCACCCTCGGCCTTCAGCACATTCCACATAATTTGTTGGAAACCTTTGACACCGTTGAAGTAACGCACTTCGGTCGTGAAGGGCGAAGCAGCTGCCATTGTTACGGTTGCTTCAAGCTCCGTAAGTTTCTCTTGCAATTTTTCAACGCGTTGGCGTTCTTTGTCGATCTGCGTTTGCAAAATGCCCAGCGGATAGGCCTGCACTTTTTGGCTTTTAAAGGTAACGATTTTTTGGATCAGCCCCTTCTCGGCCAATTTGAGCGTCGCGTCGTAGACCGAAGTGCGCGGCATGTCGAGTTCACGCGCGAGTTCCAGAATCGTTTTGGCCGGCTTGTTTACAAGATGCAAATAAACGCGTGCTTCAATGGTGCTGAGCCCAAAACCTGCAAGTTGTTCAATAAGGTTATTCATTTCTGTCGGACTCTTCCGACGACAAGTATACAGCAAGCTGAACACGCCGTATAATTGCCGTATTAATATAAGGATTACCGAATGAAAATCATTGTCCTCACACCAAATGCCGACTCGCTCTTTACGCCTGGCCAGCTGAACGATCTCAAAGCCGTTGGCAATCTGACACTTGTCAAAGACATCAAGCCGCTTTCCGAAGTGAATGAACTTTACGAAGGTGACGACGAACGCATCGTAGCGTTCGACCCGGACTTCAGCGATTGGAGCTTGCCCAACGATGTTATCGACAGAATCCCTAACCTCAAAGCCATTTGTTTGCAAACCACTTCATTTAGCTGGATCGACCTTGCACATTGCAAAGATAAGGGTATTGTTGTGACAAACTTGCGTGGCTTTTCGAGCGTTGCCGTTGCCGAATGGCATACGATGATTACTTTGGCGCTCGCCCGCCGTCTGCCTATCGTCGCAAAAGACGGGTGGCATGGCGATTACGACAAGCATCGCGGCGTTGAACTTCGTGGTAAAAAAGCCGGCATCATTGGCCTTGGCAGAATTGGCACCGCCTTTGCCGAGAATATGGCCGGCCTTGGTATGGAAGTGCAATATTGGTCGCGTGCTACGCGTGATGAGCGCTTCACGAGTGTTTCCCTTGAAGAACTCATAAAAACTTCGAGCGTCGTCTTTCTAGCTTTCGCTGCCAACGACGAAACCAGAAAACTTCTCACGGATGAATTATTGCAACACTTGATGCCATCCGCGATTTTTGTGAGTGCCGTAGGCGGTGCTGAACGAGTTTATAATCAAGACCTGCTACTAGAGATGGTAAAAACCGACAGACTCTACGGTCTGGGCTATGAGCAAGAAAAAGGCACGTTTGGCGCGCGCGAGGGCAACGTTTGGGACGGTCCTGCGCTCGGCTGGTGCACGAATGAATCGATGAGCAAGAACGCAGCACAATGGGTTGAAAGCATCATGGACGCAACCCATAACGATTATCCCACGGCGCTATAATAAACTTAGAACATATATAGGCGGCTACGGCGCGACAGGAGTCTCGCCGCGCGTCGCTGAGACCGTTGAGGAAGCAGACGCCTGAGTGTCGAGCATCCAGGTAACTTTGCCGCCGGTTTCGGTAATCCGTTTTGCAACGCGTGCTGCTGGCACCGTGAGGTCTTCTTGCAACGCACGGCCAATTGCCGTTGCCTTGCCCGCGCCGGTTGCGAGGACGCTGCAAACTTGTACACCGCCGAGCGCTGCGAGCGTTAGCGTAATACGATCGGCTGGCGGCTTGGGCGATTCGTGTACGGCCACAACGAGTTCATGCGAATTCGCTTCGGGACGGCCGGGGAACAACGACATCGTATGGCCGTCCTCACCCACGCCGAGCCATACGAGGTCGAGACGCGGTGCGCCATTCGGTGCCTTCGGTAAAAGAGAAAGTGTCTCGGCATATTTCTGGGCGGCAAGTTCCGGGGATGCCAGCTCTATTGGGGGCGCCAAACGATTCTTGGCGGGAATACCCAGAGGGTCAAGCAACAATTTCGTAATTTGTCCCCAGTTTGAATCAGGGCTCTCGGCCGGCACGCATCGCTCGTCGCCAATCAGGACGTACACACGCGACCAGTCGACTCGGCTCATATACTTCTGTGCCAATACCTGATACGCGGCCGTAGGCGCAGTGCCGCCGGCCAACACCCAAACGGCTTCGCCGTGCTCGGCAAGCACGTTCGTCAACACGCGCCACGCTTCAGCGGCGGCGAGCTCAGCCACTGTTTGCACATCTGGTTCAATGCGTACATCTGCCATCGATTCATAGTATACTACGAGCATAACGAAACGAGGGGAAAATATGCCGGACGAACCGCAAGGCGACATAGCTGTAATTGGCTTGGCCGTGATGGGCCAAAACCTTATTCTCAACATGAACGACCACGGCTTTACGGTCGTCGCTTTTAACCGCACACTAAGCAAGGTTGACGACTTTTTGGCCAACGAAGCCAAAGACACCAAAGTAATCGGCGCACATTCCGTAGAGGAAATGGTTGCCAACCTCAAACGCCCGCGGCGCGTTATGCTGATGGTCAAGGCCGGCGAGCCGGTCGATGAAACCATTGAGCACGTTCTTCCCCACCTCGAAGCCGGCGATATTATCATCGACGGCGGCAACTCGCTCTTTACCGACACGATTCGCCGCGTGAAGTATGTCGAAAGCAAAGGACTCTTATATATAGGCACCGGCGTGAGCGGCGGCGAAGAAGGCGCGCGCCGCGGCCCGAGCATTATGCCCGGCGGCTCGCCGGACGCGTGGCCGCACGTTAAGGAGATCTTTCAGAGCATCGCCGCGAAGTTGGACGACGGCACGCCGTGCTGCGATTGGGTTGGCGAAGGCGGCGCCGGCCATTACGTAAAGATGGTGCACAACGGCATCGAGTACGGCGACATGCAGCTCATCGCCGAAGCATACGACCTTATGCGCACGCGGCTGCACTTCAGCGCCGAGCAAATGGCCGCGGAATTCAAAAAGTGGAACGAGGGCGAGCTGGACAGCTACCTCATCGAAATCACCGCCGATATTTTGGCACACAAAGACACGGACGGCGCGCCGCTCGTCGACCACATCCTCGACGCCGCCGGGCAAAAAGGCACCGGCAAATGGACGGTCATTAACGCCGCGGAACTCGCGCAGCCGGTCTCTTTGATCAGCGAGGCCGTGTTTGCACGCTGCATTTCGGCCTTCAAAGAAGAACGCGTGAACGCCAGCAAAGTGCTGCGCGGCCCGGAAACTGCGGCGGCCGAAGACGCCGAAACCTTCACCGAAAATCTGCGGCGCGCCTTGTACGCCGCCAAAATCGTCAGCTACACGCAAGGCTACATGCTCATGCGCGCGGCGGCGGCCGAATACAAGTGGAATTTGAATTACGGCGGCATCGCGACGATGTGGCGCGGCGGCTGCATCATCCGCAGCCGATTCCTCGGCGACATCAAAAAGGCCTACGATTCCAACGGCTCTTTGGCGAACCTTTTGCTCGACCCCTTCTTCGCCAAAGCCGTTAACGAAAACCAAATTGCGTGGCGCAAAACCGTCGCGAAGGCCGTTGAAGCCGGCATTCCGACGCCAGCACTTAGCTCCGCCCTTGCCTTCTTTGACGGCTATCGCTCGGAGAAATTGCCGGCCAACCTCATTCAAGCCCAACGTGATTACTTCGGTGCCCACACTTACGAACGCACCGACCAGCCGCGCGGCCAATTCTTCCACACCAATTGGACCGGCCACGGCGGCGATGTCAGCTCCACGGCGTACAACGCCTAAGACGCTGGACGGCCGGCGTGATGATATCATAAACATATGCGTTTTAGCCGGATTTTTGTAACGATTGCCGTTGGCATTGCAGCTTCGCTAGTTGGGCTTGGATTTTGGCTGCACGGATTTTCCCGCAAGGCTACGCCAGGCAGCACATTTCCGTTGCCGCTCGTTGCGTTGAATCCTAAAAAGCCGCTTGCACTGCCCGCGCCGCCGCCGTTTCATTTTCCGGACGGCGGTGAAACGCTCGTGCCGAATTACCGTTTGGTCGCCTTGTACGGTAAACCGGATGCGCCGGCGCTTGGCGCGCTTGGCCAGCAGCCAATGGATGCGACGATTGCGCGCGTCAAGGATTTGGCGGCGAGTTATCAGACCTTCAGTACGACGCCAATCATGCCCACCTTGGAAATTATCACGACGCTTGCCTCCAGTTCGCCGACATCCAACAACGATTATTCAAACGAGGCAGATCCTGTAACGCTCCAGCCGTGGATTGACGCGGCGCGTGCCGCGGGCGTGTACGTGGTCCTCGACCTTCAGCCCGGCCGCGCAAGTTTCCTCGCGCAAGCCGAAGAATACGAGAGCTTACTCAAGCAGCCGAACGTTGGGCTGGCGCTCGACCCGGAATGGCGCGTTGGGCCGGCTCAAGTTCCGCTAAAGCAGATCGGCTCCGTCAGCATCGACGAAGTGAACGCCACCGACGATTGGCTCGCCACACTCACCGCGCAAAACAAATTGCCGCAGAAACTTTTTGTACTGCAAGAATTCCGTTCCTCAATGTTGCCCAACCGTACGGCGCTGGACACCTCACACAAAGAGCTTGCCTACGTCGTCCAAATGGACGGCCAAGGCGCGCAGAGCGTAAAGAGCGCGACGTGGCGTGCCATTTTGCAGCAGCCGCCGGGGAATGTACAATTTGGTTGGAAAAACTTTTACGTCAAAGATTCGCCGGTGCTCACACCGCAACAAACCATGGCGCTTACGCCGCAACCATATTACGTTTCTTATGAGTAAAACTACGCTGCGTTGTGCTTAGCGACGAGCTGCGGCAACGAAGCCAGGTCGTTTAGCGCAAAGAGACAATTCTCTGAAACCTCAGGCCGTTCGAGAATGTAGCCCCACGGCCCGCGCCGGATAAGTGCCGTTTGCATGCCGGCTTTTTGGGCTGGGCCAACATCGTTGTCCAAACGGTCGCCAACATACAAAACTTCTTCGGGCTTGCAGCCAAGTTCTTTAACGATTCGTGCGAAGAATTCCGGCGACGGTTTCTCCACACCCCAACTATCCGACGTTCCAATAAGGTCAACGGGTAAATTAAGCGAACGCAAAATGCCTTCGGCACGCGCCGTTTGATTGCCGGCCAGAGAAACTTTAGCGCCTTGTTTTTGCAACGATGCAAGGCATTCCCGCGCATCTACGTACAAGTCTTCTTCGCCAAACGTCTCTGGCTTGCCGGCCGCCGCACGCTTCTCGCGTTCTTCTTTGAGGTCAAAGCCCGGACGGAAATATTGGAACGTTTCGCGGTAATCGCCGCCGCGTGCCAACACCGCGCCGAACACCGCCGAAAATGTATGCCGAGGCACACCCAGCCAATCGGCCCACGTGCCGTACTCGCGCGTTTCGTCCACAATTGTTTCGCCGACGTCAAAGCATACTGCAAAAATTTTCGTCATGCAGTCATTATATATGACGCGTGCTATGATTCGTACATGAAACGTTCTTCGCGCGTGCGGCCGTTGCTCATCGGGCAAATAGGGCTTATCGTGGGATTACTCACCTGTTTCGTGCTCAAGCCGCAATTCTTGAAAAGCGAGGGCGGCTTCAGCAACTACGGCGTTACGGCCGTAACGGTTCCGTTCTTTACGCTGGCATTTTTGTTTGCAGCCGTTGGAACATTTATGACAGCGCAGCAGATCGCGCGCACAAAATTGGCGTGGTCGCTGCGCATTTTGGCGTTGTTATTTTTCTTCGTACTCGTCAGCACATATCCGTACAAGGTCAACGGCGCTTTTGATGATTTGCATAAACTTGCGGCGATTCTTTTATTTGTATGGGAAGTTGCCTTGAGTGTGTACTTCGTTCGCAAACTGCACGACGCGCCGAACGTTTTGGCGTTTGCCTTACAATTTGGCGCAAGCCTTGCGGCGCTTATAACCTTCCTCGGCTTTGTGCATTTGTTGTTTGTAAGCCAATTTGTTGAGGGCGCAGCGTTTGGAGTGCTGCTCGTGCGCAGCCTTTCAAAGGTTGAGGCAACGTCGTGACGACGAAATTGTGCGACGGCCGTTGGGACGAAATCTCCTCATGGGAATTTTATTTGAGCGATGAAATGCCGCCGCGCGATGTATGTGTCGCGGCGTCGTGCGTGGGCATCCTAAACGGCAAAATTGTTTTGTCGCGCACGCACCGCGGTTGGGATTGCCTCGGCGGACATATCGAAGACGGCGAAAGCGTCGAGGAAACAATGCAGCGCGAGGCGCTCGAAGAAGGCGGCTTGCGTGTTGAACGCTTCCGGCTGCTTGGCTTCCGCAAGGTCACCAACAGCAAAGTTATCATCGCCAAGCAAACCGGCAAGCCGTATCCGCTTATAAGTTTCATGCCATGGTTCGTGGCCGTCAGCTCCCTGCCACTCGTGCCGACAACTGGCGACGAGGGCGAGATATTTGAATCACGCGCCTTCGACGTCGAAGAAGCTTGCACGTTAAGTAAAGAGGAGCAGCCGATAATTAAGGCGGCCGTAGCATTCTACGAAAAGTACATGCGCGAGCCTTGACACTGATTCATTTAGTAAGTATACTGTTTAGCAGGTAAAGTAAAATATATGCAACGTTCACGCAAATCTACTATTCAAGATGTATTTGAGACGCTCGAACTTACCAAACGGGCGATGTTCGCACACCTTTATCACTCAATTTCGGAGAGCGGTTTGAGCCCGGCAAGCATCCGCACACTGTTTGTCATTTCTCACAGCCAGCCGGTGCAGCCTAAGGATTTGGCGGGCAAAATGTACCTCACGCCCGGCGCGGTTACGCAAAGCATCGACGCGCTTGTCCGCGAAGGATACCTCACGCGGACGCACGACGAAAATGATCGCCGCAGCACCTTCATTAGCCTCACGGCCAAGGGCGAGGAGAAGGTTACGAAGCTGCAAGCAGCCCATCAAGAGCGCTTTACGCGAATGGTTTCCGAGCTCAGTGATGAAGAGTTAGAAAGCTTTTTGCATGTCCAACAAAAGATGCTGCATTATTTAGAACGCGAAAATAAGGAGATGAAATGAGGCTATTTAAAAAGAAGAACGCGCCAGCTGTCGAACACGTTGAGCACGAGGGCGAGCGCTCGCACGCCGAAATTATGGTGATCATGACGGCTTTGATGTTGGCCATGTTCCTCAGCGCACTCGACCAAACGATTGTCTCCACGGCGTTGCCGCGTATTGCCAGCGACCTGAACGGCCTGAGTAAATTATCGTGGGTTGCCACCGCGTATCTTTTGACGAGCGCCATCGCGACGCCGTTATACGGCAAAATCTCCGACCTTTTTGGCCGTAAGAAAATCTTTCAGTTCGCTATTGTGCTGTTCCTCGTTGGCTCGGCACTGTGCGGCGCCAGCCAAAGTATGATGCAGCTTATTCTCTTCCGAGGTATTCAGGGCATTGGCGCCGGCGGTTTGATGGTGCTTGCCATGAGCATCGTTGGCGACATTATTCCGCCGCGGCAACGTGGCCGTTACCAAGGTTATATTGGTGCGATGTTTGGTATTGCGAGCGTAATTGGGCCGCTGCTCGGCGGGTTCTTTACCGACCATCTTTCGTGGCGTTGGATCTTTTACATCAACTTGCCCGTCGGCGCCGTAGCGCTTTCGATGGTCGCTGCTCGGCTGCATTTGCCGGTGCGCCGCACTGAGCACCGTATTGACTTCCCCGGCGCAATTTTGTTGGCCGCAGCCGTAACCTGCATTTTGCTCGTCACGGTTCTTGGCGGCAACACGTACGCCTGGGCTTCGGCGCCAGTGTATGAGCTGACGGCCGGCGGCCTTGTTTCTCTGCTCGCTTTTCTGGTGCGCGAATCAAAAGCCGCCGAGCCCGTTATGCCGCTGCGGTTATTCAAGAGCAGCATCTTTAGTGTTGCGACCTTGCTATCGTTTTTGAGCGGCATGGTGATGTTTGGCGCACTTATCTTTTTGCCCGAGTACCAGCAAATTGTGCGCGGCTATTCTGCAACGAAATCCGGCCTGCTGATGATTCCGCTCGTTGGGGGCTTGCTCGTGGGAATGATTTTTTCGGGCCGGATTATCTCAAAGATCGGCAAATACCGCATGTTCCCGATCGTTGGCACGCTCATCACGGCGTTTGCCTTATGGTTGTTTAGCCACGTCGGCGTAGCGACGAGCCAATGGTGGGTTTCGGTCTGGATGATCGTGCTTGGCCTGGGCATTGGCTCGTACATGCAGGTGATGACCCTGGCCGTGCAGAACTCGGCCGAGCGCAAAGACCTCGGCACGGCAACTTCAACGGCAACGTTTTTCCGCACCATCGGCAGCTCATTCGGCGGCGCGATCTTTGGCGCAATCCTTACGAGCCGCCTGACGCATCACCTCCACGAGTTGCTGCCCGCCGACGCCCACGTCACCTCGTCGTCCTTACAGCAAAGCACGTCCATGCTTGCCAGCCTGCCGCCGCAAATTAGCCACGACATTCTAACGGCGTTTGCGCGCTCGTTCCACGACGTGTTCCTCGCTTCGATTCCGCTCGCGCTGCTTGCCTTTGTCGTTGCATTATTTTTGCACGAGGCGCCGCTGCGCGAATCGACGCGCGAAATGGCCGAAGGCGAATCACTAGAACTTGCGCATAAGGAGGTTGTTTAATGGCGAAGAAATCTCTCGACGATAGGATTATCGAGGTCAAAGGCGTCACCAAAAAGTTCAAAGACTTTACGGCGGTGAGCGACGTTTCCTTCGACGTAGGCCGCGGCGAACTCTTTGCCCTGCTCGGCCCAAACGGCGCCGGCAAAAGCACGACGATCAAAATGCTTACAACGCTTCTCAAGCCAACCAAAGGCACTATGAAGCTCAACGGCCACGACGTGAGCAAAGACCAAGATGCCGCGCGGCGCAGCTTTGGCATCGTCTTCCAAGATCCGAGCGTCGACACCGAGCTGACGGCTTACGAAAACATGAACTTGCACGCCGCATTTTACGGCTTGCCGCGCAAAGAAACTGCCGCGCGCATTGAGGAACTTTTGACGTTGGTTGAGCTGTGGGACCGCAAAGGTGCGCCCGTTAAACGGTTTTCCGGCGGCATGAAACGCCGTTTGGAAATCGCCCGCGGGCTGTTACATCATCCGCACGTCTTGTTTTTGGACGAGCCAACACTTGGCCTTGACACGCAAACGCGCAACTTGCTGTGGGATTACGTGCGCGACATGAGCAAAAGCGAAGGCATGACCGTCTTCTTCACGACGCACTATTTGGAAGAGGCCGAGGCCGTTGCCGATCGTATCGGCATCATCGATCACGGCAAATTGATTGCCCTCGGCACTGCCGAAGACCTCAAAAAGCAAACAAAAACCAAGAGCCTCGAGCAAGCGTACCTCGAGCTCACCGGCAAAACCGTACGCGACGAAGAAGTAAACGCCAGCGCAACCTGGCACGCTAACCACCGAGCGAGGAACATGCGATGAGAGTTATTTTTACCCTTTGGATGCGGCAGCTAACGCGCTTTTTCCGCGCCCGTTCACGGATGATCGGCGCCATCGGCCAGCCGCTGCTGTTTTTGTTGGCGCTTGGTTACGGCCTTGGCTCGGTGTATAAACGCGCCGGGCAAGGCGACTATTTGCAGTTCCTCGTGCCGGGCATTATGGCGCAGACCGTTTTGTTCTCTGCGATGTTTTACGGCGCGATGATTATGTTTGATAAGCAATTCGGCTTCTTAAAGGAGACGTTGGTGGCGCCGGTTTCGCGCTTCAAGATTATGATCGGCGGCGCGCTTGGCGGCGCAACGACAGCAGTCATTCAAGGTCTTTTGGTCTGTGTCATTTCATTGGCGCTCGGCTTTCGGCCGGAGCATTGGCTGATGGTTCCCGTCGCCATTCTCATTTTGAGTTTGCTGGCCGTGGCGATCGCCAGCTTTAGTTCGGGCATCGGCTCGTTTGTCGAGGACATGCAGGGCTTCCAAGCCATCAACCAGTTCCTTGTTTTTCCATTGTACTTTTTGTCCGGCGCACTGTATCCTTTGACGAACGTGCCGGCGTGGCTACGCATTGTTGCCGAGGTAAACCCGATGTCCTACGCCGTCGACGCCTTGCGCGACACGCTCATCGGGCAAACACACTTCGGCCTTTTGAAGGACGTGGTCGTCCTAGGCATAACCGTCGTCGTGCTCGTAACATTCGGCTCGTATCGCTTTAAGCACATTCAAGCCTAACGGCCGAGAGAGGTGCTACAATAAAACGATGCAGGGTTCCTTCACGTCGCTTAGGACGCGTAATTTTCGATTGTATTTTATGGGCCAGCTGGTTTCAAACACCGGCAACTGGCTGACGAACGTCGCAATCATTTTGCTCGTGCTCAAGCTTACGCACAGCGGCCTTGACGTGGGTATCTTGGCGGCGTGCGCATACGGCCCGGTCCTTGTGCTTACGGCGTGGGCCGGCGCATTTGTCGACAACACAAACAAGCATCGGTTTTTGCTGTTAACGCAAAGCCTCGAAATGCTGCAATCGTTCAGCCTGGCAGCTCTTGCCTTTATGCATCATCCGCCAATTTTAGGCTTGTACGCGCTAGCCGTCCTAGGCGGCATCTTTTTGGCCTTTGATAATCCGGTGCGCCGATCGTTCGTAAGCGAAATGGTCTCTAAGGATGATATTCCGAACGCCGTCACATTGTATGGCATTATAACCAACGGCTCGCGCGTATTCGGGCCGGCGCTGGCCGGGCTTCTCGTAAGCGTCGTGGGCTACGGCTGGTGTTTTACCTTCGACGCGTTGTCGTACCTTGTCGTCATATGTTGCATACTTCGCATGCGCGTCAGCGAATTGTTCTTGCGCGAGGCAAAAGGCAAAGCAAAGAGTACAGTCCGTGACGGTTTGCGCTACATCAAGGCCACGCCGGAACTTTGGATTACCTTTGCCATGCTCGCCGTCATTGGCGTGTTCTCGTATAACTTCACCGTAACTTTGCCGTTGTTGGTTACGAGCGGGCTGCACGGCGCGACAAACGAGTTCACTATTCTCTACTCAATATTTAGTTTAGGCTCGGTAACCGGCGCACTGATTATCGCCAAAAAGCGCCTGGTGCAGTTGCGGCACGTTGTCGTTGGAGCATTCGCGCTCGGAATCACGATGTTAGTGCTTGGCGCTATGCCGAACACGAGCTTTGCAATGCCCGCCGGTTTTGCGCTTGGCCTCGCGAGCCTGGTGTACATTACCGCCACAACGACCTTAATGCAGGTGCAGTCCAAGCCAGAGATGCTCGGCCGCGTGCTGGCGCTGCAATCCGTTTTGATGTTTGGTACGACGCCTATCGGCGGCCCACTGCTTGGGTGGCTGTCAGATGTTGAAGGCGGGCGGGCGCCGATCTTCGTCGGCGGCGTCGCGGCAATTCTGGCAGGTGGCCTTGGCTATTACGCCAGCAAACGGTTCGTTACGACGGCCGACGCCGCATAAAATACTTCACTTTGTATAACGCTTGCCCCACGCGTGCATCTGCTCAAAGATCGGCACGAGGTCGCGGCCCTTTGAGGTCAATGCGTACTCCACGCGCGGCGGGACTTCAGCAAAACATTCTTTGGTAATAATGCCCGCGGCTTCAAGTTCGTTGAGCCGCGCCGAAAGCGTACGCGGATTTGGATCACCCGCTTCGCTTTGCAGCGAGCTGAATCGTTTCGGGCCGACAACAAGCGCGTATAAAATTTCTGACGTCCACTTCTTGCTTACAATTTCCGCAGCCTTGCCAACGTACATTTTATCTTGCGCGGTACACGTTTGCTTACTTGGCTCGCGGTGTAATTTCATAATTTGAATTATAACTTGCAATGTATATTTTTTCAATGATATACTATATATACTAATAAGCTATACAAAATATATTCGGAGGATACATGACAAAAATTGCAATTATCGTTGGCTCAACCCGCCCTGGCCGCTTTGCCCCAAAAGCGGCGGAATGGTTCAAGCCGATCGCTGATGAAATTGGTGGCGCGGAATTTTCTATCATTGATCTTGCCGACATCAACCTACCGTTCCTCGACGAAGCGAAACCGCCGATGATGGGCGATTACCAAAACGAGCACACTAAAGCCTGGGCAAAAACCATTGCCGGTTTCGACGGCTTCGTATTCGTTGCGCAAGAGTACAATCACGGATACTCGGCTGCGCTCAAAAACGCGCTGGACTTTTTGTACGCCGAGTGGAACCACAAGCCTGTTGCCTTCATAAGCTACGGCGCGGGCGCCGGTGGTTCACGAGCCGTTGAGCAATTGCGTGAAGTCGTCATTAACTTACGCATGATCCCGCTCAACGACCACGTTTCGTTCGTAAACTACTGGTCGCAAATGAGTGAAGCTGGCTTTGACGCCAACGACCAACAAATTGCCTTGGCCAAAGATCTCGCCAAAAGCATCGCATTTTGGAGTGAAAAGCTCAAGCCAATTCGCGAGGAACTCCAAACGAAAGCCTAGCGCACGCGAGTCATCCGCGGCCACACGACTTTGCCGCGGACATTCGCGCCCGACAGCCAGCCGAAATGCCGGCTGTCGGTGCTCGCAAGCGGATTGTCACCGAGGACAAAAACGCGTTCGCCGTCAATTTCGGCGACGCGTTTTACTTTTTCCACGCCCTCGTGCAGAAGCAGCACAACGTCTGCAATCTCAAATTTTCCACGGCGTATAAGCAAAAGCTGGCCGTGCCGAAGCGTCGGCATCATGCTTTCGCCAACGACACGTCGAAGTAAAAACGGCCGCCTCATGAAGTGCTCCTAAATTAAATGCGGCGTGAGACTACGCCTTCTTGGTCGCCCAAAAAACTTCAGCGATTTGGTCGATTATGTCGAGGAGCTTTTGGCCTTCGGCCGGATCAACGCTCTTCTTGCAATTGCCGGCTTGCTTTGTTGCTTGCCAAAATAAATCGTGTAAATTCGGATGCGCTTCGAGGTGCTCAGGCTTAAAGTAATCCGTCCAAAGCACCCAAAGATGATGCTTCACGAGATCGGCACGCTGCTCTTTGATAAATACGGCGCGCCATTTATCCTCTTGGCTGTGCAAGCCCTCGTACTTATTCATAATTTCGTGGACACTTTGCGCTTCGATACGCGCCTGCGCCGGATCATAGACACCGCACGGCAAATCGCAGTGCGCGTAAGCCGGTTTGATAAACGACAACTTCATAGAAACCCTCCTTAGCCTTTTTAGTATAGCAGAATAATTAGCGCTGCTGTTCAGCGCGCCATTTGGCAATTTGCGCGTGGTGGCCGCTCAGCAAAACGTCGGGAACGGACTTGCCGCGGAATACTTCCGGGCGCGTGTATTGCGGGTATTCGAGGGTTTTGTCGTCTTGGAAGGACTCAATCTCTGCCGAAGTTTCGCCGCCGAGTACGCCGGGCAAAAGCCGCACGACACTATCGATGATTGTCATGGCCGGCAGCTCGCCGCCTGTCAGGATGTAATTGCCGAGGCAATACTGCCGGTCAACGTAGGCCGTTACGCGCTCATCGTAGCCTTCGTAGCGCGGACAAATGAGAATGAGGCCGCGGCCGTCAGCTGCGAGTTCCTTAGCCTCGGACTGTACGTAACGTTTGCCGCGCGGCGTCGGCAGAATCACGATTGCGCTCGGGTCGTTTTCTTTCGCCTTTTCGATTGCCGCCACGAGTGGCTCAGGCTTGAGCAGCATCCCGTCGCCGCCACCGTAAGGCGTGTCGTCGACCTGTTTACGCGGGCCGAGGCCAAAGTCGCGCAAATTAATAAACGAGAATTCAACGATGCCGCGATCCTGCGCCTTCCACAACATGCTGGCGTTCAGCACGCCCGGGAACATCTCAGGAAACAACGTTATGATTTGTACTTTTTTCATCTGTGATTATTATAAGCGACTTGCGAAAAAGTTACAACAATTGTAATATATGCAAAGTTATGGAGACGCCACGACCATCCGGTAGTGCATCCCAACCGTGCGGCCTTGAAGAACAAGCTCCGGGGCGTGAAGAAGAATGTCAGACTCTGCGCGAGGCGGCCGGGAGCGCTGCTCAGATTGCGCTTCGCACCTCGATAAATGGATACGAGGTCGCAGAAAACCTTAGGACGATTAGAGCCACTTTGCCTCAAACTAGATGCCCTCGGTGCCCGCTGACCGGACTCGTCGACTGGATCAACGCCGAGCTTAGGGGCACGGCGCTGTAATGGCAAAGACAAACAAAAAGAACCTCGTTTTATGAGGTTCTTTTTGTCACATATAAAGCTCCCAGATCGTTGCCGAAGCAGCGAAGTGGCTCGCAGAGCTTGCCATGTTTTTGTTTTTTGGAAAAGGTTCCGTCGGTTTTGGTCGACTGTGCTTAACTATACATCAAGGTCGTCGAGATCCGCAAGTTCTTTGCGGGTTTTTGTCACAACGCTGCTTTCGCTGAGATCTTCTTCAGCGGTCGGATCGCTGTCTTCGTCGCTGGTGAAGTCGGTCTTCGTCGTTTGGCTATCGTCGGCAGCGTCATTTTCGTCGCTTGAGTTTGTTGGGACGATGGAAGCCGGCGCCGGCTCGCCGTTGTCGACGATCTTGAGGTTGTAACGCGCGTCGTTCTTCGTGCCGAGCGCGCGCAATAATGTGCGCAGGCTTTGCGCCGTAACGCCGCGCTTGCCGATGACGCGCCCCAGGTCTTCCGGATCAACTGTCAACTCAAGCAGTACGCCTTTTTCGTCAATTCGGCGCTCAACGTGAACGGCGTCAGGCTTGCCTACGAGTGACTTAACGATGAATTCGATGAACTGTTGGTCGATGCTTTGCATATAGGTCTCCTCTCACTTAATCGCCGACTTTTATTATATCAAATGTTCCAAGGGGGCTAAAAAAGCCCCGCTCAGGCGAGGCTTTTTTATCTGAAAATCTTTACTCTTCTGATGCCGGTTTTTCGGCAGGAGTTTCAGCCGGCTCTTCAGCGGTTGCCTCCGGCGCGGCTGGCGCTTCTTCCTTCGGCTGATTTTTGCGAAGTTTTTCCGGGTTGCGCGTGGTGCGTGCCTTGCCTTCAACGATGCTCACCCATGACGGCAGCTTGACGCCCTCATTCTTGAGCAAACGTGCAACGCGGTCCGAAGGCTGCGCGCCGTGCTCAAGGTAAAAGGAAGCTTTTTCTTTGTCGAGAGTGATCGCCTTGGCGTGTGGGTCGTAGCTGCCAAGCAATGCAACGACTTTGCCGCTCGTTGGGGTCAAACGCGATTCTTGCACGACCATACGGAACATGGCGTGTCCTTTGCGGCCGGTGCGTTGCATGCGGATAGCTAACATTCTTCTGAAACTCTCTTTCGTCTACCTTAACGTTTTCAAAATAACTGGTTGTATTTTACCGGTTATCGCCTCTGATGTCAAATGGCGTTCTAAAAATCATCGCGCAGGCCCAGCTCGTCTGCCCTTGCTGTCGCTTTTGCAACTTCCGCCTGTAGTTGTAAATGCCTTCTATTGGCGCTGCGCGTATGTATGAACTCTAAGGCCTTGGCGACAACCGCTTTTCCAACTGCATATCCAACTGCGGCCGCCGTAACGCCAGCTGCAGCTTCTTCAAGAGCGCTAGCCCGGTCAACAAGCTCGTAAACGGCCATAAAGCCGGACACACCGGAGAAACCTCCAACCAATAACGAGTTAGCAAGTACGTCGCTAGGGTTCGGCGTCGGGTCGGGAGCGCCCTCAATCAGCTGCGGCATATTGTTCCAGCGCTGCCTCGGCAGCCTTTTGCTGGCCGGCTTGTTTGCTTGGGCCGGTGCCCCGGCCAACAAGCTTACCACCTACGAAAACACCAACGGTAAAGGTTTTCTCGTGGTCGGGGCCTTCTTCGCTCAGGACTTTGTACTGCGGCGTGGCGCCGTCTTGGCTCTGGGCAACTTCTTGCAGATGAGATTTCGGATCCATCCACGAGCCGCTCTCCAAAATCTCCTTGAGCGTTGAGAGGATGCTCTTCGTAATCCACGCTTTTGCCGCGTCCCAGCCGCCGTCGAGGTAGATCGCGCCAATGACGGCTTCAAAACTGTTGGCCAAAATCTGCGCCCGCGCACGTTCGGTGCCGCGCTTTTCGCCGCGGCTCAGACGAAGCATCGGCTCGTAGCCGTACTTTGCGGCCGCTGCGCCGATGCTTTCGGTGCGCACGAGACTGCTGCGCCAGTTTGTGAGGATGCCTTCCGGTTCCGTAAAGTGCGAGTACAAGTATTCCGTGACGACGAGCTCCAGCACGGCGTCGCCGAGGAATTCCAAACGCTCGTTGTGTTCGCTCACGGTTTTACGGTGTTCGTTGAGGTAGGAACGGTGTGTGAAGGCCGTGATAAGCAGCTGGATGTCTTTGAAATCCACGCCCAGCACGTCTTTGCCAAAAGTCTGATATACGCTAGAGTCCTGCATCGCGAATCTTCTTCATCCCCGCTAACATCAGTTTGCCAATGTCTTCGTAAGCAATTTTATCCACAGCTTCGGCCGCCGGAAACCAACGGATGTCGTTGAGCCAATCCTCAGGATGCAAACGGTCGGTTTCGCCCAAAGCTTCGACGAGGTAAATATGCATGGTCATGAGCACGAGCATTTGCACGCGACGATAGCGGAAGTGCACTTTGCCAAGCCAATCAAATACCTTCATTTCCTGCAAGCCGGTCTCTTCGTGGATCTCACGCTCGGCAGTTTGCCGCGTCGTTTCGCCTTCTTCGACATGACCTTTGGGAATCGTCCAACGATTTTTGGCGTCCTGCATCAGCAGAATCTCAATTTCCTGCGTCTTTTTGTTGTGGCGAAACACGATGCCACCCGAAGTTGTCTCACGCACAACTTCCTGGATCGCCGGCCGGCGATGCGGCACAAACCGACGGATGCCGTCGATCTTCGGCCGTTTCATGCGTGCTTCTCCGCCGGCTTAGATTTTGGCGAGGAATCTTTTTGGGCGGCGGCTTCAGCCGTCTTAGTTTCCTTTGCGTCAGCGGGTTTTTCGTCAGTTCCCTCGATTTTGCGCAGCGCCGTGCCGAGCACACCGTTGATAAACTTCGAGGAGTTTTCGCTGCCGAACGCTTTGGCGAGTTCCACGGCCTCGTTGATGACAACCTTTGGCGGCGCGTCCTTGCCGTAACGGAGTTCGTACAGGCCCATGCGCAAAATTACGCGGTCCATGCGCGCGATTTGGTCGATCGGCCATTCTGGCGCGATTGGCTGCAGCTCGTCGTCAAGCTCCTTTTCTTTTTTGGAGACGCCACGAACCAACGCGTCGATGAAGGCTTTGTCGTCAACCATCGCCTCGTAGCGTGCAACGTTACGGTGGAGCACTTCGTCGAGGTCGAAGCTAACGTCTTGCGAGGCTCGACGGAAGTCTTGCTCGTAAAGCGTTTGTAGCGCAATGATTCGGCCAAGGTGACGGTTTGATGCCATACGTTAAAGTTCCTTTTCGTTTGAGCGTGCGCTTCTTACAAGACGCGGAAAGCTACGCCTTCTTTGCGGCGGGCTTTGCAGCCGGCTTGGCTTCGGCGGTTTTTTTAGCAGCCTTACGTTTTGCAAGCGCTTTGACCGGTGACTTGCCGTTCACAACCTTAGCAAGTTTCAACACCAAATGGCTGCGGCGCATACCGGTGCGGCGGGACGATGTTCGTTTCTTTGGTTTACCCATGTGGTAATAACTCCTTCAAGAGTATTTTATCTATTATCGTCGTTTATTATAGCGGATTGGCGCCCAAACCTCAAGGCGAAGCGTTACACGACGAAGCTTACAAGCTTGCCTTTGACGAAAATTGTCTTTTTGATTTCGGCGCCGTTGATGGTCGCGGCAACTTTGGCGTCGGCTTTGGCGGCTGCAACGGCCTGATCTTCAGTAACGTCCGCTGGCAATTGCAGTTGTGCGCGCAGTTTGCCGTTGACTTGCACGACGATCGTAACCGTGTCGTCCACCAAATATTTGCCGTCGTACTTTGGCCAAGCGCTCGTGTGGATTGAGTCGTCGTGACCGAGTTGCTGCCAAAGCTCTTCGCTCATGTGCGGCGCAAACGGCGCAATCATTTGCAGCAAACTTTCAAGCGCGAATTTCCACTCGCCGTTTGCGAAGTTATCATTTTTGAGTTTGTACAGCGTGTTGGTCATTTCCATCAACGCGGCGATGGCCGTGTTGAAGCCGAGGGTCGCCATGTCGTCGCTGACGCTCTTGATCGTTTTGTGCGTGACTTTCAAAAGCGCTTCGCCCGCTGGCGATTGCTCGCCAATGTTGCCGTTTGCTTTGGCTTCGTTGAACTCTTGCACCAGCGCCCACACGCGCTGCAAAAACCGGAACGAACCGCCCATGCCCTCAACGCTCCACGCCGCTTTTTGGTTCCACGGGCCGATGAACAGCTCCATAATGCGAATGGCGTCCGCGCCGTAACCTTCCTTTATGAGTACGTCCGGCTCGATGGTGTTGCCTTTGCTTTTGCTCATTTTTTGGCCGTCGGGTGCGAGGATCATGCCTTGATTCAAAAGTTCTTTGAACGGTTCGCCGAAGTCGATCAAGCCCTCGTCTTGCATCACCTTCGTCCACATACGCGCGTACAAAAGGTGCATGACGGCATGCTCGGCGCCGCCGATGTACTTATCAACGGGCAGCCAGTACTTTACTTTGCTTTGGTCGAACGGCTTTTGGTTGTTGCGCGGGTCGGCAAAGCGCAGGAAGTACCAGCTTGAGCAGGCGAAGCCGTCCATCGTGTCGGTTTCTCTTTGCGCAGGCCCGCCGCATTTTGGGCATGTGGTGTTTACGAATTCCTCGACACGCGCAAGCGGACTTCGGCCGTCGCCGCTCGGCTCATAACTTTCCATCTCTGGCAATTGCACCGGCAATTGGTCTTCGGGCACCGCAACGGCGCCGTCTTTCTCGCAGTGAATGATTGGAATCGGCGCGCCCCAATATCGTTGGCGGCTGATGAGCCAGTCGCGCATTTTGTAGTTGACGATTGCCTTGCCCGCACCGATGTGCTCAAGTTTCTCTAGGATTTTCTGGCGGCCTTCGGCGAAGTCGATGCCGTTGAACTCTTCGGAATTTGCCAGTTTGAACGCCGTACGGTTCGTCTTCACTTCAGTTTGGTAGTTCACAAATTCCTGACGGTCGGTCGTGTAAATAATTGGCAGCTCAAACTTCTGCGCAAACTCGTAGTCGCGCTCGTCCTCGCCCGGCACAGCCATAACGGCGCCGGTGCCGTAGCCGGCCAACACGTAATCGGCAATCCAAATTGGCACCTTCGCGCCGTTGATTGGATTGATGGCGTACGCACCGGTGAACACGCCGGTTTTTTCGCGGTTGGTTTCCTGACGCTCGATGTCGGATTTGTTGCGCGTCTTTTGCTGATAATTCTCAACTTGTTGCAGATGCGTGGCCGGCGTAATCTTACGAACGAGTTCGTGCTCTGGCGCCAAAACCATAAACGTCACGCCGTAAATTGTGTCGTGCGCTGTCGTGAAGACTTTGATATTTTCGTCGGAGCCTTCAACGGCAAACGTAACTTCAGCGCCCTCGCTGCGGCCAATCCAGTTGCGCTGCATGTTCTTGATCGAGTCAGTCCACTCGACGTCGTCGAGGTCTTTGGCCAAACGGTCGGCGTAATCCGTAATCTTAAAGAACCATTGCTTAAGCGCCTTCTTCTCAACTTCAGAGCCACAGCGCCAACAGCGGCCGGCCTCGACTTGCTCGTTGGCCAAAACGGTTTTGTCGACCGGACACCACCATTGCAGGCTTTCTTTTTGATACGCTAAGCCGCGTTTGAAGAGCAGCTCAAAAAACCACTGCGTCCAACGATAATAATCCGGATCGGAGCTGGCGAACTCGCGCGACCAATCAAAGCCAAAGCCCATCTTCGTGAGTTGTTCCTTGAAGCGCGTCGTGTTCTGGGCAATGGCCTGCTTTGGCGAAATGCCGGTTTTGATGGCGTAGTTTTCCGCCGGCAATCCAAAGGCGTCCCAGCCCATCGGATGCAAAACCTCAAAGCCGTTCATGCGCGCGTGGCGGGCGAGCGCGTCGCCAATCGTATAGTTGCGGACATGCCCAACGTGCATGGCCGCGCCGCTTGGGTACGGGAAAAATTCAAGAATGTATTTCTTCGGCTTGCCGCTGTCGTCGCGCGCTTCGTAGAGTTTGTCTTCAGCCCACTGCTTTTGCCATTTCGGCTCGATTTCGTTTGGATTGTATCGTTGCATAAGTCTATCCTATCAGATTTCAGTTGACGCCTTCCACGCGGTACGAAACGTTGGAGGCTTTTCGTTGGGTCGTTTGAAAAATAGTGTGGAGAAGTTAGGCGCCCGCGCGGGCGAGAAGCGACGTTGCAAGTGAGTGCGCATTTAAAGCGATCATGCGCAAAGCATACCACAGCCGGCTTCGTCGGGCAATGAAGCGTTATGCAACAACGGATGGCGGCGTCGTTGGCACGAGAATGACATCGCCTTGCCCACATGGGGCGCCCGTTGCCTGCGAGGTCACTCGGTCAACGGCGATTGTTTGGCCATCATAGCTCGTAGTGCCAAGCTGTATGGCTTCAGTGATCGTATCGCCGCCCACCGAACAACTGTCAGGGCCAAAATCGCGGCCGCCATGGCCATCGTACGCTGCAAGCACGTTCGATCCTTCGCCACTCATTGTACCCACGCGCATCACCCACGCGAAGGCTTTTATCTTGCTCGCATGAGCGGTTGGCGATTTAGTATCAGCCTCAGCCGCAGCGACGAGGCGTTCCCAAGTGGCTTGCGATTCTTGAAGCTGCGCTCCAAAGCCTTTAGGCAGTTGATTCGCCGAAAACGCAGAGCCAGCGGCGCACTCAGTCCCCATCGCCGGCGCTTCGTCCCGGAACAATGGCTCAACTTCTACCTTGCCATTCCGTAAGGCTACGAGCGTATCGCGCATCGTTACAACGCATTGTTCAGAAGCGCCGTCCGGCGTTACCCAGCCAGCTGACTGCGGGCATGTTTGCCAACGTGTCTGGCGTCGTGGTATTCGCACTACTGCAAGCTGCAAGCGCGGTGCCGGCTGCCAAGGCAAGAGCCACGGCTTTTGGCGCACGTTTTGGTAATCGTTTCTCAAACATCAAACTTCTCCTCTTCTTTGCAAAGAGTATACCACTCGAACCTATGACGACAGCTATGCTATAAGCTAAAACTGCTTGAGGAAGTTCGTGGCGAAGGTTGTCGTGAGGGCTTGGCGTTCGTGGTGGCGGGCTTCGGCGAGTTCCACGAGGCGCGTCACCAGCTCGACGTTCGAGATTCCCTTGCGCTGCCAGTTGTGCGCGTACAAGCTGCCGGGCAGCGGGTTTACTTCGTTGAAGAACACCTGTTTTGCTTTGGTGTCCACGAGCATATCGACGCGGGCGAGGCCGCTGCAGCCGAGGGCGCGATACACGTCGAGGCCAATTTGCTCGGCCTTGTCATACAGTTCTTTCGGAAGCTCCGCGGGAATTTTGCTGTAGCCTTGCGCGCCTTGCTTCGCGCCGCCGGTTTTTGCGCCTCCGGTTTTGGAACCGCCTTTGCCGCCGCGGATGTATTTGGTGTCGAAGTCGAAGAAATCTTCGGCGTTGAGCAAAGGCTGTTCGAGGAATGCCGGCGTAAGATCCTCGTTGCCCATGACCGGCAACGTGACCTCAACCAGATTCTGCACCGCTTCCTCGACGAGCAGCATGTCGTCAAACCGCGCGGCAACCTCAAGGCCATTGCGCAATTCGGTCTCGTTCGTAACCTTCGTAACGCCGATGGACGAGCCGCCGTGCGCCGGCTTCACAAACATCGGGAACGTCAGCTTCTCAAGCGTTTCCTTAACAGCCGACGCCGGATCTCGCTCGAGCGTCGCGCGGTCAAAATAGTGGAACTTCGCCGTCGGAATTTTGTGAGCTTCCACGACCAGCTTCGCGAGGACTTTATTCATAGCAAGTGCGCTGGCCTCAACGCCACAGCCCACGTACGGCACGCCGGCCATGTCCAAAAGACCCATCAGCGCGCCGTCTTCGCCGTAGGTGCCGTGCATCGAAGGAAACACAATGTCAACCTTACGTTGTTGTTTGCGGCCGGCGATGCCGCTGGACTTCACAAGCGTCATGCCGCCGTTAAACTCCACGCTTGCCGGATGCGCGCGGTTTGTCCATTGCTCAATTTCGCCAGAACTAAACAGTTTGATGTCCTTGAGTTTGTCGTCCCAAAACCATGCACCTTTTTTGTCGATGTACACGGCCTCGACGCGGTAGCGGTGCGTCAGTTCCAACGGTTTGATAATGCTCGAAATTGCAGTCACGATCGAAACGTCGTGCTCGGCCGAACGGCCTCCAAAGATTACGGCGATTGTTTTCATACGACCATCGTAGCAAACTACATTATGCAATTTCAATGTACAATTACGGTATGTCATTACGCGGCGCGCTTAACACAACGCTCAAACATTTTGAGAAGAACTTTGCTACGCACAACCGCGTAGAAGTCTCACGTTCAGCCCTGCTTCATAACGTCGGGCTGCTCCAAAGGCTGAGTGGCAAGCAGGTTATTCCGGTGCTCAAGGGCAACGCCTACGGCCACGGCATTGAGATCGTAGCCGAAGCCTTGCGAGGCTGCGCATTGCCGTACGTCGCCGTTGACGGTTACTTTGAAGCTCTAAGGATTCGTGAGGCAAGCAAACAAGCCGTGCTTGTGATGGGCGCGATTTTGCCTGAGAACTTTGCACACATGAAGTACGACAACTTCGCCTTTGTGGTGCACGACGAGGCAAGCGTGCAAGCCTTAGGCAACACCGGCAAACGCGTTAAGGTTCACCTTGAGTGCAACACCGGCATGAACCGCTACGGCGCCGAGGCCAGTGAGCTTACAAAACTCACCAAACTCATCTTGTCTTATAAGAATTTGACACTCGAAGGCGTGATGAGCCACCTTGCCGACAGCGACGGCGAAGACCCTACGACCGTCGAGGCAGCCGTGAAAAACTTTGACGCCTGCGTTGAAATAATCCGCGAGGCCGGCGCGAAGCCCACGCTTATCCACATTGCCCAAACGGCCGGTTCCCTCAAGGCAAAATCGAAGTACGCCAACGCCGTACGCGTCGGCATCGGCACCTACGGCATCAATCCGTTTCCGCGCTCGCACGTTTTGCACGACGAGCTGAAGGGCTTACGGCCGGCAATGCGCCTCGTCTCAACTGTCACGCAAATCCGCGAACTGCAGAAAGGCGAGAGAGTTAGTTACAACTACACATTTACGGCGCCGCGGCGAATGAGGCTTGGCGTGCTGCCGCTGGGCTATTACGAAGGCGTGAATCGTGCGCTGAGCAACGCTGGCGTCGTGAAGGTTGGCGGCCAGTTTGCACCGATCGTCGGACGCGTGTGTATGAACCATACGATGATTTCCCTCGAGGGAATCGAAGCGAATGTCGGCGATGAGGTCGTCGTCTACAGCAACGATCCGCGCGACCCGAACGCCATCGCCGCCATCGCGCACGATCACAGCCTTTTTCCTTATACGTTGCTTACGAACATCAGCCCGGACGTCCGCAAAGTCCTCGTGAGCTAAACGATACGTAATTGTTGTTGCACTTGCGACGCCGGACGAATAGAATTATGAGGTAAAGCATAAGCAGGACATATGCCAGCACGATTGCCCGTTCCCGGCTCCGACGATGGCCAATGGGGTGATATCCTCAATACTTTTTTGTTGGTTTCCCACGGTTCTGACGGGACGCTGAACCTTAGCGCGATAACAAATGCCGGCGGCTACGCGAAGCCCGGCGCTGGGATTCCCAAAAGTGATCTCGCGGGCAGCGTGCAAACATCCCTCGGCAACGCAGACAGCGCGTTGCAAGCCGGCACCACCATTCCAGCAAGCGACCTAGGCGGAACGTACGGCAGCCCAACAGTCAGCGCCATCCAAGGCGTCGTCGTGAGCGGCGCGGCCAGTTCCGGCAAAGTACTCACAGCGTCTGCCGGCAATGCCGCATCGTGGCAAACGCCAAGCGGCGGCAGCGTCTCAAGGCAAGTAAATATTTGGGCAAACGGCTTTGCATCCGTGCAAGTCGCGGCCGTCGGCACGTGGACTCCGACATACTTTCGCGCTACCGATACGGGCGGCCAATACGTGGGTTGGCTGAATCTCTCGGACGGAACCCAGAACGATTCGATCACGTTCGACTTCGCTGCCGGCGCTGGCACGTACTCTCTTGAGTTGTATCACTTACCGTTTACTAACCGCGGCATTTATACGATAAAAATCGACAGCACAACTGTGGGGACGATCGACGGCTACGCCGGCAGCCTTGCAACGGCACGAAGTGTACTTACCAATATCAGTGTCGCGACAAGCGGCCAGCATACCGTCACGCTGCTAATGGCAACGCAGAATGCGTCCTCAACCGGCTTTGTCGGAATAGTCGAACGAATCGGGCTTACGCAGACTGCCTAGGTGCAGGCGCTCGGCAAACGCACTAACGGTAGTTGTCCGGCCAGTCGTTCTGCATCATCACGACGTCGCCGTACGCAACGAAGAGTGAAAGGTTTTGGTAAAACTTGAGCGGGTCATCCTCGACTATAACGCGCCCGGTAAAATTCGCTTCTTGTAAGCCTTTTTGGATGAAGTCCGTGACGGAATTTTTCATGAGTACGACGACGTTCGGCTCTGCGCCCGCGATCAAGCGGCCCATTTCTTCGTGCACACTCTGCGTTTCTACGCCTTGGTCGACGAGGCCGGGCGTAACGTAGACCTTGCGTTTGCCAGGCAGATCGTGCAACAATGCGGCGCCGGCACGGATTCCCTCGATGTTACCGTTGTACGTGTCATCAACAATCCACGCGCCGGCCAAAACGTATGGTTGCATACGGTGTTCAAACGGCATCGTTTTGGCAATGCCGTCCTCGATTTGCTTTGGCGTGAGGCCGAGTTCAGCGCCAAGCGCAGCCGCGAGGCTCAACGGCCCAAGCTGATGCCGGCCGAGCAAGCCGCTGTGCAACTTCAGCGTTTGGCTTCCCTTCTTCAACGTGAAGCGCGTGCCGTCAATGCCGATCTGCACGTCGCCCACGCGCCAATCCAACGCGCCGCCTTCGTCGTACATCGCAAACTTCGGCTTGATAAACTCTTTCGTGGCCGAAGATTCCGCATTAACGTAGACGTGCTCCGGTTGCACGACATCGGCGACAGAAAAAATATCTTCACCTGCGTCGTGCAACGTTTTGTAATGGTCGAGGTGCGCCGGTGCGAGGCCGGTGATGACGGCGTGTGTCGGTTGCGTCGTGGCCGCAAAGCGTGCGACGTCGCCGGGAGCGCCTTCGCCGTATTCGATGATCAAAACGTCTTCGTCGCCTTTAAGCTTGCGCGCAAAATACGCGTGCGAAATGGCGACGTTTTTGTTGGCCGGCGTGGCCGCGACGTTTTTGCCCTCGCTGAGAACGGTGAGCAGCAATTCCTTCATACTCGTTTTGCCATAGCTGCCGGCAACGGCAATCTTCGCAGCCTTCGTGTCGCGGAAAATTGTAGCGGATTCCTTGATGAGCCGGCGCTCGCGAGGACGTGCGATAAACCATCGGCCAAGCGTGAGCGGCAACGTTACGGCATGCGCCCACACGACGGGATACGCCACGATAAGCGCCGCGCCAAATGCCAAACCTCCGGCGAAGTGCCCGCTGTACCACAAAGCAACACACAGTACACCAGCCAAAACTTCTAACGCAATGCCAAGCCGCACAACCGACAGCAACATGCGTGCAGCCTTTGTCCGCTCCAACGTACGGCGGTGCATAACGTGCGAAAAGTCCTGCGTTTGCCAATACCACTCGAGGTATGGCTTCACTTGGTACTCGGTACTTTGGAGCATGTACACAATCGTCGCGGGGTAACGCCACGAATAAAACGCATACAGGTTACGAAGGAAATCTATCATCGCGCAAACTCCGCGACCGTTTGTGCGACGTTCTCAGCCTCATCAAGATGCACAAAATGTCCGGCATTAGGAAATACTTTAAGCGTAGAGCCTTTGATAAGTTCATGAAACAGCTTGCCAAAGGAAACCGGCGTAGCGTTGTCGTCCTCGCCGTAAAGCAAAAGCGTTGGAAGCGTGAGCTTGGCGGCGTCGGCGCGCACGTCGTCGACCACGATACGTTTGAGTGTCTCTTGCATTTCCTCGACAACGAGCATGTCGGAGCCGGCGGCTTCGTAGACTTTGCCGCGAAGTTTGCGTTTGGCGTTTGCTGGCAACGGCGTCGTGAGGACTTTGCCCACTTTGGTTACAGCTTTCAGTGCGGTGAGCTTGCCTTTTTGCTCGCCGCGAACTCCGGCGGAAGCCATGAGCACCAAGCGGTCGGCCTTGAGCAAACCGTTGGCAAGCCCGCGGATGGCGATGGCGCCGCCGTTGGAGTGTCCGAGCAAAACGTGCACTCTTCCGGCGTCAATCTTCTTTAGAAAATGGGCGGCGAAGCCGGCGTAATCGTCCAGTCCCCAGGCTTCCGGCGGCATTTGCGTGCCACCAAAGCCCGGCAAATCCAACGCCACGACGCGAAAATCCTTTGCCAAGGCAACCTGCAGACTTCGCAGGCCAGCGGCACGGTCTGCCCAACCGTGCAACAGTACGATAAGTTTTCCCTCGCCCATCACCTCATACGAAGTGAGCAGCGAATCTACGACAACTTGCATATCAACAGTATAGCCGAACTTCGGCGCTTGCCCTACGGCAATTTAACGAACAAAAAACCACCAGCCGGCAACGATTGCGGCGACAAGCACTACGGCCACGAAAATAGCCGCGAGCATTTTGTTGCTTTTTGTCGCCGGAGCGGGCGGCTGAGGCACGTCAGCGTCAGGGCTTGCGGGCGTTGCGTTGTCGGTTGGTTCAGGCATAACGCTAGAGGTATCAGGCGCTGGCGGCGTGGCCGGAGCCGACGAGGTGTCGCTGGAAATCGTATCGTTCATCGTAGGTGCTGCGGGAGTTTCTGAAGGCGGCGTCGGCATACTGTCGCTGCTCATAGAGTCCTCAACAGAAGGCGTCGAGGCGTCGGGCGTAGGATTCGTTGCTGTTGCAGTAGGCGTGCTCGTCTCAGACGACGCAGGCGATGTTGGAGCATCGCTAGACGCGGTGTTGTCTGGCATAGTTGCGGGCGTGGTGTTCATCATAGAATCGTTCGCGCTGTTTGTACTCGTATCATTTTGATTTGAAGACGCAGGCGGCGTTGATTCGTTATTGTTTGGCGGCATCGAAGGCGTGGTGCTTTGTGGATCCATGGCGTTCCTTTGGCAAAGTTCAAAGTTAGTATCTGCCTAGGGATTATACATAAGCGGTTTGGGTTTGACTAGGAGCGGCGGTTACGACCTCAGAGTTATTTGATTGCAGCGTTCAACGTGTTCACGCGGGACTGCAGCGCCGCGCCGGTTATAACTTGCTTAGCTGTCGGCGTTGCCGTCGAAATGCGCAAGCCGTAGCCGCTGTAACTTTCAGTGTGGCCGTCGTAGGAGACTTGCATAACTTGTCGTGAGCGGGCGTCGACGACCCATTGCATCGTCGTAGCCGAAGCCGAGGCGTACTCGTTAGGATTAACGCTGTCCAGCTCGTGCAGGCCGGAATCCTGCGCGTAGGTTTTCATTAACTGCACGTAAAGGATCGGCTGCATCGTTACGCTGTAGGTATATTGCAGCCGGCCGTGCACGGTTTTCTTTTGGACGCTGGAAATCGCCGGCGTATAGACTTGCTGCGTCTGCGCCTGGTTCATCAAAGCCGCTTCTTGCGTGGGCGAGAAATTGCCGAACGGCAACGCCAACTCAAGCAAAACGGTACCGAAGGTTGAAGGAACGTTCGTGTCTTTCGACTTCGTCGTGCTCGTCGTGTTGCCCCAAACGTTGAGCACAGGCTTGAGTTCACTCGATGGAATTTTGTCTGCGCTGCCGACGCTGATGGCAAGATATTTCGTGAAGTCGGCCGTCGGCGTACTCAACTCGAGCGTGCGCACTTCGGCAGGACCTTCGGTGAAGGTCGTGATGGTTTGTGCGCGCTCCTCAGGGCCAAAATCAAACTGATTAACCTGAGCCGTTGTCGCGCCACTGCTCGTTGCAGACTCGCTGACGGTTACGCCGGGCGTCGTCATACTATTGGCGACGGCGCCCCAAAACACGCGCGTCGGATCGACTGACGTACTGCGCCACCACGTTGTCGCAGCGGCTACGATACCCACGGCAACCAGCACGAGCACAATCGCCAAGCTTACTTGCCGCTCGGAAAACGCGCTTTGCTTCGTGGTCGAACTCATAGGCACTATTGTAGCAGCTCTTGCCAGAGATTCGCTGGGCCTTGGCGCTTAATGGCGCTTAATCAAAACGCCACCCGGTTTAGGAGCGGCGTTTGTCTTGGCATGTTGTGGTGGAGTATGGCGGAGTCGAACCGCCGACCTCTGCAATGCGCCCACATTGCGCTAGCTTAGGTATGTTAGACCTCCAAAATTTATCATCGTGCTACAATATACGTATGGCAGAGAAGAAGACTATCAAACTGGTATACGTCAAAAAGGCTAATCCGAAAGTCATCAAAAAGCTGGCGGATAACATGCGCCCAGCACTGCTTTCTCTTGCTAAAAAATAATGGACGAAATCTATCTTCCAACACATGAAATCGTGCTTGGTCTCCACGATGCTGTGCTCGATGTTTCGGGCGGACGGCCTGGAGCGTTGCACCCCGAAATGATTGATGGCGCTATAAAACGTCCACAGACATATATGGCGTATACGGACGATTACAACCTACACACAGTATGTGCGCTTTTAGTTGACTCACTAGCCCGCCACCACACTTTCCAAGATGGCAATAAGAGAACCGCTCTTATGACCATGCTCTTCACATACAGGGCGAATTCAGTGTACCTAGACTTTTCGTTGTTGATGAACGAAGAATACGAAGCATTCGTCTTGGAAGTAGTAAACAAAAGACCATCGATTGAGGAGATTTCCCAACGGCTTCGTGGGCTAAGCGACAAATACAGGAAAAAAGGCGTCGATAAGTTTTTGGAACAATTGCGTGATGTTATACGAATCAGCTCTTAGCAAAAAGCACCGCCAAAAGCGGTGCATGTACAAAATTGTGGTGGAGTATGGCGGAGTCGAACCGCCGACCTCTGCAATGCGAATGCAGCGCTCTAGCCAACTGAGCTAATACCCCAAGGGAATCTCCCTCAAGCCTACCACAACATGCCGCCAAAGAAAAGTGAGCGGACGCGGCGTGCCGCCCGCACCACTTCACCTCCCTATTGCGCAGTTTGCGGCGTGAAGAGTTTCTCCGCAACCAACGTCGCCACGGCCACCGTAGTTGCCTCGGAAGGAGGCGTGGCCGGTATGGAATAAATTTTCTCAACCTTAAGATCGTTTGGGCCAAGCTTCGTAAGCACCGCTTCGCCGTACGCCGTCGCGTTGAAATCGAACGGATTACCCTCGTAGTATGCCGGTATCGCTGCGCCCTCGGTCGTGTTGAGTGTAATCGGGACCACGCTGCCGTAGCGCTCTTTCTGGCTTGACAGCGTATCACTGCCGAAGGATTCGGGGTAGCCTGCGTCGCTCGCCGAGTCGGTCGGCGTCACGGCGGATGCTTGGTCGTTGAAGACGTCAATCATGTAGCCGTAATAGTGCCCCGGTTCCGTCACGCCTATATTACCCTTCAAACTCACCGCGCCCGTACCGGGCACACATCCCGGTACCTTTATAGTAGCCGTGCCGCCATCGGCAGTAATCGTTTTGCCGTTAAGCGTTTGCAAGGCGGCACACGCGTCACCTGAAAGCACAAGGTTTTGACCCGTGTTTGGGCTTGACGACATAGCCGAAACCGCGACAGGAACGCCCACGCCGGCTACGACAACTGCCGCAGCGGCGCCGGCTATCACGGCCGTACGTTTACGGTTTCTTACTTTGCTTTCTCCCGCAGGCTGTGCGCCGTCGGCAAACCCTTCGCTCGTACGTTCGTGATGATCTACTGACATAGTACCTCCTTTTACAAAACAAAAACCGGCCCCATGGACCGGTTTTATATTTCTTGCATACACAACACGACTAACGCCCGCCGTCCTAACGGCAGGCTCCACCTTCTTGTGCCCGCGTGCCTTTGCATGTTGTTACCCTTTCGGCGTCCCCTAAAGGTCACCTAGTATAACCATAGCACCGCGCATATATGCACGAAGCGATAAAAATCACAAAATGGACAAAAAGAAAAACCCATACCGAAGCCACGGATTCAATCGGAAACACCCAGACAACCTCAAACGCTCATCGAAAGTTAAGATTAAAGAAATCTGCCGCGCTAAGATCCTTAGACTGACAGATTTCCTCGATTTACAAAATTCTCTCCAATGCCAAATTGCTTTGTAGCTTCCTCTGCGCTTGCGGCGACGTCTGCGTCACCTTTATAAGCCGGTATCACAACGCCCGGATGGACATCAGGGCTCGAAAAATACGTTGGCACGAAGCGCCTGGCATCAGATTCCGGCGTCATATAATTATATGCTTTGTGACGAAACGCCCGTATCTCGCCGGCGGTTGATTCCTCTAAAACTCCACCGGCGAATACGCTTACTGCTCGTTTGCCTTTGCTGCCATGATTTATTGGAACGTACAAGCCGTTATTCGTGCGGCCAACGAGGCCGTGCCAGTTGCTTGAAAGCACCGTGATTCTAACGCCGTCTTCATGCTCGCCCTGAAGTTCTGGCTCTTCGGGGCTGTCGAGTGGTATATCTTCAACGCCTGATTCCCCGCGCTCATCACTCAAGCAATAGTCGTTAATTTGCACAACCGATCCTTCGTCGGATGGTATGTCATGCATGTAATCATAGTACACAGCAAGAGCCGCATCCACGGTTCGCACAGCTGGAGCGGCGATCAAATCCCGAAAACTTCCCATTGCCGTTATGAGACGAGCTATTTTTGGGTCGTCGTCGCCCGGAATCGAAACCTCTTTGCCACCCAACCTTCGCGTAATGAGGGAATCGTTCCAATCAAGCTTCATGCGCTCGCCCGTATACGCCGCGCCGTGCGGACGATAGCCAACCGCTCTATGGCTCGGCTCGTCAATGTGGCGCATCCTGTCTGCTAGGGGCTGCGCAAAAAATCCTTGCGAAGCAGCAAACAACTCTTCCATTACTTCATTTTGTTCCGGGTCGAGACGCAGATTAACGAAGCCAACTTCTCGCATCACATCAAGCACCGCAGTACCGAGCGCTACATCAATCGAGTCTGCCTTTGGTGCGCTGAACTCGGCAGGAGGGTACGTGGGAACCTCTCGGGGATTAAACATAGAAAAAATATATACTTGGCAATGTAGTTGCGATAAACTGATCAACATGACGTTGATCATGAAAGAAATTCTTGCTCAACTCGGACAACTGGGCTTAAGCAACGAGGAGGCAAAACTCTACGTAGCGCTCCTAAAAGAGCCGAGCACTCACCTTCAGTTAAGCCGCACAACCGGCATTGATCGGGCGAAAATATATCGCCTCGTGGAGCGCCTTGAAAAGCGCAGCCTTATCGCACGACGCACCGACGACCGCGGCACATTCCTCGTTGCGGCCGATCCGCATCTGTTAGAAATTGATCTCGTGAGCGAAGAGCAGCGCTTGCGCGAGCGCCGCGACGCACTCAAGGCAACGCTGCCGACACTCAACGCTATTCGCACAATGGCGACGTCCGACAAAGCCAGCTTCACCATCAAGACGTACGAAGGCCAAGCCGGATTTAAA
The DNA here is from genome assembly GCA_036568905.1 of Saccharimonadales bacterium (SeqCode). GTDB lineage: Bacteria > Patescibacteriota > Saccharimonadia > Saccharimonadales > UBA4665 > DATCRQ01. The sequence continues at coordinate 177,859 of DATCRQ010000001.1, read as the reverse complement.
CAAATGTGTTGGAACGAGCTAAAGACCGAAGGCGAGATCTTTACCCTCGGGCATGGCAACATCGAAGCGCTTGTTGGCGATCCTTACTGGGCAGATCGGCACCGACTCTTCCAGCTCGATGCAGGCTATCGCACGCGTGACCTCGTGAACCCGCAAAGGGCTACTCGTTCAGGATTGGCGAGCGAACACCTTTACCGGGCGAATTTGTATCGCGTTGGCGTCATTGATCCGCAAATGCTGAGCTTCGCCGATCAGACGGTTGTGTATAACAACACCGTTTCAATTTTCCATTGGCAAGGTGATCAAAAAATCGGCATCGAAATCGTAAACACAACATACGCTGCCATGATGCGCCAGTTCTTTGAGCACTACTGGCAATTGGCACACGAAGTGTCGATTGCGACACTGGCCACTTAAACAGCCGGCGCTCGGCAACGGCCGTTCGTTCTATCTCGTTGCCAATCCCGCTATGATACAAATAATGCCAGAAGATATTTTGTTCGCTGCCGCAAGGAGATAGTCGAAATTACCGATGGTGTTTTTAATAGAGACGTGCGAAGGACCAAATCGCGCACAACACAACTCTGTGCCAAAATCCACAGCCAAAACGTCATGCCGTTTGCACTCGTTGCCCAAGAGGCTCCAGTGAAATAAAAACCCGCTTGGCAAAGTACCAAACAGGTTTGAAAAATCGGTCGTGGTGGAGCTACAGGGACTCGAACCCTGGACCTCTTCCATGCCATGGAAGCGCTCTAGCCAACTGAGCTACAGCCCCACGTGTTTTGGCTGCCGCAGTTGCCGCGGGCCGCCGAACTGGTTAATTCTACCAAATTTTAGGGAGAAATCAAAGCCCGCCATTAGAGAGGGGCGGACTTTGTCTCTCGCGCACGCCCACCCGGCGACGCTTCCGAACTTTGCGTGGTCGCAAGCGTCGCAGCGCACGATCACTTTTAGCTTTACTTTTTCAAGCCGCTTTGTCAAGCGTCCTTGCCTAGTTAGCGCTCAGAAACTTCTTGAGTTCGGCTATCGCGAAGGCTCGCGGTGAGGTTGCTTCGTATGCGTCAGCTTCCAGTTCGGCGCGCGTTTGGGTGTAGCCTTCAGGAATGAAGCATGCGTCAAAGCCAAAACCGCCCTCGCCCCGCGGCACTGGCGCAATCTCGCCGGAGACTTCGCCTGCAAAATACGAAAAATCCGTTCCGTCGTAAAACCCATAGAGGATTGCGGCCACCGCCTTCTGGCTTTCGAGCCCAGACGCCAAACGGCAAATGCCGGCTACACCGATTTCTTCGATGAACCATTTGATAAACGGCCCGGGCAATTTACCCAGCGCGTCAAATGTAAGCGCCACGTCTTCGACAAGCACCGGTTGCTTTACAATTTCGTAGGCCTGACGCGCCTTGTGCTCGACAATTTTTTGAGATTCGAGCGACTGGATCTCGTCCAAATCAACTTTCTGATGGCGCACCGGCGCGCCCAGCCATTGCGCGAGCTGATCGGCCTTATGTTGGTTGCCGCTGATAAATATGAACGTCCGCATAGGCCTTATAGTGCACGCATTTGCAAGCGACCGCAAGTCGGTTTTAGCGTATCGTTGACAATATGTTACTAAGTATGTTTTAATATCTCCCAATTATCATGTAAAAGGCACAACAGTATGAGAACAGGATACGGCGATTCATTATGGCTTGACATATACGAATCTGAACATCCGGCGCAGCTGCCTAAAGTGACCGACGAAGGCGAGCCGACAGTCGTCCATAGCCGCGTCACGGCCGCGGGCCACCGCTGGAGCGCTTTTAGGGCACGCGTACGCGAAAATTTCTACATTCAGAACCCACGACAAGTTCGGTCTCTTCAGATCGCAGCCGGTGTAGCTATAGGCCTGGCCGTCTTTCTGGCTGGCAGCGAAGTACACGGACAAAATAGCCCGGATGTTTCATCCGAGTTTATACAGCAAGACCCCGACCAGGGTTCGCAAGACCTAACGATCACCGTTCCTACGGACGGTGCGACTATGCCGCATGTCACACCGACCGTCACAGAGACAATTGTCGTAAATGGGCCGAGCAGGAACGCATCGCCGCGGCCCGGCGTAACCGTTACGATCACCAAAACGGCTACGGTTTCGGCCAGCCCGTCGATAGTTCCGTCTGCAAGCGCATCAGTCTCCGGATCTCCAGAAGCATCGGCAAGCAACAGTCCAAGTGCAAGTGCCAGCCCCGAACAACCATCGTCTCCCACGCCTTCTGTGTCTGGAAGCAACCCCGAAGGCGAAAGCACACCTCCTATCGTCCTTCCAAGCGTAAGCGCGACAAGCTAACGTTCAAGCATCTTCTGCAAAGCGGCTTCGTCGATTTGCTTTGTACCGAGCTTCTCTGCCTTCTTGAGCTTAGAAGCGCCAACATTCGCACCCACGACTAAATACGTCGTGTCCTTGCCAACAGACGTTTGGAATGTTCCGCCAAGCGCGCGAATCTTTTCCGCGGCTTCGTCGCGGCCTAAACTTTCGAGCGTGCCGGTGACGACAAAGCTTTTGCCGTGCAACGGCCCGCGTGCGTGCGATTCGTAATGCGGCCGCACGTGCAACTTTTGAAACTTCTGCAGCAGCTTCTCGTTGTCTTCGTCGGCAAACCACGCCAGAATCGACTCGGCAACAATATCGCCAACTCCCTCGATTTGCAACAACTCATCCAAGGTCGTTTGCTGTAATTTTTCCAACGATCCAAAATGCTCGGCGAGGTCAATCGCCGTCTGTTGCCCGACGTGCCGGATGCCAAGGCCAAAGATAAAGCGTGGCAACGGCGGCGTCTTCACGGCTTGCACGGCTTCATACAAATTCGTCGCGGAAATTTCGGCAAAACGGTCGAGGCCGAGAATCTGCTCTTTGCTCAACGTATAAATGTCAGAAAGGTCGTGCACAAGCTTGGCGTCCACCAGCGCCGCGACGTTGCGCTCGCCCATGCCGTCGATGTCCAGCGCTTGCTTTGAGGCAAAATGCTCCAGCGCTTTCTTTAAGAGAAGCGGGCCGGTCGCGCCTTTGACGCGGTAAATTGCCTCGCCCTCGGGCCGCTCAAACTTCAGCTCGGGATATTGCCGCGCCAGTTCTTTTTCCATGTCAAACTTCGGCGTCTTTTTTGGGCGAAGTTCCGTGAGCACGCGCGACAACTGCGGAATAATATCACCAGCTTTGAAGATAACGACCGTGTCGCCGACACGCACATCTTTGCGCGCAATTTCGTCGGCGTTGTGTAACGAGGCGTGCTGGACGGTCGTGCCGGCAACGACAACGGGATCGAAAACGGCGACGGGAGTTGCCGCGCCGGTGCGGCCAATGCTCAGCACGATGTCGCGGACAATCGTCGTGGCTTCCTCGGCCGCGTACTTGAACGCCACGGCGCCGCGCGGCGCTTTGCCCACGATGCCAAGTTCGGCGTACAGCGCGCGGTCGTTGATCTTAAAGACAAGGCCGTCGGTGTTAAACGGCAAATCGTGCCGCTTCGTGTCCCAAACCTCTTTGAACTTCATCAGCTCATCGAGCTTGGTGAAGACCGTTGCCTGCAAGTTTGCGGCGAGGCCGAGGGAACGGATCGCTTCGTACGCAAACATGTTCGTCGGCACTTCAGAAGCGTCCTCACGAAGAATGTCGTAGGCACGAAAACGCAGCGGGCGCGCTGCGGCCAACTTCGGGTCGAGCTGCCGAATGCTGCCCGCCGCGAGGTTGCGCGGGTTCATGTACGTCGCCTCGCCGGCGGCCGCGCGGGCTTTGTTCAGCGCCGCAAAATCCTTCTTATATATGATGATTTCGCCGCGGATTTCGGTGCGGCCTTTGAGGAACTTCGCCGCTTGTTTGCCGTCGAAGCCTTTGTCGTTAGAAGGATCGCGCAAAGAGAACGGCACGCTGTCCATCGTGCGCACATTCATCGTCACGTCTTCACCCACGAAGCCGTCGCCGCGCGTGACGGCTTGCTTGAACTCGCCATCTTCGTAGATGAGCGCGCAGGCCAGGCCGTCCATTTTGATGTCGGCAAAAAACTCTAAGCGTTTGCCCGGCAAAAGTTTTTCCGTGCGTTTGATCCATTCCTCAACTTCCTCACGGCTAAACACATCGTTGAGGCTAATCATGCGCAAGCTGTGGCGAACTTGCGTAAATCCCGGGAGCGGCGCGCCGGCCACGCGCTGCGTTGGGCTGTCGGGCGTCAAAAGCTCAGGGAATTTCTCTTCTAATTGCGCGAGTTCGTGCTTGAGTGAATCGGCTGCGGCCTCGCTCATAATTGATTCGTCGAGGACGTGGTAATGGTAGCGGTAATCGTTGATAAGCGCGCGTAGCTTCGCGACGCGTTCGCGCGCTTCGGCCGGCGAAAACTGTTTCATGCCAATACGCTCCTAAGCAGTGCAAACAAATAACTGTGCATGACGCCGAGGGCAAGCACCATCACCATAAGAGCGATAAAGGAAGCGGCGCTCGGGACGATCAAAATCGCCGGGACGAGAATAAACGCTCCGACGATGATAAGTACTAACGGCAGAAACAGCAGCTTGCGCACGATTTGCCATCGGCGGCCGCGCGTTACTTTGTTGCCCGCACGAAGCGCGCGCATCGGCGTCATGCCCGGCTGCGTAGAAATGTACAGCGCCATTGACGACGATGCGATGAGGTACAAGCTTACGGCGCTCAGGCCGAGGAACACGCCTCCCCACAAAAGTTTTTCGGCGAGGTGGATGGCGATGCCGTTGTTCACGAGGGACGCGTAAATCGCGGCGCCGATCGTCATAGGCAAAAGTTCCGCGCCGACGGCAAGCAGCACGAGCACGAACGGCACGAACGGAAACATGCCTTCGTAAAATGCGTCGCGGATGCGCGGCGTGTGTTTGTCGTACGCTTCGCGCAAAGCGCGGATGAACGCCAGGCTCACGACGATTTCAAATATCGCCGCAGTTCCTGAGGCCGCTCCGGACGTCGTGGCTACATAAGAAAACAACGTCGTAGCCGAGGCAAACTTGGCGTGGCCGTGAAGAAGCTGGTCGAGGGAACTCTTAGCGTTAGAGACGCTCAGGCCAGCCAACGTCTGGGCAAAGAATATGTTCAACACGGCGTACACCGCAAGGATACCGAGGAACAACTTCCAACGGCTTACAAGCATGCGCAGCGCAATTTTCATAAGTCGCGGAGCGTTCGGCAGCTTCGGCCGTTCCGTTGGTGTGGCAGGTGTTTTTTGCGGCGTAGGTTTCGCAGGCTGCCCTACGATTTCTTCAGAGGCCTTTGAAGGTTGCTTTGCTGCGGCAGCTTTTGCAGTCTTCGTGCCGGTCAGCCGACGTTTTTTGGAAACAACCGTTTTGGACGCGTGCTTTGCCATTGCCTACTCGTGCGTGTCCATTGCGCGCAGACGGCGGATGCGCTCTTCAATTGGCGGATGCGTGCTGAACAAATTCGTAATGCCGTGCTTACGCAGCGGATTTGCAAAAAAGAAATGCGCCGTCGCCGTGTTTTGATGCTTCAAAACACTGCCGGTCTTTTCGATCTTTTCCAACGCGCTTGCCAAACCTTCCGGGTAACGCGTTGTAAGCGCGCCCGTCGCGTCGGCCAAATATTCACGCTTGCGCGAAATTGCCAGCTGGATGAGCGTTGCGATGAGCGGCGCCAAAATGGCAGCGATGATTCCTACGATCAAAATGGCTTGGTTGTTTTCGTCGCGGTCGTCGCTGCGGAACCACGTCATGCGCAAGATGATGTCGGCAAGGATGGAGATGACGGCCGAAAGCGCGAAGGCCAACATGCTCACGCGGATGTCGTAATTCTTTACGTGCCCAAGCTCGTGCGCGAACACGCCCGTAAGCTCGTTGTCGTCCATGATTTCCAAGAGGCCGGTCGTGGCACAGACGGCCGAAGATTCCGGCTTGCGGCCCGTGGCAAACGCGTTGGGCGCAGGATCGTTGATGATGAAGACGCGCGGCATGGGCAAGCCGTCGGTAATCGCTAAGTTTTCGATGATGCGCCACAGCCTAGGGTTGTCGCTCTTCTGAATTTCCTTCGCACCGTTGACGGCGAGGCTCAAACGGCTGCCGGCGAAGTAGCTTATGGTGGCGTAGGTAATCGCGCCGATGAGCACCGCAATCGTCAGCGGCATTGAGTTGGCGTACGCGCCGAAGACCAACGCCATAAACACCGCAAAAACCATAAAGACGAACATTATGAGAATGCTACGGCGTTTGTTGCTGGCGATTTCGGAGTACATGTTGCTTGCGGCCCGCGGTCTTAGAACTTTACTTCGACGGCGTTTTGCACGGCGGCCGTCGCTGCGTCATCAAGTTCAAAAAACTCTTTGTCTTTCTTGAAGCCGAGCATGTTGGCGAAGACGCTCGTAGGAAACACTTTGCGCTTGGTGTTGAAGTCGCGCACGATGGCGTTGTAGAAACGGCGTGAGGCCTGGATTTTGTCCTCGGTGTCCGTCAATTCGTCCTGAAGTTTTTGGAAGTTGTCGCTGGCCTTCAGCTGCGGGTAGTTTTCAGAGACAGCGAAAAGGCTCTTGAGCGTTTGCGAGAATTGGTTTTCGGCTTTGGCCGTTGCGGCCGGGCCTTGCGCGCTCAAGGCGTTGGCGCGCGCCTTCGTAACATCCTCGAAGACGGTCTTTTCGTGCGTCGCGTAACCTTTGACGGTGTTGACGAGGTTTGGGATAAGGTCGTACCGCCGCTTAAGTTGCACCGTGATGTCGCTCCACGCTTCATCGCTGCGCACGTTCAAACGGACGAGGCCGTTGTACATTGCTGCAAAAATCGCGACAAGCACCAACACTACGATAACGATAATAAGAATAGCCATGAGAAGTGCTCCTTACGTTTCTTTGTACAGTATAGCGCAATTTTGGAACGGGCGGCAATCATGTATTATAGGTGTATGAAACAGAAGTCCCCCGTTCGTCGTGTTGGTTTTGTAGTTGCAGCTGTTGTCGGCGTAATATTGGCGTTGAATTATATACGGCCGTTGCCGACGATCACGGCAGCCGCCGCGAGCCTCAGTACGCGGCTCGGCGCGCCGACACTTGATTGGCCAACGGCTGGGCAATCTGCCGTAGGTGCCGTAGGCTACGGCGTGCTCGACGACAGCGGCGAGCAAAGCCAGTTGGCTACGGCCAGCGTAGCCAAGATCATCACGGCATTGACGGTTCTTAAAGTAAAGCCGCTGAGCGCCGGCAGCCAAGGACCTGAAATTACCATTACGGCCGACGACGTCGCGTTGTATAACAAATATGTAGCCGAGGACGGCTCCGTCGTGCAGGTTACGCAAGGCGAACAAATCAGCGAATACCAAGCTTTGCAAGCAATGCTTTTGCCGTCAGGCAACAACATTGCCGACATGTTAGCGACGTGGGCGTACGGCTCAATGGACTCGTACAAGACGGCGGCGAACAATTACATCAACAGCATTGGCATGACGGGCACGAACATTGGCAGCGACGCCAGCGGCTATTCGCCCGACACGACGAGTACGGCGCCAGACCTCGTACGGCTTGGCGAGGCGGCTATGCAGAATCCTGTCGTGGCGGAGATCGTCGGACAAAAATCGGCCGTACTGCCAGGAGTTGGCACCGTATACAACGTTGACACGATCATCGGACAAGATGGAATCGTCGGCATCAAAACCGGCAACAACGACCAAGACACCGGCGTGTTCCTCTTTGCGGCAAAGCACACGCTCAGCAATAACCAAACCGTTACGATCGTAGGAACCGTCATGGGTCAAGGTAGCTTGCAAGGCGCGTTCGACGCGAGCGAAGCGTTACTCGACTCCGCTGCTGCCGCTTTCTCCGTAGAAACGCCGGTTGCCGCAAACCAAACGCTCGTCACCTACACCGTGCCGTGGATGAAAACGACCGTAAACGGCGTGGCCAAAACGCCGGTGTCCATCGCTGCATGGCAAGGCAGCGTAACGTTGCCGCACCTCTCTTTGCCAACGGTAAGCGGCGGCCAAAGTGCCGGCGCAACCGTAGGAACCGTGAGTGTCAGCGCCGGTGCGAACAACGCTAGTTCGTCCATCGTTCTGAAGGATGCCATTCCTTCCCCGTCATTCTGGTGGCGCCTGACGCGTTTCTAGCCCGCGTGCAAATTACGCGCAAAAAGCTTACAATACCCTCGTAAGCAGAAAGCATCAAATGGATCCGAGCCAATTGCCGAACGGCCAACAATTCTATCAACCTGGGCAACCTGGCGTGCCGCCGCAGACGCAGCAACCGCAATCGTTGCCGCAGCCAGCCGCCGCGCCGTACTACGACCCTTCGTTATACCCACAATACGTTGCGCCGCAATTTCAGCCAATGCCGACGGCGCAGCCGCAGCAACCGTTTCCGCCGAACTATGGCGCAAACGGCGGCGCGAATATGCAAACCCCTATGGTGCCCGAAACTCCCAAGCGCTCGCACAAAAAACTGCTCATCACGCTTATCATTCTTATCGTTTTAGTCGCCGGCGGGACCACGGCATTTTTGCTGCTCCACAAAGCTAAAAAGGCAACGCCAAGCGCGAGCAAAACAACGTCTTCTTCGACATCGAAGAAGAGTACGGACAGTTTCGTACCGGCAAGTAAAACGGCGTGCCAGCTCTTTGCGCTTACCGATGCCCAGACTCTCCTTGGCAGCGGAACCACCTTAAACGCCGGGAACGGCGCCGAAGACACGACCGACGCCAACGAAGCAGTCACGAGCTGCGCTTACAGCTCCAGCGATCCGACTGTCGCCAACACGACGGTTACGGAAGGTATCGTTGACGTTACCGGCGCACGCACGGCGGCTGCAGCCGCAGCGTTCAAAGCCGACCTTAAAAACCTCAAGACACAATACGCCGGCGGAACGGACGTTACCGGCATTGGCGACGACGCATATTACGTGCCTACTACGCAATCGCTCAACATTGTGGACGGCAATTACGAAATCATCATCTACGCCGGCAGCCTCACCAATGGCACGCTCACGTCCAACATGACGCTCGCCGAACAAATCGGCAAGGTCGTCGTAGGCAAACTGTAATAAAACAAAAACGACACGCTGCGAAGGCGTGCCGTTATATAACAAATGGTGGGTGATGAGGGACTCGAACCCCCGACCCTCTCGGTGTAAACGAGATGCTCTAGCCAACTGAGCTAATCACCCGGAAATACTTCGCCATTATACCTTACGATGCGCTATCTTCGCAACTCGGGCGCGCGCCGTACGGTTTTACACCCGCACGTCGTGCAGCGAGGTTACGATTTGAGCGTACGATTCCCAATCTTCCAAACGATCTAAATGAGCGATCTCGCCGGCCCGCGCAACTAGAATTGCGCTGCCGCCAATGTTATTCGCGAATTCGGCATCAACGAATTGATCACCAATAACTGCAATTTTACCCAGATTAGCAAGGTCGGTTCCAAAGTGCGCTTCGAGAAATGCGCGGTGCGGTTTCCGGACTTCACAGTCATCACCGCAAAGAATCGTGCCGATTACGTCATGCAAGCGTGAGTTTGCGATTAAATTTCGTGGGCTGCCGTTGCCGCGATCAACGCCGTGCGGACGGTTGGTGACCACAATCTGACGCTTGCCTACTTCATGCGCACGCTCGGCGAGTCCGACGGCGTCCTCGAACAAATGGTCGTCAACATTCTTGATGTAATCGTTGTCGAGCGCGTAGAAGCCCCGAATTATTGCCGTGAGCTCCGCCTCTGTAGTCTCTTGGCCCGCTTCGCGCAGTACGGCCACGATTGAATCGTCGATAAGGCCGTGATGATTGCTGCGAAAAACCTGCTCTGGAATTTCCGGCCGGCCTAAGCCGCGCAGCACTTCGTTCACACAGCCCACGTAAATGCCAAAGCTGTCGAGCAGCGTACCGTCCAAATCCCATACAATCGTTTCAACATCCGAGGCAATTTCAACCATGCGCAAAGTATAGCAACAAAAAAGCAAACGCTACTAACTTGGGGCGGACTTTCCGTACGGCAAGCTTGCTTATCAATATCGAGTCAGGGGGGCGACTACTTGCAGATGGCTAGCGGGCAGCGACCGTCACTCCGCATATGTTATTAATCATCACGGGCCACACTTCTCTCGGAAATGCGCCGTGTCCAACGCCCTTTAGCACTACGAGTTTTGCGCCGGGAATTGCCTTAGCCGTAGCGATGCCGCCTTTTAGGCGTATCATGGGATCGACTTCGCCGTGCATGACAAGCGTCGGCACACGAAGTTTTTGTAACGCCTTTGTCCGGTTTGGCGCCGCCATCATCGCTGCCTGCTGGCGAAGTTTACCTGCCGGATCGTATGCTCGCCGAAAGCTTTCTGCGCCTACTTCTCGCAGCCATTTTTCGTCTAGGGGATAGTTCCGTTCTGGCGTACCGAGCAACTTAAATACCGCCACCTGCTGGTCAGCGGCCTCGCTCTCATTGTGGACCGGCTGAGCAAGCAAACCTCCAACCTTTATGCTGAACAACGTCTTAGCGCGCCCGATCTTAAAGGACGGTGAGGCCATAATGCTCGTCAGCGAGCGAACGCGCTCAGGATAACTAACCGCAATCTGCTGGGCGATCATACCGCCAAGCGAGCCGCCAACGATATGCGCAGACTTCCAGCCTAAACTGTCGAGGACGGCGACCGCATCCTGCGCCATATCTTCTAACGAATAACGTGCTGCCTTTTTAGGACGCCAGATCATGTCGAAGAGCTTTGGCTCGCCGAGTTCCGCAAGATGCGTCGAAAGACCAACGTCTCTATTATCCATACGCGCAACTTGAAAACCTCGGCTGGCTAAGTCACGACAAAAATCATCGTGCCACATGAGCATCTGCATGCCTACGCCCATGATGAGTAGCAGCGGTTCTCCCGATTCGCCGAACACTTCGTAAGCGAGTGATACGCTGCCGTTTTGCGCTTTACCTTTAGTTACCATAATTTTGTCCATCCTTTGTCCTCGCAATATTATTGTTCTAATGTGAACTGTTTACATATTAACAATAATATACTACACTGGTTCTATGCGCAAGCAACAAAATGATTACTACAGCGAATTCGGGTATTACATACATCGCGTCGCATCGCTGTTAGATAAGCGCGGAGACGAACAATTCAGGTCGCGTTTTGGCATTAGCCTGCGGCAATTTTTGCTCCTACGGCTGGTAGAAGCGGCCGATGGCGCGCCATCGCAGCAACTGATTGCAGAACGACTAGGTATTGCAAAAAGCGCCGTCAGCCGCCATGTTGATATTGCTAAGCAAAAGAGTTGGATAGAAGTTCGTACATCGGGAGTGTCGCGTAGAGAGAACGAGTTAGAGCTAACGGCTACCGGCAAACAATTGCTTGTGTCCTGCAAAAAATTTATTAAAACATCCGAGCAGGAAGGCTTTGGCGCTTTGCCCGATGCCGATATCGAGGCCACGCTGCGCACTCTACGAGCGTTGCACGCTAAGCTTTCTAGCTGATCGGCTCCAAAGCAAAAACCACAGCATTAGCTGTGGTTCGATGTCGTTATCTGGTGCGCGAGAGAGGACTTGAACCTCCACAGCCTTGCGGCCACTACCACCTCAAAGTAGCGCGTCTACCAATTCCGCCACTCGCGCGAGATGTAACTTTGCTATTCTACCTGTTACAGGCGTTTTTTTCAAGCGCAAGCTTGCGGGTTTCGTGGGCAAAAGCTTTCTGCTTTTGCACGCGCTCATAGTAGACCTTACGTCACCACGACGAAACTGGCAGCACGCCGGTAATTGCGCAGCGCACTTGCCCGCCAGCCGGCGGCACGGTGGCATACGACCATTCGAGTAGCGTGCGGAACGATTGTTGTGCCGTAAGGTGCAAGTTGATGTCATGGCCAGAATTAAGCAGCGATGTAGCGAAGCACGCGTTGGGGTAATAGGCCTCGTTGGATTGTTGAAAGGCCTGCGGCGTCGCGCAATTCGCTCCAACGTGCGGCGGCTGGCCAACGGCGTTATCGAGGCAATAATGGCTGTCGTACTGGCCGTCGGCAAGCAGCACTGGCACTTTGAGTTCCGTCGTTTGTACCGTGCCGCCTTGCGGGCGTGAGGCAAGTTCAGTCTTCGTCACCGTGTCCTCACTCGCTTGGTCTTTGGCTACGACGGCCGGGTTCGCCAATGGCAAATAGTACAACCCACCAAGGCCGCGTGTACCCGGCCTGTTCGTTTCGTAGCCAGCGTCGAGATTGGCAAACTGCGGCAAGTTGTTCGCCGGCTCAAAGTATTGCGCGTTGAGTTGCGCAACTGTCGGACTCACTTGCTGGCCATAGCCGGTGAGGGCGATGGCATCGAAATCGCCCGGATATGCCGCAGCATCACCAACAATCGTGCCGGAGCCAAGGCTGTGTCCAATCCCCTCGATCCGCCGCACTTGAATACCAATCGACCCGGAGCGTACTGCCTGCACAACCGCATGTAGCGTCGAAACTTCGTTGTCAAAAGTTACGTCTGTTGAGGCCGGCCGCGTTGAGTTGCCGTAGCCCAAACGATCAATCGCCAGCGTGGCGTAGCCAGCCTCAGTCGCCGCCTGCACATAGGAATACTCACCGTTGAAGCCCGAAAAATCCCAATACGTATGATTATACGTGCCGCCGTGCACCAACAATTGCAACGTTTGCGACGGCAAACCGATTGGCACGCAATATTGACCATACATCGTCACCGGGCCGGACGGAATCGAGGTGTGCACATACACATTACGGCACGTTCGCCCAACCGAAAACGCCGAAGCGTGCGCTGGCAGCGCCGAACCCGCAACCACACCAATAACCGCCAAAGCAATAAGCAGCACACGTGCTCCTCCTGCGCGCGTCATACGAAGATCCACGCTGCGCCATCGAACCGCCAACCATTCAAACTTCTGCGGCATCCCACCCTCCTAATATATTTATGATTGCGGCAAATGGTCGTAAAGATGATCGAGCGTGTAAGTTGAGCGTAGCAGCGGCTTGACGTCGTTCAAGCTTACATTTATTTTGACGCCCGGGTTGAGCGTGTTGTACGGATCGAAAATTTGCTTTACCTTTTTGAAGAGATCGTAGACTTCGGGGCCGTACATCTTCTCAAGGTATGGCGCGCGAAGACGGCCGTCGCCGTGCTCGCCGGAAATGCTACCGCCCAAAGACAGCACGAGTGCGTAGTAATCGTCCATCAAACGAAACGCCTTTTGGCGGTCGCCGACCTGCGCGATGTCGAGGAACGGTTGCATGTGCAAATTCGCGTCGCCGGCGTGACCCCAAACGGCCGCGTGCAGTTGCTGGCGTTCAAAAAGCTTATAGACGCCGTCAAGGTATTCACCGAAACGCTCTGGTGGCACCACGCCGTCTTCGATAATCGGCAAGGCCTTCACGTTTCCCTCGGAGTGCGCCACGACCGTCGCCGAACTGCGGCGGATCTTCCACAACTGCTCTTGCTTGCCGAGGTCTTCTTCCATCTGAAAACTCTTGGCGTGCTTTTCAAAAACCTTGCGCGCCTTCTTGATTGCTTTCTTTTGCCCGGCGCCGACGCCGTCGAACTCGACGAGCAGCATGATCTTTGGAAACGGCTTAGGCATGATGTCCTTAAGCTGGTTCGGGTTGATTTTGTCGACGAGCATGAGGAGTTGGTCGTTGACCATTTCGATAGCGCTGGGGAATTCCGGCAGATCGCGCAGTTCGAGCACGGCAGCTTGCGCGCGCTGGATGTCCTCAAAGGCCGCGACAAATAACGTAGGCGCCGGGTTATATACCTCTGTCTCCAAAGCTGCTTCGGTTACGATGCCGAGCGTGCCTTGCGCGCCGACGAATAATGGCGTGAGGTCAAACGAGCCGTCCTTACGGCGGATTTCGTTCAACGCGTAGCCTGCCGAATTTTTCGTAACGCCCAATTGCATTTTGGCGATCGTGCTTTGGTTTTCTTCGATTAAGATATCTACGGCGCGGTACACTTCGCCTTCAAAGTTGGAAAGGCCGAGTTTCTTACTGAGGTCGCGTTTGTTGAGCCGGCCAGTTTCGATGACCTCGCCGTTGGCCAATACCACGCGAAGCGAGCGCACGTAGTCGCGCGTGCAGCCGTACTTCACGCTCTTTTCGCCGCTGGCGTTGTTGGCAACGGCGCCGCCGATGGTTGAATACTCAAGGCTTGAAGGATACGGCGGCAGAAAACGGTTGTGCGTATGCAGCGTTTGCTGGACTTTACCGTAGTTGACGCCGGGTTCAACGATAACTACGCCGGTTTTGTCGTCAAGTTCGAGGATACGGTGCATGTGTGCTTGGAACGCCATGATGATTCCCTCGCCCAACGCCGCGCCGGATTGGTCGGTGCCCGCGCCGCGCGCCGTAATAGGCACGATGCGGCCGCGCTCTGCAAGTTGCCAAGTAAAACGGCAGGCCTTACGCACGTCGTTTTCGTTTTGCGGGTACATTACGAGCGCCGGCATCACCGTCAAAACGCTGCTGTCTGTCGAGAAATAGCGCCGCGCTTCCGCGCCCGACATTACCTCACCCGTTACATGTTCCTGCAAATAGTGCGCAACTTTACTCATCAGTTATCTGTCCCTCGCTTGGCTTGCTCTTATGCTAATTATCATAGCACACGAAATGTTACAGCGCCTTTATAAACCGTCAGCTGTCGTCGGAAGGTCGGCGCGCTTACGGCGCAAGCCAGTACGACGTATTGTTGAAGCTGGCGAGCGAATGGTCGCGGACGTACTTCGTGAGATATAGCTGCGCCGCTTCTTGTGCGACGTTTTCTTCGCGGCCGGTGTAGTTGAACTGCGTGTTGCTGTCGTAGGTGTGGCCGTCGGTGTGAGCGTTTTGCAAAGCGAGTTCGGCGTTGGCGTGCAAACTTTCGTACGTCGCGCTTGTTGCGGTACCTACGCCAAAGGCAGCGGTTTCGGCATCAACCAACGCGTATGGAATTTCCTGGCCCGTGCCCCAATCGCAACCTTGCGGATAATAAATTGCCGCGCTGCCTGGAGTGTAGACCGTGCCGCCAGGCGAATCGTAAGGCGGATCGGTGTAATTAACCGATGTATATGCTGCGTAGACCGGCGAAAGTAACGATGTTACTGCCTGCGGCGTTGATTGGCCGGCCAGCGAATTTACCAAAATGTCCTGCATGTTTTGGTAAATGAGCGCGCTGTAATCCGCGGCAAAACGGCCGTGATTGTACAGGTCGCCAGTGCTCAATACGTTGGAGCCTTGGTTATTAAGCCAGCTCGCAACCGACGCGCCGTTTTCAACCGCGCTGCTGCTGTCGTCTGACGGCCGCGCCCACGCGTCAAGCCCGTCGCGCACAATCGTGTTCTGCCACATCGGAACCATGGCGTTCGTTGGCATCATGGCGACGGCGATTTGCGCGGCCATTGATTGCCAGCTATCGTTGTCCGCCCCGGTGTTTCCGGCGGAGATGACCGTTCCCGCGCCGTTCGCGTAGAAGATCAACGGATAACCTGCGCCCCAGTTTGCCTCAAAGTACACGACCTTCGCAACTTCGGCCTGAACTTGCGGCGTCAGCTGCGGCCAAATCATCCACGCCGCCGTGCCGAGATATCCGGCCCAAAACATACTCTGCCAGTTCGCGCCCCAGCCGCCCGGCGTATTCACCAAATGACCAGCCGCGACGGTGCTAATAATCTGTGCCACGCGCGCCGTTGCCGCCGCGGTCGAAACTCCGGTAACAGTTGGGTCGTACGAGCCGGTCGAGATGGCCGTCGCCAAACTGTACGCCTCGGAACTTAAGCGGCGGATTACGTCCGTCGTTACCGTTCCGTTTGGCTCGAAGGCCGTCGCGTTCGTCATAGGCGCAGCGAGCAGCGTCGGCGCTACGGTGTTCCACCACGTCGTCATGGCGTAGAGATTGGCGTTGTTGAGGATTTTTTGCGCGGTCTGGCCGTCGGTTGTCGTGAGTGTACCGCCAGCGTTCAAGGCCGCGGCAGACGGCGGTGTCACGCTCAAAACTGGCGCGGCAATCCAACCTTGTATATCTACGACGACGTTAGGGTTGCTCGTATAATTGTGGATTGAGATATCGCCGTTGGCGCCAATTGGCAATACAACGGTGTTAGAGGCAACGGCCTTAGCGTTAACGTTGAGTGCCGAACTGGTCATTTGCGCGTCGCCGGGCGGCAACGCCGTGGACTCGGGATAACCGTACGGAAACACGTTGAAATACGTGCTCGCTGCCGGCGCAACTGCAGTTACGTGAGCAATTACTCCCGCCACGCCGCTTGACGGAATACCACCAACGCCTTGCACGTGCACATTGAGCGTTTCGTTCGCAGACATCGCGCCTTCTTGGCCGCCGGTGGTGGTGCGAGTGTCGAGGATACGAGACGGCGGCACTACTTGCACGCCGGCGTCGGTTGTGACATCTCCGCCCGACATCCACCCGAATACGTCAACGACGGCATTCATGTTCGCGGTGCTGCTATAGAGATTAATGTGGCCGTCAGCGCCAACCGGAATCCACGTCAATGTAGATGTCGGCGTACCCGCTGCAGCGTTGACGCTCGAGGCAACAGGCACGCTTGCTGCATCCGAAGAATACGCCGTAAGATACCCGCCAGCCGTCGCGCTTGGCACGGCGATGACATCTGCAAGCACCGACGAAACGCCAGCCGTCGGCACACTGCCGGCGCCTTCGATAGGCACGCTTATGTGTTGGCCCGCAGCCAGCGGCGCGTTGTGGCCGCCTGTCGTCGTGCGTGTGTCGAGTACTCGCGACGGTGTCGCCGTCGTCACCGTGCCGTTGCCGGCGGAGCCGCTCACGCCGACCCAGCCTTCAACGTCAACGATCACGTTCGTTTGGTCGATGGAGTTATAAATGCTGATCGTGCCGTTCGAGCCGACACGCACCATTGCTTCGTTAGCAATCGGCGTGTTGGCGACGTAGTTCACCGTTGAGGATGTCGGCCGGGCAACACCGGTTTGAAACAGCGTGAGGTAGCCCGAGCTTGCCGTTTCGTTGACGGCCGTGACGTTTACGAGCACGGCTGAAACGCCCGCGCCCGGCACGCCGCCGTTGCCAAGCACCGGCAATTGCATCGTCGCGCCTGAACCGAGCACGCTATCGTGGCCGCCTGTCGTCGTGCGCGTGTCCAGAACCCGCTGCGGCGTCACGGTGTTAAGTACGCCCGCCGATTGCGTAACTTCAGCCGCACTTGCATTTCGTGCCTGAATCGTTTGCAGCGTCAGAGTTCCGCACAGAACAATCGCGGCACCAAGCGCGCCCAGCCGCGAGAATGGCACTTTTTTTCGCATCGCAAATAAAATACGGCTCAAAAGTCGCTTGATCATTTTCGGTCTCCTCATTTGCTGCCATAATGACACATTAATGCGCGTAACACAAATATTAGCTTTACTACGTCTTAGGGCTATGTTCCACTACTGGCGAGTCGGGCACATGTATAGTCAAAGCCAAATTCGCCGGAATGGCCGCTGGACTCTTTGGCATGTTGTCCTTGGCCGCTCTGCATTCCACGGCGAGCCAGCCCGGATCATGGATCGTAGTTTGTTCGACCTGCCCGTCGAAGTCTTCATTAAAATACGGTGAAATCCGGCCAACGACTACTTGCGAGCCATCGCCGTCCGGATTCGTGCCGACAACCGGCAGTTGCGTACCTTTTTCGGCTAGCTCCGGCGCGAACTTAAGACGGCTCTCCCATTCTTTTTGCTGCTCAGGCAGAGAGCCGTTGCCGCTTCCGTAACTCGTTGTCGCTGGATCCTCCGTATGATCTTCCGCAACCCAATATCCGTGCGTGTCCACGCTCGACGTTTCCGCATTCCCGTTTTTATCAAGGATCACGTGGCCGTACTCTACGACAAGCTTAGCCGCAAAGAGAGATATATTGCTCTCGAAAATCAAAGCGCGTGGCCCCTGCAGCGCCGAACTCGTTGTTTTCTTGCCGTTCTGTTCATAGTAATCGACACAATCGAGAACCAGAGGAGCTTTAGTAGCGGGATTCTCTGACATAATAACCGGCATCTCTTGCGACACATTGCCGCCGCCGGGAACGGGCTTGTTTGCCGCGCTCTGCACTTTATCTACCGCATGTTTCGCACTCGATGTACAGCCGCTTAAGCCGCCGCCATTGCTTGCGGCAAAAAAGACAACACCGCTTAGAGCAACACCAAGGTACTGCCGGCCACGAGGCGCCCTATTATGATGACGAGGCGAAGAAGAAAATTCGGGCATAAATAATGTACCATCCTATTTTATTAGGCTGGGATTGTACCATTGATCCGATCAATTACAAGTGAGAAAAATCCCACAGGATTCGTGGGATTCGCCCGCGACGCCGGCCTAGGCGTCCTCAAGGATCTCTGCGAACGCAATGGTTACGCCGCCGGTCGCATTCTTGAGCGTAGCGCCAACGAGGTCGCCGGCTGCTGCCGCGGCAGCACTGGCGGCGGCATAGTCGGCAAAGTACAAATCCAAAAAGCGGTATGCCGGCGTCGGAGTGCCGTCTTCCTTCGGCCAAACCTTGGATGCCTGCAAGCGTACGAGACCGGGAAGTTTCCGCGCCGATGCAAGCTGTTCAGGATAGGCCGCTTCAAATGCCGCCGGATCGGTGGGATTAGCGTAGACAAAGGTAATTTTGGTCGGGTTTGATTTGTCTGATTGTGGTGTCATTGCATACTCCTCATAATTATTACGACACTCCAATTGTCTCACGCCTTGCCCAAAACTCGCAGCGCGGGATTATTGTATAATGAGCGCAATGTTAGCTGACATTTACAAACCGGAAGTGTGGAGCGGCTTTTTCACGATGGTCGGCGGCGGCGTTGCGGCGCTGACGGGTCTCGTTTTTGTTGCACTTTCTGTCGCGCTCTCAATAAATATCAAGGGAATGACCGAGGACGCAACGCACAAATACAGGTCTATCAATACGCTCGCCGGACTAACCGCAGTCTTTGTAGTGTGCGGATTGGTGCTGATGCCAAACCAAAATCATCAAGCAGTTGGTGCGGAGTTGGCGCTATTCGCGCTGGTAGGCGCGGTCATTTTCTTGTACGGTTTTCGCCAAGCATTTAAGTTCGGATCTCATCCCAGCAAATATCGTTTGGTAATTGGCACTTGCCTGTACGTGGCAGAACTGCTGGGAGCTCTGGCGCTCGTTTCGGGATCTATTGCAGGATTATACGTAGCGGCGATTGCCATGGTGTGCAACGTAGCGTTTATGATTTCAGCGGCGTGGCTGCTCGTTGTCGGCGTGTACAGCTCAAGAAAGCCAACGTCGTAACGTAGACAAGGTCAGGTGCAAAAGTCCCGCAGCACACATCACGGGACTTTTGCTTGTTGGAACCTGGACTGTTGTGGATATAACTTTGAAACGCCCGGCGCTCATTTCGTACGATCCAGGTATGGAATTCTCCAAAATAATCCTGTGGGTGCAAGACAATACGCTCTCGGAAAAGTTCTATAAAAACTTGGATTTGAGGTTACGAGCGCAGACGACAGCCAGACTACAGTCGCGCTCAAAGACATGCAGGTTGTCCTTGTGAGCATGCGCGACGATCCGGAGTTTGCAAGCGACGCGCTCGGAAACGTTCGAGGCCAAGGGTGCTACTACTACATCGCTGTCGACGACGTAGATAAAATGCACGCGATCCTGCAGAGAAAGGGCCTGTCTCCTCAAACCCAGCCGCGCAACTGGCCGTGGGGAGCACGTGAATTCGTGATCAAGGATCCCGATGGATACAAGTGGGTGTTTGGCCAAACGGTTAATAACTGACGCGAAAGATTTGGAAGGATATAAATATTCAGCCTATCCGTTCTTAGGACTAGTAAGCGTTTTAAAGGAATAATAATGCGCTACCAGTAGCAAAGGAACGTAGAGGGTTGGAATAAGATAGGTAACTCCAAAGTCGCCTATATTCTTTATAAGCAACGGACCTACTACAAAGGCAAATAGTAAATCTGCTACACCAATAACATTAAAGAGCCAGACCCATACGCCAGGTGCGCTTTCAGCGTTCGAGCGCTGCAATGTAATAAACGCAATATATGCCAGAACAAGCGCAGTTAAATCACCAAAGGCTGCCGGATCCGCAAATCCAACAGGCAACTTATGTACAACAAGACCGACCATTAGAAACGTCGTACCGAAGTAACGGAAGAGGTGGACGGCTGTGAGGGTTTTTAATCTATGCCCAGGTGACAGTGCTTTTAGCTTAGGCCAAATAAGCGCAGCAAAAATCGTGAACCACGCAAAGAGTCCTGCGACCACACTCATACCAAAATAAATCAAATCGTTTATGTTTCCCTGCACGTCTATTCTCCATTCTCTTTATTATTTTCGGTACCACAGTCAGCATATTGCGCTTGTGCCAGCTTCCATAAAGAAACTGCTTTCAGTGTCGTAGCTTTACCGTAATCAGTTAACGCAATTACCCGCATACGCGCATCTGTGCCGTCGTTTATCGTAATAAAGCCCTCACGCTCCAGTGGGGCAAGTCCACGGGTGAGCGTTGTGCGGTCTATGTTTACAGCCTCCGCTAGTTCACCAATAGTAGAGGGTCCAGCTAGTAGAATTGACACTAAGCTAAACTGCGTAATCTTAAGACCTGACGGTGCAAGTATACGATCATACGCTTGCGTAAGGGATCGCGCCTTGCCACGCGCCTGCAAGCAAGCACATGAGGCCTGCATGTCTAGGATTTCCCGTTTTGAAAGGATAGAGCTGTCCATATGATTTTATTATGTGTATATACACATAATATAGTATGCACTCATATTGTCAAATTTAAAATGCACGGTTATCCGTTCTTCAGCTGTCTAGTTAAAAGCAAGAGAACCGCAACTTCTGGTGCGGTTCTCTTGGCAATAGTTAAATTCAAATTGGTGCACTCGATCGACGTGCCGTGGAACACTATAGAACCTAGCTTGGTTTTGATGTACCGGAAACTCGCCGATCTGGACTGGGTTTACTTCGATAGAAAGATTCATATTCTCGAACCCGAAACCGAGAAAACCTATTTTCACAATGCAGCCATCGGCACTAAAGATCAAAAGCTGAACGAAAACGCTCAGGTAAAGCAATGCCAAGACTCCGAAACATCACAACTAGCTGGCCTTGGTGGAGGTATTCATGATTAATGATGGATTGAATATCCTGTACATTTGTTTCAAGATCATCAGAGGTAAAACTCTTAAGCAGCTTCTCCAGCTCCTGAACCTGTTGTGTAAGAATATCTCTGAGGTTTTCTTGTACTATATCTGTCTTCGTTGTAACTTCGTCACGTATTATGATACCAAAACGTTTATCTTCGTTATTAATCAATTTGCGATAGTACGTGTCAGTCGTGGTTGCCAAACATTGAAATTGATAAAGTATAGTATGCTGACCACCTCCATCGGGTTGGTAGTTCATTACGTTCTGTTTTTGGGCAGTGTCAAGTATCTGCAAAGAATTATTACGAGCCCATTTAAAACTTCTAACCATTCGCTCCAAAGTCTTATTCTCAAAATTCATCTTAGTCATATATGCAAACCTTTTCTCAACCTATTTGATCATGGATATTTTTTATTTGCAAATAAATGCAGCATAAGAGGACTTGAACCTCCATTAACAGATTATAAATATAAAAAGAAAAGTTCCAAGAGTAAATTCTGGAACTCTCACATCTGTAATATTTTGAATCAGTTCGTGGTGCGCGAGAGAGGACTTGAACCTCCACGAGTGTAACCTCACTAGTACCTGAAACTAGCGCGTCTACCAATTCCGCCACTCGCGCGTCAAAGGGATTATATCAGAGCTCGCCACAAGATGCGAGGGTTTGGCGGGACGAAACGGTGCGGAGTTTTGAGGTGAACTTCAGTCTTGCTTATCGTCGCTGATATTGGCCGTACGGATTGTCCAGTTCTGTACGTTGTCGAAGCGATCGGTGTCAGTATTGATAGTATGCTCGCCGAGGCCGGCGACCGGCACACGCGTAACGTACACAAAACGCGGCTGATAGAGGCCGAGAGCCGGGGCATCCGCCTGCCATGCTTGCAAAAACGATTCATACTTGATGGCACGCAGCTGCGGAACGGCACGCGTGCGCCCGGCTTCGAGCGAAGCATCGGCTTGCCCGGACTGATAGTTTGAAAAGTTCAAACGCGTTGGCGAACTCGGCTTGGCCTGCGAGCTGTCCCAATACGCATACACATCCGGGTCGACGCCGATAGAAATACCGTACAGCAACGCGTCGTACGAATGGTACGCAAGCGTGTAGGCAAAATCCGTCTGATCCTGCAATACAATATTGGCGTCGACGCCCACCGCGCGCCACTGCTTTTGCAATTGCCCGGCAACGTCCGCATACTCCGGAGTATCCGGCGCATAGAGCGAGAAACTCAGGCGCGTGCCGCTTTTGGTGCGGACTCCGTCCTTGCCCAATGTCCAGCCCGCAGCCTGGAGCGTTTGGGCTGCGGCCGTCGGATTATACGGAGCCTGCGCATACAACGGATTGTAGCCGAGTTGCCCCTCGAGCAACGGCTCGCGTACTGCCTTCGTCGGATAGCCAAGGCTGCCAATGATTTCGTTCGTGTTGGCAGATTCGACCAACGCGTGCCGCACGTTGTTGTCGGCTAGCACGCCTTGCGACATTTGGAAGAATGTCATCACGGCCGCCGTGAGCGGAAAATCGTAGGCGCGAACACCGCCGTCTTTTTGTACTTCGGCTGGTTCGCTGTCGAGGCCGACCATTGCCGTAATGTCTTGCTTCTGAAAGCCGGCAATCATATCCGTTTGGCTACGATAGGTATGCACGACAAAGCTGCCGAGCTTCGGCGCACCGCCGTTATAACTCGCAAATGGTTTGAGCTCAATCTCTTCCGTCTGGCTGTCGCTGGAGCCGCCGTTGACTTGCAACGCCTGCCATGCAAACGGCCCGGCACCCACAGGATTCGTATTGAACGGCGCCGAGCGCAGGTTACCCGCCGGCACGTTCGCCAACAAATGCTGCGGCACGATGCCGTTAGTGAGCGAATATGGGAACGAGCTGAGCGGGTTAGGCAAATTGAAGACGATGGTCGAGGTATTCGGCGTCGTAATACTTACGCCTGTCCAACTGCTTTCGAGCGGCGACTGCGTGTCCGGATTTTGGATAAGCTTGTACGTAAAGGCGACGTCTGCCGATGTCAGCGGCTGGCCGTCTTGCCATGTGAGATTCGGCTTGAGCTTGACAGTGTACGTGCGCCCATCCGCGTTGACGCTCCAACTTTGTGCCAAGTTGCCGACGAGCTGGTTATTGTCGTTGTAATGAAAAAGGCCGGCAAAGACGAGACTCGAAACGGTCGTGTCCACTTCACTCGAGGCATATAACGGGTTGGCATTCGTGAACGAGCCGACGATCCCCTCGCTGTACTGGCCGCCGGCGACCGGTTGCGGCGATTCAAAGTAGCCGCTCAGCCCGCGCATCTGCGCCACCAAACAGCCGACCAAAAGCAAAAGCAACCCAAGCCACGAAGACACAAATCGCCACGTCTTGCCGCTGAGATGCTCGATCTTTTTGAAGAAGTCTCGCTCAAACTCGGCCTCGGCCTGCTGGCTCAACAACACAACTTGCTGCTGTTGCACGCGCAAACGGCGGCGAAAGCGGAGTTTGGTGGCGCGAGAAAAAATCATCGCCCGCCCGCAGCTATCCGATTACGATTCCAAGGATAAGCGAGCCGGCAAAAACGAGGCCCGCCACAATCGTCAGCTGAAAAATCGTCTTGTCCGTGCCGCGGCGCGTGGTGTTCACCTCGCCCGCGCTGCTCAAACCAGCACCCAAACTAGCGCCGCGCGTCTGCACCAAAATGAGCAGCGTCAAAAGCAGCATCGAGCCAATCGTCAAATAGTTCCAAATACTCATATTCATGCGCGGTTCTCCAAAATTGCACTTACTAAATAGTTTACCAAGCCGATGATCATGCCCGCAAGTATTGCCGCCCAAAAGTTCTTAACGTGCAGCGGCGAATACAATTTGCTGGCGAGGAACACCGAAAAACCGTTGACGACAATCATGAATAATCCAAGCGTCAACAAAATGGCCGGCAGCGAAAGGATAATGACGATCGGCCGGATAACAGCGTTGATGATCGCCAAAATCAACCCGGCGACGACAATAACGTGGAACTTGCTGTCGTAACTTATGTGCGAGCCGAGCAATCCGGCCGCAATCCACAAACCCAAGCTACACACCAGCCAGCGCACCAAAAAACGATACAGGAAGCTTTGCTGTTTCATTTGCCTTATTGTAGCACGAAAAACGGCGAAGTTTACGAAAGCTCGCGCGGCAATGCGGCGCTAAGATTCTTCACGCCGTCTTCGGTGATGAGCGCGTCGTCCTCGATACGCACACCAATGCCTTCCTCGGGAATGTAAATGCCCGGCTCAACCGTCAGCACCGTTCCGGGCTTGAGCGGCTGGTCGTAATCGCCGGCATCGTGGACGTCAATGCCCATGAAGTGCGAAGTGGAGTGCGGGAAATATTTGCGTACGGCGTCTTCGGAAATACTCTTGATGAGGCCGAGTTCGCGCAGCTTTTCGCCGATGAATTGCTCGACTTGCCGTTCATTCTGGCGTAGCAGCGCGCCAGGTTTGAGCAAGGAGAACGCGAATTCTTGTGCTTCGAGGACAGCCTCATGAACCTGGCGTTGCCGGCGTGACGGTTTGCCACCAAGGGAAACGGTGCGCGTAATGTCGGCGGCGTAGTGGTCGAATTCGGCGCCCACGTCCATCGTGAGCAGTTCGTCACTGGAAAGCGCCGCCTCGTTAGCCACATTATGCAACGTGCAGGCTCGCGGGCCGCCGGCAACAATCGGCGCAAAAGCGTGCCCGCGCGCGCCGCGCTTACGGAAGCCGCGAGCCAAGTCGGCCTCAACTTCGTATTCATACGCATATTTAACAAGTTGCGCAGGCCGCGTCACGTCTTTGAGCGCGGCAAGCGTAATGTCGATAGCCCTTTGAATTGCCGCTAGTTCCTGCGGCTGCTTCACCATGCGCATCCGTGCGAGGTGCGAACGCAAGTCGAGTAGCTCTAATTCGTTATTCACGCCCTTCAAACGACGGATAAGTTCGGCGCGCGCAGGGTTTGTAAACAGCCCCGCATCCGGCACGTACGCTGGCGGCGCGGCCAACGTCGCCACGTGCTGCACCTTTTTCATACGGTTTTCAAGCTGCTTCCAGCCGGTTTTCTCGTCCAGCACTTCACGCACGCCGCTTTGGCGAGTAAGCTCTTCGGCGTCAACGGCGCCGTCAAACGCCTCACGCGTTGCGCTACGGCCCGGTACAATAAAGTATTCGCGGTCTTTGTCCAGCACAAGCACCACGTCCGGCACGTCCACGCCCGTGAGATACCAAAAGCTAGCATCCTGATGAAACGGGTACGACTCGTCGCTGCCCTTTTGCAGCAGGCCGTTGGCCGTTATGATAATCGGCGCCGTGCCCGTAAAGAGTTGCCTGAGCCGTTCACGGTTGCCCGCGAAGAAATCGCTGTCAAACATTTCCTTAGCGTAGCACGACCGCGCTGCGCGTCAAATTATGGTAAAGTAAAGGGCGCAATTAATGCTTAAAGTATTGACTTCTGTAGCTCTTTTTGCTAAAATGACGGGGTTATGAGTGAAGTTTCATCGATGATTGAATTCTCCACAGCTCCAGAAGCTTCTTTTGGTGCTATCTCCGTAGAAGAAGCCGCAGCGCTGCAAGGCTACGAAGCCATGCTCGCCGCAGCCCGCGAAGAAAAAGTTGTTTTGCAAACAGCAAAAGCAACCGATGCACTTGACCTCGTCTTTAACGTCTACGCCTCAAAAGACGTAGAGGCCGTTACACCAACAAGCAACCTGTTCCTCGCTTTTGCAAAGCCAGCCATCTCCGCAACGGTACACACCACTTACGGACAATACGCTGAATTTGCCGCGTACCAGCAAGTTGAAGAACTGGTTAGCGCCAAGGCAGCAGCAGAACGTGCTGAATTGGAAGCCCGCAACACGCCGGTTGAATCGTCAAAGAAACGCCGCGCTCGCGCTGCAAAGGCTGGCGCAGGTGTCTTGGGTGCACTCATCGGCGCACCTGCATTCGCAAAATAAAGTAGTTAGATTAGATCAAAAAAGAGCCAAGGGATTTTCCTCGGCTCTTTTCTTTTTCGACATGTCCATAAAACAATGCCTGGAAGCGTGGAAGCCGATGCCTAATTTGTTGCTTCGCAGTAGCTGCCGCTCACAACGAAGACTTCTTCACTATTTACCGCGTGGCTCATCTCGCCGTACGCTAGCTTGGATGCGCCCGACGATCCCGCTTCTTGGGGCAGATTCGTGCTAATGTCGTTCCATAAGGCAGTAACGTCTTGCGGAGCGGTCGCTTGTTTGGCACTCGGGTATACCAACTTGAAGGTAACGTCACCGACTATGCCGGCAGATGAGTTGGTTTCCTTTTGTAGCGCTTCCTGCAGTGCAATCCAGCCTTTCGTTCGAGAGTCAGTTCCAGAGTCCATGAGTTCATGCGCCGTCTTGTCGGGCAGCTGCATGTCCGAAACTTGCGCGCACTCGCCGCCGGCAGACGCAGTAACCTGCGAGCTGGACACATCGTGTGTGCTTTTTATATCGGCGCAGCCAGCCAGGGCAAGGCCGACAGCAAGGGCGGCACTCGTTCCCGCCATAAGGCCGCGACGCGTGTGACGCGCTGCTATTTTAGGTTCACGAGCGGCATCCGCGCTGTAACTGCTTACGATGGATTGCCAAGCTTGGTCTTCAAAGTGATTCAATTCTGCCATAATAACTAAATTATACCATAAAAATTAAAGTTACGCACATGCTCAGCACTTAGTCGCAGAAAATGCTTTGAACAAGTGACTCGTGCGCCGGCGCACCTTGCGGCACAATGCTCAAGCTAACTGCGCCAGGCGTTTCACCGTCACTCGCAGCCACGGCTTCATGCTGAACGCCATGAGCAAAAGAGAATTCGCTATCGAGCACCGCGGCCAACTGCGCGGCTTCAGTACTTGCAGCACGATAGTCGGTTACCGATTGTTCGACAACAGAAATTTTTATGTCCGGCAATGCTAAGATATCGGGCGCTTCGCTTTGAAGAATCGTTTGGACGTCCGCCGCGCCAACGTTTCGATCAGCAGCATCGCCACTCAGCAGGTCGTAAACATCAGTTGCCGGCAGTGCAATAGCGCCGGACTCCGGGGTGAGACAATTCAAAATGTCATTCTGTACAGAAGGAGCTGCCTGGACAATTGCGCCAGAAAAAGCCACAAGAGCGCCGACGCCCAAAGCCTTATCTAAAAAACTCCTAAAGCTGGCGCGGCCCGACTGTTCATGCGACTGTCGCGTAGCCGGAACCTCGTACACGCCTTCGGCGTTTTTCACCGCAGTAACTATCCGAGGCGCGCCATCATGTCCCGTTGCCATCACAATCTCCTACAAAGAATTCACGTTTATTGATAGATATATTAACATAAAAATTAGAATACATCAATATCACCTACGCAATTTTCTTTATCGAAGCAGCCCTCGCCTCGCCGACAACCGCCTCGAGTTCCGCAAGCGACGCCGCCTGCACGCCACGCAAAGAACCGAACGCGCGGATGAGTTTTTTGCGCGTCGCCGGGCCGATTCCGGGAATGTCGTCCAAAGCGCTGGCCGTCTGCTGCTTCACCTTCAAAACCGAATGATACGTCACGGCAAAACGGTGCGATTCGTCGCGCACGCGCTGCAAAAGTTTTACAAGATTGGTGCTGTGCGGCACGTTCACCAATGTAAAGTCGTCGCTGGTCGTCGTGAAGCCGCCGAGCTTTTGCAACATCGGTTCGTTGAGTAACACGTTGGACTTCTCGAGCTGAATTACGATTTGCTCCTCGCGTTTGGCGAGGCCGATGAACGGAATCTTCGCAACGGCCGGCGTAACTTCGGCCGCAGCGTCGCGCGCTTTGATTGCCGCGTCAAGCTGCCCTTTGCCGCCGTCAATCAAAATCAAATCCGGCTTGCCCCACGCCTTCACGTTCTTTTCGCTCAAGCGCCGCCGCAACGTTTCGTTCATATTATAAAAGTCGTTGTTGTGCTCGCGCAGCGTCTTGAACTTGCGGTATTGCGCCTTGTCGCTCGCGCCGTTCGTAAAGACAACCATGCTCGCCACGACGTTCGTACCTTGCATGTGCGAGATGTCGTAGCCTTCGATGCGCCGCGGAAAACCGTTGAGATTCAAAAGTTCCACGAGTTCAGCAAGCGCATGGTCTTTGCTGATGTCCATAAACTCTTTATCGCTGAAGATGACGTGCTTCGCGAGGTGCTGCAAGGCGAAGAGCTGGTTGCGAAGCTTGGCGGCCAACTCAAAATCCTCGGCTTTGGCCGCGGCGTGCATCTCCTTTTCGATGTCGTGCTCAACCTTCGCCTTTTTGCCTTCGATGACAGAAATCAAACGCCGCAAGTTGGCACGGTACGCCTCGATCGTCGTCTTGCCTTCTTCAAGTCCCGGGTCCAAACCTAAGTGATAATGCAACGTCGCGCGCTTTTGCCCGGGAATTCGGCGCGTGGCAAACGGGAAAATCCTTCTCAAAACTTTGAGAGCCTGGCGCACGCCGGTCGCGCTGAGGTACGGGCCGAAGTACTTTGCGCCGTCATCCAACGGCCGGCGCGTCGTTGAAACCGTGGGGAAATTGGCGTTGTAATCAATGCGGATATAGCTCATCGACTTGTCATCGCGCAGCAAAATGTTGAAGCGTGGCATGTATCGGCGGATCATCTCGGCCTCGAGGAACAATGCTTCAAGCTCGCTGTCCACGACCATCCAATCAGTGTCGAAGATTTCTGCAACCAACGCGTCGGTCTTTGGATCGCGCACGCGCGACTTCTGAAAATATTGCCGCACGCGGTTCTTAAGCACCGCCGCTTTGCCCACGTAAATAATTTCACCCTTGGCGTCCTTATGAAAATAGACGCCGGGCGAGGCGGGCAACGTTTTGAGCTTGGCGGCAAGCGCGTCGGTCATGGCCTTATTATACCGCTATAAATGAAACGCTTCGATGATCTCCTACGACGATTCTTAGGGCGTGCGCTTTGCCGCCTGCCGGCAAGCCGAAGATAAAGATGAACTTGTACGGTTCAGTATAGCAGTTCGCCGTGCTTAAAAGAGTCCCACTCGGCGCGTGTGACGATGTGCGGCCAGCCTTCTGAGCGCTTGGCGTAATCGAAAAGTTCCTCGGCGTGCACCCAATGGCGATGACGGTCCGAACGTATGCGCTCCGGAAAACGTACGCCGTCCAGATGATCGATTTCGTGTTGCACGATGCGCGCCGTAAAGTCTTCAAAGATCTGTTCAATCACTTTGCCTTCCGGTGTTAACGCCCGGACTTTCACGGCAACCGGCCGGCGCACCGTGCCCCACACCGGCCCGGCGGAGAAACAGCCCTCGCGCCCAGGCGTTGTCTCGCGCGAGCGCCATACGATTTCTGGATTTATCAAACATTCCAAACGGCTTTCGCCTTTGCGCTCCGGAGTTACTTTAGTGTCAACGACGATAATGCGCCTGGACACGCCGATTTGCGGTGCAGCCAAACCAACCAACCGCCGCGTATGGCCTTTTTCGGCGTCGGCACGGCCGGCTTCAATTTGCCCGCCAGCCGCCGTAAACAACTTCGCTACGATTTTCTTCACGGCTGGCGTTCCGATCTCTGCTTCGCTTACGCATATAGCAACCCGATTTAGTACGTCGGCTTCAGGAGCGACCATCCCCAAGGCCTGTTCCTCGGCAAACCGTTGCTTGTCTTCGTCGCTCAAACGTAGATCCTTGCGCATTGCCACACTATAGCAACGTCGATGTTACTTTTACAATAGCTTTCTCTTGTGAAATAAACAAACCTCAGTTATGCTTAAGGACATTATGGCTTCGCGCAAAAACGAAGCCCGCTGATTTACGGCATGACCACCCAAGGTCCTCTGTTCTTGCAGCAACTTTCTGCAAAGCTTATAAACTTACAACGAAAGGGCGATATCATGCGCTCAGATAATGCTCGCACGACACTGGCATATTATTGGCGGCACGCTCGGCGCTACCCGCGTACGGTTGCCGGCGTACTTATTTCTGTCCCGCTCACGGTTCTGGTGAACCAATTCTTGCCGCCGCTCATCGTTGCGCGCGTCCTGAACCGTTTGAGCCGCGGCGATTTTCAGCCGCATCATTTGTGGGCAAGCTTTGGCGGCGACCTCATCGCCTACGCGCTTCTGCAGTTCCTTGGAAGCGTCGTGATGTGGCGTGTCGTCGATTACTTTGACTGGAAGCTAGAAGGCCACGTTGAGAAAGCCATGGCACGGGAGATCTTTGACCATATGCTGAAGCAAAGCGCTAATTTTCACGCAGACCGCTTTAGCGGATCGCTCGTGTCGCAAACAAGCAAACTCATGGGCAGTTACGTGCGATTTGCGGACACAACGATCTTTATGGTCTTGCCGTTGCTCTCGAGTTTGATACTCGTGGTCTTGATTTTAGCAAACCGTGCCGCACTCTTTGTGGCGCTGCTCGTGGCGTTTTCAATTTGTTACATGGTTGCCGCATTCTTCATTACCGGGCCCACACGCCGCGCCGCAGCACGACAAGCGGCCGCCGAGAGCGAGCAAACGGGCTTCTTAGCAGATGCCATTACCAACGTTATGGCAATCAAAAGTTTTTCTGGCAGCACGTTTGAGGCCAAGCGCTTCGCCCGCGCTACTGACAAAACACACAAAATGCTTGGTGAGATGTTCAACGCCCATGCGCGCCAGCAGGTTTATTTTAGTTCCATGACGAGCAGTCTCTCGACGCTCGCGCTGGTAATGGCCGTGGTTGGCGTGGTCGTGTTCAATACGAACTTCGCCGTGGTGTACCTTATCCTCAGTTACACGTCCGGCATCGTAAGCCAGCTTTTCACCTTCAGCAATAGCGCGCTGCGCAACTACAACCGCGCGCTTGGCGATGCAAAAGATATGGTTGAGGTTCTCGCTATTCAACCGGAAATCAAAGATCCTGCAGCGCCGCTGCCGGCACGCATAACTGATGGAACTATCAAGTTTAACGACGTTGTTTTTACTCACGGCGGTGCCGGCGATGCGTTGTTCAACGGCCTGACCCTTACAATCAAAGCCGGTGAAAAGATCGGCCTCGTTGGGCCGTCGGGCTCCGGAAAATCCACGCTCACACGTATTTTGCTGCGCTTCAGCGACCTAGACTCAGGTGAGATTCTCATTGATGACCAGAACATTGCGCAGCTCGCTCAGGACGATTTGCGCCGGCACATTGCCTATGTGCCGCAAGAGCCGTTGCTGTTTCACCGCACGATCGCCGAGAATATTGCCTACGGCAAAACGGACGCCAGCGACAAAGAAATTCGCGAAGCGGCGCGTAAGGCCAACGCCGACCAATTCATTGCGCAGCTATCAAACGGCTACGAAACACTTGTTGGCGAACGCGGCGTAAAGCTTTCTGGCGGCCAGCGCCAGCGTGTTGCCATTGCCCGCGCCATTCTCAAAGACGCGCCAATTTTAGTTTTGGATGAGGCAACCTCGGCGCTCGACTCCGAAAGCGAAGTGCTCATCCAAGCCGCCCTGCAAGAACTCATGAAAAAGCGCACGGCCATTGTCATCGCGCACCGCCTCAGCACAATTCAAAAGATGGACCGCATTTTGGTGCTCGACCACGGCGAAATTGTGGAACAAGGCACGCACAAAGAGCTTCTCAAACACAACGGCGTTTACGCCAAACTGTGGGCGCACCAATCCGGCGGCTTTATCGAGGACTAACTTACGACGCCGGTGTATAGCCGAGCGGGCAATGGCCGGTCGTAGCGCCTGCCATGAATGCGCCGGCCTGCGCCCGGCTCGTGCCGTGAGCCGGGTCTGTTGGCGTGTCCAGAAGCAACTCGTTTACCGTCGTAGCATACGATGGATCGAACAGCTTCATCGTTTCGCCGCCGTAGCAAGTTGCCTGCTCTTCAATGTACGGATGCTCTGGCATGCTGAGTGAAGACGCGGTTAATTCGCCCTGCCGTTCCTGCTCTGCATGGCCAAGTTCGTGAGCGATGATAAACGATATTTGCGCGTGGTATTTCCCGACGTACCTCGCGGCGTTCATGTCGCCGGCAGTCAAGACAACGGCATGCTCGCTTGGGCAGTACTCGGAGATCGACTGCGCGCTCATATGTTGCGGCGGCAAATCGCCCGGCTCTTTGCACGTAAGTGTGTCGCCGCCGTTCAATAAAATTAGCTTCGTATCGGCAGCAATGGCGCCTATACGCTTCAGATGGCCGGCATACGCCGTAAACCGTCCCTCTATATACGTTTTGTCTGATGCGGCGATATCGTACGGATGCTTGGGCATTACAAAGGTTGGCCTGGCCGATGCGGTTTCATGCGCGTTACACGCCGTGCCCGCAAATGCCAAACCAATGCCAAGACCCGCTGCCGCTAATTTTCGTCTCATAATTGCGCTTATTATAACATAAAAACTATACAATAGCCCGCGTCATGCGCACCTTTTGCCATTCGCGCCAGACGAGCCAAATGATAATAGCATCGAGCACGCTCAGATAGCCCATACCAAACGTCGGGTTAATAATAAATGCATACACTTGATACACGAGGAACAAACCGAGGACGACAAGCGCCCACGGATACGCCCACAATTTGTTGCGCAGCAATGCAACGACAAGCGCGAGCTTAATGACGCCGTGCGCTACCAAAAACGCGATGGCAAAACCGTTATGGCCGTGCATAATGCTCTGGCCGAGATGCAAAATGTGCGTGGCAACAAAATCGTGCGGATTTTTGTCGAGCTGATTTTGCGTAAGGTCTTTGGTGATTCGCCCAATGGCGTCCTTCGGCACAAGCCACAATAGCAAGCCGCCAAGCAGCTCAAAGAAGCCGTCGATGCCTTTGATTGCGAGGCCAATCTCGTACGTTTTGTCGAGCAACGTCTTAGGACGAAACCACGTCATGCTTTAACTATACCAAAAGTAACGGCGCGCGAAACGTTTCGCGCGCCGTTTGTCCTAGATTTTTAGAGAACTATTCTTTCTTTTCGCCTTCGGCTTTGCCGGTTTCTGCTTCGCCCTCGGCCGTTTCTTCTTTGGTTGCTTCGTCGGCTTCGGCATCGCCGCCGGCGGCATCGTTAGCGGCTTGTAAGGCGCTTGGTTCAAAGACCGTTGAAAGCACGGTCGTTGGATCGGTCTTCACGACGACACCTTGCGGAATGGTGAGGTCGGCAACGGTGGCGTGATCCCCGACGGCCACGAGCTTCTCGCCGTCGAAGAACAGCTCGTCCGGCAAATCCTTTGGCAACGCCTCAACCTCAACGGATTCGGTGTTGTGCAACACGATGAGGCTGGCGCGCTCAGCTGGCGAGATGTCGTTGCCTTCGGCATATTGCGGATGCACCGGCACCGTCGTCTCAACCTTCTCATTCGCCTTCACGGCGTTGAAGACGACGTGCGTGATGGTATTACGCTTGGGGTCAAACGTAACGTGTTTGATCAGTGCCGTGTATTTATGGTCGCCGTCGAGATGCACCGGGTGGTGCTTGCCTGCGGCATGAAACGTCTTGACCATGTGTGCGTACTCAATTTGCACGACTTGCGATTCCTTGCCATGGTCGTGAATCACCGCCGGCACGTGGCCGGCGGTGCGCAGCCGCTTTACGGCTTTGCCCGTTACATCGCGTTTCTTATAGGTAACTGTTACATCTTCCATTTCGATACCCTCCTTATTCGCCCACTTTGTACTTAGTATACCAAACCCTGCTCGCACCGCGTATATATTTACGAAACATCCAGGGTATTTATCAAAAACATGCTATAATACAGAAATATGTCAACGCCCGAACTCCCGGTAGATCCCGACCTTTTATTTGATGCACCCCCCCCGCTGAGTTGCGTGGCACTACCGAAATTGCAAGCGGCTACTATCGCTATCACCGCGCAGCAAAACAGTTGCAAGAAAGCCATACAGGTTCGTCCGAACGCTACTTGACGGCTGAGGAAGACCAGGAATGTGCGCGGATTATCCAAGCAGCCAACGCCGCGCAAGCCGGCATCACTGCGCTGTTTGAAACTGACCCCGAACGTGCGCTCGCAGAACGCAAACGATACGCCGCGCTCATTGCCGCAGGCACGCAAGCGAAGCATAAACTTATAGAGACAAACCTCCGTTTCGCGTCGTACTATGCGCGCGCTTCGATGAATATCGTACCACCGAAAAAATCGGGCAAAGCTCCGGACGTTTCTGCTGAGGCTGAAGAAATTGCGTCACCTTCTTCGCGGCGCGAGTGGCGGCCCGGCGCATACAGCGACATCACAAAACTAAAGTCGCGCTTCGCAGACCTCGAAGACAGGACGCAAGTGGCGAACGAAGCGCTAGTCAAAGCCGCCGATACGTTCACGCCTAAGCTCGACCCCAAAGGCAAGCCCGTTCCGTTCCTCTCGCATGCAAAATATCACATCCACAACGCACTGAGCAGGCACGCCAAAGTACACGAGATGCCCGGTTGGTACGTTGGCCATAGTGCCATGGACGAACTATACGAGGCGCGCCGCAAGCCGGACGCCTTCACGCCGGAAGAA
The DNA here is from genome assembly GCA_036568905.1 of Saccharimonadales bacterium (SeqCode). GTDB lineage: Bacteria > Patescibacteriota > Saccharimonadia > Saccharimonadales > UBA4665 > DATCRQ01. The sequence continues at coordinate 143,341 of DATCRQ010000001.1, read as the reverse complement.
CTCGAAACGATGCAACAGCGCGACGATGGGCGACGCACCGTTTCCATTGATGACGTCGGACTTACGGTCAATGCACCGGAAGAAGCACCGGATGACGACGATGCAGAGGCATGGCTGTCACTGGCTGAACTCATTGCAGACCCTAACGCCGATGCCACGACGGAGGCAGAGATCGCCGAACGCGACAGGCTCATCGAGGAGATGCTCGAGGCACTCGGTTCGCGCGAGGCCGGCACACTCACCCTGAAGAACGGCTTACAAGAACGGAGCGAACCGTGGACTTCTGGGCAAATAGCAGCAGTCTACGGTGTAACCCGTGAACGTATACGACAGATCGAGAGAAAGGTACTCGCTAAAATACGCGTCTCCGAAGCAAGGCAACTGAGAGCTTTTTTGGAGGTAGATATGGCCAGCGTGCCGGAACGATTGCCGGTAGTAGCCTCCGCCGTCGCGGGCATCCTTAACCTGCGCACCGAGCGGCTGGTCGCCCACACAAATGAAGCCGCCGCAGCAGCCGAAGGCCAACAAGCGCAACCGGACCAAACGCCGGCACCACCGCGCAAGCCGGAACTCGCCTCGTGGCAGACGTATGAAAATGAACCGTGGGATATGCGCGAGGAACAGGAAAACATATTGTTGGGTTTTGAGCGTACTGCACAAGCGTTCAGAGCGTTGCTGTACGACGCTGCGCCGCACTGCTTCAGCAGCTCGGCCACCGAAGGTTTGGGTATTGCTTATTCACCGCAACTTATACGGACAATCAACGAGCAACTTGGCCAAAGTGTTACCGTAAGTCATATCGAAACATTTTGGAATGAACAACTCCTTCCATACGTTAGCGCTATGCAAGCAAAGGCCGGAGAAGACTTCAGTCTCAATCACGTCGTGGGGACGTTTTCCCGGCTCCTTGCCGAACGGCTGAAGGATGACGATCACGTTGAGCTTCAGATTCCCCGGGAATTAGACGGTAAACTGCACGGCGTTGGCGCCTGGTTGCGTACCGGCGAACTCACCGTCCACGGCAATGCCGGAGATTACGTCGGATATAGGATGGGCGGCGTCGCACTTATCGCGGTGCATGGGTCGGCCGGCGACAACACAGGCGCCGAGGCGTCCGGCTACGCCTCGCTCGATATTTCCGGTAATGCCCGCAACAGTGTCGGCCGGAGGGCTAGCGGATCCGCCTCCATCATCGTACGAGGATCGGCAGGCGATTATTGCGGGCAGGACTTAGAGGGCGCAGAGGCTACTATTGAAGTTGGCGGCGATGTTGGCGAATACGCAGCAAAAGGCGCCCGCCGCGGCCGTATCGTAGTGCGCGGCATAGGGCTAAGCGCCGTACTGCGATCTGATTTTCGCGGAACCATTGAAGGGGAATTCGTCGAACACCACATCGAAAATATGCCGTTGCGGCCTGGTACGCTTGCGACGCGTCATTCCATCACGACTTCGCCAGAGCAATCGCCCCAAGGCCGCAAAGATTAGTCCTTTAGCCATTCGGCACTTACACTAGACGCCAAGGGCAATCCACGGTACGATTGGTTAGTGAACGTAGCACATATTATTCAGAGCGGCGGGTTGCTGGCGATCGCCGCAGTTATTTTTGCAGAGTCCGGCATGATGGTCGGCTTCTTTTTGCCCGGCGACACGTTACTTTTATCTGCCGGCGTGTTTGCCGCGCAAGGCAAATTAAGCGGCGGCCTGACCGTAACGATTGCCGTTATCGCACTGGCCGCAATCCTCGGCGACAACACCGGTTATACAATCGGGAGTTTGAGCGGCAAACGGTTATTCCGTAAAAAGGATGGCCTTATTTTTCGCCAAGAATACGTTGAGCGCGCCGAAAAATTCTACGAACGCTTCGGTGCAAAAACGATGCTCCTCGCACACTTCGCGCCAATCGTGCGCACCTTCGCGCCAATCGTCGCCGGTGTTGGCAAAATGAACCGATTGCATTTTGTTATCTTCGACGCCATTGGCGACATCGCATGGGCGACGCTCGTAACCTTGCTCGGCTATTGGTTCGGCAGCAAAATTCCAAACATCGACCACTACATTATTCCAACGGTCGGCGTTGTTACCGTCATTACCTTTGGCCCGGTGCTTTGGCATCTCTTCGGCGAAAAAGAATCGCGGCAAAAAATGTTGGCCGCGCTCAAACGCCGCAAAGACGGAACCAAAACCGAAGCGTAGAGCTTATCTCGCCGCCAAATAGCGCCGATCCTACAACATGCGCTTGAGGAACTGACCCGTGAAGCTAGCCGGAACTTTCGCGACTTCCTCGGGAGTGCCGGTAGCGACGACTTGCCCGCCACCGGCGCCGCCTTCGGGACCCATGTCGATCAAGTAATCCGCAGACTTAATAACGTCGAGGTTGTGTTCGATGATGACCATACTGTTGCCCGTATCAACCAACGCATGTAAAACGCTGAGAAGTTTATCAACGTCGGCCATGTGCAAACCGGTCGTTGGCTCGTCCAAAATGTACAGCGTACGGCCAGTTGGGCGGCGCGAAAGTTCGCTCGCAAGTTTAATGCGTTGCGCTTCGCCACCAGAAAGCTGCGTTGCCGGTTGGCCGAGGGAAATGTAGCCGAGGCCGACGTCCACGAGCGTTTGGAGTTTGCGCGCAATGCCCGGCTGGTTCTCGAAGAACGCCAGCGCCTGCTCGCAGTTCATCCCAAGAACGTCGCTGATCGTCTGGCCCTTGTAATGAATCTCCAACGCCTCGCGGTTGTAACGTTTGCCGTGGCAAACTTCGCACGGCACATAGACGTCCGGCAAAAAGTGCATTTCGATTTTGATGATGCCGTCGCCGGCGCAGTTTTCGCAGCGGCCGCCTTTGACGTTAAAGCTAAAGCGTCCGGGCGAATAGCCGCGCAACTTTGCCTCAGGCGTGCTCGCGAAAAGTTCGCGGATTGGCGTGAAGAGGCCGGTGTAGGTTGCCGGGTTTGAGCGCGGCGTGCGGCCAATCGGCGATTGGTCAATCACAATGGCTTTGTCGAGTTCTTTGATGCCTTCGATATCGTCGTGCTTGCCCGGCACGGTGTTGGCGCGCATCAAACGCGCTTGCAATTCTTTTGCCAAAATGTCGTTAATGAGCGAGGATTTGCCCGAGCCGGAAACGCCGCTAACGACCACAAGTTCACCCAAAGGAATCCTCACGTCAATGCCGCGCAAGTTATTCTCGCGCGCGCCGCGAATGACGAGTTCTTTGCCGTTACCCTTGCGGCGCTTCTTCGGCACAGCAATCTTCTTTGCGCCCGAAAGATATTGGCCTGTAACACTCTCCGGATTTTTCTCAACTTCCACCGGCGTGCCGGCCGCAACCACGTGGCCGCCGTGAATGCCGGCGCCCGGCCCAATGTCCAACAAATAATCCGCCGTGCGAATAGTGTCTTCGTCGTGTTCAACGACCAAGACAGTGTTGCCGAGGTCGCGCAAATGTTTCAAGGTTTTTATGAGGCGGTCGTTGTCACGCTGATGTAACCCAATGCTCGGCTCGTCCAAAACGTAGAGCACACCTTGCAGGCCAGAACCAATCTGCGTCGCCAAACGGATGCGCTGCGCTTCGCCGCCGCTCAAAGTCGTTGCACCCCTCAAAAGCGTAAGGTAATTCAGCCCAACGTCTTGCAAGAAGCTCAAACGCGCGTTGATTTCCTTGAGAACCTGCCGCGCAATGTGCATCTCCTTTTCGTTGAACTTGACGTCGTTGAAGAACGCCACAGCGTCGTCGATCGACAAATCACAGATGTCCATGATGGAATGTTTGGCAACGGTGATCGCCAAAACTTCCGGTTTGAGACGCAGACCTCTGCAGGCGTAGCACGGCTTTTCTTGCATGAAGCGTTCGATGTCGTGGCGCATAAACTCGCTGTCGGTTTCTTTGTGGCGACGCTCGAGGTTGGGGATGACGCCTTCGTACGTCGTCTCAAACGTGCGGCCGCTGCCCAAACTCACTTTGTACTTTTCGTTGCCAGTGCCGTACAGCAACTTCTGCATGTTGTCCTGCGAGAGTTCACCCGTTGGCACGTGCAAACTAAAGCCGTACTTTTCGGCGACGGCCTGCATTTTCTTCATGTACCATGCGTCGGCGTTGACGCGGTTGAACGGGCGGATGGCGCCTTCGGCGATCGTCAAACGGCCGTTGGGAATGACGAGTTCCGGGTCTACTTCCAAACGAGAGCCGAGGCCGGTGCAAATCGGGCACGCGCCTTGCGGCGAGTTAAAGCTGAAGGTGCGCGGCTCAAGCTCGGGAATCGCGACGTCGGGATGGTCGATGCAGGCATACTGCAACGAGTACTGAAACTCCTCGTTGTTGTCGGCGTTCACCACGCGCACTTTGCTGTCGGCGGCTTCCAAAGCTTGTTCAACAGATTGCGCCAAACGGCCGCGGCTGGCTTCGTCGTTTACCAAACGGTCGATCACAATATCAATCGTGTGCTTATAATTTTTGTCGAGCGTTGGGAACTCGTCGAGCGCGTACACCACGCCATCGACGCGGGCGCGGGCAAAGCCGGCGCGTTGGTATTGTTCGGGGATGTGCTCGAACGCGCCTTTCTTTGCTGAGACAACGGGTGCCAGAATCATCAAACGCGTTCCTTCAGTGAGGCCGGCAATTTGATCAACAATATTTTGCGTTGTTTGGCGCGTTACGGGTTTGCCGCAAATCGGGCAATGCGGCACGCCGATGCGTGCAAAGAGCAAGCGAAGGTAATCGTAAATTTCCGTGACGGTCGCAACGGTTGAGCGTGGATTGCGGCTCGTAGACTTTTGGTCGATAGAAATCGCCGGGCTGAGCCCATCTATTTGGTCGACGTCCGGCTTCTCCATCAAGCCTAAGAATTGCCGGGCATAAGCGCTGAGACTTTCCACGTAACGCCGTTGGCCTTCGGCATAAATCGTATCGAACGCCAACGAAGATTTGCCAGAGCCAGACAAACCGGTGATGACAACCAGCTTGTTGCGCGGCATCGTAACATCAATATTCTTGAGGTTGTGCTCGCGCGCGCCTTGAACGGTTATAAGTTCGTGCTCTCCCATAAAACTTGTCTATTGTACTCCAAAACGCGGATTTTTTCCACCATGCAGCGTGTGCTATGATGTTTGCATGGCCGCGAAAGCACTCAACCTCCAAACCAGCAATCCCGACGGAAAAATCGGGGGCAGTGCCGCGGATCTCTTTTTAGGCTTTACGAAATAACCGGTTCAGGCGAAGTTTATGATAGACTTGGACGGTATGATTGTTGCTGTACAAGGCCGCGAGGCCTCTTTTCATGTGATGGCCGCGCAGAAACATTTCGGTACGGACGTTACGCTTGTGCACTGCGCGACGTTTGGCGAAGTTTTTGAACGTTTGAGTGAATGTGATTTTGGCGTTGTGGCCGTGGAAAATTCTATTTCCGGCGCCGTACATGAGGTTGGCGACGCCGAGGTTTCGGTACGCGAGCTTATCAAGGACTGCGAGGCACGTGTCGTAGGCGAAGTGTCGTTGCCTATCGAACAATGCCTGCTTACGTTGCCCGGAGCCAAAGTCGAGGACGTCACCGCCGTTTATTCGCACGACGCGGCACTTAAGCAATGCAGCGGTTTCTTGCAAAACAATTTACCGAACGCCAAACGCGTTGAGCATGAAGACACGGCCGGCGCAGCCGCCGACGTCAAACGGTGGGGCAATCCGCACTTCGCGGCCATCGCCAGCCGCGCCGCGGCCGAATTGCACGGCCTTCAGGTGCGTGCCGCAAACATCGGCAACGCTTCTGAGAGCGTTACAAAATTCTATGTCATAAGCAACGCGCCTGTCACGGCGAAATTGAAATCCGCACACAATAAACTTCGCACGTTTAGTAAGCTGTCGTGAGAAGGCGAGAACCTTTTATTCGCCGTCAGCAGCAGCCTTCAGCGCCGCAATGTCGAGCTTCTTCATCTTAAGCATCGCTTGCGTGGCGCGCTGCGCCCGCGCGGGGTCAGGGTCGTTCATAAGTTCGCCGAGAGCGGTGGGTACAATTTGCCACGTGATGCCAAACTTATCGGTGAGCCAACCGCACTGCCCTTCCTCGCCACCGTCACTCAGCTTTTTCCACAAATCGTCAACCTCACGTTGCGTTTCGCAATTTATAAGAAAAGAAATGGCCGGCGAAAAGGTGAAGCCTTCGACCGGGCCGCCATTCAGCACAATAAATTCCTGGCCGCACAGCGTGAAATCGGCCGACATTATTTTACCCTTAGGGCCCGGCACGTCGTCGGCATAGCGCGTCGTTTCACCACGCTTGGCGTCTTTGAAGATCGAGAGATAAAACTCCATTGCCTCTTCGGCTTTGTCTTCAAACCACAAGAACGGAATAATTTTTTGCATGACACCCCCTTTGTATTTTCAGTGTACCATGCCGGCGTTCTCCAAACCATTAGCGCTTTTAAAATCTATTTGACTAAAAAGCTAGTCTATGTAAAATAGAACTTAGAAGGTTTGCGCGGTGGTTCCAAGGCCGGGTGGACGCTTAAAAACGTAAGCGGAGTTTTCGCATGATCAATTTTATCGTATCAGGCCAGGTTCCTGGCACCCATCTTCAAATCACGTTTCTGCTGTGGCAGCTGACAATTTGCGGTTTGCTCGCGTATGTTGCCGTGCGTGTATTTGGTAAGTTCAAGCGCGCGAGCGCTGACGGTGCCAGCGAAGACGAAGTAGCGCAGCAAACGACGCAAACAGCGTAAACATCACTCTTCCGTTACCGGCATAATGCTCTGGGCATAGAGTTGCAGCTCTTCAAGCACGTACTGCTGCTCGCCGGTAAGGCCGGGCCGGGCGGCGATTTCTTGCAGGCGCGCCATAAACTTCGCCATTGCGCTTTTGGCGCCGCCGCCAAGTAAACGCTGCGTGCGGAACGCTTCCCACGCCTCGCGTTCTTCGTCGGTCAAATCCTTGGAGAAATTACGCGCTTTGTATAAAGGCAGCAGCGCTTTGCAGCGCGGATCTTTGAAATCGTCAACAAGCTCGCCGAGTTCGTTGGGGCTGGCCGCACGCACGACGCTCAGCAAATTGCGGTCGTTGTCTTCCAAAAAGCCGTCGTACAATTTTGCATCGACGTCGCTTTCGTTGCTCAGCCAGGACGTTTGCTGCTTTTTCTCTAAAATTTCGTTGGCTTTGAGGAGGCGTTCAGGAAAATCCTTGATTGCTTTGAGCGCTTTGAAATGCTTTTGGATCGTCTCTAGGTCGATCTTCAAACGTTCTTGCGTCGTAGCGTCCAGCACGCCGAGCGGCGCAACGGCCGGACAATGATTGTATTGCAGCGTTTTGATTGGCAAACGCAGGCCCGGCTCATCCGGCTTTTTCCAGCGCCAGGCGTCGGCGAGTTGCTCGGCGCTCAAATCCTTAAAGTCGTTGGGGTCTTGGCGCAGGTCAAACACAAACGCGCCTTGCTTTTTCGGGCAATCCGCAACGGCCACGGCGACGGTCGTTTTCTCGAACTCGCTCGGGTAGCGGCCGCTGGCGTAGACAAACGGCTCGTTCTTTTTGACGAGTTCCATCACTTTCTTTTTGTCGCGCATTTCAAAGAGATATTGGAAGAGTTTGGGTTGTTTGGCGCGGATGAGGCGTGCGACTTCGATGGTGGCGTAGACGTCGCTGAGGGCGTCGTGGGCATGTTCGTGCGAGAGGCCGTTGAGCTTTGTGAGGAGTTCCAAACGATTCGTTGGATTGCCTTTGGCGTCGAACGGCCATTTGATGCCGTCCGGTCGCAAAGCGCGCGTCATGCGTACGACGTCGAGCAAATCCCACTTGCCGCGGCCGTCTTGCCATTGCCATTCGTACGGGTCGTAGAAGTTTCGATAATGTAAGAAGCGCATGAATTCGTCGTCGAACCGCACGGTGTTGAAGCCGAGCATAATCGTGCCGGGCGTGGCAATCTCGCTCTGAAAAGTTTTGAGGAATTCGGCCTCGGTGACGCCGTCGGCCAAGGTTGTTTGCGGCGTGATGCCGGTAATAAGTATGGCGTCAGGCTCAGGCAAAACGTCTTCGGTCAAACGAACAAGGATGTTGACCGGCTCGCCAATGCTCTCAAGGTCCAAAGTCGTACGTTGGCCGGCAAACTGCATAATGCGCGCCGAGCGCGGGCTGATGCCGCTCGTTTCAAGATCATAAAAGAAAAGCGTTGGGGCGTTCACCGCTTTAGTGTAGCAGATTCTGCCCTACCGGCCTACGTACGCTTCAGGCTGTTACAGATTTTGCCGGTCTGCGATCATCTTAGTGAAATACGTTTCCCAAATTACCGCTTCTGCCTCGGTCATTGGCGACAATTCCTTCGGCGGACTAACTTCAAAGTCGATGTTTCCTCTCCTCTATAATTCTAATAAGCGAATGTATAGCCCGCGATGGAAACAGTTTGGCCCGGCTCGATGCCCTGGCGAACAAGCGCGTGCGTGATGCCCATACGGCGCATGATGTCACGCAGACGCTCAACGGTCGCTTCGTTGTCGAAGTCGGTCCGCGCGGCAAAGCGCTCAATTTTGGCGCCAGTAACGATAAACGTATCGCCTTCACGCACCACGTTCCAACGATCGTCGTCATGCGCGTCAAGACGGAGCACGGGCAAGCCTTCGTAACTGTCGTCTGCCTCGGCGACCTCGTGCGCTTCGGTTTTGGCACGCTCGGCCTGAACCATCTTCAGTGCAGTGCGCAATAATTCCGGTACGCCTTGTTTGGTGTGCGCGGAAATGGCGAGCAGCGGTGCGCCCTTGGGAATAATTTTTTTCAACGCTGCGAGCTGGTCTTTAACAATGTCGTCACCCAACGCCTCGATCTTAGTAAGCACCACGATTTGCGGCCGGCTCGTAAGGTCAACCTTGTACGACTTGAGTTCGCCCTGAATCGTTTGGTACGCTTCAACGACGTCGTTTTGGTAGCCGTCCACGAGATGCAATAAAACGGCGGTACGCTCGACGTGGCGCAGGAACTCATCCCCAAGGCCTTTGCCTGCGGCCGCGCCCTCAATCAGGCCGGGAATGTCGGCGAAAAGCAAGCTGGCTTCGTTATCAACATCAACGACGCCGAGGTTTGGCGTAATGGTCGTGAACGGATAATCCGCGATCTCTGGCCGCGCGTTGCTGATGGCGCCAAGCAAGGTAGATTTGCCCGCGTTCGGCAAGCCGATGAGGCCGACGTCGGCAATCATTTTGAGTTCAAGCTGCGCCGTAAAGGCAACACCGTCCTCGCCCTTTTCGGCAATGCGCGGTGCTTGGCGCACGGAGCTTACGAAGTGCGCGTTGCCGAAGCCGCCGCGGCCGCCTTTGGCTACGATGGCCGTTTGGCCGTCTTCCCGCAGGTCGGCCAAAATTCTTTCGCCGTCCAGCACGATCGTGCCGACTGGCACCGGTACGACGAGGTCGCCGCCATTTTTACCGTGCCTGCGCGTCTTGCCGCCGGGCTGGCCGTCCTCTGCCTTCACTTCCTTTTGAAAGCGGAATTTAGCGAGCGTGTTTTGATTGCGGCTAGCCGCAAAGACAATATCGCCGCCTTTACCACCGTCGCCGCCGTCTGGGCCGCCGCGGTCAATGAATTTTTCGTGGCGAAAACTCAGGTGGCCGTCGCCGCCGTCGCCTGCTTGCACTGCTACCGTTGCGGTGTCTACGAATTGCATATAGATTTTAGTATACCAAAAAACAGATTATAAAAGAAGTCAACCTTGGGCGATCGCGTCGGTGATGAGCTGAATCCTACGATGATATTCTTCGTGCTCCGGCCAAGGCAGCAACAGTTCGTCTATCTCAGTTTCCGGCCACGCCGTGGTGACGAATATATGCGGCTGGTTAAGCGTGTCGATAAGCTCACTTCGACCCAAGCGCTCACATAGTTCTTCAGGAGTGAGCGTGTGCGTATAATCGGACGCGACTGCGGCCTCGCCAACTGCGCTGTCGATTTCTTCAGACGCCACACCTAAGAGCACGCCGAACTCAGAAGGGTTATGCTCAGGACGAAGTTCGCCGGGTTTGACAGCGACATATGAATGATGCTTCGGCATGCTTGGATCTTCGCCCCCGTAACCTAGCGTTGCGCGGATAAACGCCTTACGCGCGGCAAGCAGCGCGCGATCCCTTGCCACGCCCTCAACTTCATGGGGAAACCTTGTGCGCCAACTCGTTCCATAAGTCGAGAACCGTACGGACTTTACGCCCTTAAGCATCAGCGGTAAATACAGCCCATCGAACTCGGCAACATTAGGATGATGAAGCAACGCATCACTCCAACTATCCAACGTTTCCGCCGGCGTAACGCCGCAAAATGGCTTTTGAGCGGCCGGCTGGCTCTCGTTTGTGCCTCGAGGTGAAATTTCTGTCATATGCGCATCTAGCAGGAGTCGCCGCCTCTGCAAGTGATATTTGTCGAGCGTATAAATTTATGATTGCGCCGGCTGGCTTGCAAGCGCGCCGACGAATCCTCCTACGACCCGTCGCAGCTTGGTGTGAGTCTCAAGGTCGTCGGGTGTTCTCCCTACGACTTCGTACCGCCTTTCATTGCCTGGAATAAGTATATGTTGCACGTCGCCCTGGCCCACGAGTTCTATGCGCCCGAGCGAGTGGCAAATATCATCAAAGGTGAGGTCATGATCCTCCCCAAGCCGTTCCTTCGCCGCCCTGAACGCTACGTTGTAATCGTGCTCGTCAATGCCAAGAACTGCTTGCACAATGTCCTCAGCCTCACCCAACTGCGCGTTATTAGGGCTGGCGATATACGCGACAAAATCCTCATCGTCCAACTGCGTCATGACCGCGATCGCCGCTTCGCCTTCACGTAGGGCAGCCTTGTGTTGTTCGTCGTCTTCGCAGTCGTAAGGCCTCGGGCTCTCAACGCTCAGTGTTTCGGTGGTGTAATTAACAGCACCATAGACTGGGTATTGTCTCAATCCACCCTCGCCACCGGGATAATCATCCCAAGAGATAACGTCCCATATGGTGTTTTGATCGTCGGCAAGGCGCTCGCCAAACTGCTTAGCGACCTCTTTTGGATCTAGAAACTGCGTGTCGGTGGCTTGTTCCGCGGCCAGATCCTGCGGCTGTGGAGCTTCACCTAGTGATGTACCCTCTATCATAAGGAAATAATATCACCCTATGCAAAATGTGCAAGAATCTTTTAATAGATATAGACGTGCGTTGCTGCGTCAGCCGCGCTGAAGGTGCGGGCGTTTTCAATGCCCCAGCCTTCGTGGTTCATCTCGGAGATCGTAACAGTGCCGTCGGCACCCACGGCTTCGACGTAGGCGACGTGGTCGTCGGTGAACCACATAACGGCGCCGACGCGCGGCGTCGTGCCCTCACTCATGCCGATGGACAACGCGCGCGAGCGCCACGAGCTAGCATCGCCCAGGTTGCTCGGCACTGGCGCGCCGGTAGTCGCGCGGCGCATGGCCACCCACCACGTGCAGAAGCCGCAGTCGTAGCCGTAGTTGCTGTAGGTATGGCCCTTGTAAGTACACGTGCCGAAGCCGCCGTAAGTCGCCGACGAAATTGAGCCGCCGGACAGGCTGCTATATACCGATTTTGCAGCGACCGGCTGTTGACCGCCAGGGATGATAATCTGCTCGCCGGGTTGCAAGCCGGAGATCTCGGCGTCGTTGTACGAAATAATTTGTGCCTCGTTGCTTTGGTATTTTTGGGCGAGGCTGGCGGCCGTGTCACCAGCCTTCACGGTATACACGATGCCATTGACCGGGGGGATGACGAGCTTCATACCTGGCGTAACGCTGTTCGTCGTAAGGCCGTTCGACCACATCACACTATTTGTCGTGAGGCCAAACTTCGACGCGATGCTGGCAACGGAGTCCCCGGCTTGCGCAACATACGTTTTAATATCGTTACGGCTTGCGTAATTCGTCGCGACTTCCTGAGGTTTGGCCACGACGGTCGTGTCGGCAGGCGTCACCGCCAACTCGCTGTCTACGGTAATGGCGTGGTCATTGACGGCTGTCGTCTCCGGCAACGCCGTCATCTCAGCCACGCTTACGGCGATGTCGGCAGAGGAAATTTGATCCAGAGGATTGTTTTGTGCCTGGGAACTTGTCGCACTGGCCGCCAGCGCCGTGACGCTCGGACCGTTCTGTGCGCGCTGCACAAAAAACACAATCGCCGCCACGACCAACAAATTTCCAAAAATAAGTCCGTAGCGCACCGCACGTTGCCGGGCGAACTTGCTCATTGGCCGGTGTTTCTTGCGAGAGAGAAACAACACGCGGCGTTCCCGCGCTTGCTGTATTGCTTCGGTATTTGTGTGACTAATCGTCAAACTCCCCGTTTCGTTTCAACAAAACTGTACCATTTGCTACTCGTCAAAACATGTCGTTGCGGCGGCATGCTTAGATGAAAGTATATCAAAACAACTGTTTAAGTTCAACGTAGCGCGCCTTGATTACCTCTGTTACTGCGCGCACAGCGTGTGACAATATTGAGCCGTTTGCTGGTCGTGTTCTTGCAGTGTTTGCGAGAAGTATGTAACACCGTTATCGCCCGTGACGAAGTACAGCCAGCTCGTGGAAGCCGGGTGCGCTACGGCTTCCAGCGCGCTTTGGTCAACGTTGCTGATCGGGCCAGGCGGCAAGCCGGTGTGGAGCAGCGTGTTGTACGGCGAATCGTAATGGACGCTTGGCGTTTGGCCAGCGACCAACGCACCGTAGTAAGCCGTAACGTCGGAACCGAGTGAAATGTCGGACTTCAAACGGCTGAGGAAAACTTGCGCCACTTGGTTGCGGTCGCTCTGCGTGGAAACTTCTTGGTCGACAATCGAAGCAAGCGTAATGCCTTGGAAGACCGACAAGCCGTCGTCGCTAAAACCTTCGGTAATGTCGCTCGTCAAATGGTTTTGCATTTCGGTCAGCGAGTCGTTAACGATGTCCTCAGGCGTCGTGGTCGTGTCCTTTTGGAATGAATCCGGGTACAAAAAGCCTTCGAGCGTCGCGCCCTGCGGCAAGTCGCCAAGCAGCTTCGGGTAGCTGCTGACGTATTGTGTCACGGATAACGCCGACTGCACCGAGCTGGCGCTGAAGCCGTCGGCTATGAGCGCACTTTGAATTTGCGAGAGCCGCTGGCCGGGCAGAATTGTCACAAGCGTCGTTGCAATCTTGCCGTGCGTGAGGACCGACACGATTTCCGGCGTACTTTGGCTCGGCGACAAGCTGTACGTGCCGGCCTCAAGATTGCTGCGTACTTGTTTGGTGCTGACGTACAGTTTGAATGCCCAATTGCTGCGAATTAATTTCTCACTGCTAAGTTTTGCCGCGATGGTGTCGAGGCTTTCGCCGCTGGTGATCGTGATGGTTTTGACCTCGCCGGTGCCGACGGGCAATAAATCGTGGTTGTACACGCGCCGCACAAAGTACGTGGCTACGACGACGAGCACTAAGCTTATAGCCACGACCGTCAACAGGCGGCGTGGCCAGCGGCGACGTTTCGGCGCTTTGGTCGTGTACCTCATGCCATGGGCTCCGGCGATTGTTCCCGCAAAAAGTCTTCGAGAATAAAGGTTGCGGCCAGCGCATCAACGTCGCCTTTGGCAAACGGTTTGCCGCGCGACGCCAGTTCTTCCTCGGCCTTATGGCTCGTCAGCGCTTCGTCCTGCCAGTACAACGGAAGTTTAATATGGCCGCGCAGCTGGCCGACGAACGTTTGCACGGCGTGCGTTTGCGCCGTCTCCTGCCCGTCCATGCCAAGCGGCAAGCCGACAACGACGGACACGGCGTGCTGTTCCTCGATGAGGGAAACGATTTGCTCAAAGATGTCATCGCCATTCGCAAGTGTCGTAAGCGGCGTGGCGATACGCACGTCTGCGCGTGCTACGGCAACACCAATCCGACGTTCGCCAACATCCAGCGCTACGAAACTATCCATTGCTAACAGTTTTTGGTTGGTCGATGTGGACAGTTACTTTGCTGGCGTTCTTCGGCACGGACATGACCCAGAATGGACTGTATTTGATGGTGACGTTGGTGACGCCCGGATTGGACTTAATGATGGATGTGGCTTCTGAAGTTTTCTTGCCAGCAATTTGCTTGGCGAGTGATGCTGTATTGAGCTCACTGCCAACGACGGCCGTGTCCTGCATATTGACGCTGACCGCATTGCCGTTAGCGCTCGGTTGCGAGTACGACGCGCTGCTCAACCCGTAATCAACGATGTTTTGCTTGCTCAAGTTAACCTGCTGGGCAACGGCTGTTTTGACGATTTGTTCCAAATCGCTTTGGCGTGCGCCGAGCATCGTGTAGGTAATTTGCTCGGTAACCGTGACACTTGTTGCTTGCGCACCAGCCGCTACGCTCGGGCTGGGTGCCGGCGTGCTGGCGGTGAACGTCGCGGCAATCGGCGTGGAGCCCTGACCCGTTAAGCTGCTTGATAACTGTTGCTTGATAGAGGTTGTGTCTTGCGCGGCAATTTTGCTCGTGGCGCTGTCGATGTCGCTCTGTTGGACGACCTGTACTACATTATCCGTGCCACCAGAAGTTGAACCACTGGCGCTCACATCCGAGCGGCCGCTGACATTAAACGAAACCGAACCGTTCGTATTTTCAGCGGCGCCTGGGTTTTGCGCCGTGATATTAACGCTCGACTGCCCAACGTAGGTACACTTGCCGTGCGAGAGGCTCGGCACGAACGACATGTCGCTCTGCGTAATGTATGTGTACGTTGCGTTATTCAAAGAGGCCGTTAAGCCGCTGCCTGCCGGCACATCCGCCGGCGCATTAGCCGTACATGCGCCTGCGGACATAGTCACCGAACCGGTCGCGGCAGTGCCTTCGTTCTTTTGGCCGCTTGCGTTAGCCGTGCCGGTAAACGTTTTTGTGACTGTTTGTGATTGTGCAGGGACGACGCCGCCGCTTGTATCAACGGTATTTGCCGAAGGGTTCAGCGTGAGCGTCGGGCTGATATTGACCGCCTGGCGGTTGGTGTCAATGGTGACGGTTGCCTTCGGCAAAACCTTTACACAGATGATAAATAGCACGATGAGTGCAACGAATCCGACGACGCCAAGAGCAAGCAGCAACCGAAACTTGTCGAAGTTCGGAATCCGCAACTTTTTGTCGCCTTTGGACTTCTTCTTAGACTTTGCAACTTTGTCAGCGGCGTTTGCGAGGTCGCCGGCGCTCATGTCGGCGTCGTTGTCCAGGTCGATTGCGTCATCAATCGACTCAGTGGCAATCGTGCCGGCGGCCAGCTCACCGACGCTTTTGCCTACGTCGAGCTTCTCTTTTTCCTTAGCGGCGGCGTTTGCTGCGCTTTTTGCGCCTTTAGCCGCTGCGGGAGCTTCGTCATCGAGGCGCACGGCTTCATCGTCGTCTTCATCGGCATGATGGCCGGGCAATTCAGGCGCAGGCGGGATTTCAGGTTTGCTCTGCAAGGTTTTGGCGACGTACATTTCAACGCTGCCGGCAAGCGGCAACAAGCTGGCTTCAGAGGTAATAAGCACGAGATGCTTCTTGGCCGTCTCTGCATTGCGCTTCAAAAGCTTCATGTTAACGATGCTTTGCAGCACCGGCGCGCGCTTTGGCAACACCAGCGCAACGATGCGCGCATGGCTGGAGCGCACTTTGTCGATGATCGTTGTAATTTCGTCGTCAACGTCAATATAAATGGTGTCTTTGCCGGTTGAGGTGACGTGTTCCATGCTCATACGCGCAGCATCCTATCCAGTTTGTCTTTGACCGAGCCGCCTTCGCCGCTCGCGCCGCCGGTGGAAAATTGCAACGTGTCGAGGCCGACGCGCAAAAGTCCCATGGCGGTAATAAAGGTATGATCGGTGACGTGGCCGGTTTTGTCAACGATGCCGACGACTTCTTCAGGCTGAATGTGCTGCACGTTCGGCTTGCGTGTAAACGGCAAGTGCGTGTACCAATCAGTTTGCTCAAGCTTGTCCATAAGCATGTCGAGGCTGGAGCCGCCGCCACACAGCAAGACGCGCCGAGGCAATGTGTCGAGCTTGTTCTCAAACTCGCCGAGGGCAAGTTCCACGCCGTTGATCCAGACGTCCAACGTTTTTTCCAGCGCGCCTTCGACGGCGTCCACTTTGCTTTCCGGCACGGTGTCGTTGGCGAGGCCGAGCTTGAGTTCTTCGGCTTCGGCGAACGTCGTACCCAGCTCGCGTTCCACGGCGCGTGTGTAGGCGCGGCCGCCAATGCCGAACATCTTGGTGCCTTGCACGCCGCCTTCGTTAATAACGGCGATGTCTGTCGTGCCACCGCCGACGTCCATCAAAATGGCGCTGAGGTTGGCGTTACTGTCGTCGCCGATAACCGAACGCGCCACGGCAAACGGCTCTGCGGCAACGGCCAAAAGATCGAGGTCGAGCTGCTGTGCCGTGCGCTCCAAAGCGCCGATGTGAATGAGCGGCGCGAACGCCGTATAAAGCTGCACGACGACGTCGCGGCCTTGGAAGCCAATCGGGCTGGTCACTTTGTAGCCGTCGATCTCGATGCCCACAAGCGCGCTGTTCACCAGCCGCACGTCAACTTCTTTGCCGCCGAGTTCCCACGCCAATTGCTTTTTGGCCTTGGCCTCGGCACGTTCTTGGACGAGTTTGATGATGCGCTCCACCTCTGGCAAATCCAATGCTTTGTCAGGGTTCTTGCGCGTTACGCGCACGGTCGTCGTCGTGCCTTTGACGAGTTCGCCGGCGATGCCGATGACCGCCGTGCGTACGCTCACGCCGGCTTCTTGCTCAGCTTGCGCAAGGGCTTTGTCGCAGTTTTCCACAACGCGGCCGATGTCGGCAATCGCGCCGGCCTGCATGTCGCTCAGCTCTTGGTGTTGGCGTCCAACGCCGATAATCTCAATGCCTTCCTCGGCCACGCGTCCAATCAAAACCTTGACGAACTCCGTTCCGATGTCCAGCCCCACGACGTATTGCTCGGCCACAGGTGCCTTCTTCGCAACTTTAGTGTTGAGTTCGTTGGCTTTGTCGGCGACTTTGCCGACAACGGCGTGGCTGAGGTTTTTTACTTTATCAAGCATAATCGTGATTTATTATACCACGCCGAGCCGCCACACAACCGCACACTTCCCTAACCTTCAGCGCGTGGAAAGCATATAAAATATTTGTAAAATAAACATTAAAATTTTATAATATAAATATGAGTAATCCGGAGTTTGGAGCTGCGCCCGACTTTACCGCTGAAATCGAGATGGCTATTGCTCATGCCGCTTCAACAAACCCGCTCGCACCGACCAACGGCAGCCCCAATTACAGCGCACAAGTTCCAAACCTCGCTGCATTACCGCACGATCATATTGATTCCACACTTCCGCCCATAGATACTGACGCTATCTTTACGACAAATTCCTCAGACTATTACCATGCGCTTATCCAAGCTGCGAGAGCCGTGGCGACACGGAACGGAATAGAAGGTGGCGCACCAAAACTCGATCGAATTGGCGAAGCTCATCGGCATGAAGTATCGCACGGCAAGGCTATAGAAGAGAACGGCAACAGCCAGACACTCGCCCATTACGCAGTGCGTTTTGCCATCATGGACGACGGTCGTTGCCGTATGTTCCCATTCGTAACTCGCTCCGGGCCACTACGAAAGGTACATGATGCATTTAGTGCGGCCGCTCCGGCGTTTCTGGAACCGCGAATGAGCCTTTCTGGTCCAGACAAGGAAATCATTGCTGAATGGGGCTACGACCCGGCAAACCTCACGGATTTAAAGATCCAAGCGCTCTGGACGCCGCCAGTCCCCGAAGGCTGGACACCAGCTTAGCCTTAGGTATTACACGTTCTCACTCACACCTGCCGAGCCAAGCTCCTCAAGCAACTTTGAGAGTCGCCATGTATCGAGGTTTGAGCAATCAATTTCCTTTTGCGTGGCAATCACGTACCCTTGCAAAATTCGCTTAATACGAAGCGCGTCCGAGCGCGTTAGATAATTCACCGTATACGGCTTTTCGGCGTTGAAGAACCGCGTCACGATTTTGACCGAGCCAAAAAGCGGCCCCACATCGGCCATAACGTTCAACACGTCTTCGACCCGAATGCTTATAACTTCCGCCGTCCAAAAGAACACGCGGTGCGTAATGGTAATTTTGGAACGGTCCACGACAATAGTGTCCGGGAACAAAGTGAACGGAAACACCGTCGTAGCTTTTGCCAGCGGCTTACTTGAAGCCACAATAGCCTGAGTTAATTGTTCCTGGGCTTCCTCGGCCTCCATCGGCTGAAGCTGGCGCGGAATGGGAATGTCGATGTTACGTTGTTGCGGTGGTGGTAAAACCATAATTCGTACCTCCCGCAATATAGTATCAACGAAGATGAGCTTACAATCAGTAAGGATTGTTACAACGGCCGCGTTAGGAAACCTGCCCTACGTTTCGCTCACCAGACGCTTGAAGTCGACTTCCAGAATCGTGAGGCGGGGATATCTTACAAAGCCTTCGTCCTGCAATTCCTTCATGCCGATGGTCGCGCTCTCACGCGTGACGCCGATCATGTCGGCAAGGAGTTGATGGCTTACGGGGAATAAAATCCTACGCCAGCCGCTGCGGCGTTCCAACGAATGACGCACACACAGAAACTTCAGCGCCGCCACAAGCTTGTCACGCGTATTGGTTTTACCGAGGCTGCTCACGCGCACCAACAGCTCGTGCGTTTCCCGCGCAAACCAGTGCATAAGGTAGATTGTAAGGAGCGGATCTTCGTGCATCCGCTGCGTAATCTCTTCGTTAGAAACGACATACACGTCGCTGTCGATGAGCGTCGTGTAGAACCATTTGGACTTGCTGCCGCCTTGGAAAAACACCAACGGCATGACGGCCGGCGGTTTCATAATATGCAGCACCTTCTCGTTGCCTTGCTCGTCGAAGTCGTGCACTTTGATAACGCCGGTTTTGAGGATATACACATCGGCGGCGGAGTCGCCCTCGTACACCACGATTTGTCCTTTAGGAATATGTTTGAGCCGGGCGTCACTCAAAAGCGGTTGCAGCTCAGCGGGCATCGTGTCCATCTTCTCATTATACCGTGAATTTATATACACGCCTAAGCCAAAAACCTAACTGCAGTAGCTGCGCCGTTGCGCCATACTACCGGTGCAACGAAAGGAGGCGAATATGGACACAAACGTTGCCGGCAAAAAAGTTGCCATATTACTTTACGATTATTTTGAACAAGACGAATTCGAGGAGCCGCTTACGGCGTTAAAGGACGCCGGCGTTGGCGTTACGGTCGTGACGGCCAGCGATGACCTTGAAGTTTTTGGCATGCACCACGCCAACCTTGGCGACAAATTCCAAGCCGACATTTTGTTGAGGGACGCCGACCCCGACGATTACGACGGCTTACTGCTGCCGGGCGGCGTCGTCAACGCCGACGCCTTGCGCACCAACGGTGAAGCGCAAGATTGGGCCGTAGATTTCTTGGACAGCGGCAAGCCGGTGGCCGCCATTTGCCACGCGCCGTGGTTACTCGTCTCGGCAGATGCCGTTGAAGGCCGGCGGTTGACGAGCTATCACACGCTTGAGGACGATATCCTCAATGCCGGCGGTGAATGGGTTAACCAAGAAGTCGTGGTGGACGACAATCTCGTCACCAGCCGTAAGCCCGACGATTTGCCCGCGTTTTGCAACGCCTTCATCGAGTTGCTAGCCAACGCGCAAGCCCTAGCCCTGGGCGACGACATCAATGAAAACGAAGGCGAAGGCGCCAGTACGATTGACGAAAAAATCGTTGAGGACGACGCGCGGCTTCGGTCACTCGGCTACGTTAAAGGACGCGACGAAATAACTTTCAACGACGAGCGCGAAATCCTCGCCGATGACGACGATGAAGACCCCGACGAATTTCATCCTAGCGACGTCGTGCCGCAAGACGAACAGGACGGGAACAACGATTAAAGGTTTAAGTCCTTCGGCCGCGGGTGGCGTCGTATGTTTTAGATACGTTTGGTCCGGAAACACCCCCGCTCGGGCGATTTTCCAAGCATAGGAATCACGAGCGTTGCCGGATCGGCGTTTTCAAGGAACTGCGGCGCCACCTGCGGCCGAAAGGAACATTTATTTAGGCGGCGTGCCGTCGTGAGGCAGCATCGTTACCTACGATGCTCCGCGGCCAAAGCCCGCGGGATTTCACAACGCCCGCTTCGATAGCATAGAGCAACACCTCAACCTGCAAGTAAATCCAAAACAGTAACGCAAGCGCAATGGAAAACGCGCCATACGGCGTGCTCAAGTTCTTAAGTTCGTGCGTGATGAGGTAGCCGCCGAAGCTCTGAAGAATCTGCATACCAACGCCGGCGACGACAGCGCTTATAAGCAATGCGCGGCGCGGCGTATGCTTCGCTGAAGCGCCGAACGTCAGCACCAAAAAAATCCCGAAAATAATGAGCACGAGGCTAATGAACGTTGCCAAAAGTTTGAAGCCGGCGCTGTGGCCAAGGCTCGTCGCGTAGCCTGATAACACCGCCGCAATAACCAGTACGCCGCCGCCAAAAATAATCATGCCGAGACTTTTGAGTGCGCCCTTTGGGAAGCCGGCGCGCTGCACCGGCGCGACGTGCCAAAATTCGTCGAGGGCGCGCCGGACAGCATCGGCCACGCCGCGGGCACCAATAACGGCGACTATCACACTGGCCGTAAGTGCCAGACTCGTTTTGCCTACGTTTGTCGTAATGTTGCTTTGCAGCTCACGGCCGAGCAGCGGGAAATATTGGTTCACGCCGTTCAACAACTTCGTCTGCAAATGCGCGTCGCCGCGAAGCGTAAGCTTGAGCACGGCCTCAAAGGCAAACAACAACGGGAACAACGCCAAAAACGCATAGTACGTAATGGCCGCGCCGTGATACGACGCATTGTCGTCACCGTATTTTTTGACGACACCGTACGGAAACGCCGCCCACGCGTGCGCTTGCTGAAATGCGTCCGCGCGGGCAATGGCGTTTTGTACGAAATTCATACTTTAACTATAACCGCTTCCCGCGGCAAGCGCTAGCCTAGGCCAAGACGGCCAAGGACTGGAGCGTTGGCGACTGACGCGACCTTACGCGCGGCGAAATCAAAGTTCGGCACGCCGTGGTCGGCGATTTGTCGGCCTTGGTGGAACAATCGGTTGCCGCTCCGCACACACCGTAAATAGACGTGGCGTACTGCACCTACGGCAAACGGTAACGCCAACGACGATACCTTCAACTCGAACGGCACCATTTCAACTCGTTCCTGATTTTGGTCACGTGGATATAGTTCCATGTCGCCTCCTTCCGATTGAGCTTTACGTACCGTAAAGTACTTTTATCGTAAGGCATGGAGCTGAACGGCGCCGTGAGCAAATGCGCTTTGGGTGTGTGAACTTCTTCACACATACGATTCAGCTTGGACTTCCGTCCGGATATGCGCGATTACTGCAAGACGGCTTTGATGCGGCGAATACCGGCGCTAGATGATTCTTCTTTGAGGATTTTGAAGCGTTTTGGCTTGTCGCTGCCTTCGTCGGGTTCGGCGAGCTGGCCGGTGTGGTCAACGTGCGGGCCGCCGCAGATTTCAAAGCTAAACGGTTTGTCTTCGCCGTCGGCGATCATTTTGTAGACCTTGACGGTGTCGCCGTAGCGGTCGCCAAAGGCGCCGAGCGCGCCCATTTCTTCGCGCGCAACCTTCGTTGGATATTCCGCGTAACTCACTTTGAGGTCTTTGGAGATTTGCTCGTTCACCATGTCTTCGACGCGTTTGATTTGCTCGAGCGTCATTTTTTCTGGATGAGAAAAGTCGAAGCGCAAACGCTCTTCGGTAATGTTGCTGCCGTGCTGCACGACGTGGTCGCCGAGCACCGTGCGCAAGCTTTGGTACATGAGGTGCGTGGCCGTGTGGTACTTTTTGTGCTGCAGGGTTTGGCCACCGAGGCCACCTTTGAAGGTTCCCTTGGCCGCGGTTTGCGAACGAGCTTTTTGCTCGGCCATCAAGACGTTGAAAGCTTCCATTAGCTCTTCGGTTTCGCGGATGCCTCGTTTAAAGGCCTCTTCGCGGCTCAATTCTACCGGAAATCCGTAGGTGTCGTACAATGTAAATAAAATCTGGCTATTAAGTACCGGATCGTTGTAATCTGCTACGAATGCGCCGGGATTTTCAGCGATAAACCTATCCTTTGCACTCATTTCGTGCAGCTTGGTTGCATCTTCTCCCCTCCAGGCCGGGGCGTTGTTAGAAAGCTTTTCAAATTGTTGTAAGCCTTTGCGTAACGTTTGGCGGAACGCTTTTTCTTCCTTAACGAGCACTTCGATGACTTTGTCGCGGTTGGCGGCGACGTCTGGGAAATCTGCGAGGTACATGTCGGCAATCGTCGGCACGACTTGCTCGAGGAAATTTTGCTCAACGCCAAGTTCAAACGCAAAGCGAATGGCGCGGCGCAAAAGCCGGCGCATCACGTAGCCTTGCTCTTTGTTGCTGGGCACGACGCCGTCGACGGCAAGAAAGGTTGCGGCGCGCAAATGGTCGGCGATGACGCGCATACTTTGCGTGAAGTTGTCGTACTTTTTGCCGGAGATTGCTTCGAGCTTTTCAACGATCGGCCAAATCAAACTGATCTTGAAAACGTCCGGGCTGTCGATGGCGGCCGCTGCAATGCGCTCAAGGCCGCCGCCGAAGTCAACGTTTTGCTTTGGCAACTTTACAAAGCCCGTTTCGGTTTTGAGGTATTCCATGAAGACACTGTTGCCGATTTCTACGAACCGGCCGCAGTCGCAGTTTGGATGGCAATGCTCGCCGTATTCAGTGTTGTGCTCAACAAAATCGTACTCGTAGAACACTTCGGTGTCCGGGCCGCCCGGCTCGCCGGCGGGCATGTTTTTGATGACGTCGCCACGCCACCACCAGTTTTTGGAATCGTCGTAAAAGAAAATGCGCTCGCCCGGCTGCATACCGCGTTCGTAGCCGTTGGCTTCGGTGCCGATCTCGGCTTCTTTGGCTTCAATGCCTTTGCTCTCAAACATTTGCTTCCAAACGCCGGCGCTTTCTTCGTCCTTGGGAATGTCGTACGTTTTGTCGCCGCTAAAGCACGTAACGAAAATTTTGTTCGGGTCGAGGCCAACGGTTTCGGTCAAAAACGTAAAGAAGCGCGTGATTTGCTCTTGCTTGAAGTAATCGCCCAAAGACCAGTTGCCGAGCATTTCAAAGAACGTCGTGTGGCGGTTGTCGCCAACTTCGTCGATATCTTGCGCGCGCAAACATGTTTGCGAATCCGTAAGGCGCGTGCCTTCGGGATGTTCCTCGCCCAGCAAATACGGAATGAGCGGCTGCATGCCGGAGCCGGTGAACAGCGTCGTGGGATCGTTCTGCGGCACGAGCAGCGCGCGCGGAATTACGGCATGGCCGTTTGCCTTTTGGAAGTCTAAGTAAGCCTGGCGGATTTGTTGGGCATTCATGGCGTTCATTGTAACAGATTAGACGGCCGTTGAAAACGCATGTGGCAGTTGCTCTGGATTTCTAAAAGAAAAATCATATAATAGGCGCATGGCTAATCCTGATTACAACATTTATTGCAGCTATACTGCCAGCTTACTGAAGAGGAACGAGGAACTTGGGCGTGAGCGTGGGCAGCGTGGAGTAACTCAAGAAGGCATGAGGATTCTTGGCAGTGCGATTACCGGCCTTACCGCAGACATCGCCAGCCACAATGAATATCATCATCCGCCCGAAGCGGAAATTACTTGCCCGCATCCGCAGATTCAGACCTCTTAGATAACAACACCGCCGCCGAGGCAAATTTCGCCGTCGTAAATGACGGCCGATTGGCCGGGCGTAAGGGCACGGACGTCTTCGGCGAGGTGTGCGCGCCACGTTTTGCCATCGTTCTCGGCGAGTTCTTTGATGCCGACGAGCGGCGCGCGGTAGCGCGGACGCAGGCTGAGCGCTGAAGTTTTCTGTGGCGCGCCGTTAATCCAGTGCATGTCCGTAAGCGTCAGTTCGTTGTGCCACAGGCGGTCGTCCTGCAAGTTCGTGGTTACGTACACTTCGTTCTTCGCCATGTCTTTGCCGACGACGTAGTACGGCAAGCCGCCGCCAACGTCGAGGCCGTGGCGTTGGCCAATGGTGTAGAATAACGCGCCGTCGTGCTCACCAATGACTTCGCCGTGTTGGTCGACGATATTGCCATGCGGCTGCTCGCCAAGTTCTGCAAGCAAAAATTCTTTGATGCCCACTTTGCCCACGAAGCAAATGCCTTGGCTATCCTTTTTCTCTGCGGTGGCGAGGCCGAATTTGCGCGCTAGTTCGCGGACGGCGGGTTTTTCGTATTCGCCGATTGGCATGAGTGAATGTCGTAGCGCGTCTTCGGTGACGCGGCACAAAAAGTAACTTTGGTCTTTGTTGGCGTCAACACCAACAAGCAATTGCCCGTCTCGGATTCGCGCATAGTGGCCGGTGGCAATCATGTCCGCGCCGTCCTCAAGCGCCGTTTCCAAAAAGAGTTTGAACTTTACCTCTTGGTTACACATGATGTCCGGGTTCGGCGTGCGGCCAGCACGATATTCGTCCAACATATATTGCACGACTTTGCCGCGGTATTCCTTCTCAAAGTCGTACATCTTGAACGGAATACCGAGTTGCACGGCGACACGCTTGGCGTCCTGATAATCTTGCTTCCACGGGCAAACGTGGCCGGGCAAATCCTGGCTCCAGTTTTTCATGTACACACCCGTGACGTCATAGCCTTGCTCTTTCAGCAAGGCGGCCGTGACGGACGAATCAACGCCGCCGCTCATTCCGACATAAACTTTCTTTGACATATAAAATATATTTTAGCAAAAATTAAACGTTTGCGGAAGTCGCTGGCGGTTCAAACGAAAACTTTTTGATATACGCATGCGCCCGTTCCCAAGGCAAATAGGCGAATTGCCACGGCAGCCGATGGTGGTTCTCGCGACAAAACAGTTCAAATGATTCGAGTTCATCCCCCACGACAATCCGCTCAAAATCCCAGCCTTCGTAACGATCCGCGTAAGCTACTTTAGTGATACTAAGTAGTTCTTCCTCTCGTGTCCAACCATTGTGATCAAAAGCCCATATACCGTTAGTCATATACGCATGCATACCTGGCATGCCATTCTTAGGCTTAATGAAAATCATTTTATAACCTTCACCGTAATGTAATTGGCGAAACATCTCGGCGAGAATATGGCAAGCGCCGGCGGCGAAAAACGCTTGGTCGTCACGCGCCCAAGATAGAAACGGGTCTTTACGCTCTTCGGGCGTGCGGTCGAACAATAAGCTTGGCTTATACATCTAGCGTTCCAAGTTGCGACGAAGTGAAGTGAGTTCCGCGCGGCGTCCAAGCCAAAAGCCGATAATGATGAGTGGAATCATCGCCACGGCCGGCCCCCACAGCAAATTCGTTTTGGTGATGACCGTTGAACCACCGTTTGTTGAGCCGCTGGCGCTCGATTGTACCGCGCCGTTGGCCACGCCGACGAGCTGTAAGAAAGCTTCTTGGCCGTTTTTATCCGTAGCCTTGATAATGACTTGATACAAACCGGCCGTGTCGTAGGTATGTGAAAGCGTCACGGTCCCGGCAAAGGATTCGCTCAGCAGATCCGTAGCCTTGTTGTCGCCCCACGACACACTCAAAGCATACGGCGGCGTGCCGCCGCTCAAAACGATCGGCCATGTTAGGACCGAGCCGGGATTGGCGCCGCGCCGCGCATAGTTGCTTGTAAGCTCTAGCGGCTGGATGCCGGTGTTAGCGAACTGGCTGCTCGTGTAGGTCACGGCAATGGTGTTGGAATCCGGCCCCTGTTGGTCGAGGCTGTCATACACGCGTGCAATGAGGTCGTTCGTGCCGTCGAAAAGATCGATCTGCATAGTGTAACTGCCGTTCTGGCAAACCGCCGAGCCAACGAATACGTTGTTGGCAAAGACCTTGATAAGCAAACTGCCCGAGCACAAACCGGAAACCGTTATTGGCAGCGTCGTAAAGTGTGCGCCGTTAGCCGGCGTGCCGATTGTCGCAGCCGACGTCGGCGGTGCGCTGGTAATCGTTCCTTGCAGGCCAACGGAGCCGGATTGCGTAGGGTCGCTGCTGCCGAGCGCCGTAGCCTTTGGTGCGTGCGCGAGAAGCAGCACGCCGAACCCTACGCCAACTATCAAACCGATGAAGCCAATCCGCCGCATATGCTTATTGTACCTTCTCGCTCACCGCAAAGCCAGCAACAGGCCGGCCGCGCCTAGCGCTTTTTCTTCGAGCGCGTTGCCTTTTGGACGACGCTGCGGTTGTATGATCGAATGAGTTTTGGTAAGCCGAAGATAAGGAACGCGATCAACGCGATGACAACGAGGCCAAGCACGATATCAACGACCGGCACGATATAAAACGTCTTTGACGCCGTCAAAAGCTGGCCGTTACTGCCGTAGCCGAAGTTGCCCTCAATGGTGTACTTGCCGATGGAGCCGATGCCGGTCAAATGCGCCGTAAAACGTCGGATGCTGTCCGGCAAAACGTTACCGCGCGGGTTACTGTTGTTGATTTCGTAGAGGGCAATTTGCTTGCCGCCCTTCTTCAGCACGACTTTACCGAAGGGTTCTTCTTGGACGTCGCCTTGGTTCTGGAGGCGTACCACGGCGTCAAGATTTTTGCCGCTCGTAAAGATCGTCGAAGGTGAGCCATCCGTTTGGGTCTTAGAATCGTACGGGCGGACGTCAAAGCTTGCGAGGCTCATCTTCTCCGTAATATTGCCGGGGACTTTGACGAGGACCAGAGAACCGACGCTGGCGGCGAGATTCACTGTGCTGCCGTTGTTCGTGTTAGCAGGCTCAAAGCGCACGGCGCCGTAGTAGCCGCCGCCGGCAACGCCCTTAGGAATGGTGATGCTTACTTTGACGTCCTTTTCTTGGTTCGAGGTTAGGCTGAACGTGCCAATAGGTGCGACGAATTGCTTGAGGCTGTGCGACGGCGCTTCCTGGCCGTTAAGCAAGATATCAGGCTCGCCGGATTCGTTGCTGCTCGCAGTGAAATCATCCACGACGCCGTTCAGCGTTATGGTCTGCGCCGTAACGTTTTGTACGTAGACGTCAACCGTTTGGGTCGTACCGGGCTGAATCGTAAGGTCGGTGCGCACGGGTGATATGCGCAGTGCATCGCCGCCGACATTGCTGGTTGTAGCTGCTGCACTGGCGCTTGCGCTAAGCAACAAAACGCCCGTGGCCGCCGTCAAAAAACTCAACGACGCCACTGATCTCAAACGATTCCGAATCATCCTATCCCCTTTTTGCTTACTGCTTATGATAACAGACAATTATATACTTAGGCAACTACTCAAAAATTCGCCGTGGCGACATACGTTAAAGTGCTCACGTAGACGCCGGGCGGCTGCGATTTGGCGACATTAACGACGTAGCTTACGGTGTATTTGCGGTAATCGTCGGCGTGAGGAACGCTGGCGAGTTCCTCACCCGAGACAAAACGAAAGCGGTTGGCCGCAGCGTAATTAGGCTCGACCGTTGCCGTGCCCGGCCCCTGAACGCTTGCGCCCACCTGCGGCGACGTGTTGTCCGCAAGGTTGAGGCCAAACTGGTTCGTACCCGTTTGAGAAGCCGTGTCTGCGGCAAGCGCCGGAATAACGTTATTGCCTGAGGTGAGCGTAGTGCCCGTCACCCAAATACCATAGCCGCCCTGGCCGTTCGTAGCAATGACGAGCTGCGTATCGGCAGCGCTAGGCGTCGAAGAACTCAAGTCTCCGAAGTCTATATATTCGTTGGTTGCCGTAGTGCAATCAAACCCGACAATATTCGTTCCGGCGCAGAACAACAAATACGGCGGTACCTGCGCGCTCAGACTGATTTGGCTGTTCAACGCGAAAGCTATGCCGCCCGTATCGTTCGGCGCGCCCGTTCCGTCGGTGGTTGGATACGCGAGCAAGCGGACGTAGTACGAACCAGCGTCTGTCGGATTGATGATTTGCGTGAAAACGTAGTTGGCGTTGCCAGGGGTCGCAGATGAAGCGGGGCGAGTAAGCAAAATGTCGTTGACCGTTGAACTTCCTGATACGAAGAAGCCGCCCTCGCCGGATTGGCTCGCAAGTTGCACGTTCAACGCGTCGAAACCATACGGCGCAGTGCAAGGATCGCCAATAAGCGGATCGTTGGAGCAGAATTGAAACTCAATCGAGCCGAGTGTCTCGCTCTGCAAAAATCCAAAGGAAAAGTTGTAGACAACATCGTGCGTTCCGCCAACGCTTGAACTTATTTCGAGTTGGCGATTTTGCAGTTGGTCGCCGTATGCCTTACCTCCAAACGGCGTCAAGGCTATGGTCACGAACAGCACAAGCACGCCGAACAACGCGAGAGCATTGCGATGAGATTTGCTTGAACGCCCGCGTTTCATCGCGAGCCCGGCTAGAACGTACCGGTGCAGATTAAGGTCATCGTCGCCGTGTAGACACCGGCGGGCGTGGTTGTGGCAGCACTTGCGCCAAAGGTCAGTGTACTGTTAATGCTATTTAGTACGGTCGATGAGGACATCACCTGGCTGCCGTATGTGCTGGTTACGCCGGTGCCGCCGGTTGTGTCCATGCCGTAGTATGTGCTGCCGCCGCTTGCGTAAGGGTTTGCCGCCGTAAGGCCCGAGCCTGGCGTAGCGTACATACCGAAGGCTGCCGTCCCAGCTGCAATCGTACCGGTCGGCGCAGTTGCCGCACCGCTGTTCGCGGCAACGATGTCACACGTTGAGCCGCCGTTGCGGCTCAATCCGCCGCAAGAGTTGCTATTCTGCATACGAACGACCACACCGGATTGCGCGTTGGTAGAAATCTGGGTATATGCCGTCGCCGTGTCGGTTGCCGTGGAGTCGATGACCTGCGGCGAGCCGTGTCCTAGGACGAGCGTTGGCGTTGTCATACCAGTACAGCCAGCCGTCATAGTAGCGCCCGAAACGCAGAAGGTCAGCGTTTCCATAACGGTCGCCGTAATACCGATGGTGTTAGCCGTTGAAAGTGCGAACCCACCGTAGTCGTTGTTGGTACCGATTGACGTCGGGCTTGAATATGCCGTGCCGGTACTCTCGTAGTCAGCGTTCGTGTAGGTGTATACACGAGCATAGAAACTTCCGTTGACTGTCGGGTTAGTAACGGTGTTTAGAGAGAACGACAGCGTTTGGCCGGCCGTAGTCGCCGTGGCGCTCGTAAGTTTCACCGTCGTTGCGGCAGCACTACCCAAGCTCCAGGTGCTCATGTTTGTAACGTTCGTAAACGTGGCGCTCGCGGCGTTCACGTCACTTGTCGTAGTACAGCTGCCGCCAATAATTGGGCTGTTCATACAAAAGTCGATGACCATACTCTTGGTCGCAGTCGGTGCCGTGAACGTGAACAGGTACGTCACGCCCGAGGCACTTACCGCTGAGTTGCTAATCTTAATGCTTCGCGTCGTAACCTGTGCCGCGAAGGCGCGGTTAGCTACGTTTGGAAGCGTAACGATTAGTAAAGCTGCGCAGGCTGCAACAAAATAAGCCGCTCTTCGCAACGTCTGATTTTTTATTTTTGTAACCATAGTTTTGGCCCCTATTTTTTCCAAGCATTAACGTATGGCGTCATTGTATCACGCTTATGTTAAATGCAAAAGTTTTTCTTAAAAAGTCGCGGTTGCTACGAGCACACCGGAGTACGTGTACTCGCCATCCGGCGTTACGCCGGAAATGTTGTATATATATGACGCCGTGTAGTCGGTTTCCCCGGAGCTGCTGTTGGAATATGCAATAGTGTCGCCGTT
Source organism: Saccharimonadales bacterium (SeqCode) (assembly GCA_036568905.1). Lineage (GTDB taxonomy): Bacteria > Patescibacteriota > Saccharimonadia > Saccharimonadales > UBA4665 > DATCRQ01. The sequence goes on along the minus strand of DATCRQ010000001.1, from coordinate 113,641 downwards.
ATTATATTGATAGAGATTTGCGGTGTTGTAGCCGCTGGCCACCACGCCGTAGCTATAGCTGCTGCTTGGCACCTGAACGGGCGCAGCGCCAAATGTTGTCGGGCTGGTGTTAGCAACAAGGTTCATGCCGAATTGCTCGGTGCCGGCAGCCGAAGCCGTTGGCGTTGTAAGCGGATTGAGAACATGATGGCCGGGCGCCGTGTCGGTGGGCGCGACTGACGCAATTTGCACAATGTAGCCGCTCGAGTTATAACTCTTTACCGAAAACGTTGCCGTCGTCACTGCCGTAGAACCTACGCTCAGCACGCCCAGGTTCGTCGAGCCGCCCGTAATGCTGAACACAAGATACGGGTTGCGGTCCGTGTTAAAGCCGGCCTGCGCCTGGTACGACGTACTCTTACTGTTGCCCACGGCCGTTTCGCCCAACGCCTCCTTTGCGCAATAGTTTGTCGAGCAGTCGTTCAGGGCGCCGCCTGATCCAAAGTACACGTCATTCACCTCGTAATTGGTCGAGGACGACTGCTGGGCGTTCACGACCAACGGGTTCAAAGCACCAAACAACAGGCCAACAATCGCCACTAGCACAAAAGCAACGTCCCTACGTACACGCATGTTCCCATTGTCTACGAAAATGCTTAAGTTGGCAATTCCGTTTACGCTTTTGTTACGATCTTGTATGATTGAGGGATGAAAGGTTGCCGTGGATCCGACGCAATTGCAAACCGACACTAGCAACGACGCAAACTCGCTCGAGAGCAGCGGCACCGTCGTAGAACCTGCTTCGACCAACGGTGCGCCGGCCACCGACGGCAGCGTGCTGTCGAACGGCGACCTCAGCCAACAGCCCGTGCCAAAACCGCCGAAGCAAGGCGGCCATCATGTATGGCAACGGGTGAACGTGTATGTATTGCTTTTCATATTGCTCCTCATTATTGCGACGGGCGTGATTGCCGCATTTGTTATTAAGGACAAGAAGGCGGCCACGCCGAAGAGCTCGACGTCGTCGCAAGGTTTGTCGCAGAGTACGTTGCAGCAGCTGGCAAACACGGACGTTTCCGTAGGTACGTCGTCGCAGACCTTAAATGTTGCATCCAACGCCGTCTTCGCGGGCAGCGTGCTCATTCGTAGCAATTTGGACGTTGCGGGAACGGTAGCCATTGGCGGCAACCTCACGTTGCCCGGCATTACGGTTTCCGGCGCCAGCCAACTTGGGCAAGTCAATGCCACAGGCATTGCCGTGAGCGGCGTTGAAACCGTGCAAGGCGTGCTGACGGCAAAGAACGGCCTGAACGTTACGGGCAACAGCACCTTCAGTGGCAGCGTTTCGGCTGCGGCTTTGGTGACGAGCAATTTGACGATTAGTGGCAACCTCAACCTCACACACCACATTACAGCCGGCGGCGCAATTCCGTCGCTCGCCAAAGGTACAGCCGTGGGTGGTGGCGGATCGGCGTCGGTGAGTGGCTCCGACACGTCCGGCACGGTTATTATCAACACCGGTTCCTCGCCGCCGGCGGGCTGTTTTGCAACGATCACTTTCTCGCAAGCCTTCTCGGCAACGCCGCACGTAGTGATTACGCCAATCGGCTCCGGCGCGGCAGGCTTACAATATTACGTCAACCGTTCTACGACAAACTTCAGCATTTGCGCGCTCAACGCCGCCGACGCGACGCAAACCTTCGGCTTCGACTACATTGTCCTAGATTAAAAGAGATTTACCGCGTCGTTGATGTAACCTTCGTAAGGTACCGTGCCGGAGCTTAGGAAGTAATCCGTCACGCTCTCGTGCGTAAACGTTGCCTGCGGCGCGGCGTCACAAAACGGCGATCCTTGCGGCGCGACCACACGCACACCAAACGTAACCTCGCCGCTGCCAATCGCCATTTTGATTGCATAATCTCCCGCGTCGTTGGTCTTGACCATCTTACTAGCGTTTTCATCCCATGCCTTTTGGCCGGCACTTGGTGTTTCAAAGGAGACCTGCACGCCATAGGCATCGGGCGGAAGAGTTCCCGTGATGCGCACGCCCGAAGTAAACAAGCCGGTGTTCGTTTCAAAAAGCGTAGACGTCGTACGGTCGACATACGTTTCGCTCACCGCCATTGGCGAAACGCAAGCGTGCGGCGGCACCGCAAACGTTTGGTTTTGGTCGAGGGCGAGACCTTCTATGGCGGCCGAGCCTGCAGCCAGAGCAGCCATGGATAAGGTAAACTTCGGGCTTTGCGCGAACTCAAACGATCTTCTTACGAACCGAGGTGTCTTCATATATATGATTATATGCTAGATGTCGAGGAAAACCGTAACGTGGTCTGCCTTGACGTGCATAAGGCCGCCGGAAATACGGATGCGTTGCTCGCGATCGTCCTTTTGGCGGATAAGCAGCTCGCACGGCTGCAGCAAAGTCATGAAGTTATGATGGCGCGGCAAAATGTCGAACGGGCCGGTGGCGTTGACGCCGGAAATGCTTTTGCCGACTTCGTCGAAGTAGACTTTGAACGGCGAATATACTTTGATGCGCATTGTCTCAGCGCCCGTAACCTTGGAGGCTTCAGAGGTTTGGGCGTCGGGCATCTGAGCTTTTTGCACGGCAGCGGATTTTTCCTCAGGAGTCAACGCGACTTCGCTCATACGATGATTTCCTCAACACCCTTGAGCATGTCCTCGCGGTGCACGAACTCGCCCTTCACGCCGTTCAATTCTTCCATAACGTACATGTTTTGCGAGAAGTAAGCGATGAGTTTTTTGGCCTTGGCGTAATCTGCACGGTCTGACGGGCTGAGTTCGTTTTCGCCGATGATGGCGATGATCGGCTTGAGGGATTCGTACTTTTGCAGCAACGCCTGCACTTGCACGCTGAGCAAATAATGGCGTTCCCCCACAACGTCCACCGACAAAAGCGACGATGTTGTTTTGATAAGGTCGACGGCCGGGCGGATACCTTGCTCCGCCACGGCGCGGCTGAGGACGATCACGGAATCCAGTTCGTGCTGGATCATTTGCACGGCCGGGTCGCTGAGGTCGTCGGCTGGCACATAAATCGTTTGCACGGCGGTAATCGAACCGTTCTGCGTGGAGCTCAAACGGTCCTGAAGAATTTTGATGTCGGAGAAAATCGTTGGCTCGTAGCCACCTTCGGAAGGAATTTGGCCGAGCATCGTGGCGACTTCGTTCTTGGCCTGCACGTAGCGGTACATGTTGTCGGCGAAGAACAGAATGTTTTTGCCGCGTTCGTCGCGGAAATATTCGGCGAGCGTAACGGCGCTGAGGCCAATCAACGACCTGCGCACGGGATTTTCATTCATCTGTCCGAACAACATGCAGGTACTTTTGAGAAGGTCGCGCCCTTTGAGCGTCTGGTACAACTCGTGACCCTCACGGATGCGCTCACCAATGCCCGTGAAGAAGCTAAGGCCGGAGCCTTCCAGGGCAACGTTGTGGATAAGCTCCATCGTGAGCACGGTTTTACCCACGCCGGCGCCGCCGATAATTCCAATCTTGCGGCCCTTCACAAACGGCGCGAAAAAGTCGATGACCTTCACGCCCGTTTCCAAAATCTCCGGCTTGGCTACGGCGAAACTGGTGTTGCGCGGCGGCAATTGGAAGATGTTGCGCGAGCCGTCCTTGGTTTTACCTACGGCTGGCAGACCGTCGAGGGAACCGCCGAGGACATCAATGACGCGACCAATAAGTTCGTCGCCCACAGGGATCTCAATACTCTTGCCTGTACGCTTAACGGCCATGCCTTTTTGTAAGCTTCGGTCGCTCTGAATGTTGAGGCAAAGCGCGTAGTTGTCCGGAAGCAAACTGTCGACAAGCAGCGGCGCGTTAGAGCCTTCGACGAGCAAGATCTCATGCACATCAGGCACTTGGTCGTCGAAGACCACGCGCACCAACAAATCTTGCACCGATCGAATAATGCCCTGATTCATACGTGCGCGCTCCTTAGGCCGTTGATGATTTCCTTCAGCCGTTCATCTTGCGTGCGGCGTTTGGTGCGGTTGTAGAGCATCGTCAGTTCCCCATGCCAATCGTTCGCGCGGTCGTTGGCCATGCTCATCGCGCGGAAACGGCTGGCGTACTGTGCGAGCTTGGAGTCGAGAATAACTTGGCTCAAAGCAATCTGCGTCATGGAACGCTCGAGGTACGCGACGACACTGAAGGTACTCGGCTCAAAAATGTAGTTTGCTTCGCTAATAATTTCTTCGCCCTTTTGCTCGGCGCGACGACCTTGCTGCTGCACGGCGGTGTTCAGTTCGATACGTTTGATGTCTTGCACCATGAGCGAAACGTACGTCTGATAAAACACGCTCGTGGAACGATAACGGCGCACTTCATGAAGCAGCGGCTCAACGTTGATATTGCGGTCGCGCGACGGCAGCGTAAAGTATTTCTTAAACTTTACGTCCTGCTGTATGAGCAGCGTTGCGCCGTGGTGGCCGATGACGATGAGGTCCTGCTGCGCCGGGTCGAACTTCGTAAGCATCCAGTTTATAAGCTTCTGGTCGATGTCGCCGGAAAAGCCGCCTTCTGAAGTTATGACGATGAAGAGCTGCTTGTCGATGGGATTTTCCTCTTGCTCGCGGCCAAAGCGGAAGATGCTGTCTACGCGCAGCTGGCTGTACATTTGCCACAGCTCGTTGAAGAACAGCTCGGATTGTTGCACTTGGTTTTTGACCTGCGAAATGCGCATGCTGGCCAAACCTTCAAAGACGCTCGTAAGGTTGACGATGGTGTCCACGGCGGCGGCTTGCGCGCCGACTTCAGAAAGGCGGCTCATGCTTTGGCCTCCGCTTTTGCTTTCTCAGGTTCTGCGGCCGCGGCGGGCTTTGCTGCAACGGGGTTTTTCATTTCCACGAGGCTTTTGTGCTTGAGGCCTTCCTTAACCTTATCGAAGTCGGCGTCTTCTTTGACGGTTAGCGCGGCTTCGTTGGCCTGTTTCTTCAGTAAGTTGATGTCGAGGGATTCGTTATCGGCAAGGTTGAGAATAATATCGAGCATCAAGGTCTGCGCCATGAGCGTGTAACGTTCGCCGGGGACTTGGTTGAGAAGTTTGTAGATGCGTTCGCCGCGGGCGAGGTCGGCTTTGGCGGTCACGGCCAGTTCGGAACCGAAGCGCGCAAATTCTTGTGCCGTTGCATACGCCGTGAGGGATTTGAACGTTTGGCCGGCCAAAAGTTTTTGCCGCATAAGTTGCCCGCGGCCGCCGACGCGGCTTACGCTCAAGCCGACGCTCACGGCTGGGCGCATCGTATCGCGGAAGGTGTCCATGTCTAAAATCCATTGGCCGTCGGTGATAGACATAATGTTCGTCGGCAAATAGGCGCTGATGTCGCCGCCCGCGGCATAGACGATCGGCACACTCGTAAGTGTTTTGCGGTTGCGCGCGAGCTTGCCGGCGCGCTCGAGCAAACTGGAGTGCACGTAGAACATGTCGCCCGGGAACGAATCGCGGCCCGGGCTCATGCCTGAAAGCAACGCAATCTCGCGGTAGGCGTGAGCGTGCGCCGTAAGGTCGTCGTAAACGATCAACGCGTCTTGGTCGCACTCTTGCCACAAATATTCCGCAATACTGCAAGCGACATACGGCGCAAGGTAACTCATGATAAGCGAATCGGACATCGTGGAGACAACGACGACGGCGTTCTTCAGCGCATCGTTTTCCGTAAGGCGTGCGAGCAGCGCATCCACATCGCTGCGGCGTTTGGCAATAAGCGCATACACAACAACGACATCCGTATCCTTTTGGTTTAAGGCAAGCTGCGTAGCGAGTGTGCTCTTGCCCGATTTGCTGTCGCCGAGCACGGCAATGCGCTGGCCGCGCATCAAGGCGAAGAGCGTATCGATGACCGTAATGCCCGTCTCAAGCTGCGTGTCGAGTTCCTCACGCTCAAACAATAACGGCGCTTCGGCGAAGACGTCGCGGACGGAATCGGCGGCGATCGGCCCTTTGCCATCGAGCGGATCGCCCGTGACAGAGATAACGCGCCCTACGAAATCCTTGCCGACCTTCGTAACGAGCTGCTCGTGCTGCACTACGGCTACAGACCCGACGCGAACCGAGTCTGTGCCCATATGAAGCACTACGACCTGATCTTCAAAAATGTGGTGCACGTAACCTTTGGAGCCGTCCTCAAACAAAATGAGCGCGTGGCCGTTCACCGGTTGCAGGCCTTTGACGCGCACGAGAAAACGATCTACGGCAATGACTTCGCCCACGGGCTTGCCGGCGGCTACGAGCTGGTCAAAGTGCTTGTTGTCGCTCATTGCATGGCGCCTTTCAGGGCTTCGGCAAGCTTGTCCTGTTGGCTTCGCAAACGCTCGCGCAAGCTGAGGTCAAACGTTTTGTTTGGCGTGCGCACAATGCAGCCGGCAGCGATGCTTGGCTGCAAACCGATCTGCAATAAAGCAAGCGGGTGGACGTTGCCGCGCAGCCACTCCACCATTTTAGCCATGAAAGCCGAGGACGGATCGCTGGCAAAACTCATATGGATCGTGGGTGCTTTATCGGAAACCATTTTGAGAAACGCTTTTGCCGTCGTGCGGTCTTCGGCCTGTAGAAAGTTGAGGTGATTTTCCGTGGCAAGCGCCTCAAGCAAACGACTGGCACGCGGCAATGTTGCAGCGGCGCCTTTAGCTCGCAGGCTGGCTTGCTCAAGATATTGCTCTAACGCCTCAAGCTCGCGTTGCAAACGATGTACCTCGGGGCGGCCAAACACCAGCGTCGGCAATGAAAGCGAGCTCATGCCGTCGTTCCTTCAAATCGGCTTGCCCGATTTGAGATAAAAATGGGGTGGTGGACAAAAAGTATTTTCCAACGCGCGCAGTTCACGGTACCTACGTCCGTGCTGTTTGAGCACGGTTGAAAATACTTTTTGTCCGACAGGACCCCAGCCTTATTTATCTTACGCGCCATTGGTAATGTCCTCAATGATCGCGGCCTTGTTCGTTTCCAACTCGCCCAAAATATACTCGAGCTGGTCTGCGAGGTCGATTTGGTCGCCAATGGCCGAGACAATCCAGTGGTTCACAACCTCAGCCATGTGTTTATCAAAGCGGTCGATGCGCCGCGCCTTTTCGTCGGCCACTTCTTTTTCAAGCTGCGTACCGAGCGCTTGGCGCTGCTCGTCAATGACCGTCTTGGTTTTTTGAATAGACTCAACGGCGAGTTGCTTGGCGTCGGAGATTGCCTGCTCGTAATTCGCAAAAGCTTCTTTGAGCTGGCGGCTGATCTCGTCCTTCATATAATCGTTGAGCTGAGCAGTCGTGAGGCGCAAATCCTGTTGCAAAAACATAGCGTTGTCGCCGAGAATTTTCTCAAAGTGCAAACGCCCGCGGTTGCGAAGTTCCTCACGGAACTCGTCGTTGAAGATGTGTTCGACGTCGTGCGCCGCCATCTTTTGATACGAGTCCGTGGCCTTACGGTGCACGGCGTCGGGCTTGCCCAAGCGCACAGCCAGCCAAATAAAGCCGAGCCCGCCGGCAAAAATAAAACTCAAAATCAGTATCAGCCACCAAATCGTCATCAGCTCGTCGCCACCCTCCAAAGCATGCTCATACCTTCAACAATAAATATACCGCAACAAGGCCGGCACTGACAATAATAAGCGCAAGCAAAATGACCTGCGTCAGGCCGCGCATGATGGAATGTCGGGCCAGCGGATTGCGGCCGATAGCTGTCATACTGCTGCGCACGCCTGCTATAAGTAGACCGCCGGCAACCAAAATGCTGATGAGCAGCACCACGAGGCCGGCGTAAATGCGCGCCGCGCCGAGCGGCTTATTGGTAACAATTTGCGCGGCACGGGCGAGGAACGACGGCACGCCGGCCGAAGCCGTCGTTTGCTTTTGGTACAACGGGTTGTGCGCAACGCTGATGTCCACTTGCACATAGCCGAGCGAAACGGTTTGGCCGCCAACACTCGTTGTGCTTACAACGTTTGTCGAGCCGTCAAAATTGCCAAGCGCCTTGCCAATAATAACCGTCTGCGTGTCGTCGGCCTTCATACCTACGCCGTCGAGGGAAGAAATCGTAATAAAGTCACCGGTCTTGATCGCGCCGTTTTGGTTGCTCACGAGCACGTCGTACTGGCCGTACGTCGCGACATACACCTGCGCGCCTGCACTGTTGTTGGAAAGCGACACGGGCGAATTGCCCGAACCTACGGTGACGCCGAGCATGTTGGGCGCGTCTGATTGCGTAAGCGCCTGCACGTCCGAGGAATTGCTCGGATCGAGTTCTACGATCAAACCGTTTTGCAACGTCGAAGCGCTGCCGTAACCCTGCGTCACATTTTGCGCCAACACGAGTTTGGTCGTGGCGCCCGCGAACAACACCAGCCCAACAATAATCAATAAGCGCTGAAAGAGATGCTTATGCTTCGACATTACGCTTAAGTATAGCGCATGCGCCACTGTTCGTCATCCAGAAAATGCGTGAGCTAGGCAGCTTTTGCGCGGCCGCCAATCCACACGACATCGCCCACGAATTTTCCATAGATATATGAAAGTTGCCCCATGGCGCGGCCTTGCTCCGCACGATACATTTCGTGTTGAGGCAAAGCCCCGTGCTCTTTGAGGTAGCAAAGCATTGCGCCGGTGCACGTGCCGGTCGCGGCCTCTTCGGGAATCCCGTAAAGCGGGCAAAAGTTGCGTGCAGCCGTGAGCGAGCCGCCATCTTCGCAAAGCGCGAAAACGTGCAGGCACGTAATGCCGTATTTTTTGCTCAGCTCCGTTATCGCTGCGAAATCTGGACGAATCTTAGCGAGCACCGCTTCATTTTTGACGGGTACCATGGCGTCTTTAAGGCCGGTCGAAACATTTTGCGGCGGCAGCGTTTCATGAAAATCACCTTCGGCGAGGCCAAGCACGCCGGCCAATTCGCTCCGCGGAATCTCTTCGTAAAACGTCGCCGGAGCCTGCTCCATAAACACCACGCCGTCGTCCTGCACGGCCACTTTAAGGACGCCGGCCATCGTCTCTTGTGTGTAATCGCCCGCAGGCAAACCGTTTTGATGCAGCAACGACCACGCGGCAATCGTGGCGTGGCCGCACAAATCAACCTCATCGGTTGGCGAGAAAAACCGTACGCGGTGCGTGGCGGTTTTGCTTGAAGACACAAACGCCGTCTCGGGCACATCGAGACGTTTCGCAATCGCCAGCATCTCTGCCTCACTCAAACCGTCGGCGTCCAAAACCACCCCAGCCGGATTACCGCCCGCGCCGTCGGCCGTAAAGGCGTTCACAATCCGCGGTTCCGCAGCCATTAGATGCCAGACTCCACTTTCCAATGCATTGGAATGAGGTAAAAGTTGATGCGGTGCGGAAACGATTGTGCCGTTTTCCACGCCGCAATTTCCTCGCGAAGCGTTGCCGCCAGTTTATCTTTGTCATCAATCAACCTCGCGCTCATGCGAATGAGCACTTCGATCGGCAACACGTTGACTTCGATTGGCGCGCTGTTTGCATACACATTGACATCGTCGATGCGCGTCGCTTTGGCAACGATTGGCTGAAGTGCTTCGGCCAGCTGTCGGGCTTCCGCCTCGGAAACAATAGCGTCGTTATAATCAATATGTACAAATGGCATGCGGCCCCCCTTTTCTGCGCGCATTGTATGCCCACATACTTTGAGATGCAAGCGCTAACTCGTCAGCGATTTGAGTGTGGCGACGGCTTTTTGGATGCTTTCGCGCGTCGTGGCGCGGCCGAGGGTGAAGCGAAGCGAGGCTTGCGCAGCTTCAGTGCTCAGGCCTAATGCGTCGAGGACGTGTGACGGCTCGTCGTTGCTAGCACTACAAGCCGAGCCGGTCGCACAAAAAATGTTTTGCTCGGCAAGGGCGAACATCAAACGTTCGTTGTCCTGGCCGGGCAACGTAAAGTGCACGTTGTTGGGCAGGCGCAGTTTACGCGAACCGTTGATGATTGCCTCAGGCAACTTCTCTTCGACTTGCGCAAAGAAAAATTGCTGAAGGGTTTGCAGGCGTTCGGATTCTTCGTGCCGATTGCTTTGCGCGAGATCCAAGGCTTCGGCGAGGCCGACCGCGCCGGCGACGTTTTCCGTGCCGCTTCTTAGGCCGCGCTCTTGGCCACCGCCGCTGGCTTGTACTTTGAGCCGCACGTTACCGGCGATGAAAAGCGCGCCGCTTCCCTTCGGGCCATAAATTTTACCGGCGTTCAGCGTAAGGAGATCGACGCCGAGGCGCGAGACGTGCAAGTCCAGAAAGCCGGCGGCCTGTGCGGCGTCGGTGTGCAAATATAACGGCAGCGTGAGGCCGCGTTTGCGACGGTCTTCACGGATACTAGCGAGCGCTTGGCCGAGTTGGCGAATCGGCTGCACCGTGCCAATCTCGTTGCTCGCGTACAGCACGCTCACCAGAACCGTTTCGTCGTCAACCAAGGCAACGAGTTTGTCGACGTTGACGATTCCTTCGGCGCTCACGCCGGCTTCAACGTACGCAAACTCGCGTGCCGTATGTAAAACTGATTCGTGCTCCAACGCGCTTACAACCATCTTCGCCGAAGGAAATCGCTGCATGACGCCGCGGATGGCAAGATTATTCGCCTCGGTACTGCCGGCCGTAAAAACGATTTCGCTCGGGCGCGTGCCGAGCCAGTGCGCGACGCGGGCGCGAGCGTTCTCGAGATCTGCGCGCACACTTTGCGCGGGCGCGTAGGTCGCCGAAGGGTTATAAAACTTCTCGGAAAAGTACGGCTGCATGGCCGCAAGCACGCGCACGTCGAGCGGCGTGGCGGCCGCGTAATCGAAGTAAAAGGATTCGTCCACCGCGCGAGCTCCCTACGCGGCGAGGCCGTAAAGTTCGGCGTCGACTCGTTGGTTATAGTTGGAGACGGCGTGGTACAAGCTCCACGCTTCTTCGGCTTCGATGTGGCGGTATGGATGGCCGTCTTGTGCTTTGAGGACGCCGTTGGGACGAACATCGTAGCGCGTCGTTACGCTGTGGCGTTTACCTTTTTCGTCGGTCCATTCTTCGTACCAAACCCAGGTGTGCTCGTCGAGGCAAAAGAATTCGCGGCGCACGTTCTTGGCAACTGGGCCGAACAGACGGCCACCGACTTTGGCTTCATAACGAATGATATCGCGGTACAATTCCGCCTCTTGATCCTGCGTACTGTTTTGGACAACGAGGCCATTAAGCAGTTTGCGTAGCATCGCCGTCTCCGTTTTGCGTTTGGACAATCGCAGTTTGCGCGAGGGATGACATAAAGAGGTGCGGGAACTGGCGCATCATCGCGCCTTGCGCGTTGGATGCGGCGGCATAGCGCACTGCGCGGCGTGCAACGTGCGGTTCGGCACTCGTTTGCGGCGCATGTGTTTCGTGGTGACGGCTGCTGTTTGGAAGCACGCTCATAGAAACCTCTCCTCTTTATTGCTGAAGGCCGAACATCGCTTGGGCGTTTTGGGTGGTTACCTCAGCAAGCTTTTCAAGAGATTCGTCGCGCAGCTTGCTCAAAAATTCCGCCGTTGTCCGTACATGTTTAGGCTGGCAAATTGTAGCACGATCTGGTGCCGGCGTCAAGAAAGGCGCATCTGTTTCGAGCACCAAACGGTCGAGCGGCACAGCCTTTGCCGCGGCAAGTTGCGCGTCGTTTTTCGTGAAGGTCATGATGCCGTTGAGGCCAACGTACAAACCGCGCCTTAAAATCTGCGCGAGGATTTCTTCATCGGCCGTAAAGCTGTGCACAATGCCGCGCAAGCCTTTGAACTCATCGAACACCGGCCAGAAATCGTCGAACGCCTCACGAACATGAAACACCAGCGGCAAATCGTGCCGTTGCGCCAAGGCAAGTTGAAAACGTAGCATTTGCAGCTGGTCTTCCTTGGGCGAATGCGTGTAAAAGTAGTCGAGGCCACATTCACCTACGGCCACAACCTTAGGCTTTGAGGCCAACGACGCAAAACGCTCGAGAGCCTCCGCGTCGCCAACGTACCGTGAGCTGTCGTGCGGATGGATGCCGATGCTCGCCCACACATTTTCCTCGGCGGACGCAAGCGCAACGGCACGCTCGCTGTCCTCAAGTGTGCAGCCAACGGCCAGCAAACGCGTCACGCCGGCTCCCTTTGCCTCGAGGATAAGTTGCTGCGGCGCAGGGTTGCCGAGCTTGTTCCAACGGCGGCGTGTCTCGTCCTCGTCGTCGCTCGCGCCAGCGCCAAGAACGCTAGACTCCTGGATATGGCAGTGCGTGTCGAACAACTCAATCATGCAAGATCTCCTTAGAGCGCCGGCGTTTCGTGCCGCGGGAACAACGTGCCTTCAATAGGTTGCACGCGGCCGGATGCGAACACTCCCTTAATCTTCTCAGCCGTTTCTGGCAAGAACGGGACGAGGAGTTCGGCGATTTCCAGCAGGCAACTCACTTGGTAGGCCAGCACTTCGCCGAGGTGGGCGCTGTCGCCGTTCTTCGCCAACGTCCACGGTTTTTCTTCGTCGATGTATTGGTTGAGGCCGCGCACTTGGTTCCAGATTTCGTCGAGAGCGCGGTCGAAACGGCAGGCTTCGACGGCTTCGGCGACGGGCGTGCTGTCGTGGCCGGATTCCGGTACTTCGCCGATCAGCCCGCGTTGGTATTTCTCGATCATCGCCGCAGTGCGCTGTACGGCGTTGCCAAGTTCGTTGGCCAACTCATTATTATATGAAGCTTCCAAAGCTTCCCACGAAAAGTCGCCGTCATTGTAACTTGGAATGTGCCTGAGGAAATAGTAACGGAACGGTTCGGCGCCGTACTTCTCCAAAATTTCAAACGGCGAGACGACGTTGCCGAGGGATTTGCTCATCTTGTGGCCGTCCATCGTGATGTGGCCGTGGGCGTACAACGTTTTGGGCAACGGCAAGCCGAGGCTGAGAAGCATCGCCGGCCAAATGGCGGCATGGAACCGCAGGATGTCTTTGCCGATGACCTGCACGTTGGCCGGCCAAAAGTCTTTGAAGTCTTTGTGTTCCGGATAACCGAGGACGGTAATGTAGTTCATCAGCGCCTCAAACCAAACGTACATAACTTGCGTGGAATCGCCCGGCACGTTGATGCCCCAATCGAGTTTGTCCTTTGGCCGCGAGATGCTGATATCCTCAAGACCTTCGTTGAGGACTGAAAGGATTTCGTTTTTGCGCGTCTCCGGCACGACCTTGAACTCGCCCGAAGTAATTGCCTCACGCACTTTGTCGGTGTATTTACTCAGCTTAAAGAAGTAGTTTTCTTCCTCCAGTTTTTGGTAGGCCTGCGGATGTGACGGGTCGGTGCGCGCTTGGTCCACGCGGTTTTCCGGCACGAATTCTTCTTCTTTCACATCGTACCAGCCGGTGTACTTTGACTTATAAATGTCGTGTTCGAGGTTTTTCCAGATGAGCTGGCTGCGTTGCTCGTGCGCTTTATCGGTCGTACGGATAAAGCGGTCGTTGGAAATGTTCAGCGCTTTTTCGAGTTCGCGGAAGCGCGCGCTCATTTCATCGGTGAGTTGCTGCGGCGTTTTGCCGAGCTTCTCTGCCGTTTGGAACACTTTGCTGCCGTGCTCGTCGGTGCCGGTACTGAAGAGCGTCGTGTCGCCGCGTTGCCTCGCGGCGCGCGCGAGGACGTCGCCCAAAATATATTCCAGCGCGTGTCCGACGTGCGGCTCGCCGTTGACATACGGAATTGCGTTACAAACGTAAAAATTACTCATGACTGTAGTGTACCTGGTTACTAACTTTTTGAAAAACTGAGGTAAGAGAAATTATGCCCGGCGGGGCATCATGCGCATCGTTATCGAAGTACACGCAATGTTCATGAGACTATTATAGCACCTTTCGCGAAGCTACGGTTCACCCGTTAAGATTGTAAGATAGGCAACAGAATCATTGGCAAGCGCGGCGTAATTGCAGAGGTAGGCGAACTCTACGAAAAACTTGCTTATGCTTATCCGGCTGCTACACTAGACAGGTCAATAAAGGAGCAGCCGCATGTCAAAAGAGTCCTCGTCCGTTGCCTGGTTTAATAAAATGTCACCTAGAACTCGTGCCGCGTTGTTAGGCGGCAGCGCGTTGGCCGCCGCATTTGCCCTTGCCGGCTGTGCGCCAGGGAGCGGCGGCGACCAAACGCCAACGAGTGCCGCAACGACCGTACAGCAAGGCGAAGCGTTATCGCCGAGTTGCACGAAAATTACCGTCGATCATGACAAGGGTTCATATGAAGTAACGTTCGGCATAGAAGGCCGGACGGACGACCCGCCCGAATACAGTCTTGGCCAGGTTATATACGATTTTGGCGACGGGCACGCCACAACACACGGCACACCAAGTTACGATACTTACACATATAGAAAAGCCGGTACTTACGACGTGACTGGCAGTATTACAATCGAGCCAGCACCAGGCGTCACCAACATACCGGCAGGCCCAGACGTCAAGAACGATCCCAATGCCTATCCATGCCCGCCGGTTGAAGTTACTGTTCCGTAAGCTTACGCGGTCGGGAAAAATTGCGTGAGGACTTCGAGGAAATTCGGGAGCAGCTTAAGCTTCTTGATTTCCTTTTTATCCTGCCGAAGGTGCGTCAAAGTCTTCGCTGCGTTGTGATCTGAGCGGCAACGCCGTGGAAACGGCAAGGCCGACGCCGATGATTGCAATCGTCGCAACCATGCCCGTGCGCGTCCCCTTGACGATGGCGTCGTTGCGGATCTTAAGAATTTCGGCTTGCACGGGTTTTGGTAACGTTGCCGTTTGCGAGGCATCAGTTGCCGTGCCGAGGCTTTCGGCATTTGCCGCAACAGCCGCGGCAACTTGCGGTTTGACGGCCGGTGGCAAAATCGTACTGCTCGAGACATCGCGATGCAATTGCGTTGCTAGCGCAGAGATGAGCAGCGCGCCGATCAAGGCTTGGCCGAAGCTTGTACCAACTTGCCGAAAGGTGTTATTCACGCCCGAAGCCTCGCCGCTTTGCTGCACCGAAACTGCCGAAAGTGTGAGGTTCGCAAGCTGCGAAAACGCCAGCCCAAATCCAAAACCAAACAACGCAAGGCCAGGCACCAACGTCCAAACCGTACTCGTCACCGAAAGTTCAGAGCGCAGCACAAACGCGCCGACAAGCGTCACGCACAAGCCGGCTTGGATAAGCCAACGCGGCGGCACATTCTTTTTGCCGACCAAAATGCCTGAAAGCGGCGCGGCCACCAAAACGGCCAACGAAAACGGTAGCAAACTGAGGCCGGCATGGAACGCGTCTTTGCCGAGCATGCCCTGCAAAAAGATCGGCAAAATAAAGACAAGCCCAAACTGGCTCATGGCTACAATCGCAACAGTTGTGCTGCCGGCAATGAACTGCCGCGTTCTCAAAAGTTCCGTAGAAACAAGCGGCACTTTGTCTTTGCGTTCCAACACTCTTTGTCGCCACAAAAATAATGCAATCAAAATAATACCAAACGCCAACGAAAACGCGCTGATGGAAACGCCGTGCAAAGGATAGTGACGATTAAAAATTTCATACGGCGCCTCCGCCTTGAGCCAGCCGTAGGTTGAAGATTCGATCATGCCGTACACCAAACCGCCAAGGCCAAAGGCCGAAAGCAAAATGCTCACGACATCCGGCTTGTGCGGATGACGCTCGTGCGTTTCGTGCAGCACGAATGAACTCGCAAGCAGCACGGCCACGACGCACGGATTGATGAGATAATTCCAGCGCCAGCTATAATTCGTCGTAAAGTAACCGCCAACGATCGGCCCGATGGTTGCGGCAGCGCCGGCAATCGCGCCGTATACGCCAAAGGCAACGGCGCGGTCTTTGCCTCGATATTCGGCAAGAATGAGCGAGGCCGTTGCCGGCAACATCATCGCCGCGCCCGCGCCTTCGATGAGTGAAACGCTCACCAAAAGCCACGAAGCCGAATGTGCCCGCGACGCACTCAAAGAACCAAGTGCAAAGACAACCGCGCCAATCATAAACATCCGTTTACGTCCAAAGATGTCACCCAAACGTCCGCCGGTAATCGTGAACGCCGCAAGCATCAGTGAGTAACCGGTAATCACCCATTGCACGGCCTTGAGGTTGCTGTGCAAATCGCCGATAATCGCCTTAATAGAAACGTTAATAATCGTCGTGTCGAGGATAACGATGAACAGCGCCAGCGCCATGACCATCAGCGGCAGCCACTTACGAAAGCCAGTTTTCTCTGCCTGTTCCATTACACCCTCCACAAGCTAAACTTCCTGCTTACGTCTAACTATAGCACGGCAACAACGCACTTACTCATCGAACTCAAGAACAAAATTTTCAAGGCGTATTGTGTAGCCTTCAACTGATCGTATCGTGCCGTCAACTACGATCTTCGTGCCACGCGGCGCAATATTAAGTTGTGGATACTCGCCGGTACGTATTACGCAGGTTACTGAAGGCACAATTGGTTCACCGATTTGCCTAAACGTTATCATATGTTTGCCATCTAATAAGGGACTTGCCGCACGAAATTCAAGCCTCCATCTCACGTGTTGTCCACGGTACGCCTTGGCCGCGGTAGTTTGCTGCATAGGCGGCCGCGAATCAATATCTTCTACGATTGCAAGAGGCGTTATTTTAGTCAACTTCAGTTTCGGGTCATTCGCATGTTGACTAACGTTGATATTATTGACGACAGGGCTATTAATAATAGATTGATTAACGACGTTATTATCGCCCTTCACAGAACTTTTGTTTTTCTGTGAAGGCGATTTGTCTTTCCGATTCGTCACATGAAAATTTTCAAACAATTTCGATAATGGAATGGCCATCGTGCCCTCTGTCCTTCCAAGAGCTATTTTCATTTATGGTGCGCGGGGCGGGACTTGAACCCGCAAGCCGTTTCGGGCAATTGATTTTAAGTCAATCGTGTATACCAATTCCACCACCCGCGCATGGAAAACAAAATTGGAGGCACCGG
This sequence comes from Saccharimonadales bacterium (SeqCode), assembly GCA_036568905.1. Lineage (GTDB taxonomy): Bacteria > Patescibacteriota > Saccharimonadia > Saccharimonadales > UBA4665 > DATCRQ01. Next base: position 96,741 of record DATCRQ010000001.1, on the reverse strand, counting down.
CCGGAATTGAACCGGCGTAAAAGGTTTTGCAGACCTCCGCGTAACCACTCCGCCACGGCGCCATCATGAAGAACGTTCTTATTATACCGGCCAACAGGCCTTGTTGCAAAACGTAGATTTATGCCGTTAGCGTCGATGGAGTCCTCACGGCTAACGGCATACATCCCAAGCGTTACGGTTTTGATACTACCTTGCCCGTAGTATCAATATTGCCAGCCCACGTGCCGTACGTACCTGGATAACCCGTGAGGTCGCCTATAAGGCCGTACAGCCCGGTGCCAAACGTGTTGTTTTGTACGTCGACGTCAATGCCTGTTTGGTTGCGCAATGTGTACGCGCCGCCGTTCATATAGTTGGCGTACAGTTTTATCCCCGTGTCCGTGCCGCCGCGGTTCTGGATGAAGACCGCCGCAGTGACGGCGCCGTTGTTGGGCACGTCAATGTAGTTTTGCTGGATGAGAATGTTGCTGCCGCCTTGCGAATAAACGCCGTCGATATGGCTCGGCGCGCTGGCCGTTCCGTTCTGGTTGAGGTCGTGGATCCAGTTGTCCTCGATGACGGAATTGGCCCCTGGGTCGATTCCCTGCGGCATACCCGAAATGTCGCAGCGTTCGATGTCAAAAGCTTGTGTGCCGCGTGTCCATACTGGCCCGACATCCTGGCCGGCAGGTTCGGTTTGCCCTGCGGCCCAACGCAAAGTTGAATCTGTGACCTTAATGACGGCACTTGCATCGTTGGTTACGGCAGCAGCGTACACACCGTACCACGACGCGCCACCTTCAATGATGCTGTTAGTGATCGTCAAACTACCCGCGCCAGTCCAGTATAAGCCGCCGACGATGTGCACATGATCGAGCGTAAGGTTGTCCTGATCACAACGTAATCCGTACGATTGCCAGCTGCATCCGCTTGGCGTTGCGCCGCCTGCCTGATAAAGCGTGAGCGCGCTTGCCGAACCAAGATAGCCAACCGTCCCCGGCTTTACGTATGAGCCGGAAGCCGGCACACTGCCTGACGGTGTTGGCGTTGGGGTGGGAGTCGGAGTCGGCGTAACGTTGTAAGTGACGGTTGCTGTGGGCGATGGGTTCGATACGGCGCCCGTAGTGTCCACGGCCTCAATCTGGTATGCGTAGGTAGCGCCGGCAGTGAGGGAGGTGTCGGTATAGCTCAACGCCGTTGCTGCGACCGTAGCAATTTGGACACCGTTACGAATGACATAATAATGCGCGATCGGGTTGGCACTAATGCTCGCTGGCCAGCTCAATGCAATTGTACTTTGCGCCTGTGTTGCTTGTAAGCTCGTCGGCGGTGCAGGCTTGGCCGTGCTGCCAACAACCTTGGTGTTGAACAATACATCAACCCAATAGTTCGTCGCCTTTGAGGTCTGCGTTGGATACGCGCTGCTGCTCGCGTAGCTGAACAGGCCGTTGCCCGCAGAGCTCGTGCTTGCCAAAGCCGTCAGCTTGCCGTTCTTATGCGCCTTCGTGAAGTAGTTGTAGTTGTACGAATAGCGGCCGTGCGGCGCGTAATAGGAGACGACGTACGGCACATTGGCTGCGATTTGTACCGGCTGTGCGAACGAAACGCTTTGCCAGCCGCTAGACGTCTCGCTCTTAAACGTTGCCATGGCGAGCAAGTCGCCTTTAGTATCCCACAGTTCGCCGGTGTGCGTGCCGGTGTTCTGCGCGCCCTTATAGAAACGCACGCCAGTCACTTGACCGGCAACAGACGCCTCAAAACGAACGCCGAGTTCCACACCTTTGCTGTCAGTTGCCGTAACGGTTGATGGCACAGCGTTCTTGGCGAATAAGCTGGACGTCGTGGTCGCGGCGCTCACAAACCACGAACCGCCTCCGAACAACGCGAACAACACCACGACCATCGACGGCCACAGCCAACGCCGACCCGGCTTCGCGCCGCCCTGCGCATCTTTGACAACTGGTTTCACTGAAGTATCCCCTTCGTTAGGATTTTGCATTACCTTCATTAAAGCACAAGCTTCATGCTTTACAAGCAGCAATTTCCTTAGGTACGTTTGGCGGCGGCCAAGATCTTTTGCGACGTGTGGAAAAAGCGTGCAGTCGCCGGACAACCTAAAGTTTCGGCAAGGAAGCTGTCGCTTGCCGGCGGCCGGCCATTAACAATCTTCCACACGACAAACGCTTCGTGCGGCGTGGTACCTACGATTGTCAGGTCGCCTTTGGGCGAGACCTTAGGCAACGCGACCGTTGGAATCGTCTGCGTCGTAAAGTAAATGCAAAACCGGCGATCAGCTGTCAGCTCAATGCCCCTGAAAGGATCGCTCTCGAGAATTGCCTCAAACTCTGCAACGGTCCGTAAGCATGCCGGAATGGCAAAGCCGAACTCGGCAGCCAACCGTGCCTCAATCTTCGCTATAAGTTCGGCGCGGCTGGCGCTTGAATCGTCGAAGAATACGTTGCCGCTTTGAATGTAGCTCTGGACATTCGTGAAGCCCAGCTCACTGAAGACGGCGCGCAGCCGTTCCATTCTTACGATGTGGCCGCCGACGTTCACGCCGCGCAGCAAGGCAATGTATCGCATGCGCTCATTGTACAACGTGTTATGCTGAGGCTGATGGAAAATAGCGGCGCGCCCAAACGGCTTATCTTCAAAACTTATATGCAGCTTGTGCGCGGCAGCGTGGGCAGTAATATGTTTCGTCATTTTTATATGACACGCGCTGACGGTACGGAGTTTGACGCCGTTGGCGACGGCGACAACGGTTGCGCATTTTTCGTCAGTAGCGTGCTTACGATTTTCGCGAAGATCGAGCGGATTCACGGCACGGTCGCGAAGACCGTTGAAGACTTGCAAAAATCCGGCTGGCTTGAGGTGCAAACGCCCGAACTTGGAGACGTGCTCGTATGGGCACCGAAGACATTTGAGAGTGGCGAAACGCACGCGCATATTGGTTTCTTCGTAGGCGACGGCAAGGCCGTCAGTATGTCGTCAAGCCTCGGCACGCCGGCCGAACACGATATGTACTTCGGCGACGAGAAACGTGCCGTCACACACATTTTTCGTTTGGACTCTTGGGAGAACTAAGCGTTTTCCCGGCGCGAAGCTACGACGGCGATATAACTCCGCACCGTTAAAACCGCTAAGACTACGAAGGCAACGATCGAAAGGTTGCCGAGGCAAAGAGCTACGGCACGCGTCACGTGCATTGCGTTACGCGCCGCGAACCAGGCAATCGGAAACGCCAACAGCACGCCCCAGGCCGCGAATGTTGCCAGCTTGCCCGACGCGCCTGGATGCACCGTAACGCCGCGCCGCACGCCAACGGCTACGATTACCGCAATGCCAACGCTCTCCACGGCAATTAATACGGCCGGAATGACTGGCAGTTGGCCATGCATAGCAAAAAGTATAAGGGCGGCCATAGCGGCAATTTTGTCGAGGCCGGCGTCCAACGCCTCGCCCTTCGGACCTTTGGTGTGCGTGCGTTCGGCAACGGCGCCGTCGAGCAAATCGGCAAAACGGCCGACAGCAATGAGGATGATTCCGCGCCAAAAATTGCCGTCGGCAAATGTCTCAAGACCAATCACGACAAGCATAATGCCAACAACGCTTACGGCATTTGCCGGCGTCACATAGCCGTCAGTGCGTGCCGCAACACGTTGCCAAACGTTGCGAACCGAGGGCTTCACGCCTTCCCATTCGCCACGCTTGCCCGCCCGGTGCATTTTCATTACGGCTTACCCTCTTTTTCCAAAATGATCGCGTTGCTCATAGTTGTATGATAGCAAATATCTTGCGCTAATCTGCAGCACGAGCTGCAATAAGCGCAAGCATCTTGTATGATAGAAGTATGAATCCAAACGAAGATCCCAACTCACCCTTGCAAAATGCCGGCGCGCAGTCGAATGCGCCGTTTGTAGGCAGCGCTATGCCCGGGCAACAATTTGCGCCGCAGCAGACAACGCCCAAGGCATTTGCTCAGCCTATGGCGAGCCAGCAACCGATGGCTTCCGCGCCATTTGTCGCAGGTATGCCTACGATGATGAACGTGCAGCCGCCAAAGCGCAGCCGCAAAGGTCTTGTACTCGTACTGCTTATCGTGATTGTCGTTGCGGCCGTCGGCACGTACTTCGGCCTCAAAAAGCCAACTACCACCGGCAACGGCACGGCGGCGAACGGCGGCACGGGTTCGAGCAGCCAGTTTGCCTCGCAGCTTTCGATGCTCGCAAAAGACGGCGGCAAAATTACGTCCGGCGATCTCGACAAGTTTGATAAGACAGCGCTTTTCTTCGCTGTGTTCAAAAACGCCGCAATGCAAAACGTCGTGCACGTTACTTCGGACGCCTACGAGGGCAGCAGCCCGACCGACCAATCGACGCGCGCATACGAATTCTTGCACGACTCAACGTTTAACTACAAAACCAAGCAGCTCGCACTCGTCTCCCAATCCGGCGATTATACCAATGAATGTGTTAATGGCACCGAGTACGAATACAGCGAAACTTTCGACGCGAGCACAGGCAGCACTGGCAACAGTTGGGCGCCTTCGGCAAACAACACGTGCGACATGTCGGACTACGCCGGCTACATTAATGACGGCATCAACACTGGCGGTCTGTCGGCCTCGCAAGCGCAAACGTATGTGGCCGGGCTTGCCAGCGCCAGTGGCCTTATCTCGGTCAAATCTATGAGCCTCACGACCCATGCCGGCGCGCCGTACGTTCGTATGGTTGTTACTGTTAGCCCGATACAAGTAGAAATTGACGGCACCTCGGGCTACGAAGGCATGGGCGTCATCGGCGGCTGGCTCAAGCAAGCAGGCATTAATCTTACAACATGGCCATACCAAAGCGTCGGCACCATCGCTACAGGCGCACAACTGATCTACTACATCAACCCGGCAACGCAATTGCCCGCCTACAGCCAAATAAGCCTCACTTACAGCCGGGACGACAACACAGGCAAGCAAGTACCCAACCAAATTTACGATTTCCAGGACACGCAATACGCGTTCGGTGGCTCGGTTACTGCGCCTTCAACGACCGCCGCGCCGCAGACCATCAAGCTTTCGTGGCCGGAAGAAAAGCCCTAGCCTTCACCATGCTTTTGCTTTGGCGCGCGGCGTGGCATAATGCTGATGATGTATAAGCACAAGCGCAATACGTTCTTCTGTTTCTCGCCGCCGATTATGATCGCGACGTGCATCATCGAAACGACGCTGCTTATTTATACGCTTGTGCGTTACCGTTTGACGCCGGTTGCACGGCTGGTCGCCGCAGCTCTTGCTTTGTTGGCCTTGTTCCAATTGTGTGAGTTCAACGTGTGCGGCAGCGGCGGACCGTCAGCGGCCGTATGGTCGCGCATCGGGTTCGCGGCCATTACGATGCTGCCGCCAATTGGCATGCACCTCATCGCCATGATTTCCAAACGCATCCCGCGCGTGGTCGTCAACGCCGGCTACGTTACGGGTTTGGCATTTGCATTGGTTTTCGGCGCGGGAGCGGGCGTGTTCCAGAGTCATGTGTGCGCCGGTAATTACGCCATCTTCCAGCTCAAGCCGCCGATTGGCGGATTGTACTTTGCGTATTACTACGGTTGGCTGATCGTTGGCATTTTGTGGAGTATATACCTCAGCCTGAACGCTGCGCAACGCGTGCGCGAGGCGCTCGCCTTCCAAGCCGTAGGCTATTTGATTCTGCTCATCCCCGTTGGCATCGTCAACGACGTCAACCCGCAAACCATCTCCGGCATCCCGAGCATCATGTGCGGCTTTGCCGTTGTGTACGCCATCATGTTAGTTTTTGGCATCGTGCCGCGCGTCCTCAAGCCGCGCAGCAAGGCAAAGGCAAAATAAAACGCCTCTGTTAAGAGGCGCCTTATGACTAGACGTGGCTTTTACTGAACCGTAACGTCCGTAAGCGTTGCCTTCGCACCTTTGAGAAGCGCGTAGGTTAACTTATCCATCGTCGCGCCGTCAAAGACAGCGTGCTTTACAGCTGAATGGTAAAACGAAACGTTGCGAAGCACCGTGTTCTTAAACGACGCGTTCTTCAACGAAGAATTATTAAAGCTAACGCCGTCCAACGTCAAACCGTCGAAAGAAACGCCTGACAAATCAGATTTGTTAAACGTAGCGTTCGTGAGATTTGCCTTATTAAAGTTCACATTCTGAAGATCGCTGCTCGTAAAAACAGCGTCTCTTACGTTTGCCTCGGCAAAGCTCGCCGCCTTTAAGGCTGCGGATTTAAATGTCGCCCCGTGCATGTCCGAACGGTCAAAGGATGATTCCATAAGCGCGCTCTTGCTGAAGTCCTTGTGCGCCAGGTCGCTGTCCGTGAGATCTGCTTGCATTAAGGCCGATGCTTTCGGCGTCGGGCCGTTGGCCGTAGGCTCTTTAGTACCTTCCGCGGTTGTCTCGGCGTGAGGAACGTGTTCCATAATTTCCGTTACATCACCGAACGAGTCAATCGTCAATTGGTACGCTTCCTCGTCGGACTTTCCTTCGCGCTTTAGGTCGTTGAACTTTTCGACGAGGTTGGCGTGCAATTCCTGCACAACGTCGTTACGTGCCGGGAAATCGCCGTAAGGCGCAAAGGCGTCATTCAAAAATTTCTGTAGTTTGCTTTCCATTTTCATTTCTCCTTACAATAATTCGTCCAGGATTTGCTTTGCGTAATCCCAGTTTTGCTTATTAGCTTTGTATAGTGCGCGGCCGCGTGCAGTAATTTGATAATACTTCCTGCGCCCGCCTTGCGTTTCACTGCCCCAGTACGAGGTAATGTGTTTGTCGTTTTCTAAGCGTTTGAGGCTTGAATACATCGTCGCCTCCTTCAACTCGTACTGCTGCTTAGAGTGCTCTTGCACGAGTTTTGTAATTTCGTAGCCGTACTTGTCGCCATCCATGAGAAGTCTCAGGATGATCGTGTCTGTGTGGCCGCGAAGTAAATCTGCTGATAGTTTCTGATCGATCATGATTACAGCATACGTCACATTACTATGACTGTCAAGGTAATTTATAAATTTTCGTTTTCTCTCTGTTAGGTCAAACGAAGGAACCGGTTTTAACCTCGCCGGCACGTTTGTAATTAGCAAAAATGACGCCGCGCGGCGTGGTTGCGGACTCCGTAAGCTCAAAAGCCGCCGGCATCGTTCCCTCGGCAAAAAGACGTTTGCCGCGGCCGAGCGTTACGGGAAATATCTTGAGCCATAGTTCATCGGCGAGATCGTTCTTGAGCAGCGTTTGAATGAGATTGCCACTGCCTTGGACTTGTAGCATGGGGCCGTCTTGTTGCTTCAGCTCTTTTAGCCTCGCAACGACGTCGCCTTCAATAAGCACAGATTTTTCCCAAGCCATTTCTGGCGACGAAGTAGAAACAACGTACTTTGTTGCCTTACTAAATGCAGCCGCAATCGGACTTGTCTTCACGTCCTGCTTCGGCCAGTATCCTGCGAAAATGTCGTAGGTTTTTCTGCCGAGTAGCAAATCGAACGGCATGCTCATCTGTTCAAGCATCAACTTGCCGGAGAATTCATCGGAGTACGGAACGGTCCAGCCGCCGTATTGAAAACCGCCCGAAGCATCTTCTTCCGGGCCGCCGGGAGCTTGCATAACGCCGTCGAGTGAGACAAAAGTAAGGATAACAATTTTTCTCATAGTTCTATGGTATCAGACCATAGCAAAAAGATTAATCGTCGAAGGGCGCAACCTACATATCTTTTTGGAGCTGCTCGAGGGCAACGGCCAGGTCTTTTTTCTCGATGATGTACGTCAGTTCAGTTGCCGTGGAAACAACCTCGATAATGTTGATGTCTTTGTATGCCAAGCGCCGCGACAGCGCAAAGATGAGATTCGGGATCTCCAGATTTCCAACGGCGAACTTCGCGGTGATGCCAACGAGGTTTGTCTTGTCGTAAATCTTATGCGCATCGGCAAGCTCCTCACGAAACGCCCGCGCCACGCTGGCTTCGGCAACAATCGTTACCTCGTTAATACCTTGCGTAACCGTGAGGTACGACGTGTCGCCGGCATGTACGCGGCGATAAATGTCGCGAATTCTGGCCGAGACATTTGCCGAACGCTCGTACGTCATGCCTTCCAAGCTGGAGTGCACCGACAAGCTTTGGATGGCATCCTTTGCGGCGGCTTTGGGCGTAGCGAGCGTAGTGGCAATCCGCGACAGCGCCGTTACAATCGTGCCTTGCTGAATATCCTTGAGCAACTGCTTTTGGATTTCCGGCTGGATGTCGCGCGCATACGACGAAAGATTGAGCCAACCTTTGCGCGCTGCAGCAAGCGCAACATCGTCGTGCAGCAACATTTCTTCGACTGATTGTGCGACCGTTATCATATTTGTATCAAATGTATCAATTAGTTATATTTATACCATAATTATCAAAAATTTAACATAGTATGCGAGCTGCGGTACGCTTATATTTGTATGTCTATCTCAAAACCTCAAGCTCAAATTCTTGCACGTGCGCATGGTACGCCGTTGTACATGTACGACGAAAACCTTTTGGTCGAGCGGGCGCGCGAGCTCATGCGGCTTTCGTTGCCGTTTGGCCTCACGGCGCGCTACGCCGTGAAGGCGAATCCGCACCCGACGATTATCCGTCTGTTCGACGGCGAAGGTTTACACTTTGACGCCAGCTCGAGCTACGAAGCTGAGCGGCTGTTGGACCTAGGCGTTGATGGCAAGAAGATCAGTCTTTCGAGCCAGCAGCCGGCGCACAACCTTTCTGAATTGCTGACGGCCGGCGTGCAATTCGTAGCGACCTCATTGCATCAGCTTGAGCTTTTCATCGAGGCAGCCGAGCCGGGCACGCACGTCGGTCTGCGCGTGAACGCCGGTGTTGGCTCCGGGCACAACAACCGTACGACAACGGCCGGTACGTCGGCAAGCTTTGGCCTTTGGCATGAATACATCGGACAGGCGCTCGCGCGGGCACGTGTTTCGGGAGTGGTGATCGACCGCCTGCACACGCACATCGGCTCCGGCGCCGATCCGGCATCGTGGGGCAAGGCAATCGAAACGGCGTTGGCCGTCGTCGAACAAATGCCTGACGTCACCGCACTCGACATGGGCGGCGGCTACAAAGTCGCGCGCTTTAATGGCGAGCACGAGGCGCACATGCCAGACATTGCTGCGACCTTCGCCGAACATTTGCAAGCCTTCTTCAAAAAAACCGGACGGCGCTTACGTTTGGAGATCGAGCCGGGCACGTGGCTTGTCGCGCACGCCGGCACGCTACTCGCCGAAGTCGTTGATATCGTAGACACGGGCGCCCAAGGCTACACGTTTTTGCGTACCAACACCGGCATGAACGACTTTCTGCGGCCGACGTTATACGGCGCGCAGCATACCATTCGCGTGCTCAACGACAACACCGAGCAAAAGCCGTATGTCGTCGTCGGCCATAACTGCGAATCCGGCGACATCCTCACACCTGCGCCGGGCAATCCGGAGTTGCTGGCGCCACGAGTGCTCAACAAAGCAAGTATCGGTGATCTCATCACCATTGAAGACGTGGGCGCCTACGCCGCGTCGTTGCGTGCGGTCGGCTACAACGCCTTCCCGCCAGCCAAAGAGATTCTCGTAAACGCCTTCTCACACAGTGCGTCTCAGCGAAAGCTCGAGCCGGCCCGCGCCTAGGTTTCGTGAAAATTATGCCCTCATGTAACGCACAAACTCAACGACTGCGACCAACGCCGTACCGCAGCATACCATTCCAACGGAGATGAGAAAGACCCACCATTCTCCATACGGCATAAGGCTATAGCGCAGCAGCAGTGGCATACCGCTTATTGCCACGTAGGATATTGCGGCAATTATCATGAATGAAAAATCATATTGCGGCAGCTGCAGAAGTGTGAGGAGGCGCTCCATGTCATCATGAATATAGTTGTTCAGCGCGTCGGCATGGGGTGTTTTGCGGGTAATCAAACGATGCGTCTCGACGTGCCACCTAAGCGTGTCAAGTTGCCGCTTTCTTTTGCGCTCGCGGCCAATACATGCCGCCGCAATCACCGCGGCCGCGCCGACAAGGGAATTTATACTAGCCCAAAACAAATTATCGCCCATAACGCGCGGCATAGTATCACCAATTGCCCGCGCCGACAAGCCGATGCCGAGGGAGACATGCTTCGTGGCCTTGCTCTGAGAGGACGAGCCTAACTGCTACATTCTTTTATAAATGCTTCGAGACCGTTGAAGTTTATTTTCAAGAGGGTGCCGCGGCGATAGCGGACGATCTTTTTGTCCGCAAGCGCCTTCATGGCAATCGCGGTGCTCTCCCGGGACATGCCGATCATGTCGGCGAGCAATTGGTGATTTACTGGAAACATCACTACAGCCCAATCGCTGCGGCCTTTTACGGAATGATGCACGGCAAGGTAACGCAGCGCAATGCCTAATTTGATATCAATGTTCGTTTTACCTAAGCTGTCCAAGCGCACCAGCACCTCATGCACTTCTTGGGAAAAACAGTTCATAAGACACTTTGCCGTTTGCCAATCGTGCTCCATAAGTGCTTCTAGTTCTTGCCGTGGAAGTGCGTACACTTCACACTCGGTGAGCGTCGTATAGTACCATTTCGTCGGCGTGCCTTCGCCCGAAAAAAATGCTAGCGGTATAACCGTAAGCGGCTTGAGCAAATGCAGGATCTTCTCATTTCCCTGCTCGTCAATGCTGTGTAATTTAACCACGCCTTTTTTGAGAAGAAAAACGTCGCTTGGCGAGTCGCCCTCATACAGTAGGATCTGCGCCGTGGGGAACCGCTTAATCCGCGCCTTCAGCAGAAGCTCAGTCAAAGCGGGCGGCGTAGCCTTCGTCATATTCTTATTGTACGCTAGTGCACTTAATTTCCGTTATAACGTTATAAAATGCGTACATCTGCAACTTATAACTGAGTATGGCGCACAATATCCCGCGCCCGGCCTGTTAGATTTCCCTTGTCTAACTTACGGCGTATCTTACTGTGCGCATGGCCGCGGCGGTCTACAGTAATACATGCCAACGTAATTAAGGAGGGGCATATGGCAGACAACACAAGCAGCCGTGGTTTTGCATCCATGGACGAAGACAAGCAAAAAGAGATCGCCAGCAAAGGCGGCCAAATGAGCGGCGGAAACTTTAAGAACGACCGCGAGAAAGCAAGCGAAGCCGGCAAGAAAGGCGCGGAGCACCAATCTACCGACGCGAAGCGCAAAGGTGGCGAGCACAGCCACCAAAATTCCTAGGATAGCTAGGCAGGGCGGGGCTACGGTGGAGGCCCCGCCCATAAAGCTCCGGCGACGAGCGAGAAAGGGCGGCATGAGAGCTTTAATGTACACGGAACCAGAAACTATAGAAATCGGAGAAGTAGAAGACCCGACGATTGAAGAACCGACTGACGCCAGGGCATTTGCTCACACAGCTCTGGACTCGCTCGGGAAAGTTGATGATGCTGTAACGCAACTGAAGAAAGGAAACCGAGAATTTGCGCCTTGTATTACAGGCCCGGCCTTTACTTCAATTGCGTTCGTGGCCTCACTAACGCTTGCCGGGCGCTTAGCTCCAAAGTAGTTGGCACAGGCTACGATTACTCAGGCGTGGGGGTCCTACCGCAGAGGCCCACTCAGAAGGTATGGGTCCCTCACGCCGATTTTTAATTAGGAGAACCTCATGGCGAAATACGGACAAAAAGCTCAGCAAAAAGTCGAAAAGGCGATGCACGAGATGAAAGAAGGCACATTGCGTTCGGGCAATTCCAAGAAGAAAGTGACGAGCAAGAAACAAGCCGTGGCCATTGGATTGTCCGAAGCCCGCAAAGAGGGCGCGAAAGTGCCAAAGAAATAGCCTCGGGCAGAAATTCTTTGAGTAGAAAGGAGCGCGGCATGACGCACTTGCAGAACCCAGTGACACAGTATCCAAGGCCAAATTTTCCTCAGCAGTCGCAGCCGGAGCCTGGCCTCGCGCAAAAAATGCAGCCCAAGCCCGACCATGGTGAAAAAAGTTATGTGGGAAGCGGCAAGCTGCAGAACCGCAAAGCGCTCATAACTGGCGCGGATTCCGGCATCGGCCGGGCGGCCGCTATCGCCTTCGCGCGCGAGGGCGCGGACATTGCCCTTAATTATCTGCCCGCCGAGGAAGCCGACGCGCAAGAAGTGAAAGGCCTCATCGAAAAATCAGGCCGCAAAGCCGTTGCCTTGCCCGGCGATATCAGCGACGAAAAGTTCTGCGTCGAAATGGTGAAGGATGCGTGCGAGCAGCTCGGCGGCTTGGACATCGTCGTAAACGTGGCAGGCAAACAGCTCGCGCGCGAAAGTATCGAGGACATCACGACCGAACAATTCGACCAAACGTTTAAGACCAACGTCTACGCCATGTTTTGGATTTGTAAGGCGGCCATGCCGCTGCTGCCGGCCGGCGCGACGATCATCAACACGGCGTCTATCCAATCATATGTGCCGTCGCCGCATTTGCTTGATTATGCCTCGACAAAGGCGGCCATCGTGGCGTTTACCAAAGCGCTTGCAAAGCAGGTCGCGGCAAAAGGCATTCGGGTAAACGCCGTCGCGCCCGGCCCTGTTTGGACGCCCCTGCAGCCAAGTGGCGGGCAACCCGACGAAGCCATTCCGAGCTTCGGCTCGCAAGTTCCGCTTGGACGTCCCGGCCAGCCGGCCGAGCTTGCGCCGATATATGTCCTGCTCGCCTCGCCGGATTCAAGTTATGTGACGGGCGAAGTATACGGCGTAACCGGCGGCAACCCCCTGCCATAACACAAGCGGTAAATACATCTCAGCTGGCGCCAGAAACTTGATGACAAAAAGTCGCCTTATGTCGTCAATAACCCCTATAAAACAATGATTGAAGAAAACAAAAAGGCTCAAAACGAGCCTGGAAGCGAAAATTGATGCGCCTGATGCGATTTTATTCAGACTCTACTTAATTGACGCAGGGTCTGACGTATAATGGAGTTATGGAAATCAAAGAGAAGGTTGCGGCGTTTTTTGGACATTATCCTGCGCAAACATATGCGAAGCGTGAGTTGTTGCTGCGCGCCGAGGAGCCGGTACGCTCGGTCTTCTATATTGTCGAAGGCCGCGTGAGCCAATACGACATCACTCCGAACGGCAGCGAAGTTGTCGTAAACGTCTTCAAACCCGGCGCGTTCTTCCCGATGTCTTCAGCAATCAATGACGTCGAGAATTATTACTTCTTCGAGGCGAGCGTTGAAACAAAAGTACGCATTGCGCCGAAGGCCGACGCTGTGCGTTTTTTGCAAGACAACCCGGACGTCGTGTTTGATTTGCTCGCACGCGTGTATCGAGGCGTCGATGGTGTACTTAGGCGTATGGCGCACCTCATGGGCGGCAGCGCGAAAAGCCGGCTCATCTTTGAACTTATGAATGCCACGTACCGTTTCGGGGAACCGCGTCCGGATGGAAGCACGCTCATAACGCTCACCGAAAGTGAATTGGCACGACACTCCGGCCTAGCGCGCGAAACGGTCAATCGAACGCTACAGGATCTTAAGGCTGGCTGTTTCGTGCAGATAACGGCAAGTGGCATTACGATTCCTGACGTCCGAAAGCTCGAAGAGTCCCTTGGCAACGACGTATAAAAATTAAGAGTAGGCCGCGGCTAACGCTGCGGTTCAATTTCCGTACCATCCGTCTGCTTTTTGCGGCGCAAGGTGCCTGCCCGCCACAAGCGTGAAACCACTGCGAGCAACAAAATGAACCCGACAAACGTCCACGCACTGCGAAACAGCCCGTATTTCAAGTCCGAACCCGTGCCGAGTGCATGCACGAAAACGGCAAGTATAATGAAATAATTGAGGTAATGAAGCTTGCGCCACACTCCCTTTTTCGTGTCAATCCAACCGAGCGAGCTAAGCACCACGATAGCGACACCGTACATTGCTAAAACGCCAAGCGCCACCGCAATGCCGCTCAAGCTCAGGCCAAGAAGCGTCGTATGATTGCTATAATGCGACGCAAACGGAACAAGCACCTGGACCAACGAAAACGGCAAATACTGGTCGATGAGCAAGAAGCCGACATGCACGACAATCGCACCGCATAATGCAAATGCCAGTGCCTTATGAATCGCCCACGCTTTGATAGGATCAATGAATTTATACAGCAAACCGGTCACTTGGCCGATGCCCGAGAGCATCAACAAAATAAGCAGCCCGGCGGCCACAAACCCGGCGGCGCGAATGACGTACCACGTCCAGGACTCCGAAATGCGCGCTGCCGTTGCGCTAGCGAAATGCAATACCAAAGCGTGTGCTGCTAGTTCCATATGTTTCCGATCTTTTTAGTCTGCGTCGTTCCGTCCGGCAATGCAACTTGTATGAACGCGCCGCGCATTTCTAAGGATTGAGCCAATTGCTTTGCTGCTTCGCTTCCGACAATCACGAGACATTTTGCAAACACGTCTGCCTTGGTGGCTTCCTCATTGCAAACCGTCGCCGTTAGGATGTCGGTCGTTGCCGGCTTGCCAGTACGCGGATCAATAATATGGTGCCAAGCTCCGCTCGCGCCTACGCCTTTTCGTTTTGTTACGCCAGACGTTGCGACGGCCAGCGGCTTGCCGTCGTTCGTTACGTTCGCCACCGTTTGATCAGCTATCGCGGATTGAATTGCAATTTGCCACGCCGACCCATCCACATCATAACCCGAGCAGAGTATGTCGCCGCCCAAAGACATCCAAAAGTTACTGACCTCCTTTTTGCGTAGCCACGCTGCTAATTCGTCAAGAAGGTATCCTTTGCCAATACCTCCAAAGTCCAACGCACTCTGCTCTGGTATTTGCGCCCAAGCCTCGCCAATGACAATTTCCGTCCAGTCGGCTGCGCCACGCTGCTCATAATTTACATGTGGATCGCCTACTGCCGGCTGCGGCCACGAACCTTTGTAGCCTGCGCGTTGCAACGCCGGAAGTACAAAAGGATTATACAAACCGTCCGTGAGTGCGGCCATCTTTTTAGTTGCAACGAGTAACTCGAGGAACTCTTTACTCACGCGTTGCCGCTCGCCGGCCACTTGGTTGAAGTGGCTCAGTTCACTCTCTGGTAAAAAGCGACTAAACCTTGCCTCAAAGCGCTGAATATGCTCCCATAATGCAGAGAAAATAGCATCCGCATTTTGCTTGTCGGACACAACAATCGTAAGCAATGCGTCCGAACCTAGTACATGTTTCGTTTGTTGATAGCGCTTCATTCTTAGGACACCGAGCTTACTGGTTGTTGGTATGTCTGAGTTGTTTGCGCCGTAGACGTCGGCGCCGTTGCAGTTGATGACGTCGAAGTGTCACTTGTGGTTGGCTGCGTCGTAGTTGCCGATGACTTGGCGCTGCTTGCGCTCGCGGAAGAAGTGGCCGTCTGGGCCGTCGTAGAAGCTTTAGTCGTCGCTACGTTTGCCGTATTTCGGCTCAAATCCAAAAACATAATAAAGCCCGTCATGGCGACGAGCGAGGCCGCCGTCAATCCATACGTTAGCGGCTGAATACCAAACTTCGAGCTAAGCCTCAGGGATTTTGTGGCCTGCGTAAACGACTCGGTTATCACCCGGGTTTCGTCCACATGATTGCGCCGCAGCTCTTTTCGCATGCCCTTCATGAAACCCTTTGGGCCACAAATGAAGTACGTGCTTCCTTGAAACGCGCCAGCGGTGAGTCTTTCAACGTATGTCTGCGTAATCGAACCTGCAATAAAACGCACATTGTCATACGAAGGCATCATGTCCACTTCGGAGCCAGTCACGAAAAAGTAAAGACGCAATCGAGGGTTTGCCTGTACGAGGGCAAGCAACTCTTCCTTAAATGGCATATTCTTTAGCGAGCGATTCGTAAAAAGCAACGTTATTGGGATGGCGAGCTGTTCCTCGGTCGCATAACGCAACATACTTATAAAGGGCGTGATGCCAATGCCGGCTGCCAGCATAACCACTTGCTCGTCATGTTCTTCGTCTAAGGTAAAATCTCCGAACGGGCCTTCGACGGAAACTTTATCGCCCGGCTGCAGCTGCGCCGCGGCCTGCGTGAAAGGCCCGAGGATGCGAATGGCGAATTGCAACCACCTGTCATTTGGTGAGCTTACGATTGAGAAGCAACGCACCGGCGTCGGCCGGCCGTTACGTTTAAAACTAATGGCCGCATATTGCCCGGGCGCAAAACGCAAACGATCCTTTTCCGACGTGGGAGTAAGCGTAAGCAGCAAAATCCCTGCATTAATACGTGTGCTTTGGACAGTAAACTTATTTGCCATAATGTTATTTTGCCGAATGAAGATGAATATTAGCTTAACAAATCGCAAACTATTACGAATAATGATATATCACCAAGTGTTATAATACAGACATGTCCAAAAACATTCCAGGCTTTTTGCCGCAAGTTTCCTTTAGTATCCTCTTAGCCTTGAGTTTAAAGCAGCGGCATGGCTACGAGCTGATGCAGCAAATCGAAGACGATTCGCAAGGCAGAATCAAGCTCGGTCCGGGCGCGCTGTACGGCGCGATTCGCCAGCTACACGACGAAAACCTCATCGAAGAAGTGCCGCCCGAGCTAGAGCACGACCGGAGGCGTTACTATCGGATTACCGAAAACGGACGGGCGCGGCTCGGCACGCAACTTCAATATTTCGAGGCGAGCGTCAGCCTTGCCAAAGAGCGCCAAATTTTCAGCGAGGCATTGAGGAGATATGCGCAATGAAAAATCTCGCCCGACGATTTCCTGTCTACAACAAGGCACTCAAGTTGTATCCGCTCGTCTACCAGCAGCGCTACGCTGAGCAAATGTTGCAGACATTGGCGGACATGCTCGATGATGCGCCGACGCCTTCAGCCAAAATTGGCGTCTGGATGCGAGCTATCGCCGATTTGCCACTGAGCATATCTCAACAACAATTGCATTATGCGAACGAAGCGTTCACTCACGAAACCGCCCACTTCGTGAAACGCAATACCATCATCAGCGGTTTCCTATTCTTACCGTTCTTCCTGCTTGTCGTTATCAACGACGCTACGGCGCACGGCCTGTACCGCACGTGGTTTTGGAGTTTCGACGTATTACTCACATGGATTCTACTGTTGCCCGCAGCCGGGTTCTTGCTCAGCACGACAACACTGCTCGTATGGCTTGCGCAAAATCATCGTGAACGCCAACGAACATGGATCGAAGGCTTGCGCGACGTCCGGCATAATTGGCTTATGAGTGTCCCTATTTTACTAGGCCTTGCCATTTTGAGCGTCGTCCTTTTCCATGATAGCGTTCACTGTGTCCTAGGCAACCCGATAGATGAAGCACACCATTGGTCATCCACATTGCGCTGCATCCAGCAACGCTAGGCCCGCATACTCTTCGGCTCGACCTCCTTACAACCATAACGTGTGACCCAGGTCATTTGTCTTTGTTTCCCCTTTTGTTTCAATGCAATAGCAGGAGGCAATAAATATGCACGGAATCTACTCGCGGAAGCACCACATTCCGGCCAAACACCTGGGCTTGCGAGGTTGGTATATGCGCAAGCGCAAACAGCGCATCGACGCCGAAATCAGGAACATCCTCAATCTATGGCGCCCAGCCGACGCAGCATACGCGGACGAAGACGCCATCATGCTGCCATCCGTCTGGAGCCATAGAACCGAAGGGTGCGGCGGCAGTACAGCCCATCTTATGTAACCGGCGCGCGCTTCGGCCGCAATGCCCTCAGAATTATTTAGAAAATTTGAGCAGCATGACGAAGGCAATGAGGATCGCCAGCGCGAGCCACGCAAATGTGTCGGCGCCATTCGCGATTGCCCGGTGCAATCGCGCACGCGTGCGGTCTGTCATCGGCAAGATATCAACATTCGTCCGCAGCCATCCCCAGTTTAGTGTAAACAAACCCGAGAGACAGAACAGGCACAAAATACAGAGGGCGTGGATGCGGAATGTGCTCTCCCACATAAACCACATCGCGAAGCCAAAGAAAAACGTCGCGATGCCGTGCAGCCACAAACGGAACTTCGGTGCCAAAGTTCCGCCCGTCAGGCCAACCAACCCACTGCTCAGCATCAACGTAAAGAAGGCCATGCAAAGCATACTGTTCGGAAACCCGAAGATTTTGCTTTGCCACGCGTTGAGCACATTGCCGCAGCTAAAAACGCTGTTGAGGTTGCAGACAAGTTGCGCGTGCGCGTTCTTCAGAATTTCCTGATACTCGATTGTCTCTAAAAATGAAGCCGTGAGGCCAACCACGCCGCCAGTTGTTATAAGCCCGTAAATCGTTCGTTGTTTTATCATAAGCCGAATATACATGAGGCATAATGGCCGTACTGTGACCGCAGTCACAGCTTTTCATGCGAACCGCTCGGTACGCTTATTGGCATGAGCTTCAATGGACGTGAACTTGTGGTCGGTTTGAAGATGAAGGTGCCGACAATCGGCGGACAAAAGACGTATATCAATCTCGACAACGCCGCAACCACGCCGCCGTTTCAATCGGTCATGCAAGCTGTTAACGAGTTTGCGCCGTGGTACTCATCGGTGCATCGCGGCAGTGGTTTTAAAAGTCGCCTGAGCACTGACACTTACGAAGAGGCGCGGAAGGTCGTGCGTGATTTCGTTGGCGCAAACCCCGAAGAACACGTTGTTATCTTTGGTAAAAATACGACTGAAGCAATAAACAAACTGGCCTACCGGCTGCCGCTGCATAAAAAAGACATCGTGCTTATCTCGCATTTGGAGCATCACAGCAACGACTTGCCGTGGCGCAAGCAGGCCACAGTAAAACGTATCAAAACCCTACCCGACGGCAGCATCGACCGAGAGGATTTTCTGCGGTTACTCAACCGTTATCGTTCACGCATAAAACTCGTTGCCCTTTCAGGAGCGTCAAACGTTACCGGACATTTGCCCGACATTCATTGGTTTGCGAAGCAAGCGCACGAAGTTGGCGCGCAGATTTTTGTTGATTGCGCACAGCTAGCCGCGCATCGCCCCATTAACATGAAGCGGCTGGCCGACCCTGAGCATCTCGATTACATCGCGTTCTCGGCGCATAAAATGTACGCACCGTTCGGCTGCGGCGCGCTTGTCGGCAGACGCCACGCCTTTACGAACGGCACGCCGGAATACGTTGGCGGCGGCACCATCACGTCAGTGACGACGAAGCATGCGGATTGGGCGCCGCCGCCCGACAGTGATGAAGCGGGGTCGCCGAACGTCATCGGCGTGGTGGCTTTGGCGGCGGCCATACAAACTTTACAAGCAATCGGCTTCGAGCAGCTAACAGCCCATGAAACAGCTTTAACGACGCACGCACTTCTCCGTTTAGAGGAACTGCCCGGCCTACAAATATACGGCGACCAAAACCCACAGAACAGCGCATCCAGGTCTGGAGTCATACCGTTCACCGTTTCGGGCGTGCCGTCGCAACTCGTTGCCGCTTGTCTTGGCTTTGAGTGGGGTATCGGCGTGAGAAGTGGTTGCTTTTGCGCGCAGCCATTTGTCATGAGTCTATTAGGCCTCGACCAAAACCATGTACGCAGCCGCATCCTACACCATCGCCGCGATTTAGTCGGAGGCCTCGTACGCGTAAGCTTCGGGTTATACAACACGCTCGAAGAAGTAGACGTACTCATAGAGGCGTTGGCGGCGATAGCAAACGGGCAGCATGCAGCGTACATTGTCGATCGTAGCACCGGGTTGTATACGCCATCGGACAGCCAGCTGTTACAATAAGCATGAACGTTATGGATACGAACGAAACATACATCATAGTGATAAACGCCGGGTCGTCGAGCATCAAGCTGGCTTTGTTTAGTGTGCCGGGTTTGCAAAAAATATTTGAAGCGGCTGTTGAGAACATTGGGCAGCCATCGGCAAGGCTCGTCGCAAATGATGGTAGCGCGCCGGTCGTTGCAAAGGATCACGCCGAAGCCGCCGCACTACTCATACAGAAACTGCCCGCAGACAAAATAGTGGTTGCCGTTGGCCATCGCATCGTGCATGGCGGCCCAAAGCATTACAAAGCCGAGATCGCAACCGGCGGCATTATTGAAGAATTGCGCTCACTCGAAGCGTTTGATCCTGAGCATTTGCCCGTCGAACTCGGCCTCGTCGAAACTCTCCAAAAGGTTTTGCCGAACGCGCAGCAGATACTTTGCTATGACACCGCCTTTCACCACGATTTACCGACACGCTCGCGGCTCTTACCAATTCCCCGCCATTTTGAGACAAAAGGCGTGCGGCGCTATGGCTTCCACGGTTTGTCATACGCATACATTGTCGAGGAACTGCGGCGTGTTGAGGGCGAGGCCGCGGCAAACGGCAAGGTCATCATCGCACACCTTGGCAGCGGCGCAAGTTTGGCCGCGTTGCGAGATGGCAAATCCATCGACACAACAATGAGTATGACGCCAACGTCCGGCATTCCCATGAGCACGCGCTCCGGCGACCTCGACCCCGGGCTCTTGCTTTATCTCGCTAAAACGCAAAACTACAGCATCGAACAAGTGCATCATATGGCAAACGCCGAGTCCGGCCTGCTCGGCATTTCCGAAACAACCAACGACATGAAAAAACTTCTCGAAATCGAAGACGACGACCCACGCGCCGAAGACGCCGTAGACATCTTTTGCTATAACGTCGCGAAAACGATCGGCGGCTTTGTGGCCGCGCTCGGTGGACTCAACACGTTGGTTTTCACTGGCGGCATGGGCGAAAACGCACCAAAAATCCGCGCGAGAATTTGCGAAAATCTCGCCTTTCTTGGCATCACGCTCGATGCGATGCGGAACGAAGCCGGCGCGCGGCTCATTTCAGTTGATGGCGCCCGCGTTGGCGTGCATGTCATTCACACCGATGAAGCCGCAACGATCGCAAAAGAAACGAACGAACTACTAAGCGGAGGTGGCTGTGAACCAAACTGAGCATCCTTTAGACGACAACGCACTGCGCGCCATCGACGCATATTGGCGCGCAGCCAATTATTTGTCAGTCGGGCAAATTTATTTGTGTGACAATCCGCTGCTCAAAGAACCGCTCAAGTTAGAACACGTCAAAAAACTATTGCTCGGCCACTGGGGCACCACGCCCGGCCAAAATTTTATCTATGCGCATCTCAACCGTGTCATTAAAGCCAACGACCTCAATATGTTGTACGTTTCCGGCCCGGGCCATGGCGGCCCGGCGCTTGTCGGGAATGTGTATTTAGAAGGAACGTTCAGCGAATATTATCCCGAGGTGCCGCAAAACGAGGCTGGGCTCAAGCGTTTGTTCCAAATGTTTTCGTTTCCTTACGGCTTATCGAGCCACGTATCACCCCAGGTGCCCGGCTCGATTCACGAGGGCGGCGAACTCGGCTACAGCCTGAGCCATTCATTCGGCGCCGTGTTCGACAACCCCGGCCTCATTGCTGCGTGCGTCGTTGGCGACGGCGAGGCCGAAACCGGCCCGCTCGCTACAGCCTGGCATTCCAACAAATTTTTAAACCCGATTACCGACGGCGCGGTGCTGCCTATCTTGCACCTCAACGGCTATAAAATCAGCAACCCGACAATTCTGGCGCGCATCGAGCGTGAGGAATTAGAGCAATTGTTGCGCGGCTACGGCTGGACACCATACTTCGTTGAAGGTGACGATCCAATGCAAATGCATCAGCAAATGGCCGCCGCGCTCGACGCCGTTGTCGGCGAAATCAAACGCATCCAAAGCAACGCACGGGAACATAACGATACGACGCGGCCGCGCTGGCCGATGATCGTGCTCAACTCGCCAAAAGGCTGGACGGGACCAAAGATAATTGACGGCAAACAAGTTGAGGGAAACTTCCGCTCACACCAAGTGCCGCTGGCTGTGGATGAAAGGTGCCCGCAAAACGTTGAGGTTTTAGAAAGTTGGCTCAAAAGTTATAAGCCCGAGGAATTGTTCGACGAAAATGGCGCACTGCTGCCGGAACTCGCCACGCTCGCACCAACCGGCGAACACCGCATGGGCGCAAATCCACATGCCAACGGCGGCGGATTCTTGCGCGAACTTGACCTGCCGGATTTCCGCAACTACGAAGTGGAGTTTGGCGAACGCAGCGCCACCGTTGAAGGCAACACGCACGCGCTCGGCCCATACTTGCGCGACGTCATCAAACAGAACGAGAGCCGCCACAGCTTCCGCATCTTTGGCCCGGACGAACTGGTTTCAAATCGTTTGGAAGACGTCTTTGAGGCAACCAATCGGCAATGGGAGGCACGCACAAAGCCGGCTGACGAATTCCTTGCAACCAACGGCGCAGTTTTAGATTCTATGCTTAGCGAGCATCAAGCCGAAGGTTGGCTTGAAGGCTACTTACTCACCGGCCGGCACGGCTTATTCCACAGCTACGAAGCCTTCATCCGCATCGTCGATTCCATGGTCAACCAACACGCCAAATGGATCAAGATGAGTAACGAACTACCGTGGCGCAAGCCAATCGCCTCGCTCAACTACTTACTGACGTCGCACGTTTGGCGGCAGGACCACAACGGTTTTACACATCAAGACCCGGGCTTCATCGACCATTTGCTCAACAAAAAGGCATCGGTGGTGCGCATTTATTTGCCACCGGACGCCAACACGCTACTTTCAACGATGGACCATTGTTTGAAAAGCCGCAACTACATCAACCTCACGATCACCGGCAAACACAATAGCCCGCAGTGGCTGACGATGGACGAAGCGATTGAACACTGCACGCGCGGTATTAGTGTTTGGGATTGGGCGAGCGACGACGGCGAGCCGGACGTTGTCATGGCCTGCGCCGGCGACGTGCCGACGCTCGAGACCCTCGCCGCCGTTTCAATTTTGCGTGAGCACTTGCCTGAGCTAAAAATCCGCGTCGTCAACGTCGTTGACCTTATGCGCTTGGAGCCGGACACCGAGCATCCGCACGGCCTCAGCGACGCCGACTACGACGAGCTCTTCACCAAAGACAAAGAAATTATCTTCGCCTTCCACGGCTATCCGTGGGTCGTGCACCGTTTAACTTATCGCCGCTTTAACCGCAACTTGCACGTGCGCGGCTACAAAGAAGAAGGCACGATCACGACCGCCTTTGACATGACCGTGCGCAACGACATGGACCGGTTCCATTTGGTTATGGACGTCATTGCGCGAACCAACAGCACAAGCAGCGAAGCGCTCGCGCTCAAGCAACTCATGGAAGAAAAACTCATCAAGCACGCCGAATACATACGCCTCAACGGCATCGACATGCCCGAGGTGCGCGATTGGCTGTGGAGCAATCCAAAAAGTTAACCTTCTTTCTAATGCTGCAAAAGTCTGAATAAAGTCGCATCAAGCGAAGTGGCAGGACTCTAACCCGAAAATAACAGAGGTAATTCTTAGATTTAGATCAAAAAGAAAAACGCACAATCATGCGCGTTTTATCTGTAAAATTGTTGTCAATTTTGATGGTGTACTTGACGCACTTTGTTTCGAACACCTGCTTGGGCGGCTTAACCAGCTTACTGCCTCATTCAAAGATTCTAATGACTAGACAAGTCTATTCGTCTGCCACTTCTTTTATAGCCATTCCATGGAGAGCGTCTAGAAGATTGGTTGGTAACGGTGAGTTCGTGTAGGATGCAACATGTGCAGTTATTTTGTATTCCCACACTCCTGAACCTACGACATACGTATCGAGCGTGCCGTCATATTCGTCTTGATATTGTGCTATCTGTTTTGCCGGTAGCCCTGCAATGGTGGTATCTGTGACGGTGAAGTCTGATGGGCTAGACTTTGGATTTATTTCTAACTCAGCGGACGTAACGGATTGATCTAGACTTTTGAAAGTATTGCCTATGTCGATTTCAATCTCATCCTGAAAGTATCCATCGTTCGCGATATTCGTGTTGTCTACGGGAACGATCTTGAATGATGCGCCGGGTGCGCCTCCGTCATTGCCATCAGCGCCCACGAGAACTTCATACGCCTTAGGCAGTGTTATGGTGAGGCCGCCGGTTTTGGGCGTATAGGTAAACGTAGAAGAAGTAGAGCCGCTGGATTTTGTTGATGTGGATTGCTTGCTCTGCTGACTGAGTTGGGTGTTTAGACTTGAGATTTTCTGGCTATCGCTAATTACCTTCTTATGTTGCCAATAGTAAGCACTATACGCCCCAGCGCCGATAAGAGTTATCACTAAGAGCCAGATCAACAGACGCCTTAAGGCTTCGTGGCCTTGTCGCGCTTCCTTACTCGTAGTTTGTATATTCTTGTCTTGGGATTCGTTTCGTTCATCCATCTTAGGGCTATCATACACTAGCGTCCCTATCTTTACACGCTGGAAATTAGCCCGCTGATAAGATTGGCGACAAACAAAAAGGACGCTTTCGCGTCCAATAATTCCCTAATGGTGCACTTGACGCACTTTGTTTCGAATACCTTTTGGGGTGGTTAAATCAAATGATGCGCGCTAATTAGCCCGAAGTTCTTGGGCACGCCGTGAAACTACCGTCTGGTCTTGATGGGCACGCTTTAGGGCGCCTTTAACGACGCGGGATGCGGCACGGGAAGGGCGTGGCGACGCAACGTCATGTAAGGTGACTTTTTTCTTAAGAAAAATCTTCTTGGCAAGTTTATCCATATCGTATACCCCTAGCTAAATATAACACGACTCAACTCATCGGGGGCAAGCGGTTTAGGCACGATTGCGTATATGTCGCCTATATCCTCGTACTGTTTGCCAACCCTGTTGTTTTCATCTTTTAGGATTACGCTAACTGTAACACCTTTATCTTGACTCTGCAAATTTTCCATATTCTCATATACATTGCGGTATGTGCGCATGAAACCATCGCGGTCAATTGAGCGGTGTTCTACAAGCTCTCTGTCCTTCGTAAATTGCCACGCGATCTCCGGCTTTTGATAGATAAAGTAGACCTTGACTGCATAGCCTTTTTCGAGAGCTCTGGTAATGTTTCCCAACGCCTTCGCATGCGAGAGCGTTCCGTCCATAACAAAATCTAACTTGGCTTTCAGAATCTCGTCATAAATCTTTTCGAGGATAATCGAAGCGCCGGCCCTAAATCGGTCTGCCGTCTTCGGGCTATAGCCAGAAATAAGGCAAGCAATCTCGTCCATGTCGATGCGCAGCGGTTTATCCGTAATATCCTTCAGGAGTTCTTTGGTGAACTCTGTCTTACCTGCGCCCGGCAAGCCGGCGGTAAAGATTGCGGCGGGCGAAGCACTTGCTTCATGCTCGATTAGGCCAGGCTATCTGCGCCATTTTACGGTCAGTCCTCGTTGGTTCGCCATACAGGGAGCTAAGAACTATAGATGTCAGCTGAGCATGCTCGTCTGCCATTTGGTCGACTCCCGTATTGTGAAGTACGACCGCATTCGGTTTCTGCGTTAGCCCTTCTTTCAGCCCTAGTAGCGCGTCATGAGTTTCCGGTGCTACGACTCGTACTAGGTCGACAAGTCCATCCCTGCCGAATTCTTCATACGCTTGATTTGCATTGTTGCGGGTTGTAAGCACTTCGGCAACCGCGCCAGTAAGCCTGTTGTAATCGTTGGACGAAGCCAGATCATATTCTATGAGCGGCTGCACGCCGACGTATCGTTCCTTCATAGTTTTGATTCCCCCCTAGTTGTCGTACACTAACATACAGTACTTACAAATAGAAGTTCTAAATGAAATACTACCTCAAAATTCTGCTGCAACATTACGCGATGGGACTTATTGTGTCCATTACGATTATTTGGAAGTTGCAAAACGGCCTGTCGTTATCGACGGCCGTGTTTACGGAATCTATCGTGTTGTTGGCGACGGCGCTTTCCGACCTGCCGGCCGGTTTTATTGCCAACGCCATCAACAACAAGCGGTCGCTTATCATAGGAGCCGCTTTGCATTTGCTGGCCGTAACGTTGCTTGCCATCGGTCGGTCATTGCCTGTTTTTGTCGCTTCGGCGTTGGCTATGGGTGTGGCGTGGGCATTTATTTCCGGCGCTGATGAAGCTTACATTCACGATGATTTTATTGCCGACAAAAGCGACTACAAAAAAGTCTTCGCGACGGTTAATGCTGTGGATGAAGCCGCGACGATCCTTGGCATGTTGACGGCCAGCCTGTGTATGTACGTGAAGTTTGGGCTGAGGGATTTGTTTGTCGCCGCGGCCGTCGTGCTGGCCGTACACTTGCTTTACAGCATCTTTTTCCTGCCAAGCAGCGTTAAAACCGTGGACACGCACACGTCCAGCACCAAACTTTTTAACGCCACGTTACTAAAGAACAAGGCCGTCCTTACAATCATGCCGGCGATGCTCGCTTTCGGTGTTCTATATGAAGCCGGGCGCGCATTGTGGCAACCGCACATGCAGCAAATTGGCATTAACGTTGCCGACTTCGGTCTGATATTTGCCGGACTGAAGTTGGCGTCGATTGGCGGATCGGTCGTCGCCCGCCACAAGGACTTTCACATTTCCCATTTGCTAGTTGTCTTTGCAGTCATGCTCGCTTCGCTGCTTATATTTGGCTCGTCGGCCAAGGTCGTTAGCATTGCCGGGCTGTGCGTGTATCTCTTTATGGAAAACTACTTTAGGATTTTTATGTCCACGACGATGAACCGGCTGATTCATCGCAACCGTGCGGCCGTGCTGTCGTTCGGGAGCGTTATCAAAAACGCCAGCGGCGCTTTAATTGTGGGCGGCGCCAGCGTGCTTGTCAGGTTTTCGATATTCTATGCGCTGCTTATGATTGTACTCGTAAAGCTGCCGGCAATTTATTATTTGGTGAGACGCCAGGCCGAGCCTAATACAATAGCCTAGCGCTTCAAATTCCACCTTCATCTCCTGGATCACCGTGGACAAAATACGCGAGCTAATGATTGAGAATTCTCGTAAACACTCTACGGGACTCTAACTCGAAAATAGCAGAGGTAATTCTTAGGTTTTACATCAAAAGAAAAACGCACAAGACTGTGCGTTTTATCTATAAAACTGTTGTCAATTTTGATGGTGCGGGTGACGGGACTCTAACCCGTGGCCTCGTCCTTGGCAAGGACGCGCTCTAAACAACTGAGCTACACCCGCGTAACAGATTGATTGTATCAAAGACTTTGAAAAAATCAATCTGGTGGCTCCTCCCAGACTCGAACTGGGGACACAAGGCTCTTCAGGCCTCTGCTCTACCAACTGAGCTAAAGAGCCAACAGGGTTATTCTACAGGTGAACGCCGTTTTTTTCAATGGGCTGCGGGCCAAATGAGATCGACACACGTTTGGATGCCGTCTTCGCCTTTTTGAAATGGCAATGCGAGCAATTCTTCTTTGGTGACGAAGCGCGCTTCAACGAGGTTGTCGCTGCTGGGCACGAAGTGCCGCGTGTCGTTGAGCGTAACGCGAACCGCGAGGCACAGCTTTGGATTACCGGACACCGTCGTGCCGCGATACGAAAACTCAAGCTTGCCCACGCTCACCACGCTGGCTTGCGCTTCTTCCGCAAGTTCACGCGACACGCAGGTTTCGATCGATTCGGCATGTTCCCAGCCACCGCCCGGCACTTCCCATTCGCCGTTTTCGTCTTTAAAGACGAGCAGACGCGCTTCATCGTCAAAGACCAGTCCTTTGACAGAGACGCGATAAAACGTGTCCGGCAAATTGGGAACGTATGGCATTACTGCTCCTTGCCCATAAAGTCTTTGATGCTCTTGACCGTGTCCATAAACTGCGCCGGGAAGACGATAGTGCTGTTCTTTTCCACGGCGATGTCACTGAGGACCTGCAAGTTGCGAAGTTGTAAGGCAATCGGATGCGCGGCGATGATGTCCGCGGCTTCGCCAAGCTTCGTGGCGCTGAGTTGCTCACCCTCGGCGGCAATAATCTTCGCACGCTTTTCGCGTTCGGCCTCGGCTTGCTTGGCCATGGCGCGTTGCATGGTGTCGGGCAATTGGATGTCCTTCAGTTCAACGGTGTTGACGAAAACGCCCCATTTGCCTGTCGCTTGGTCCAAAATACTTTTGATGGCGTCGTTAATCTTCGCCGTGTTGCTCAACACTTCGTCGAGGGAACTTTGGCCGACGATGTTGCGCACCGTAGTCTGTGCAATTTGGTACGTTGCCGCCGTAACGTTCTGGACGTCAACGATGGCTTTGATGGGGTCAACGATTTGATAATACGCCACGGCCGCGACGTCAATCGAAACGTTATCCTTCGTAATGATCTTCTGCGAATCAACCGGCAACGTAATAATCTGCATACTGACTTTGCGCAGCTTGTCGATGCCAGGGATAATCAGCCTTAGGCCCGGATTCTTAATACCGCCGCGCACGCGTCCCAGCCGAAAGATAACGCCGCGCTCGTACTGGTTAATGATGCGCGCGCCGTTGAACACAATCAACAGAACGACAATCAATAGGACAATGAACAACCCAGCCATACGAAACCCCTTTTATACGATCATTGTATGCTAGGGAACTCTGAAATAAAAGCCGAGCAAACCTCTAAGGCTATTGCGGCGTGAATTCGTAAGGGTGGACGCCAATCATACAGACCGCTTGGCCAACCTCCTGCGCGTGCGCCACGGTGCCGCTAAGCGGTGCGAGCGTTTCACTTCCTTGAAGCTGAGTGTCCTCGGCGCAGGACACAACCTGAGAATATTGTCCGTCAGCGCTTGCGCCTTCAACGATAGCGGCTGTGAAGCCGCCGGCGACCGCGGCAACGCCGACGGAGGCCTTAACGTAACGCGCGATTTTCTGCACACGGTTTACTCGCTTGAGCGCTTCGGGCTGCCGGGCGCTCTCGGCGATGTCATAGCCTTCACTTTTGTAACCGTAGTCTTCGCCACTCCTTGTCGCATATCCAAAGCTCGTCTGCCTTGTTACGGTGTGGGCGTAGGGGAACGCGTTCTGTCTACGGTGATCTCTATTTGTTCGGGTTTCAACATCAATGACGTTCCCTCTCAAAAAATACATGCCGCGCAAAACGTACTTACGCTCGGACGGCGTAAGTCGTCGCTCACCCTCCCTCACCGGCAATGTCTTCTCTAAAGCTGCGCGTAGAAACATTCATACCCTCCTTTGGTACGACATACTATATATGACACGTCAACAAAATGTCGAGAGAAAACTCACCAAAGCTTGAAAACTAAAACGCCAACGTTATGTTGGCGTTTTAGTTTGGTGGGATTGGAGGGGCTCGAACCCCCGACCTCGCGAATGTGAATCGCGCGCTCTAGCCAGCTGAGCTACAATCCCGTGAACGACGCAAGTATAGCATTAAAGTACGCCAGGCGCCAGTGGTCAGCAGCTAAACGTCAGCTTCCTACGCGTGGAGCTGCGGACCGCCGACGACGCTGTTGCCGTCGATAAACTCTTGGCAAAAACGCTCAAACACCGCATTCGTCCAGCCAAAACCCGTTTGCGACGGATACACACCGCGGGCCGGCGGTTTCTCCGGCGACACGACGTTGTACTTTTCGAGGAACACGGCGTGCTCGTTGAACCACTCTTGGTTGGTGCGGATCCACTTCATCGCGATACGCTGCGCGTCTTCGTAGTAACCGTAGCGTTGCAGACCTTTGACGACGAGGAATTGCAGCGGCGCCCAACCGTTCGGATACGCCCATTGCGTTGGCATGGCGCCGGGAACGTGCTGGCTCAACGGCAACGCGTCGGTCGTCGCCAGGCCGCCTTTTTGCTCGAAGCGTTTGAGGGCTTTGACGAGCAGCTGTGCCTCACGGCCATCAACCATGCCCGCCCACAGCGGATAATACGCGGCGAGTGAGGCGACGTTGCCGCGTTTTTCCTTCACATAATTGTAGTCGTAATACAAGCCGCGGCCTTGGTCCCACATCAGTTTGTTCATCGTTGCTTTGCGCTCTTCAGCCGTTTGTTCCCAACGCGCGGCTTCGCGTTTGTCGTCGAAGATGCGCGCGGCGCGGGCAAAGTCCATTTCGTATTTGTACAAAAGTGCGTTGAGGTCAACGGGCAAATAATTCAGGGCGTGGCGGTTAAAGCGCGGCGTCATGTCCCAGCCGCTTTCGGCTTCGGCGATGTTGTGCAGGTAGTTGAAGTCGTAGTAACGGCTCAAACCTTGATAGACTTTGCGTGCGTTCGGTTTGCGCACGCCTGTCCAAACGGTTTCGTACTCGTCCTTAGCGACGTCGATCATGTCCTTCAGCCATTTTTGGTCGAGGCCGTAAGCCGTGTAAACGTCAAAGATGAAACTGGTGAGGAACGGCGGCTGCGAACGGCTGGTGTAGTACAAACGCGAACCGTTCGGAATAATTTTGAAACGTTTGAAGATGGCGACGAGGTCTTCGAGGATGCCCATGACGAGCTCGCGGTGTTCTTCGTCGAGCATGCCTTGCACCATAAAGTAGCTATCCCAATAGTACAGCTCGTTGTAATCAAACTCGTGGTCTTCGGCGTATGACGGCACGAGATACGGCTTGGGCAAACCTATGAGGCTCTCATCGTCCTTGGGATGAAAACGCTCCAACTTCGGCCAGTACGCCTTGATGTAATCACGGCCGGACTGCACGTCCTCAGCGCTCAGCACTTTAGCATGGTGAAAGAGCGGGAAGTGCGCCTTACTTTGATTCGTAACTTGTGTGGTAATTTTTTTGGCTTTATCGAGCATCTTCCCTTTAGCCTAGGCTACCCGCCCGGCAACGTCAAGACTTGCTGGAACTTTATGCCGAGGTCGCCTGTTACATCGCATTGAACGTTTCGTAGACGTCGATGCTGCCACCTTGCGCAACAATTGGCGCAGTCTTTGCGATTTCTAGCGCGTGCTCAAGATCTTCGGCCTGGATAATGCTGTAGCCGCTCACACGATTGCCCGCGAAGGCTTCGGCGCCGCTTTGCTTCAAGGTCTGTACGTTGGACGTCGGGTTGCCGGCATCGACTAAATCGCCGTCCACTTTGCCCATCCAATCGTTCCACGCCGCCAAAACCTTTTGCTTGTCCGCGTCGTTCTGCGGCATCCCCATGCCACCGTGATACAAAAGTAAAAAGTTCGCCATCTGCCCGCCCTTCAATTACGTTATGCCCTTACTATACGCTGCTAGTAACTAAGCGACTCGAACATCTTTATTACGTTTGCGTAATCAGGCTGCGCTTGGTATTGTGCCAGCGGGTAGTCCGGGATGTCGTCTTGCGCAGGAGTTTTCATTATTGCATCCAACGTGTAGGTCATACCGTTTTGTTTCTGGCTGGTTACGTTCGGAATGTAGCTTACGGTTTGCCCGACGGTATACTTCTGATCGGTGAGAGATAAGCCGAATACATTAGTACTACTCTGTTGGTTGAGAGAATAGCTAACGACGCTCAACGGCGTTTTGCTGTTAGGCACACTCAAAGGTGTCACAGATTTTATCGTTTCGCCGCCGCTCGGCACACCCGGCTTCTGCTGATTCCAGTAATATGTCACCTCATAAATATACGGCGAGTTTGGCGATGGCGGCGTGAGGAATTGGTAGCACTGGCCGGCGGCCTGCGTGTCAGGGTTGACGCACGGATCGTTTTGCGCCGTCCAGGTTGTCGGGTACTTTAGGCTCAGGCCTTCGTCACTCGAAGCGTAAGTGAGCCACCCGGCGTAAGCGTCGGTGGTTGATGTTGAGGTAGACGTTGACGATTTAGATGTGGATGCCTTTGTGCTGCTCGACGTTTTGGTGGTGGTTGCAGCAGTCGTTTTGTGATGATGCCGATACGCGACAACGCCGCAAGCGGCGATCAATGCCACAATTACCAGCACTAATATAACTTCAATAACGCTGAAGCCTGACTCATCCTTTTGAACCTTGCCCATTGTAGCAATCCTTTTTTTATTGCGCCTTAGGCTAAGTATAGTCTCCAAAATACAAAATAAAAAGCACCAGAATTCTGATGCATTTATTGGTGGAGCTGGCGGGTGCCGCCCCCGCGTCCATCGGTTTAACTGGTTTGTCTGTCCTACAGGCGTAGGCTACTTAGCAAATTTCAAACGCTGGCGGCTGAGTAGCCGAAACGCCATCGTTCAAAGCTCTGGTCTTAGCAAACGAACCGAGCATTTTCGTTTGAGCATCCAGATGATATAGCACACGCGCGCACTATCTGAAGTCGTGCGTGGTGCGGCTGCTTAGAAATTAAGCAGCGAAAGCCAACTCAGACTTCGGCGCAAAGCGCTGAGTCAAGTCGGCAATCAAAGAATTGCGATTTGCAGTTACTTTGGTTTTGCCTATAACGCTGGCAAGCGACCTGCTGATCAAACCGTTAAAGTCCAACGTCGAGCTTAAAATTCAGCCCCACATGATCGCTCTCGCGACAAACCAATTATACCATAAGCTGCGTAAACTTCACAGCCCAAACGGATGATCGCACGAAGTGATCTTGCCCGGCGCGCACACCGCGTCGTGCATGAGGCGCAGCATTTCGACGAGCTGCTTTTGCTGTTTGTCGTTGAGCGCGGCAAGCGTTGGCGTCGTATGGCGAAGCAGCGCGGCGTTGGCGGCTTCGGCAAGTTTGAGGCCTTTGGGCGTTGGCTCCGTAAGGTGCGCACGGCGGTTATTCGGATCGACGCGCCGCGTGAGCAAACCTTTCTCATGCATGATGCGCATTTGACGGCTGATGCTGGCTTCAGTTTGGCCTAAGTGTTCGGCAATTTGATTCTGCAGTAGCTCTGGCTGCTTTTGCAGCAACACGAGGATGCGCAACTGCGACATGCCAATGCCAAGCTGCTCCTGCAACGTTTGGTCGCTCTGGCGCATAAGAACACTGGGCACGTGCTCAAGCAAATACGTAATGGCTGCCTGCGGCGAATCATTAGGATTCATGGCGTTCCTTCTTGCTCTTCGGCGAAACGATGCCCAAGACAACGGCTGCTTTGGCCAAAGCGTGCCATTCCTCAAGGCCTAGGTTTTGCGCACGGACGCTTGCGGCGATGTTTGCCTCGGCAAGCAATTGCTCCGTTGCCTCACGGGAAAGTTGCAGACCACCCCCGAGCGAATTGAGCAACGTTTTACGCCTTTGGGCAAAGCCTGCCTTAACGACGCGGAAAAAATCCTTGAGGGAAACGTCGTCGAAAAGCGGTGCGGCACGACGGTTGAGGATAAGAATTTGCGAATCAACTTTGGGCGGCGGCGTAAAAAGTTCCGCCGGCACGAGTTTGCCGAGACTTGCCTCGCAGTACAACTGCACGCTCACGCTGAGCAAACTCATTTGGCCGGGGCCGGCGCAGACACGTTCGGCAACTTCTTTTTGCACGAGAAGCGCGGCGCGCGCCGGAGGGTTTTTGCTCTCGCATAAGGTTTGCAGTAATTTGCTCGTGAGGTAATACGGAATGTTCGCGGCCACCACGTAATCCGGCGGCAGCGTCGTAAGGTCAAAACGCAGTACGTCTTGCTGCACAATCGTGAGGTTCTTTGCCGGAACACGGTGCGGCAACTCGCGGGCGAGCGCGGCGTCGAACTCCACGGCCACAACTTCCCTCGCCTGTTTAACGAGCTTGGCCGTGAGCGCGCCCGGGCCAGGGCCAACCTCAAGGACGGTATCCTCGGCCGTTACGCGCGCGGCTTCAACCATGGCGTCGAGGCTATCCTCGTCGTGCAGCCAATGTTGCCCCAGAGCTTTATTCGTCGCAGGAAGCTTATGTATGTTCATCACCAGTTATGATTCGCCGCCCAATGCGCGGCCGCGGCCTTCCACCCGCCGTAACGCGTCACCGCATAATTGTTGCACCACTTCAGCTGCGTCACCGGGTTGAGCGCCCAGTCGGCACCGAACGATGCCATCTTATCGCCCGGCGTTGCCTGGCACAAACCGTAGCCGACGTACGACGACGTTGGCGTGCCGTGGTACGCCGGGCACGCGCCGTAATCGCCTTGCCATTTCGTCGTGCACCAGCCGGATTCGTTGGAGATGATGTAATCGGCGGAGCTGTAATCGCTTGGCGCGATGCCAGCCAACGCCATGTCGCCCTTGATACCGCTGAGGTTCGTACCTTGCGCCACAATTTCCGTCACCGGCTGCTGCGTCACGACCGTTTGGATGAGCGTTTGGCCGACGGGCTTGCCGTTCTGCAAGTCCACCTGGTACGTCAACACCTGCTGCCCGGCGCTGCCGGCTTGGCGGATGGCGCTCGTGCCGTAGGCCAGCGTGTTGTCCTCAATCGTTTGCACGGGCATAGCGATCGTCTGCGTTACACTCTGAATTTGCGTGCCTTTATGAATGAGGAAAATCTGCATGCCGGCCGTGATGGGCGTGGACGGCGCCGGGTCAACGGAATCGTCCTTGGCCAGCGTAATGTGTTTGTCGGCGAGCAACGCGCCGACCGTCGGCGTGTGCGTACGAATAACCGTGGGCGTGCCAAAGAGATTGACGTTCACCGGTGTTGCACGGTTGATAACCACGCGCTCGCCAATGGCATCTTCGGTAAGGAAGTTACTCGTCGGCACTTGCGACACGTCGTCCTCAGGATACAATTGCACGCCGGCCTGCGTAGCAATGGCGCGCGGCGTCGTAGCCGCACTAAACGTGTACGTCTGGCTACCGCCGTCCACAATCTCAACAGGCACCGCGCGATAAATGTTAATGCGGAAGTCGTCCTGACTAATTGCAGTCGTAAGCGCCGGTTCCACGACATCGCCTTGGCCAAGCTTGATACCTAGCTTAGCCAGCAGTTTGCCGACCGTCGGCTCGTGCGTCGGTACGATTTGCTGCTGGCCGTCGTGGTTGATGATGACGATGTTATTGCTGCTGGCCTCGATCTTCGCGCTGCCGCCGTTCAAAAACAGTAACAAGCCTGCAGTCGCCACAAGCAGAATCACAAAAGTCATCGACGGCACCGTAAACAACGGGTGCCGCACGATCTTCCGCACGCGGCGCACATGCCGCCGCTGCACCACGGTATATTTCCGTTTGAATCGTCGAATTCGTTTTCGCATAATTAGCTCGCCGACTTTTCTGGAACTCCAAAATTGCGCCGGCCTCTCGAGCTGCTCTTATTGTATCAAACCGGCGCGGCTATTGCAGTTTCGCGGCGCGGCTACAGCTTTTCCAGAGGGGCAAAGGCAATGTTGAGTTTTTTGCTGCCCTTGCCTTTGAAGTAAATCGTAGCGTTGTCGCCGTCGAGTTCCACGATGGTGCCGACGCCAAAGACTTGATGCCGCACGGCGTCGCCTTCGCTGAGTTCGGGAACGTAGTGCGGTCCGCCGTCGTCCGGTGCGGACGACGCGGCATCGCCAAAGCCAACGCCCACGAATTCCCCGCCAGCCGAGGCATTGCCGTTGAAGCCTTGCGAAAATCTGCCGTTAAAGCCCGAGCTTCCCTCGGCAAAACTGTTGCCCGCGCCACCAAAGCCAAACGACATATCCGGTGGCTGGAACTGCGCGTCGATCTCACTCAAAAATCGTGAGGGAGGGTTGTGTTGCTGGCCGCCGTACAACATCCTTGATGTAGCGTAAATCATGTAGAGTTCCTCACGCGCCCGCGTCATGCCGACGTAGCACAGCCGGCGTTCTTCTTCCATTTCGGATTGGTCGTAGAGCGCGCGCGAATGTGGGAAAATTGTTTCTTCCATACCGACCATGAAGACTACCGGGAACTCGAGGCCTTTGGCGGCGTGCAACGTCATGAGGGTGACGGCGTTGCCGTCGAAGTCAGCTTGGTCAACGTCGCTTACGAGGGCGAGTTCCTCGAGGAATCCGCTGAGGCCGACGTCTTGGTATTCGTGCGCAACGCCGATAAGTTCCTTGACGTTTTCTTGGCGCGATTCGCCTTGCGGTGTGCCGTCGTTGAGAAAATCGTAGTAGTTTATACGACGAACGAGGGAATCAATGAGTGCCGCGGGCGGGGTGGTCTCGACGATTTCCCGAAGCGCGGCCAGCATGTCGCCGAACTCCATAAGGCCGGCCTTAGCCTTGCCGCTCACGGCGTTGCACGTTGCGACTTCCGTAAGGCCTTGCAGCAAACTCATGCCGTTCGCGTTCATCCACGCGTAAAACTTCTCGAGAGATTTCGCGCCGATGCCGCGCGCTGGAACATTTATGATACGCGCAAAACTTATGACGTCCTGCGGCTGGTACACAAAACGCAGGTACGCGAGCAAATCTTTGATTTCCTTACGGTCGTAAAACCGTTGGCCGCCGACAATGCGATACGGAATACCGTAGTGCATAAACGTTTCCTCAACCGAACGGCTCTGCGCGTTGGTGCGGTACAACACGGCGAAGTGGTTGAACCGCCGCACGCCGGAATCCACGGCGTTACGAATCCGCCGCACGATTGCCTCGCCCTCGGTACGCTCGCTGGCAACTTGCAACAGCTGCACAGGCATGCCGTGGCCGGCTTCGGTCCAAAGCTTTTTGTCGCTGCGCTGCTGGTTTTTGGTGATGATGGCGTGCGCGGCGTCGAGGATGGCTTTGGTGCTGCGGTAATTTTGTTCAAGCTTGATGACGGCGGTCCTGGGGTAATCTCCCTCAAACTTTAAGATGTTACGAAAATCCGCGCCGCGCCACGAGTAAATGCTCTGCCAGTCGTCGCCGACGACGGCGATGTTGTCGTTCTCATTCGTAAGTAGTTTGACAAGTTTGTACTGCGCGGCGTTGGTGTCTTGGTACTCGTCGATCATGACGTATTTGAACTGCGTTTGCCATTTGGCGCGGATTTCGGGCTTGGTTTGGAGCATCGTAACCGTGCGGTTGATGAGGTCGTCGAAGTCTAACGCCGCAGCTTCGTGCAAGGCTTTTTCATACAGAGGTAGTATTTGTGCGGCCGTGCGCTGCGCCGGGCTGGAACCAGCGCCGTCGAGGTCGCCGGCGGTCATAAGTTCGTTTTTGGCGTTGCTGATGATGCTGGAGATAACTTTGGGCGGAAACGTTTTCTCGTCGATCATGAGCTGCTTGCTGGCTTGCCGCACGGCAGCTTGGCGGTCGGATTCGTCGAAGATAACGAAGCTTCGCGGGATGCCGATGGCTTCGCCGTCTTGCCGAAGGATGCGCACGCAAATGCCGTGGAACGTGCCCATGTACGGCATGAAACTGCGATTGTCGGCGTTTTCGCCCAGCAGTTCGGCGACGCGGCCGCGCATTTCCTTAGCAGCTTTGTTGGTGAAGGTTACGGCGAGGATGTTGGACGGCCACGCCTTTTTGGTTGCGATAATGTAGGCGATACGATGCGTGAGCGTTTTGGTTTTGCCGGAGCCGGCGCCGGCTTGGATAAGCAACGGGCCTTCGGTGGTTTCGACGGCGCGGCGCTGTTCAGGATTCAATCCTACAAGTAAGTCTTCTTCGGTTTGCACGCTTACGATTGTAGCAGAAAGCGCTTATGAAAATCGCTGTAATTTTGCCAGCGCGAGGGACGCGCGGCAATCTCACCTCAGTGCAAACCGTGCTATGCCGCTGCACGCGCAACGCTCAGGATGGCGCTGGCGTAAGCTTCGGGGCTTTGCTCGCGGATATCGTTGGACGGTTCGCCAGCTGCCGCGGAGATCTTGCCGCCTTCGATCGTCGCGTCGGCAAATGAAAACGGGACCGAATCCAGTCCCGTTTGCTTGTCGTCAGCGAAGCGAATGCGGTGCGCGAGCGCTTGGTCGATCTCGTGCTCCATATCCGCCCGGTCGCGGTCAACAACGAGCGTATAATTCTCCGGCAGATAATAAAGCGACGCGATGGCGTCCTGCAAGTTACTGTTCGCCGAACATGCCACGACGAATTGCTTTACCGCACGAGCGACGGTGTGTGATGTGATAAAGGTTGCTGATGATTTCATAATGCCCACTTTCGTTGTTATGTATCCCTCGTCGTTTGTTTTGGCGGTGCAGCTAGTGCTCGCTTGTAGAGAGCGTGCGATTTTTGGTTTGGAATATCCATCCTCCTCAAATCTACGTTGTAATAATATGATACGTCCTTAGTTCGTATCATGTCAATGTTTAGTTTTTTGTTCTATAATGCTGACGGATCAGGGGCATCTCAATGAAATATTATAAGAACACTGAGCTCGCACGGCTGTATAAGGTTTCGGAAAAAGCGGTACGCAATTGGGTCGAGGCCGCGGCCGGCGGACGGTTGGATTTGCGTTTACACGAGGAAAACGGCAAACGGTACATCGCAAATTCGACAAAGAACCATGAAATCGTTGAGGAGCTTGTAAGCCGCGGGCGCAAGTACAAAAATACGCGCGGGCACAAAATCGTTGAGCCGTCGGCGCGATTTTACGAAGTGTACGATGCGAAGCAGACCATTGACATCATTACCAACCTCGACGTGTACCGCGAAATTCCCTTGCAGTATTCTTACTTCAACAGCGGCGCCAAACGCTGGGACACTTACACGCGCAAGCTGCTCAAAGAAGATGCCAGCAACGCACTGAGCAACACCATCGGTTTGCTCGACACGAACACCCCGTATCTCGACCAGCTCACTGAGGGATATGCGGATGTCAACATCGTGGACATTGGCGTGGGCAACGCTTTGCCGGTGCGCAATCTCATCGGGCATTTTCGCGACCGCGGCATGCTCAAGCGGTATATCGGCATTGATATCAGTCCGGAGATGTTGGCTATCGCCGAAAAAAATATTCGTAAATGGTACAACGGCAAGGTGCGTGTCGAGATGTACACGCGCGACATCGTCAACGACCGCTTTGACGACTTGCTTGTAGCCGATTCCTTCGACGAAGCCCGCGGCGGCACCGTCAACATCGTACTATTCGCCGGCGGCACATTACCGAACTTTCGCCAGCCAGCCCGCGCGCTCTCAACCATTCACGACAGCCTCGGCAAAAACGACTTATTGTTGTATACGAAGAAGCTCGACAATCCTAAGTCCCGGCGCTTCTTTGAGGTTTCGGCGCCAGGCAACCAAGAGATCGACCTTGTGCTGGGGTTGCTGAACATCGACAAATCGTTGTACTCGCTTGAGCAGTTCTTCGACGAAACCAAACGTGCCCGTGAAGTCTACGCCAAGCTAAACGTTGCCGTTTCGATTGAATTCGAGCTGGACGGCCACAAACGTTTGGTGGAATTAAATAAGGATGACAACATTTTGCTCTGGCGTGCGCGGCACCAACACTTCGTGGAGATTATCGACCAGTTCGACCGCGCAGACTTCGACCTCATGCAGGCCACGCGTTCAAAAGACACGACCTACGCGCTGACGATCTCACGCATTAAAGGCCGGTACTAGCCTAGCTGTTCCAGAGGTTTGTGTGCGGGATGCCGTGCACGTGGAAAATGCCGGCGTCGAGCAGGACGTCCGCAATTGCTACGACGAATAGGAGCAAGCCGATGACCGTAAGCACTTCGCGCCACACGTGACGGCGCGGCGCAAGGTGCGGAGAGATAACGGCACGCGACATATCGACTTCGGGCGGCGTTGTGCCGGCGAGGACTTCTTCGGAATTCTGCGGCTCGTGTTGTGGCGTGGCCGGCTGCGGCTGGAGTTGCTGCTGCGGCGTTTCTTCAACAGGCGTTGCTTGGTTTATCGTAGCCGCCAGGTCGGATTGCAATTGCTGAAGCGGGCTGGGCGCGGGTTTGTTCTCGACAGCCGTTGCCGTAGGTTGTGTGCTCGGATCATTGGACACATTCGGATCATTCACATGCTCGGTGGCGTCAGGCTTTGGAGCAGGCTCAGGAATCATAGCGGCTGCGGGCACCGGTTGCGTAGGCGGCGTACTAGGTTTGGGAACATCGGCCGCGACGTCCGGCTGCGGGATTGGCTTTGCCGGAATAGTTGGCGCGTCGACTTTGGCATCTGCAGGTTGAATCGTTACCTTCTTCGTGGGATCCATGAGGTCGCGTTCATCGTTTGGATTGCTGG
The DNA here is from genome assembly GCA_036568905.1 of Saccharimonadales bacterium (SeqCode). Lineage (GTDB taxonomy): Bacteria > Patescibacteriota > Saccharimonadia > Saccharimonadales > UBA4665 > DATCRQ01. The sequence goes on along the minus strand of DATCRQ010000001.1, from coordinate 57,022 downwards.
CGATACGCACAGGTTTTGAAGAAGTCTTTGGCGGCGCAGGTTTGTTCGTAAGCACCGAATCCTTAACCTTAGGCGGCGTAATTACCGGCCGCGACGTCGGCGAAGCCAGCGCTTTGCCAGGCCGACGAATATCAAACACCTTCGGTTGCTGTCGCGGGCCAGGTTTTTTGGACGACGAATTCGCGGACTTCTTAGCTCCGCTCATGCGGCGTCATCCCCTGCTTCGTGCTGCAAACGGTAGGCCGCGTCGATGATGCCGGCGAATTGGTACGGGTTGAGGCTTGCGCCGCCCACGAGCGCGCCGTCGCAACCCTCGACCTCTAAGTAGCCGCGCACAATATGCTCGTCAACGCTGCCGCCGTACAATAGGCGCATACGCTCGGCGACCGTTGCGCCGTACAATTCCGCGACTTGCTTACGAATATAAGCAATGGCGTCCTCGACGTCGTGCGGCTTAGCTAGCTCGCCACCAAAAGTGCTGATGGCCCAAAGGGGTTCGTAGGCAATAACAACCTCAGCAACCTCGCGCGAGGTAAGGTTTTGTAGCGCCGTCGTGACTTGGTCATGCAATACTTGCTTCGTTTCACCCTCTTTGCGTTCCTGCGCAGTTTCGCCTACGCAGAGGATGGGCGAAATGCCGTTGCGGATCGCGGCTTGTACTTTGTCGCGCACAATGCCGAGGTCTTCATGGAAATACAAACGCCGTTCGGAATGTCCGACGATGACGTAGTGCACAAGATCGCGCAGCATCGTGAACGAAACCTCGCCTGTAAACGCGCCTTCATCCTTATAAAACGCGTTCTGCGCGGCGAGGCGAAACTTACGGCGGTCAATCTGTAAACTGAGGGGTTGCAACGCCAACATGCTCGGCGCAAGCACGACTTCGATACTGCGGTGGATGCGCGTGCGTTCCTGCAGCCGGTGCACCAATAAACTCGCCTGTCCGACGTCCAGGTGCATTTTCCAGTTTGCGACCAACAAAATTTTTCGCGTCATACTCGGTTAGTTGTAGCTTAGCACAAGCATTGTGTGAATTACAAAGTTGCGCGTCGCGGCATGCTATGGTTATGTAAAAATACAATTTAACGGCAGGGGGTGGTATGTCGTATGCAGAGAGTAGCTCGGAGCAAAACGTAGGCCCGCGGTGTTCAAAGCTTGCAGCCAAGATTTGGCGCATTGCCAACGCCGGAAGTGTTGACGCCGAACGTCTGAAGGAAACCGGCTGCGTGCAGGCGGCCTTAGGCAGAGAAGCGTGCGAAGAATTGTGTTGGACGAATGATTTTCCTGTACAGCCGTTATCATGGCCGGAAGTCAGTGAGCCCGAACCTTTGCAGGGCTGATTCCTTGAGCAAAATGATATCTTATTATATAATATAGTATGTTAAAAGAGGCATGGAACAATGAGCGAAATACACCAAGAAGCGACGTGTACCGACGCAGCTTATTTAGTTGGCACGATATTTACCGACGCCGAAGATCCCGAGCGGCACGCGACAACGATTGGACTTCGGCGGTACGAAGTCAGCCAGTACAACGGCACAGAACTGCCGGGCCGCTGCGCACGCCGAGATTTTGGCGGTGTCGCCTGTGCAACTGTTTGCGAAGCCGGCCTGAGATTGCAGCAAGCCGCCGAAGGCTTCATTGCCGAAGCAGCGCCCGCAGCCGAATAATCCCTATTTATTTTCGAGTGCTTCGACGCCGGGCAATTTGCGGCCGGCCATAAGTTCGAGGCTCGCGCCGCCGCCGGTTGAAACGTGGTTAAACGCGCCGGTGAGTTTGCGCGCCTCAATATATCCAACGGTGTCGCCGCCGCCAACAAGGCTGAACGGACGGTGACCGTAATCGCCGAGCATCGCGTCAATAACAAGTTCCGTGCCGTGGGCAAACGGCCCGACCGGCCCGTTCAACGCCGGCGTTTCCGTCACGCCCATCGTGCCGTTCCACACAACGGTGTTTGCCAACTGGATGCCTCCGGCGATGAACGCGCCAGAGAATGGCCCGATGTCCAAAATCATTTCGTCGCCTTCAACCGTTCGGCTCGCTTCGTTGGGCTGCTTTGGGTAGCTCTCGACGTCGGCAATCACGTTGGCGTCCCAATCGACAATACGCGTCGTGGCCGTTTTGTCGAGGCTGCTTGCCACGACGCCGTCCTGCGGAACGTAGAAAATAAAGCGCTGCTGTTTGGCTTTCTCTTTAGCCTTGGCAATGATGTCGCGGGCAATCGGCACGTCACTTTCTTCGTATTTGCTTTTGGCGATGTCGAGGCCGTTGGCCGCGAGAAACGTGTTGGCCATCGCGCCGCCGATGGCAATAAAATCGGCGATGTCGATGAACTTATTGAGTACATCGATCTTGTCGGAGATCTTTGCGCCACCCACGATCGCCATCAGCGGCCGCTCCGGCGTGTCCATCACACGCGTGATCGTATCCACTTCTTTTTCGAGGAGCAAACCGGCGACGCTGGGCAAGTGATGTGTAATTGCCTCGGTGCTGGCGTGCGCGCGGTGCACGACGCCAAAGCCATCTTGCACAAAAACTTCGCCGAACTTCGCAAGCTGCTGCGCAAAGTTGTCGTCATTGGCTTCTTCCTCAGGATGAAACCGTAAGTTCTCAAGCAACAGAACTTGCCTCGGTTGCAGCGCGTTTGCCTTGGCAAGCGCGGCGTCGCCGATGCAATCCTCGGCAAACTGCACGTCTTGCTCGAGCAATTCCCCGAGACGTTTGGCAACGGACTTGAGGCTGAAGCTGGCGTCAGGCTTACCGTCAGGGCGGCCGAGGTGCGAACAAATCACCAGCTTGACGCCTTGGTCAAGCAAGGCCTTCAGCGTCGGCACGGATTGTTTGATGCGATAATCGTCAGAGATCGTGCCGTCGCCGTTCACGGGCACGTTGTAATCGGCGCGCAGCAGCACACGCTTGCCCTGCACATCAATATCGCGGATTGTCTTCTTCGTGAACATACAACGACCCCCTTATGCTTACCATTCAGTATAGCGCAGGGAGCCGGCCGAAAACTAGACAGGATTTAGCAAGTCGCGATTATCGAACATTCATTGAAAGCGTTGTGCCGTGCACAACCATGCCGGCCTCTTGCTTTTCAGATCAATGTCGCGCGAGGAGCCGCAGCGGCGTTTGGGCAAGAGCAATTTCAACGTTCGTGTCAGCGGGAATGGCAACGGTTTCGCCGTCGAACTGCGCCGTAACGCCTTCTTTAACAAGAAAGGCAGCATGCGCTTTTTGAAACTTCGGCGCGTTGTAACGGCGCGTGACGCGTGCGATGTGCAGCAAAAGCGAAGCCATGCTACGCTTCTCGACCGTCACGCCCAAAAAATGTTCCTCGGCTAAGCGGAGCGGCAAGCCGTTTACCTTGGCAATGCGCGAACCGTTGAAGAACGCGCCTTCAAATAACGGCCGCGACGCGCCGCCTTCGTCAGTTACAGTAAACCGCTGTGAATGTTGCATGGTGCGCCACACGCTGCCCATTTCGCGCACGAACCGCACACCCGGCACGACGTGCGAGGGGTGGTCTGTACGAATGACTTCCCCCAAACGCCGTGCGGCCGCAGCCGAGGCGCCGAAGCTGGCGTAGCAAATCGCCAGCCGTGTTTCCTTTTCGCCGCTCGGCAACGTCAAGGTACATTCCAGCGGCCGGACGTTAACCGTCTGAGCCTCGGCAAGCAACCTCGTAAGGGATCGTGGTGCACGGCCGTTCAACATATGTGCAAGGTCGTTGGCGTTGCCGCCCCACAGCGGCGCCATCGCCGTCTGCCGTGCCTCGCTCGAAATATTCATAAGAATCGTAGCGACCATATTGAAGGTACCGTCGCCAGCCACAACGCCAAGCAACGTCTCCGGTCCGAACAACTTTGTGTGAGGCTTTAGATGCTTTTCGTTTGCCTCAATACCACCCCGCACCGTTTCCAGAACAGTTACCTCGGCGTCTTTAAAGTGCGCGCGGATTTGGGTGATGTACTTTGGTGCGCGTTCGGCGTGCGTGCTCACCGGGTTCCGGATGACGACGACGCGCTTGAAGTTCATCGTGAGGCCTTCCTCGCCTTTTTTGCGCCCAATGTTTTCGGAGTTGCCTTAGGTTTGCCGGCCGGCTTTGGTTTTGTGTGCGCACTTTGCTTCGCGCCAACGGCATCTCGCATGGCACGCGCTTGCTCAAAGCCAATTACCCAGCCGGTTTGCCGGATGCTACGGTAAATCCACGTCTCGTACAATTTGCCCTTATCGTCGAAAACTTCGGGGAATCCGCCGTCGCGGAGCATCGCTTTCTCGTACGCTTTGAGGTGAAAGTTTGCGCGCTCCAAATAGTTTGCCGCGCCCGTTGCGTCGTACAACCGCAAAAGCACTTTGATGTATTCCATGCCCCAAAAGCTCCACACCACGTCGCCGCCGTACGCCGCGAACGCTACGCGCGCCCAAAAGAATTGCCGATGCGCGCGCGTTTCGTGCTGATATTTGATGGCGAACGGCTTATCAATGCCCATGCGTTGAATGTACTCAACGTTCCGTGCAAAGTATTTTTGCTCGTTAGGGTCGGCCGGGTCCAGGAAGCCGGTCGTGAGCACGATGAGCCAATCCGACGAATAATACTTTGCGTCAATGCCCTCAGTCGAAAGGTCTTCGAGGAAATAACCTTCGTCCTCAAGCCAAAAGGTATCAAGGATCGTTTGCTTCAAAGCCTTGAGGTTGATCTTCTTGTCCGCGACGCCGAGCGTTTGGGCAAGCTCCGACGTTTTCCAAAACACGACGTTGTCGTAGAACGCGCACGTGCGGCGCGTAATGTCTTTGGCGCCAGATAAGTGAATGTCGGTGCGGATGAGGCCGGTTGACTCGTCGAAGACCGTCGTGCGGTAATCTTTGTACAATGCCTTAAGCGTTGCTTTGTATTCGTGCAACAAGATTTCGGCGGCGGGAACGGTGCCGAGCGTGTGTGCCTTCTCGCCATAAGCAAACGGCGCCGCCTTTTCTTTGCCGAGCAATGCGGCCAAGGCAAACAGCACGCCGTACACCGTGTCCGAGGGATACACGTAATAATTCATGCACGTCGCGTGCCGCGAGCCTGTCGGCACGATGGTCGTCACGGGGATCGGCCGCTTGTCAAAGACACCGAGCGCGTAGGCTAGTGTTTGCAAATAGACGGCTTGGCGGTCGTGCCAATCGTGGCCGTTCTTTACTCCGACGACTTGCGCGTCGAGCATCGGATAATAAAACACGCCAAGGTTACGCACGAACAACGAGCTAAAATGGTCGCCCGACGTTAAAAGCAATTTCTCCGGCCGAAACCGATGTGCATGGATATCGGCAATAATACCGTCCACGGTTTTTGCCGACGAGCCAGGACTCGCAACATACCGCGTACTGGCGATATGCACGAAACTTTTAACGTAAAAACTAAACGTACGCCACGGCCACGACTGCCGGATGCGCAGCTTGTGGTTTTCGTTAATTGCCGTAAAAGCTTCTTCGGTAAACTCCGCGACATACGTTTGCTTAATGACGCTAAACCGGCTGAACGGATTGGTCACGACGGCCCACGCTATGGCAGCGGCGAGCAGGACAAGAAGAATTGCGAATACCATATGCGAACATCATACCGAAAGCCGGCGCAAAAGCATATCGCTTCGTTAATCCTCGGGCCGCGCGCCTAAAAACCTCTTGCGATGTGATGAATGTCACATTATAATGTATTTCTTGTGAGCGCCAACGCTACATTTGGTGGCCGCGCCCCTAGCCTCCGAACGGCTACTTCAGACGAAAGACAACCATGAATACGCTGCGATCACAGAGAATCGCCCGGCCTATGCAGGTAACATTGCACGGGTTCTTTTTGCTGCCATGAGATTGCCACAAGGCCGATTTTCCTTTTCGTCCTCGGCCTGCATCAAAAGACAGCGAGCTATCAATAAGTAAAGGAAGCCTTATGGCAACATCTAGCTCTCATCAATTGGCCGACGATCCAACCAAAAACGTCGTCATTTACATTAACGATTATTACCCGGAATACGGCGCCGCGTTCCATAAGCTTGCCGAAAAGCTTGGACGGCCACTCAAAGGCGTCGTACTCGTCAGCAAAGCGCTTAAAGATTCCGGAAGCAACCTTTCCGATCCAAACGGCATATTTAAAGAAGTGGTATGCGACTTCACGAACGATGCCGAGCTGCGCGCAACGATCAAGCAGTTCGAGAACAATCTTCTGCTCGTCTCATGCAGCGCAGAGAGAAGCCAATCAGACTTTCGCCGAGTTTTGCCACATATTCCATATGTCCTGGGGCCAACTGAGACATCACTCCTGTGGGCAACGCATAAAGGCAAAATGCGCGAGCTGATCGGCGCGTACAACAGCAAGCTTGTGCCAAAAGTCCAGCCAGTAACTTCCGCCGATGATGAAGAAATACAAAAGGCAATGAACACTTTGACATTCCCTATGATGATCAAGCCGACCGGCCTCTCAGAAGCGGCATTTGTCACTAAAGTGCACGACGAAGCGGAGCTTCGTACGGCGCTCCGCAGGGTATTTGGCGCACTGCAGGAGGCGTACAAACGGAGAATCGGCAACGGCGCACCTGGTGTAATCATCGAAGAATTCATGGATGGAGAGCAATACTCGATCGACTGCTACATTAATCAAAACGGCAAAGTATGGTGCCTGCCTCTGCTCCACGGCAAGTCGGCATACCACATGGGCCTCGAAGGATTTCACACCTATCAAACCGAAAGCTTCAACGAGCTCACTCCCGCAGAAGACGCAGCCGGTAAGCAAGCGGCCACTGATGCCATGCATGCCCTCGGTCTACGCTCCAGCCTCGCGCACATCGAGTTGTTTAAGATGAACGACGGCAGCGGCTGGCGGATTATCGAACTTGGCGCACGGCCTGGCGGTATGCGGCAAGAAGTGTACGAAGTGTCGTACGGCGTCGACCACGCGTTTAACGAGCTGCTTTTGAAGACTGGCTTTGATCCAGAAATTAATACCAAACCACTGGCACACAGCATGATCTTTGGCATATATCCAGACGCTGAGGGCGAAGTCGTAGCCATCGAAGGCATCGACGAAGCGCGCTTGCATCCTTCAGTGCGCAAGATGGTTCAGTTCATCAAAGTTGGCAGCAGGGTTTTGCCGAGCACAAAAGGTGGAACCGTCATGGCACATGGCTTGGCTTCGCACAGCGATGTTGAACAGCTACGAAAAGACGTAAAGCACATTCGCTCACAGATCAAAGTGTACATCGACGAACCCCTCGAAGAGCGCGCCAAGCCAGCCTCAAAGAAGCGGCCGCACACGGTCGCCTGAGGAAACTGCAGTGAAAGATATCGTACTCTCAATTGATGTCGTAGAACCTGGCCTTGTCAACGCCGTTCACCTTTTGAGCAAGGAGCTTGGGCGACCGCTGCGGGGCATCATCCTTGTGCATAAAGATTTCGTAGATTACCCTGGCCGGCCTGTTGACACCACTGGTTTGTTTGAGGAAATTATCGTGGACTTTGACGATTCTGACGAACTACAAAAGGTCATCAAACCTTTCATGGATCAAATTCTCGTCGTCACGACGCGCTACGAAGACGCCATCCATCATTTCAGCCAGCTCGTGCCGTTTGTTCCGTACGTGAACACGCCTACCGAGTCGTCGCTCATTTGGTCAACCGAAAAACCGTTGATGCGCGACCGTTTGAAAGCCTACGACGAAAATCTCGTACCCAAATACCAACGCGTCGAATCCAAAGATTTAGCGCATTGGGAAGAGCTTGTGAAGGGCTTTTCGTATCCGGTGATCGTCAAGCCCGGCAGCTTGTGGTCGTCGTTCCTCGTGACGCGCTGCGAGAACAAGCAGGAATTGGGCGAATGCCTAGAGTCCACGTTCAAAATCATCGAGGAAGTGTACGGTCGCCTGCGCCGCGTCACGCAACCCGAAGTGCTCATTGAGGAGTTTATGGTCGGCGACATGTACTCCGTGGACGCATACGTCTCGCAAGAAGGCATCATCGAGTGCTTGCCGCCCATTCAGGTTCTTACGGCTGAATCCGTCGGGCTGCCTGGCCTGTACGGTTATCGCTGCATCGTGCCAACCAAATTGTCCGAAGAAGAGGTAGGTAAGGCACATGCCGCCGCCAAAGCATCTGTTCGCGCCCTCAACCTACGCGCCACGACCGCACACATCGAGTTGTTCCGCACCAAAGATGGTTGGAAAATCATTGAGCTTGGCGCACGCATCGGCGGCTACCGCGAAGACCTTTATCGTGAAGCCTACGGTGTCGAGCATCACTACAACGACCTCGCCAACCGCGCCGGCATAAAGCCAAAGATCTCTCACGAAGTCGTTCGCCATGCCCGCGCCGAAAACATCTACGCCGACGAAGAGGGAATCATCGAAGCAATCGAAGGCCTCGAGGAAGCGCGTGAACTCGAAAGCGCCGTGTACGTCAAAAGCCACGTTGAGCCCGGCACGATGGCGCTCTCCGCCGGCAACGGCGGCGACCTCATCGTTGACGCCATCCTCAGCAACGCCAACCTCGAACAGCTCGAGGAAGACGTCGCCAAGTTACGAACACTCATCAAAATCAAAGTCCACAAAGCCGCACCAGACTCTCAAGAACTTGCTGCGCACGCCGAACGTACAGCCCTGGAACCGACGGCCTAACGCTTTGTCGGCTGCTTTTGGCCGTATTTGGTAATGAACTTTTCAACGAGTTCGCGCGCCGTGCGATCCTCAATTTGCTTCGGCGGATGCTTTTGGAAGTACGCCGCCGGTTCGATGACCGCGCCCTTCAAATGATTGTCCAAAGCCAGCTTTAAGCAACGGATGGAGTCGATCGCGACGCCGGCGGAGTTCGGGGAATCCTCAACGCTCAAACGAAGTTCGAGGTTCATTGGCACATCACCAAAGTGCTTGCTCTCGATGCGCAGGAAACAAATCTTGTTGTCCTTTTGCCATGGCACGTAATCCGACGGTCCAACGTGAATGTTCTCAGGGTCAATCGTCTGGCCGCGCGCTTCGATCTGCGAGCTGACGGCCTCAGTCTTCGAGATCTTCTTAAACTGCAAACGCTCACGCTCGAGCATGTTCAGAAAGTCCGTGTTGCCGCCGGTGTTGAGCTGATACGTACGCTCAATCTTCATGCCACGGTCGAGGAACAGGTTGACGAGCGTGCGGTGCGTAATCGTCGCGCCGACCTGTGCTTTGATGTCGTCGCCGATAACCGGCAGGCCAGCGTCCTCGAACTTCTTTGCCCACGTCGGATTGCTGGCGATGAACACCGGAATACAGTTGACGAAACCCGCGCCGGCGTCGATGGCGGCCTGCGCGTAAAACTCCGTAGCTTCTTGCGAGCCGACGGGCAGATAGTTGATAACGGCATCGACTTTTGCCTTCTTAAGAACTTCGACGACGTCGACAGGTTTTTGTTTTTCATCGACGGGAACGAGTTTGGCTGTGTATTTATTGACACCGTCAAGCCGCGGCCCGCGCGAGACTTTGACGCCGAGCTTTGGAACTTTAGCGAAGATCGCCGTGTTGTTCGGCTCAGCGTAAATTGCCTCGGCAACGTCTTTGCCTACTTTGTTGCTGTTGACATCGAACGCCGCCACAACTTCAATATCGCGAATGTGATAGCCGCCAAAGCGCACGTGCATCACGCCCGGGACGAATTCGTCATCCTTAGCGTCACGATAATAATAAATACCCTGCACAAGCGACGACGCGCAGTTGCCTACGCCCACGATCGCCACTCTAATTTTCTTGTCTGCCATGCAAAATCCTTGTTGTTACCCGCTTCATCGTAACGTCATAAAATTCATAAAACAAATATATAGTTTTGATCGTTGTATAATATTTTGTTATGGAAGATCGTTTGCGGAAATTTACCGCTTTAGTCGACACCGGAAGCTTTACAAAGGCAGCGCGGGAGCTGCATCTTTCGCAGCCTGCGCTCTCGGCAAGCATTGCAAAGCTTGAGCGGGAACTTCACGCGGAACTCCTCGTGCATGGCAGTCGTCCGCTGGAACTTACCGACGCCGGACGGTTGGCTTACGAAACCGCACAGCAACTTTCTTCGCAAACCAAAAGCCTCACCGAGCAACTCGCCGCGTTGGAACGCAAACGCAAGAATTTGTCCATTGGCATGATCGACAGTGTCGCGAATGCGGTGTTCTCTTCGGAGAATCCGCTACACGGACTCGACGGCCAGGCCGACGTTTCAATCGTCGTCAACAACTCGCGCTTTTTGCTTGAGGCCGTCGCCAAAGGCGAGCTGGATCTCGCGCTTGCCGTTACCCGCAGCCGCACAATACCCGACGGCATTGCCGCTTATTTTGTGGCGAACGAACCGTTGGTGCTCGTCTGCCATACAGAATTGGCGCCGGCGATGAATCGGGCACTCAGCCGTGGCAAGCTTCCACACTTTATTGCATACGACCAACTATCCGCGACGCGGCGGCTCGTTGCTGAGGCGTTACGCGAACGCGGCGTTACACCGCACGTGCATTTCTCATCGACGAGTCCGGAAGTTATGCTTCGGCTCGTTATGCTTCGCAGAGGCGCATCCGTATTGCCCTACTTACTCGTCCGCGAGGCGCTTTCCAACGGAACGCTCAGCCTGCTTGGCGCAACCGACGGCATACTTATTTACCGGCGAATTAGCAGTATCAACAAGCACGGCCAGCCGCCGCACACCGCGGCAGACAGCGTGCGGTACGCCGTTCGCCAAGCATTGCAGGCACTTGATGCCGAAGCTTCAGCGAGACTACGCACAGGCTAAGAAGATTCCAAGCCCAGCAGCCCTTTTATGATGCTATAATCAAAACACTATGACATCGCAATCCAACACTGCAACTCTTATCGGCGTGCCGCTTGACCTCGGCGCGGAAAACTTGGGCGTGGACATCGGCCCGCAAGCGTTCCGCTATCAAGGGCTTATTAAGAAACTTGAAAGTGCGGGGCTTGAAGTCACCGACGCCGGCAACGTAAAGTGCAACGACCGCAAAGATCTCAACCCCGGCAACCCGCGGCTGCATCACTTAGAGGAGATCGTCCGCGTCAACGAAGAGTTGGCCGGCTTGACCGAGCAAGCCGTACGCGACGGCCGCAAAGCGATTGTGATTGGTGGCGACCACTCCATTAACCTAGGCGCCGTGAGCGGCGCGTCAACGGCCGTCGACAAACAGCTCGGCCTCATTTACTTCGACGCCCACGGCGACATGAACACCGACGAAACAACCATGACTGGCAACATCCACGGCATGCACCTAGCGGCGTTGATGGGCTTTGGTGCCAAGGAACTCGTAAACGTCCACGGCGAAGGCACGAAACTCGCCAAAGAAAACCTGCTGCATATCGGCGGGAGCGACTTCGACCAAGCCGAACTTGACCTCGTGAAGCGCGAGAATCTTGACGCGTTTATGTCGCTCGACCTTTTAAAGTTCGGGCTCGCGCCATTACTTGAAAAAATCGAAGCGCTCGGCAAACGCCTGCCAAACATCTGGATTAGCCTCGACCTCGACGCAATCGACAGCATGTACGCGCCCGGCGCCGGCATGCCGAACGCCAAAGGCTTGACGTACCGCGAAATCGCAGCCATTGCCGAATACATCGGCCAGACCTGCAACGTCATCGGCGTTGACGTCGTTGAGTACAATCCATTGCAGGACGAGCAAGGCAAAACTGCGGAGCTCGGCACTGAACTCATCGCCAAATTCTTCGGCAAAAACTACAGCTGGTACTCGAACTATCTCGAGCGCAACCCGATCGCCTAGCTCTCGCCAAACCGCGCGGCAAACGTCACGAACGCTTGCCAAAAGGCAACAATATGTTCTTTGGTCGCTTCGTCCGTAAGCTCGCCGGCGTCGTTAAACTTTTGCGCTGCGCCTGCAAGGTAAAATTCCGGCTGCTGCATTGGCTGCATATTCAAAAAGACGAGCACTTGCCGAAGATGATGCACCGCCCCAAACGCACCCAACGTTCCCGGCGTACAGCCGATAACCGCCGTAGGTTTGCCGTCCCAAGCGTTTGCGCCGGCCGGCCGCGAAGCCCAATCCAAAGCGTTCTTCAGCACCGGCGAGTACGAGCGGTTGTACTCCGGCGTTGTAAGCAGCACGGCGTCCGCGCCCACAATCTTTTGCTTTAGCTCACGCACTTTCTCAGGCAAATCGTTCTCAAAGTCCTGGTTGATGAACGGTAACTCGCCAATGGGAACAAACTCTGTCTCCACACCTTCCGGCGCCATGCTCATAAACGCGTGCGCCAATTTTGTCGTAAATGATTCTTTTCGTAAGCTCCCCGAAAAAACAATGACTTTCATAAACCCTCCTACGTTTTCATTATACAGTGTTGTAGCAAAGACGGCATTTGTGAAATAATGGCCGCATGAAGTCGCACGACCTTCGGCGCCTCGACCCGCACGCCCTCGCCCAGCTCGATGCCGACATGTGGGTAGCCTATTATAATCATCGCTTTGCAAGGCTTGCGTGGCTACTCTTTAAGTTGAACCGTTCGCACTTTGCGCCAAATGTGTTTACGATGTTTCGTGCCGCATATCATTCGGCAATGTCGGCCATTATTTTCCGCAAAACCAAAGGGCACGAGGAGAACGACAAAGTCCTCAAGCATCTCATACTTTTTTATAAACTGCTTTCCGCACAGAACGTGGAGTCGTTTGATTACCGGCGCGCCGCTGAACTTGAGTTGGCGTGGTGGATGGTAGACCGTTATCCTGAGCGCTACAAGACGACGCGCGCGGTTGCGTTAGCCGAGGGCATGGCGGCGATTTATGGTGTAGCGCCGGAGCATTTGCGCGTTTATGGTGAGAAGCGTGCGGCGGCGATGGAGCTGCTCGGCGCATACCATTACGATGTCAACACGCAGGTCGATTGGCCGAAGCTGCGGCATTTACTCGAAGAATCCTACGAAGCATTACGAAGCGCCGTGCAATAAATTCGAGTGGCCGGGGAACCGCGCCAGTTATCTTAAATTTCTTTTGACTTTGTCTATACACTCAATGTATAGTCGCAATCATGTCAGCATCTTACGCCCTTCTCGGCATGATTGGCCAAAACCCGAGCTACGGCTACGACCTAAAGCGCAACTACGACACGTTCTTTGGGCGCGAAAAACCGCTAGCCTTCGGGCAAGTCTACGCAACGTTGTCACGGCTCTTACGTGATAAAAAAATTCTCGTCAAAGAAAGTGCCGAGGACAGCGCCGGCCCGGAGCGCAAACAGTACGCCATCACACCGCTTGGCCGTGAGGACCTGGAAGCGTGGCTCGCAAAGCCCGAAGAACTTCATCCGGACGCACAAACGGTTTTATTCATGAAGGTTGTCACGGCTATCCTACTCGATAAAGAGCCGGACGCATATCTCGATGCGCAGCGTGCACAGCACCTTGCGCGTATGCGCGAGCTAACTGCACAACGCCGTGCCGGCGACATTTCACAAAGCTTACAGGCCGACTACGCGTTGTTTCACCTTGAAGCCGATTTGCGTTGGATTGACATAACTGCCGCACGATTACAAACACTAACGAGGGAGATACGAGATGAGCGATAGTAAGTACGTCATAGAGGCGAAGGACATTCGGAAATCGTTCGGACAAACTCCGGCGTTGCAAGGCGCAAGCCTTCAAGTAAAACACGGGGAAATTCTCGCCATTATGGGGCCGAGCGGCTCGGGCAAGTCAACGCTTTTACACTGCATTGCAGGCATTTTCAAGCCAGAGGACGGCGAAGTGTGGTTTGACGGCCAGCGTCTGGACAAAATGAGTGAAGAAGACCGTACGAAGCTTCGCCGCACAGCGTTTGGGTTTGTGTTTCAGTTTGGGCAACTCGTACCAGAGCTGACGGCCGAGGACAATATTGCCTTGCCGCTTCTCCTCGACAAAGTCGGCCGAAACGAAGCTTACACGAAAGCACGCGGCTGGTTCAAACGCCTTGGCCTCCAAGGTTTAGAGAAACATCGCACCGGTGAAATGTCCGGCGGCCAATCGCAACGCGTTGCGATTGCCAGAGCGCTGGTCGCCCAGCCCAAGGTCTTATTTGCTGACGAACCTACCGGCTCCCTCGATTCCCTCGCCAGCGAACAAGTCATGGAATTGCTTGTGAGCGCTGCACGCGAGCAAGGCACGACCGTCGTGCTCGTGACCCACGATGCGCGCATCGCTGCCTATGCCGACCGAGAAGTTGTCGTTCGCGACGGCAAAGTCGTAACCTCCCCGCGCAAGGTTGAGGCGGTACGATAATGTACCGGCTCGGCTTACAACTTGCGCTGAAAGGTGGCAAAGAAGCGCTCACGCGTTTGTTGCTCACGGCACTCGCCGTGGCGGTCGGAACTATCGTATTGCTTAGTGTCCTCGCCGATTTTCACGCATACCAAAAGACCAGCAACCGGCCGTCGTGGGAGTCAACCACCGGCAGCGACCTTGGCAGCATCCAAGGCCAAATCCCGCAAAACGTTAACGCGTTGCTCTGGAATTACAGCGAAAATATTTATAAGGGCCGATTCATCGAACAACTCGGCATTGCGTCGCTCGGCTCAAATCCTCCGATGCTGCCAGGCATTTCCAAACTGCCCGGAGCCGGTGAATACTATGCCTCGCCAGCGCTTGCCGCATTGCTCAAGACCGTCCCGAAGGACGAGCTAGGCAACCGTTTCCCAGGCAAAGAGATTGGCACCATTGGCGAAAGCGGCCTGTCGTTCCCAACCGAACTTGCGATTTACGTAGGCTACGCGCCAAAGGAACTTGCCGCAATGCCCGGCACCATTGGCGTCACGCACATCGCCACCGCTACGCAGTTGCAAGGCACGACGAACATTTATCGTGAGGCGTTTGCTATTGCCGCCATTGCTATTCTGTTTCCGTTGCTCATTCTCATTAATACGGCAACGCGGCTGTCGGCATCACGTCGTGAGGAACGATACGCAGCGATGCGTCTTGTCGGCGCAACGCCGCGGCAAATCAACGTCGTCGCGTCGGTTGATGCGATTGTTGGAGCGCTACTCGGCACGCTCATTGGAACGGCCATATTTTTGCTGGTGCGGCCAGCCATTGCGGACATTTCGTTCTCAGGCGTAAAGTTCTTCTCTAACTATGTCACGCCGACGGTTTGGGGCTACCTTGGTATGATTATCGGCGTGCCGGTTGTCGCTGCCGTGGCTTCGCTCTTTTCGCTTCGCAGAATAAAAATTTCGCCGCTGGGCGTGAGCCGTAAGAGCGCGTCGCCAAAACCGCGGGCATGGCGTTTGATCCCGCTCGCGGTTGGCGTGCCGTTGTTCATCGTGGGCGCCGCGCACACAGCGCAACAAAGTGGCGGGCCGGGAATTATTTCCATAGCGTTTTTGTTGATCATGATCGGCTTGGTGCTGAGCGGCTCGTGGCTGGTGATGCAGACAACCAAGCTGCTTGCGAAGCTTACACGCAATGCTTCGTCGTTGCTGGCGGCGCGGCATCTTGCAGATAATCCAAAAGGCGCGTTTCGGTCGATTAGCGGTTTGGTGTTGGCCGTGTTCGTCGGCTCGTTCGTTGCCGTTCTCGTGCCCGCCGTGAACGCCGCACAAAGCCCTACCACCGGGCAATCTCTCAGCAACGTTTTGCGCGTGCCTTACAACACCAGCCCGACGGGCGAAGGAATATCCGCGGCCGATGGCGCGGCACTCGTTGCTAAACTCCGTTCATATCCAGACGCTATCGTGCTGCCAATCTACGCCAACCCCGCCTTCATAGCGTTCCAAAGCACGTGGCTCAAGGCGCAGGCCGCAGCAGCCGGTAGCCCAGGCACGCCGCAGCATAAGATTGGTGGAGCCCCTGGTCATTCCCCAACCAGCACCTCTCCTCCAAACGACGCTATTGCCGATTGCTCGACCCTCAAGCAGCTTGGCGCCATTGGCACTTGTGCCGCCGGCGCAAAGGCCGTAACGTTTAGTTCCAGCGATGTACTTGGCGGCGACAACCCGCTTGAAATTTACAAAAGCCTACCTGTCGTGACATCGGCAAGCCCAGCCACATCAGCAAATTTGAGCACGCTCGAACTTGCCGGCCTGCTCGTCAAAACAAACAATGCCAATACACTCGAAAAAATCCGCACGTACCTTACGACATACGACGCCACATTGCAGGGAGCCTCGCACGGCAGCGGCGACCTTACGGCATGGCAAATGGGTGTGTTCGAACCCGAAACCATCGGCGAAGTTGCCGCCATCCGCAACAACGACGATGACAACGTTGAGCGTGCCGTACTAGCGATCGTTGCCCTTACGCTCATTACCGCCGGCTGCAGTTTGGCCGTAACCGTCGGCGGCAGCCTCGTGGAACGCAAACGCCCGTTTACGCTGCTACGCGTGAGCGGCGTGTCGCTCGCCACACTTTACCGAGTCATTTTGCTGGAAGCGGCGTTGCCGCTCGTCATTGTCTCGGCGATTGCCGCTGGCCTCGGCATTGGCGTCGGCATGCCGGTCATTCGATCATTGCTGAGAAGCATTGAGCCTGCCGGCGTTTCGTACCCCGTGCATCCGAGTGCCGCATACTACCTGGCCTTAGGCATCGGCCTTGTCGTGTCGCTCGGATTAGTCGTGGCGACACTCCCACTTCTAAAGCGCATTACCAAGCCGGAAGACGCGCGCTTCGAGTAGCGTAAGTTGCTACCAGGGCGCGATAAAACCCGCTTGAATATTATTTGCTGCGGCAAACTTTTCGATTTCTACTTTGAGGTCTTCCCCAGGCTTGACGCGGAACGTATGGAATTTCATATAACAATCATACTCTACGAAGGTTCTTGAACTTTACTGAACGTACATTGCTAACGGTGATTATCATAATCTTTTTATTCTTTAGTGGTGCATGTGCTGATGCGCGCCTCTGCTCATCATGTAGCGGTTGACCGGCACCGTAATAACAAATGCAACTGCCAACGCCAAGGCCAAACCCCACCAGAAACGGAACTGCGTGGCGGTTACCAATAAGGCGTTGGGCACGAGGAACTCAATCGTGTTGTCTATGATTTCCATAGAGAGAATGGAGACAGTATCGGTTGCCATCGTCGCTTTGATCGCTTCGCCGGCAGTGGCGGTATCTTTACGGATACCTCGATAGGTCAGTGTGTAGCCGATCAAAAACGCCATCGGCACGGCTAAAGCTACGCGGCCAATGCGGTGCCAGCCGAAGGACGAAGCGATGAGCATGCCGAGTATCTCACCAATACCGCAGCCAATTAAGCAGTGCACCGTGTGGCGGATAGCGTGTTTGGTCAGCTCGTCTTTAACAAGTCTCATGTTACTACTATACCTCGTACCGCCTTACGCGGCCCACGGAACACGCCGACGTCTTAAGATAGACCGTCACCGTAGAACTTGGAACAACGGCATTATACACTTCGCACCACACTACTTTTCCGCCTCGTACGAACATAAAAGATACCGAGTGCAATCAGAAGAAAGCCCGCAAACCAACCAAGAGACAGCACCACCTGGCTGGGCGCAAACAAATGTGTGAAACCACCGGCAACGCCGAGTTGCGTCGGGCCGTAACTCGGAAAATATTCCAGGAACGGTTTGTTGGCTGCGGGATTGCCAATCGGATTTTGCAAGAATGTATCCACCATACTCACCATGATAATGATGAAAAATCCAACCAGCTCATTGGTAATGAGCATACCAAGCAGCAAGCCGAGGCTACCGTAAATAAGTGAGACGAGCCAAAAGCCCAGCCATACCTCGAAGATATTGTGCGGGAAATGCCAAAAAGCCACGAGCATCAACGTCGTGTACAGCGCAACCAGGCCGGTCGTAACGAGTAGCGAAACAGTTTTTGCGGCCATAAATCCAAAACGGCCAAGCCCGGCACGCGCCAAACGCTTATCAAAAGATAGCGACCGATGGGCGGAGTGAAAAAACATAAAACCTAAAATCATGGTTAATACATTCAAGCCCGCCGTAAGGAGTACCAGGTCGTGCCCGTTTGCCTGCAGAAAATTGCCAGTTGGCCGGAACCTGAAAGCCACTGCCTTGTCGGGCGTAATTGCGCCAAGCATCCAGTACCAAATCGGCACGAACACTACGAGCAAACCGAATGCAAACTTATTAGTTAGCTGCTCCTTAAAACTAAACTTGAGTGCGGCAGCAAATTGCCTCATTATTTCGTCTCCTCAATACGGCCGTCCTTTAATTGCAAGATGCGATCGAATTTCTTTTGCTCAAAAATAAGATGCGAGATGACCACCACGGCCTTACCGCTGCGCTTCAATTCCTCGACGATATCCCAAAAGTGCAAGTAGGTTTCCCAATCGAAGCCTTGGTACGGCTCGTCGAGCAGCAGCACCGCGGGCTGGTGCATAAGCGCTATGGTTAGGTTGAGTTTCTGGCGCGTGCCGCCGCTCAAGTTCCCGGCCTTTTCATGTTCAAACTTGCGGTAATGCAGTTCGTCAATTAAGTGCTCGGCGTACTGCGTATCGCGAAGTTTGTACGCTTCTTTGAAGTAGGCGAGGTGCTCGGCAACGGTCAGGGATTCGTTGACGACCGGCTGTTGTGGGCAGTAACCAATTGAGCCGCCTACACGCACCGCGCCTTCGTCAGCCCGCAGCTCTCCGGCAAGGATTGTCAGCAAGGTCGACTTGCCCGAGCCGTTTTCGCCGACGACGCCAACGAGCGTGCCCGGCTCGATGCTCAGGTCAATGCCTTTCAGGACGCGGTTGCTGTGATACTGTTTTTGTATGTGCTGCGCTTGCAGTATTGGCATATGCTTCCCTCCATTAGTGCCATAAAGTTTTCCTTTTCCGTTTTTTAGAACATTAACCGGCCTCCTGTCCGGAGCTTATAAGCCGGCCAAGAAAATCGTCGACATAATCCGCTAGCTGTTGGTTGGTTTGCCTGGTAACGACAGGTTTGGCATGGAGCAAGCCATCCAAAAATACGCGCATGACAAAGCCGCCCACGAATTGCTGGGCGGCAACATCGCTATCTTTGAATGTTACAACACCGTGCATGCCCGCCGTCTTTAGCAAACCGGCAACGGCGCGATACGAACGGCGGGTCGCACCGCGTTCAAATAGAATACTGAGGTCGGGCTGCGTTGGAATTTCGGCAATAGTAACGCGAAGCAATTGTACGTAGTCGGGCTGGGTGATAATCTCTTCGATACCTTGGCTGATAGCAAACAAAGCGTTGCGCACACCCTTGACCGTGGCGATACCCTCAAGTGGAATATGGAACTCCCACGGATCGCCTACTGATTGTTCGATAACTCCTTTAAACAACGAACGCTTATCCGGGAAGTAGCCGTAAATCGTGCGTTTGGTCATATTGGCACGTTCTGCAATAGCCTCAACGGTCGTGACGACATAGCCTTGGCTTAGAAATAATTCCTTGGCGGCGGCGATAATAACGGCACGGGTTGTTTCAGAACGCTTACGCATAGTTATAAATATACCAGTTGGTATATTTAATGCAAATCGCGCGTGCTTTTGTTTGGCCGCTTTTACTTGATGATAAAATCATCGACGCTCATCGTTCCACCTAATCCTGAGCTGAGGTGGAAATAAAAAGACGCCCTAGGTTTCGGACATCCTGTCTGTGGCGACGTCGTAATTTGTACTGGTGATCTACCGTAACAGCTCTCAAACTTTTAACGCTTTGGCATCGGCCAACGCCGCGTATATAATATAAGCTATTGAAGGGGGCACGCATGGCAGAACGTGGAGGGAGATATCCAAGAATTAGGGGCTTCGCTGCCGTAGCGACGCTCAGTGCGCTTGCCCTCGCTGGCTGTGCAGATTCAAGGCCTTCCCAGCCGCCAGACGTCGCAACGACCTCCGCTAGTTCTGCGCCCAACACTAATGCTAGCCCCGAACCCTACGTCTCGCCTGCCCCTTTGTATACTCCGCCTTCGCCGTCGGTCGATCCCATTACAGAGCAATTTTTAGAGGGCATAAAGGATAGTCCTTTAAACCAGCGCTTGTCCGCAATAATCACACAGGCCTGTATGCTCCGGGGTGAAGATTTACGGCAGTGGGAACGCTACGGCAGTACTGAGTATGACACGCAGATTTTAAGCCTCGAGGCAGTCTACGACGCAGCTTACGGTGTGGCTAACCACACAGAAAATCAAATTCGCGATAGTGGGGAGTGGCCCGATGCCGCAACCCCAGCAGAAGAAGCGCAGTGTCCTGATAATTTTTTACCGCTACCCGCAGGTTAAAACCCTTGATGCCTACGCTCGATAAACTCAAAGCTGGACCCGTTCAAATATTATAATTTTGTATGGCGAGCTTGCGGCAACGACGCTCGAGCTAGAACGCTCGTGCCCCTTATCCAATTTAACAGCAAACGTACTTTGTTCATCTGAGTGACGGCATCTAGGCAGCGCGCGATAAAGCAATTATAATACCCGGCATGAAACCTGTAAGAGACTCGATCGGCTTAGCGGCCGATGTATGCGGCATACTCGCCTTCATTGGGCTCAGCGCCACAGGCCTCGTGGCATGGACAGAGACGAAGCATACCTTTTCTTGGTTGTTAATAGGGAGCATGTTCGTATCCTTTGTGGTATCGCCGACCATAGCGTATTTTGTATTAAAGTATATCGGCCCGCGCATACAAGACTATCGCTGGCGTAAACGATTCCCTAAGACTAAAGAATTAAAGTTAACCGCCGACCAACTAGAGAAAATTTTGGTCACTAACGATAAATTAGAAGGGATGCTTGATAGGCTAGAGCAACATGCTCGCGGCTGGGCCAAAGATGCCGTAATTACAGAAATATCTTTTTATCAAGAGATAGACACTCTCGGATCTTACTACGAGGTATATATAGATGTATATTCGGCGTGGAGAAAATCTAAGGTGCAGTTTAGTATGGCGGCCGACTCGACAATATCAGTGGATAAGGCAAAAATTAGGGAATGGATTTATGACAATTTTAACCCTGTAGATCCGACCCCTGCAGGACAACCATTCTTTAAGATTCACCCAAATTGGCATGATGAAGTCATACGTCAATACGGTCCCATGGAGCTAAAGTACCGGAAATATTTATATATTAATGCGTCCACCATTGGAAAGCGGCAACGAAATCTAAAGGTTACGGATGAGAGCACAAACAAGCGGGTTTTGGCTTTGCGTGCAAAAAATAAATAGTGGCCGGTGGACGGAGCGTTCCACAGCCTCCCATCGCAGCGCATCGAAAGGCTGTGCCAAGCTCAATGTCGATCAAGCAGGACTCATTAGATTAGGATCAGTTTCGAGAACTAGCTCTATATCTTCAAAGAGCCCATCGACAAATGCCAGCTCGCCGGAAGCTTGTTTCTCGCGAAGCCGCTCGGGATATTCATACCCTACCCACATAACTTCATTCGGATCACTAATGCTCGGTGCATCATCCGTTTCGCCAACCATCAAGTAGCGGTAGCGATTGTATTCGTTGATGTGGAAATATAAAAAGAGGCTCTAGGCTATGATAGCGGACAAGACGGTGGTAAGTTGCTGCTATACTTTTTCTATGGCTGTCCCCATCATATCAAGACAAGCGGTGCTCGAGTTGCGAGGCATTAATCCCTATGTTCACATTACCGGCGAGGAAGCCGCTGAGCTCAAACCAAACTAGCGTAAACCCTTACCGGTCTGTGTACAGGTCAACGGCAAACCGGAGGAACCGTGGCATATCAACATGGTACCGAAGGGTGACGGCAGCTTCTACCTCTACCTACACAATGACGTACGCAAGGCGGCAGGAGTGATGGTTGGCGATACGTTGCACATTACCGTTTGGTTTGACGAAACATATCGGAATGGCCCGCTCCACCCTATGCCCGATTGGTTCACGCTTGCATTACAAAAGAACGGCGCAGCGCTCAATGCTTGGGAACAATTACCACCGAGTAGACAAAAGGAAGTCTTACGGTACTTTCATACCTTGAAGTCGGAAGTGGCAATGGCGCGGAACCTTGAGCGTGTCATGCGTGCCTTGTCAGGCGAGCAGACACGGTTTATGGGGCGGGATTGGCGTGATGGCAAATAGTGGCAAAGCCTAGGAACTGGGTTACAAGCAACAAAAGGCACGGATAACCGCAATTCTAGGTTGAGACAAAATGCAAAAGGCGCCCGAAATCTGAGCGTCTTTATCTATTTTGATCGTTGTAATTTGTACGGGTGAGCTCAGACAGAATCGAACTCTCTTACGGCCAGAAGCAACAAGGCACCCCATGCTAGGAACCACATGTCCCATACTACGAGATGCCATTTGAGCGCATACCAGTCTACAGCCCCATGCGTATGTAAAATGCCTGTTTCTACTAAGGCTTCTACAAGCACGAGTACTCCGCCGTACAGAGATAATATAGTACCCACGATGCCGTTAAATACTTTAATAACTTTGGGCCATCGCTTTTTAATAAGCATGAACGAGGCTATACCACATCCGAACTTCATAAGCACCACAGACCATATGATAGCTTTGGCCATAATTGAGTGGGTATCCGCCAGGCGTACACTGACTGCGCCGACGCTTCGTAATCCTGCCATTCCCCCAAGCGCCCAATAGGCACTGACGGCCGCGTAGGAAAAGGCTAGAAGGGTTGCCCCGAGTGCGCTCCATTTTAGTACCAACAGGCGTTGATGCACTGTATGTTGCATATTCACTAGTATAGGCTTGGGATTGGCCGACGAAATACCGACGTAGATGCTCCCGCCCTAGAGTTCAAGGCTACCTTAAGGAAGGGCCTGCTCAATCTAAGAAATAGAGCTGCTGGAAATTTTCTATCCCAAGTTCTGGAGTATAGATAATTCCTTGAGCCAATAATCGATACAACTCACTCAGGCTATGTTATGATTCAAGGCTATGCATACAACGAAAGATAAATCTATCCAAGCAGTTGCCGATTTCTTTTACTTAGGACCGGTGGCCGTTTTAGGGCGAACACCGTTTGGAGAGGCCAACGAGAGCTACTTCGTTAGAGCGAACGAAACCAGTCAACAATATGTGATACGTTTCTCACTTCAACAAACGCTCGTAGACCTCAGGAATGATCGCATTATACAGGAACAGCTGACCGATGCAGTGATACCGACTCCGGTGATGCTAGCCAACGAGTCTGGGGCATATGTCTACCAGGACAAGAATATTATCGCCACCGTATCAAAGAGGCTCAACGGTAATCACCCAAGCGACAAGACCCTAGAAATTGCGCGTTCCACCGGGGAGCTCTTAGCCAGATTTCACCAAGCCGTTACTGTCCTTGACCATAGCACGCAAGGATATCTCAATAGAGATAGAGCATTATCCGACAGCAAACAACTTGATGAGGCAAACCCCCTAACTTCGCAGATACGACAAATGCTTAATGACAACCTTGAGATTTTTGACTCCGGCCTACCAAAAGGTATCATCCACGGCGACCTACACACAGGCAACGCCCTGTACGAAGGTGAGACTGCTAAAGTAATATTAGATTTTGGTGACTCAGAAGAAAATCTGTTGTTGGTCGATGTTGTACGCACGATATGCTCGAAAGTAGGCGTAAAGGACGGCCGGATTGACCCAGCATTAATGCGCAGTGTACTTGAGGGATACGAATCAATCCGCCCGCTTACCGATAAGGAGCGGCAATCTATTCCCATGGCAACTCGTTATGTATGCGCAGCTGTCGCGATTGGAGCCCACCGAGAGGGGGTGTTCGATAGAGAAGAATTCTTCATTAAGCTGGCGCAGCAAACATAAACAAAAGACTTCCGAAGAAGTCTTTAAGCACGCACAATTTGGTAAGCTTGCTGCAACAACTCTCGAACCTGGCCAAGACATAGAATAAATTAAACAGCTATTCCATCTACAAAACGACTTTGGCTTTCAACATAGGCTTTCCAATCAACAGCGTCTGCTAAGGGTGGTAACGGCTGCTGGAACCATCGGCTAGCTAGCGTCATTAGATATACTCGCCCAACCGCGTCGCTTCCCTTCTTGATTTTGGGCGACTGGTAGCGTAGGTAGGTCGCATTGCGCCATGACCGTTCCGAAATAGGCTCACCACGTCGATGGACTGACTCAAGTTGTGCTAGGTAGTCATAAAGCGCCCGTTCGATAATCGCTCTATCTGCCTCAGTAGCCGTTTTTACATAGATGAAGTCACCGCGGACATCGAACCTACTCGTGTCTACGCCGCTGGCCTTGGCACGCTCTATCCCTATCCTGTTTTGTTCATGCGCAGCTTCCTTGCGTAAGATAGAGGTACCATTTATCTGGCGTCCGTCAGGTAGCCTAACCCGATTTTGCAAGATGCCTCCAGGATTGCCTTCTTCGTCAAAGCGGGCAGTAACCCACTCACCTACCTCAGCAACCAGCCGACTAGCCGGAGTCTCCTCGCCGCCAGCGTAGCGTCCTAAGGCTTCGTTCCATTCGTAGCCTTTGTGCCAGAAACCGACACTAGAACCCACGGGGTCGATATTAGGGGTTTCATCGGTAATCGGCGTACGGAATCGTTCTGGATTGCTTCCACCGGAGCTAGCCGTGCTCTGCGTCAGTGCCAACTGATACCTCCATTCGACGAGTTGGTCATAGACATCTGCAAACACTTCAGCCCATTGAGTTTCTGGCGTAGAAGCAAGAGCAATATCAAGGTTACGAGCTGCAATGTTGGCGGCATCGGCTTGAGCTTCGGAGAACCAGGCGACATGCTCAAGCGTTAAACCATTCCTAAGTGCCATCCGAGGCGTTGGGAAATTATCTGGCGTGAGTAATCGTTGAGGTCTGGTGGGATCAAGTTCCGACATAAAGCCTATACTACTACAGGTATATGATTTCCTTAAGAAATTACTTTGGGACCAACATAATCAAAGGAGACTCTCGAACTGAGGTAAGATTATAAAAGAACGCTCACGTTTGAGCGTTCTTGTCTGTTCAACTGTTGTAATTTGTACTGGTGAACCTAACGACCACTCAGGTCGAAACCTTCTTCGGTGAGATGGAATATATTGAGGCAAAGTTGAAGGCGCTTGGCGTAGCTGAGGTCATCGGCAATAGCGCTACTAAGCCTTAACTTATAAATCAACCAAGCCTGAATCTAAAGTTGTGCTGTAGCATAACACTTTTGGTGCTTTAGGCGTTTCTTAGTATTCTACTAATTACAGACTATTTATTAGGGGGTAGACTATGACTGAAAGAATACTAATTACTGGAGGGGCGGGTTTTATAGGCTCAAATTTCGTGCATCAGACCGTTAGAGAGCATTCCGAGTTTCAAATAACTGTTGTTGATGCCATGACATATGCCGCCAACAAGGATAATCTCAAAGGAGTGGAAGACCAAATAGATTTCGTCGAGGGAGATATTTGCAATCCAGGGTTAATGGATGACCTTGTAAGCAAGAACGACGTTGTCGTTAATTTTGCAGGAGAGTCTCATGTCGATAACTCTCTGCGCGACCCCGATCCCTTTGTCCACACAAATCTCCTCGGGGTGTATAGTCTCCTTAAGGCGATACGCAAGTACGATAGGCGGCTGCATCATGTATCTACCGACGAGGTTTTTGGCGACTTACCACTTGAGAGCGATGAAAGATTTACCGAATCAACCCCCTATAAGCCGTCTAGTCCGTACGCTGCGACTAAGGCGAGCGCTGACATGCTCATTGCCGCCTGGGTTCGATCATTCGGCTTAAGAGCCACTGTGTCCATGTGCGCTAATAATTATGGTCCTCGACAACACGTCGAAAAATTTATCCCAAGGCAGATAACTAACATCCTGCTAGGCGAACGACCCAAGCTTTACGGAGCTGGGGCTAACATTCGTGAATGGACTCATGTTGATGACCATAATGCGGCGGTACACGCCATACTCTCAAAGGGTAAGGAGGGCGAGACTTACATCATTGGCGCCGGTGAGGATGCCGAGGCGCCTAACAAACAGGTTATGGGTCTAATCCTAGAACTGATGGGGCAGCCCGAAGATGCTTTTGACTCTGTTGCAGATCGGGCGGGTCACGATATGCGATACGCAACTGACACCACGAAGATTCGAACAGAACTTGGTTGGCGACCACGATATACTAGCCTACGAGATGGTCTTGTTGAGACCATCAAGTGGTACAGGGACAACGTTGATTATTGGCGACCCCAGAAACAGCAAACCGAAGAGAGATACGGCCAGTAAGTAGGTTGAAGGGCGCAGGAACACCAAAGGGGCTTCGTCTAACGAATGCTACGCTGTGTGGGTGGCATATATGGTTTGCAGTTTCGTGGTTTCATCTGGTTTTAGCAGTGTTGTCTGCGAAGTTTGACGATCAAAAAGTAAGTCTATTCCTGTGCGGTGCCTCAAAAGTCTCCATCTTTGGGGGTCGCTTGCTACTTCTTGGGCTAAATTACTGATGTCATCGTCAGGCAAAGCGTTCTTCAAAAGATCCATCTGGGGTAAGGGGGAGATGTGTTTTGTATCAACTGGCAACGATGATTCCTCAAGTGGAGCACTTTTATCAGCTATTAGTGCATTTGTCATTAGCTTTCCGGCGTAGGGTCCTACTTGGAATTTGTGACCCGCCTCGACCTCCCTAGGCATTTGCAGTACCGACCCAGAGCGATAGGCATCATCTACACGCTTTAGTAGATCGGACGCAGGTTCGTCGTTAAGATTACCTACGACTGCATTACCTACCGTCTCTCGACCCCAGCCAGCAGCCGTGGTTCGCACGTCACCGTTTGGCCGTATTATTGTGTAGAGATCCTTAACCCGTTCACGCAATTGTCCCAATGTAAGCGTGCGCGGCGCATCAGAGGCACCATGTTCACCAGTTACGGGCCAAAAGGAGTTGAAAGTAACGTACATACCTCGGCGTTGCAAATCTGCGTAAGCTGCATCTATACTGGATTGTACTTCATAGTAGTCACCCTCATGTAGTGCGTAACGATCGTATGTGCGCTTCGCAGAGCCGGAATACGTTGGAGCACACATATGGTGTTGATTGGCTAAACCCTGGTCAGCCAGTAACTCGGTTAGCTCGAGGATCCTAGGATATGTTCGCCGATCCAGTACCGATATAACGGTTACAGGTCTACCCGTATCCTTAAGGGCGTGTAGCCCTTCCATGACCTGGTCGAAGTTATGGCCTCTTCTGGAGTTATGCATGTCAGCAGTCGGACCGTCTACGCTAACGCAGATTCTGTCTACTCCAGATTCGCTAATCCTGTCCACTATATTTTGATCGATCCTAGTCGCGTTCGTAATTATGGTTACAGCAGTATTTCCTAGTGCCCGAGTTGAGTCCATGATTCGATTGAATTCGGGGTGCATTGTTATCTCCCCACCGGAAAGTACGACCTCAAGTTCTCCCATATCTTCTGAGGTGCTGAGCACGTCGTGAATCTGATCTGCGGTCAGCATTTCCCCGCCCCATTTCCCCGTGCTTAGCGGATGGCAATATTGGCAATGAAGGTTGCAATCATTGATAACATCGGTCACGACGCTGATATTTTGTACGCCATCTTCGTGGCCGGTAGTTTCGGGTAATAATTCCATGTAAAATTTTAACATAAGGATTATGGTAGCTACAATCTGTGCAATTTAGAGCTCTTTGGCGTATGGACCGACAGTGATAGGATAGGGCTATATGAAAGTAAGTTGCAAAGACTACAACGGTAAGGTTCACATTGTCGACCAGGACAAGTTGATAGAGCGCTTGAGCGCATATGGCATTTATGTGGCTAGGGGCAAGGTATTGCTTATCCAAGATCCTCGTTCGCTTCGTTGGGAACTACCGGGTGGCGGCATTGAAGCAAAAGAGACCATTAGACAAGGACTAACTCGTGAATTTATCGAAGAGGCGGGGGTTACGCCAAAGGGGGACATCACCCTGATCTCCGAATGGGAGGAGTTTTATTATGACATACCGACTAAGCAGGCTTGGCGATCGACACGAAAGTGCTACCTCGTGAGTGCTATTTCATCAGAGCGCACGCTACTGGCAGAGGGTAATGGCGACGACAGCGGAACAGCTGCATTCATCCCAATTGAGAAGCTGGAAACACTATATATAAGTCCAGAAATACGTAGGGCTTTATCGACGGCACTGCCGTCGAATAGTTAAATTTTGCACGGACAGCACATAAAGAGGGTCCGAGACGATAAAATTTCTCGGACTCTCTTTATAGTATATCGGCAAATCAAAGGAAGCTCTCGAACTGAGGCCAGAATCGACGCTCGAAATTCGAGCGTCGATTCCTGCTACGGATGTTTTGGAAATCCATTGATGGTGATCCCACGGGGATTCGAACCCCGGTTGCCGGGATGAAAACCCGGTGTCCTAACCATTAGACGATGGGACCGCTGAGATCGCGCACTGCGCACATTCGCGGCTGTTGTCTTAAACGAAGACTTGCAAAATTGTACCATAACAGAGGAAAAAATAAAAGGGTTGCACGTATGCAATCGAGTGAGCTATAAGGCGCGGTAAGAATATAGCGACCCGTTAAAATAGAAAACCCCTCGCCAAGGCGAAGGATTTACAAGAACGAGCGGTCAGTCATGCTCAATCAAAACTATCGTAGCACGTTACTTACCTCAGTGCTAGCGTTTATCCACAGCTTTTTGTTATTTTGCCAAATGCTGCAAGGTTTTGATCATTATAACATTAATACGTAAATTAATCAAACAGACTTAGCTTCGGCCTTGGGGATTGGCTGTAACTTTTCCTTGGCAAAGGTAAAGCCAAACGTACTGCCCTTGCCTTCAACGCTCTTGAAAATGAGCGCGCCGCCTTGCGCAATAATGACCTTCTTTGCCATAAAGAGTCCGAGGCCCGTGCCGTCCGGCCGCGCGCGTTTGGCATTGTTGGCACGATAAAATTTCGTGAAGAGATGCGGCTGCTCGTGTCGCGGTACGCCGATGCCCGTATCAGTGATCGTCAGCTCAACGCTCTTAGGCATGTCCTTCAGTCGCACGTCGATGGTGCCGCCGCGCTGCGTGTAGTAAATGGCGTTGTCGAGGAAATTCATGATGACCTGGCGTATTTTTGTGTCGTCGAGCATGAGCGACGGAAAATGCTCAGGCCTTTCAAAGGTAAGTTCAACACCGCGGCTCTTGGCCGTCTCAACGAGCTGATCCACTTCGTCCTTCACGACGCGCGCAAGGTTGACAGGCGACGGCTCGATGATGAACTTGCCCGTGCGCAAACGCGATACGTTTAGCAAATCAGAAATGAGATACACCATACGCTGCGCGCTTACAAAGGATTGGCTGAGCAGCTTACGCTGCATTGGCGTCAGCTCGCCGCCGTCGCCGTCAAGCACCATGCTCACGTAGCCTTTAACACTCGTAAGCGGCGTACGCAGCTGGTGCGATGCCATACTAATGAAGTCGTCCTTAGTTTCGTCGAGCTTACGAAGTTTGTCGTTGGAGTTGCGCAGTTTGCGCGTGGCTTCTTCGATTTTGTCCTCAAGGGTCTCATTGAAGTTCTGAATTTGCTCAAAGCGCAGTGCATTCTGAATAGCAATAACTAGCTCACCTGCGATCGTATGTATAACTCCTACATCCTGGCTATTGTACGCGTTGCCACTCTGCTTTGCGCCGAACAATAAATGCCCTAAATGCCCATCTTCCCCGCTACTGAGATCCGCTAAAGCATCAATATTGCTATCTGTAAGATACTTTCGTGTATGAGCATCTTCAACGCTACTTGCCGTTATAACCGCGTGCGCGTCCAATTGGCTTCCGGACTGTGCATGAATTGCTCGCACATCTCGCAAGCTGAACTTTCCGGATCCGGCGCTTATAATACGCGGCCGTTCCACCGAATCACCTCGAAGTACTACGGCGCAGTATTCGGCTTTCATCTCCCGCACAATAAGTTGCAACGCCTTATTGAGCATTGCATCAAGTTCAATAGTCGAGAGAAGTGCCTGGTTAAGTTGACTCAGTAACTTTTGTGCGTCGTATGCGTCCTGATAGAACAGTCGACTTGTCAGACGATTAAAATACTGATGTAGCGAGTGAAACGACATCGCTACGAGCAGCGTAATCGCGGACAGCACCGTAATTGCACTCGCGCTCAATGAGATATGAAACACTTTTCCCACGAACAGACCAGCCAATGTCGCATACACCGTCGCGGCAATTAGAAACGTTAGCAAATAGCCGACCGTCCGGAACACATATGTCCGTATTTCGAGGAAGCGATAACGAATAATGCTAAGCGCTAGCCCCACAGCAAAAATATCTACCGTAAAGAGACCGAGGTTGATAAAACGCTGGCTATTGGTAACCACCGGCAAAATTGCATTTGTAACAACTCCGTAAGTCCCAGCAATCGCTATGGTCAGAAGAACCGTCTTAAATGCTCGTCTTTGTTGCGAATCTTTCGCACTTTTTATGAAATTGGCAACGAGGAGGCCTATCGAGAAAAGTAGCGTAAGAGCAAACCCTGCTATATAGACAAAATACGCAGAGCCACGAGCAAAGACGTAGGTATTAGACGAGGCAGTATAGGTAATCGCGGTAAAAATTTTATTACTAGCAACTGCCATCAGCTGTAGGGTGGCAAGCATAGCGACTACGATCGTCTGAGGGGTAAGTTTTCTATGGGCTGCTGATCTGCGTGAGATTGCTGTAACAAATGCGTAGCACCCGACGATCGCTGCCGTTGGCCATAAAAATACCAGATCATTCCAAAGAAAGAGGTGCGTCTCCACACTATCTGCGATAAAAATCGTTAACTGCCACAAGACAAGGGAGAGACAAAATACGACGAATGACATTTTAGTCTTTCTGTCGACGCTGTGCGCGACGAAAACGGTAAGTGCAACGCACATAGCAAGAAAGCACGTAACAGCGAGGAGGATCGTACTGCTTAGCATAAGCCTATTGTAACAGTAAACAACGAGCAACCTATAGGCATCTAGGATGGCAATTTGTCGACGGGGATGTCGCAAAGGTCCTCAAGGAGCCGTTCATTCTTGGCATGCTTAGCCTTGCGACCTATGAGTTCTTTGGCGATTGCAGCACCGATTAGAGAACCTGCAATCCAATTAACAGCCGGAGGGTAATTACTGCCTTCTTTGTAGTAATACGCATACGGCGCAAGAAAGAGCGCTCCTGCTGCTGCGGCGGCACCGAGTCGGCGAGGCAGATTTCTGCCAGTAGCCGCTTCGATGAGCGCGGGACCGTAAGGTATCGCGGTGCCGACATCGATTCCAAGTAAAACAGGAAGACTACCATGAAATTGTTCCACAGACGCCGCCGGAAAAGCCCTCACTGAAGAGTAGGCGGTTATCGCAGCACAGGCTAAAAATTTAGGATTCGCCAAGGCTTGGCGCGTTCGCGACCGAGACTCAGTCTGTATGTCATTTTCTGCAAAAAGTTTTCGAATATCTGCAGGTACTTTGCGGTCGTCCATACCCTGAAAAATAACTCGAAAATGAGTACGCAATCTAGAGGACATCTCTGAGTCTGAGACTAGCACGTGCCGAGTTGCATCATGTAAGTTGAAAGCTACCGGTACGGAGGCCGGCCCCATGTATTCGCGCTTTGGCCCAAGCTCACGGACTTGATCCTCGCCAACCATATTTCTTAGAAGACGGACAAAGCCGGGGCTTACGTTTTGAATCCAGACTTCGTCACCATTCTCCAGAGATCTAGCAAGCATTTTAGTATAAAGTCCCAGCACGGCGTCCAGGTCGTTTCCGTGGGATTCGTCAGTCGCGCCTTCTTTGACTCTCGAGGCAAGCCCTGATATTTCTTTTACCTTGCCAGGATTAATATCTGCCAAGGTTCGGGCATGTGCGACGTCAAGCATCGCCTGTGGGTCAATCTCAAAATTCTTAATTGTAGGAAGCGACCTCAACCCAACCTCTGACGGAGGGGTAACTATATGCAGCTTCGCGAGTATTCCCTCCCTCGCACAAGGAATTTGTCTTGCAGCGGCAATTTTGTTACCATTAACTGCATAAAAATACTCAGAGCGACTCGAGTAGCCATCAACATACAGTCCGACTCCATTGAGCTCTTCCTCGCCAATAAACCCTTCCTTGAGGAAGACGTTTGTGTGCAGTTGTACAGCTAGGGTGCGTACGGATTCGCCCATCGTCTCATCATCAGACGTAAAAATAGCAACGCCATGTTGGCTTCTGATTTCAGCCGCATTCGCCGATATTATTTCCGGTAACGGAAGCGGCTTGTCGGCCGGCAGAGCAGCGCCCTGCGGGGGAAATGGGAACCGCACTGCGGCAGTTTCGACACTCATAAATACCTCTAAAACTCACCTTATGGGACAAAAAACGCCCACCCCCGATTCGGGATGAGCGTTTTAATCTTCTAACATACGCTTACCTAAGTAAGTTTTACGTATAATAATGTATTCTTTGAAGATCGTCAATTGAAGTGTGTGATAAAGATCACATGCTCCCGGTGCTCCGATCTTATAATGCCCGCGATTATTTTTATACAGCATTTGTTTGCATAAGCATTGTTACCTGTGCTACTACTTAAAAGACATAAACGAGCAAAAATGCGCCTATGTCACCCATCAAAGTAGCCATCGTCGAAGACGACCACGACTTGCAATACTTATACAAGCTCAAGCTTGGGCTCGCGGGGTTTGATGTAGCAACGGCCGGCAACGGCAAGGAGGGTCTGGAAGTCGCCAAAGACTTTGCGCCCGACATCATTCTCCTCGACCTTATGATGCCGGTGATGAATGGCTCCGAGATGCTGGCCGAGCTGCGCTCACACGCTTGGGGCAGCGACGTGCGCGTCGTCGTGCTCACTAACATCAGTAAAGATGAAGCGCCGCAAGCGCTTCGTTTTTTGCATGTCGACCGTTATATCGTGAAGGCGCATCAAACGCCGGCGCAAATCGTGAACATCATTTATGAAGTCCTTGGCAGGAAGCCGACTTAATGGCATTATGTAATACCACCAGCCAAAGTGCTACACTAGAAACAGAAAGAGGGATCTTACATGGCCACTAAAATTGCGATTATTGAAGACGACGAAGCCATCTCGCAGATGTATCGTCTGAAGTTCGAGGCCGAAGGCTATGAGGTTGAGACGGCCGAGAACGGTAAGCTTGGGTTGGAGCTTATCAAGAGCATGGGACCCGACATCATTCTCCTCGACCTTATGATGCCGGTGATGACGGGCGAAGAAATGCTCGCCAAACTTCGCCAGGAGCCGTGGGGCAAGAACGTCCGCGTCATCATTCTTACGAATCGTGGCGAGCAAGAAATGCCGCCGGAAGTCAAAGAGCTGAACGTGACGAGCGTTATCCTCAAGGCAAGCATGACGCCGCGCCAGGTCGCGGAGCTCGTTAAAGAAAAGCTCACACAGGTGTAACGTTTGCAAGCTGTTGCGCACGATAAATTGCTTCAAAACGTAGCAGTTATATTAAAATATGTTATAATAAGTACATGCTTGCCGATTCTTTTTCTACGGCCGAGGTGGCGTTGTCAGAAGTCGCACCAGATTTCTTGCCAACCACCGAAGCATTGTTAGCCGACAGGCCGGCTTTGCTTACTGGCGAAGATTTGGCCCTCGATGGTCTGATTGCGCTCAGCGAACGCCGCGAGTTTTCAGCGCCAAAGGTCGTCAAAGGCCGGGCACACGATCCGCGCAACGGACAATTTATGAGTCAGGCAGATTCCGTTGCTCTACGAGTTGAAGTTAGTGAACGCGTTGCGACACAACTCGCCGTTGCACAGCAACGTCGTGCGCAAGCAGCCACTCGTGTAAGCGCCCTGGGGCTTGGAAACTTTGGCTCAAGGTCAATCGCACCGACACTCGACGCTCATGCGAAAACCGCAAATGTCAGCCTAGCTCGTGGCGATCTCAGCCCTTATCGTGGAGAGCGTGACCGAAGTGGAAACGCCGCTATTCTTATGAGCCGAGCTGGCCTTACACTCAATGTATCTGAGGTTGAGTAGTCGTTTGGCGGGCGGCGCGGATGACGTTCTCAAATAACGCACACACCGTAAGCGGGCCAACGCCGCCCTTTGTTGGCGTAACCGTAAGATCGTCGCGTTCGTAAACGTCCTCGGCAAGATCACCGACGGTTTTGCCGCCTTCGCTCGCAGTCCCGGCATCGACAACAACGGCGTTCGGTTTGATCATTTCGCTTGAGACAATACCGTGTTTGCCCGTGGCCGTAACGATAACGTCCGACGCGAGCGCTTCGGCCTTAAGATCCTCAGTTGCTCGCGTCGCAACCTGCACGTCAATGCCCGAAGCTGTGAGAATTTTTTCCAGCGGCGCGCCCACAAGTTTGCCTCGGCCTACGAGCAATACATGCTTTCCCTCGAGAGAAACGTTGTAGCCAGCCAACAGCCACAAAATCGCCATAGGCGTAGCCGGCTCAAATGTTGCCTCGGTGCCCAGCGCGTCTACATCTTTGTGCGCCGCCACGGCGTTTACGATTTCTTCGGTTTCGTCAGGATTCTCCAGCGGCAGCTGCACGATGATGCCGTGCACACTCGCGTCGTCGTTGAGTTTCGCAATCGTTGCCTTCGCATCCTTCTGCGCAATGCGATAAATCTCGACGTCAATCAAAATGTCCGCACCGTATCGTTGTTTCATGCGCATATACACGTCGATGACCGGATTTTCCACCGTGACCACAATGGCAAGCTTCGGCGCAATGTTCCACGCTTGCCGCAAAGCGCGCACTTCGTGTGCTTGCCGCTGCTTAATGTAATCGGCAAGTTCTTTGCCATCGAGTAATTTCATAGGCCTATTATACCAGCCTCACATCTGTACACCTCATGCTACTAAGTAAGTCTTGCCAAAACAGGGGTGTTTTGCTAAAATATTGTGGTTCTCATCGGGCCAGTAGCTCAGCTGGTTAGAGCGTCTGCCTCTTAAGCAGAATGTCGAGGGTTCAAGTCCCTCCTGGCCCTCCAGTATCGCTTTACACTTAAACTTCCCTGTTTTGGGAAGTTTTTGTTTGGTATGATTTACGTATGAGTCTGAGCGATTTCACACATGAAGTGGCGATTTCAGCCGACGGATCAGCTATTAGCTACAGCAGGCTAGGCACTGGACCCGGTTTGGTAATTGTCCACGGCACGGCGCGCTCAGCGAGCGACTACGATAAGCTAGCGCGGTCTCTAGCAAAATCATTTACGGTATATACCGTAGACCGCCGTGGGCGTGGAGATAGTAGCCCTCAAGGTGCTGCATATAGTCTCGAAAAGGAATGTCAGGACATTGTTGCCGTCTTACGACAAACCAAGGCTTTGCTTTTATTTGGTCACAGTTTTGGTGGTGTAATCAGCCTTGAAGTTGCGCTAAGTGGCTATCCCCTCACAAAACTGGCCTTATATGAGCCCGCTCTTTCTGTCGACCATTCTATATCTGCCGATTCCATACCGAGGATCGAAGATGCGCTAGTTCAAAAAGATTACACCCGGGCGTTCATTGAAGTAATTAAAATTGTCGGCGGTGACGCCATACCTGAAGCACAGCTGCCGGGCTTTGCCCAGGCAGTAGCCAAAAGTCCCGCCTGGCCGCAAATACGATCATTACTGCCGACCGTACCTGCAGAAATTAAGGCGGTGAGTGACGCGGATTCTACTTACCTAAAATATAAGGCGGTCACGACTGAAACGTTGCTCATACACGGCACCGAGAGCCCGACTTACGCCTTAATGGCGAGTAAGCTTCTTGCCCAGATATTGCCTCACGCTATAGAAGCTACGGTACATGGCGTAGGGCACAACGGCCCTGATACAGACGCGCCCGAACAGGTAGCGGCTATTCTTACAAAATTCTTTACGTAAACCGGTTGCGGCGCTGAGCCTTCGCGTGCTAACCTCCACGTATGAAACACAACGATACTCGCGTTCGTTGCGGTTGGGCCGAGGCAAACACCTTACTCGCCAAATACCACGACGAAGATTGGGGCGTGCCGGTTCATGATGACCGTTTGCTGTTTGAGATGCTCAACCTCGAGGGCGCGCAAGCCGGCCTCAGCTGGCTGACGATTCTCACGCGCCGCGAAAATTACCGCAAGGCCTTCGACAACTTTGATGCAACGAAAATCGCCCGCTACGACGACGCCAAACGCGCAGCACTCCTCCAGAACGCGGGCATTATCCGCAACCGCCTTAAGGTTAATGCCGTCGTAGAAAACGCCAAGGCCTGTCTCGCTATGCAAAAGCAATACGGCAGCTTTGATGCTTACGTATGGAATTTCGTGGAAGGCAAGCACTTTACCGAAGCCGATCACCTTGAGGCAACCGAAGTTAGCAAGCGCATGAGCAAGGTAATGAAGAAAGACGGCTTTCGTTTTGTAGGCCCGACGACGTGCTACGCCTTTATGCAATCGGTCGGCATGATAAACGATCATGTCGAGAAATGCTTTCGCGCTACGGAGATCGGCTAGCCACCTTCGTCACGAATTGTCGTGCTCCACTTCCCTTAACTTGCTCGAGCGCGCGGAACGCTACGGCAAAAGTGCTACTATAAAAGTATGCATCATACGTCTTCGCAAGCAACTATCGTAAGCGTTATCGTTGCGATCTTCGCAGCAATTGTCGTGATGACGATGGCTGGCCGACGCAAAGGTTATGCCGGCATCGGCGGCCAAACAATCGTACGTTGTCGCGACGGCCATCTCTTTACGACCGTTTGGATCCCCGGCATTTCCTTCAAAGCAATTCGTTGGGGTTGGATGCGGTACCAGCGCTGCCCCATCGACAATCACTGGACATGGGTTACTCCCGTTAAAATCTCAGAGCTCACGGACGCCGAACGACGTTTTGCCGCACAGCACCGCGATTCGCGCTTGCCGTAAGGGCGCGCGACTAGCCGCCGGAACTTTCAGAATTCTTCGCGCCCGCAAAGTAAATTCTGCTATGATGATGCTTATGCAAAGCTTCGGGAAGTTTGGATGACCGCGCGGACGCACGATTTGGCAGCGATTACAGCGCTGGCTGTCATCGTATTGCTTGAGCCGTTGCGCGCCATGACGCTTTCGACTGCGCTGCTCGCCGTGTTGGCAAACCAGCTCGGCGGCATTGCGCCGGACATCGACCAGCCTACGGCGCCGCTCTGGCGTAATCTTCCTGCGGGCAAAGTCTTTGGCGAAGGCTTTGATAAGCTCACAGGTGGGCATCGGTTCCTCACACATTCGTTGCTTGGCCTCGCACTGTTTGGATTCCTCGCCCATTTGTTGCTCGGCTTTTTGCATCCGTTGATGCCGCACGTCAATGCCGGCTACGTTTGGTGGGCGTTTATGATTGGCATGGCTTCGCACCTTGTCATGGACACGCTCACAAAGGAAGGCGTGCCGTGGCTGCTGCCGATTCCTACGAAGTTTGGTCTGCCGCCTATTAAAAAATTCCGCGTAACGACTGGCAAAGCCGTGGAGCACTTCGTTGTCTTCCCGCTGCTGCTCGTTTTTGATGTCGTGTTGTGCACCAAGCGTTATGACACATTGTTGGCATTTGCACATCACTATATAAGATAGGACTGAGCATGGTCGAGGAACGACTTACCCAGGAACAACTTGCAGCACGCGTGGACGAAACTGAAAAGCTCGTGACCGTTGGCGCGCAATACAAACACTACAAAGGCGGCTTATACACTGTTTTGCACGTGGCGCTGCTTGAGGCAACGAACGAGCCGTGCGTCGTGTATCGTGCCGAATACGGCTCCCATACTATTTTCATTCGGCCGCTTGACGATTGGTGCGCCCAGATTGAAGTAGACGGTAAAGCCGTGCCGCGCTTTGCAAAAATCTCGGCAGCGTGAGCTAGGGCTAGGGCTTCAGATCCTAAAACATTTTTCTCCCGCGCCGTTTCGTGCGATACTATAGAGTATTATGTCTCCTACCGAGCCTGCGGCTACAGCAGCCGCACAGTTACGCGAACGACTTCGCGCGGCGCAGCACCAGCGTGATGCGTTGGCGCACGAGCCGACGCTGAAAATCCCTGACGTCGGCCACACCGTTGCCAACGCTTACGAACAGCTGCGCAACGCCGCCGAGTACACCGAAGAGCATTTGCTATTGCAGCGTGCAAGCCGGCGCTTTTATAAGCGCAACATTCCGTTGCACACGCACCGCGCCGTAGGAAACGTAGGCGAAGAAGTCGTTATCGAACTGACGCAAGCCGGCTACCTCGTCAACGGTACTATTCATCCAAGCACCGTTACGGCAATCCAAACACTTGTCACGGGTTATCTCGAGGTGTACTGGAACTTACGCCAGGCGCACGTTCCTTACGAAGAAGCCGCCGACTGGCTGCTCGACATTCTCTCCGTTGAAACGGAAACGCTTTTGAATCCGCACGACCACACGGCTGCCTTCGGTTATTTTGCGTACCAGCACTTCCTTACGCTGTTCGCCGGCCAGGCGTTCCTCGCCCGTGAGCAGCAAAACGACCAGTACGAAATTTCGTTATACATCGCCGTGCACCGCGCCCTTATGAAGTCCGACACGGCGACGGTACGTCACGATTTGCTACGAATGTACGCGCAATCCCCTGACGACATTCACAGCTTCACGCAGTTCAACCGCACGATCACCAAGCTTTACAATTCCGAGCTCACGCGCACACTGCAACGCGCCGTGAACAAATACGGCGCACCGCTTCGTATCTTCAAGAGCATGGTCGAGACGCGCAACGACATTCCCGATTTGCTTGCCGACCGCGAGCAATTCCTCGAAGCGTACCGCAAGCAAACGTTCGTCGAATACGGCAGCGTCAAAAAGCGCCTCAAAAAAGGCCTGAAGAAAAGCATCCTCTTCATTTTGATCACCAAAGTGCTCATTGGTGTCGCCATCGAAGTGCCGTACGACCTTATGACCGTTGGCGCCGTCGCGTTGCTGCCGCTCGTCGTGAACTTACTTACGCCGCCGGCATATATGGCAAGTTTGTGGTTTAGTATTGGTATGCCGACGGGCGACAACGCCGCGGCGCTCGTGAATTACGTCGACAAAGCGTTGTTCTCTCACGATCAGCCGGTACACTTGCCTTCGCGGCCGTTCGGCAAGCAAATTTCCGACGCCGCCAAAGTGCTTTACGGCATTTTGTTCCTCGTGCCGTTCGCCGTCATCATCTTCGTCCTCATGCTGTTGCACTTCAACGCCGTGCAGGCGATCATCTTCTTCGTCTTTATCTCCACGGCCAGCTTTTTGGGCTTTCGCCTTTCGCAAATTGTGCGCGAGCTGGAACTCGTCACAAAAGAAACCGGCCTCATCCGCACGCTTCGCGACTTCTTCTACCTGCCGTTTATCCTTGCCGGGCAATGGATTTCCAGCAAGTACGCCAAGGTAAACTTAGTGGCTGCGGTGCTTGACATGCTCATCGAGCTGCCGCTCAAAACCGTTCTGCGCGTCATTCGCCAATGGACACGCTTCCTCAACGAAAAGCGCGACCAGATCTATTAGTACAACGAGTTTACTTCGCCGCTCTTCGTGAACATTGGCGGTCGCAAAACACCTACTCGTTCCTCCGTAAGGTTTCCTTATTCCGTCTGTAAGTCGCGCGAGGT
The DNA here is from genome assembly GCA_036568905.1 of Saccharimonadales bacterium (SeqCode). Classification (GTDB taxonomy): domain Bacteria; phylum Patescibacteriota; class Saccharimonadia; order Saccharimonadales; family UBA4665; genus DATCRQ01. The sequence continues at coordinate 17,579 of DATCRQ010000001.1, read as the reverse complement.
AAAACGCCACAGGCCAAGCAATCCGGCCACGACGGCGATGCCGATCAGCATGAAGTTCGTATGCCAGTTGGGCGCCGTCGCCGGTGCGAGCGTGACGTGTTGCAATACGGACGTGTCGAGAACCCAATGGTTAAGTTTGAGGCCGGAGCCGAGCATCAGCATAAGGAATGACCAGCCGATAACCGCATAGCCCGCAAGGCTCGTAAGGCGCGGCAGCCGACCGAAGGCCAACAGCGTTAGACCAAGCACTAACACCGCTGGTGGCAACGTGTTGAGGCCAGCCATAAAGATGTCGTGGAACGAAATACCGATGTGCTGGCTCGCTACGGCCACCCACGTAATGAAAGCGATGAGCAGCGCGGCAATCACCAACGTACCGAGCATCAACGCAACGCGTGCCGAGAACCATCGCGCGCGGCTCACACTACGCACGAGCAAGTTGTCGAGATAACCTTGCGCCTCGTCTTTGCGTGCGGCGCTGGCCGTTGCCACGGCATAGCTCATCAGCATCACCATTTGCAGCATGAAGATAAGGCCGAGGAACTCGCCGGCGATGACCGAGGTGTGCGTGATTGAACTGAGCAAGTGCCGCGTATTGCCGCCGCTGAATGCCTGCGTCGCGGACTTCGTAAGAAAACCGTAGAACGAAGCCGTCGCCACTACGCTGATCAGCCAGCCAAAAATCGTGCCACGCGTAAGACGGAACGTTGCGCCGAGCGTCGAGTTAAGGAGTTTGGTGTGCGATTGTGCCGTATCGCGGTCGGCCAGCAGACTGTCGCCAAGGTCGCGGTTCTTTGCCAGCCACAACGTTGCCGCCGAGAGTGCCAAAGTGAGGGCGAAAATCGGCACCAACCAAACGACACGGCTATCGTACAACGGCTGCAATCGCTCAACCCAACCGAACGGTGTGACGTTGAGCAGCCAATGCGCACTCGTGGTGTCCGCCAAAATCCTCAGGAGATAAAAGGCGCCGAAGATTACCGCACCGATGCTCGAAGCGCGGCTGCGCACCGGCACCAATTGGCTTGTAAAAGCACCGACGGCCATGAAAACCGCGGCGCTACTCGTAACGGCTAACGCCATGAACACGCTTTGCCTCGGGGAAAATCCGACGCCGTGCGCGTGGCCGACGCCAATCATGCCGAGGCTCGTCACTGCGAAGAGCAACGCCCACGCTACGCCGAGGCCGCCAAGCGTACTGAGTGCCGCGTGCGCCGAAGTCGTCTGGCCGGCCAGCAACAGTTCCGTACGGCCGGTTTCTTCTTCGCCGCGGAAATGTTTGGTCGCCAGCAGCAACGCCCAAATGGCCGCGCCGGCGCTCAAAATGCACAGCATATTCCACGCCGCATAGCCCGGCACGGTTTCGATGCGATGCGCGACGCCAAGCAACGCCTCAATGCCAACGTTATTGCCGAGCGATTCCGCCAACTTTTGCCGTTGCGCCTCGGTGGAATATAACTTTACATAGTTGAGGACTTTTGAGGCCGTATACGCACCAAAAATCGCGCCGCAAATAATTGCGCTCACCGTTGAACGGCGCACGACAAAACGAAAGACAGCCAGCTGTGGCAAACGATATCGCTTGAAGACGAACTCTCGAGCCGGAGTTACCTCGGCCTCGGTGCTCATTGCGCTGCCTTGCGGTTGCGTTCTTCTTCGGCGCCGTACAGCGAAAGGAACAGTTCCTCAAGCGACGGCTCGCGGCTGAGCAAAGTCTTAGGATGCGCGGCGGCAAGCGTGCTCAAAAGTTCGTCGATCGGGCCGTGGACTTGGCACGTCAGCTGATGGCCGGCGACCTTCACGTTGCTCACGCCTTTTAGGTTTGAGACGTGCGGCGGCTCGCGGTCAAACGTCGCCTCAACGGTCAGCGCCGAAAGGTGGCGCATTTCGGCAAGCGTGCCGACTTCCACCAGTTTGCCGGCACGCAAGATCGCTACGCGGTCGCACAACGCCTCAACTTCATCAAGGATATGCGACGAAAGAAACACGCTTTGCCCGTTCTGCTTTGCCTCAAGCACGGTTTCACGGAAGGCTTGTTCCATAAGCGGATCGAGGCCGGATGTCGGCTCGTCAAGCATCAGCAAATCCGCACGCGTTGCAAACGCAGCGATGAGATTAATCTTTTGGCGGTTGCCTTTAGAATACGCGCGGACCTTTTTCCTCGGGTCAAACTGGAACCGTTCAACGAGTTGCTTTTGATATTGCACGTCAACCTTGCCGTGAACTTTCGCCAAAAGGTGCAACGTTTCCTCGCCCGTGAGCGACGGCCACAACATAGATTCGCCGGGCACATACGCCAAACGTTTGTGCACTTCAACCTTATGGTTCCAGGCGTCGAGGCCAAAAATCTCAGCGCGGCCGCCGCTTGGTTTTATAAGGCCGAGGAGCGCGCGGATCGTTGTCGTTTTGCCCGCGCCGTTCGGGCCAAGATAGCCGAGCACCTCACCTTGCCTAAGCGTTAAGTTGAGCGGCGCCAACGCCGTAAATGCGCCATAGCGTTTCGTAAGCCCTTGGATACTAATTACGTCAGCCAAAATAATTCTCCTATGCGCTTATGGTAGCACAAGCCTAGGTACGTTAGGCTTCAACTGTTTTGATGAGCCAGAAATCGCTGGAGAGATGCTCGCTAGTGAGGTAATCGAACGGCATGTAAAAGTAGCCGTGGTCGCCCCAATCATCGCCCCACGAGTTGCGCACGATGAACCAGCTTTTGTCGATGTCGTAACCTACGACGACGATGGCATGGCCGCCGAGGATTTTCTCGCCCGGCTGCGGCATGGGCACGACGCCAGTTTTTACAACCTCGGGGCTCTCAAAACTTTCGTAGACGCTAAAGCCGGCCACAAACGGATAGCCCGAGGCAAGGCACGCCTGCATGTCAAACGTTTTGTTAGCGGCCGGGCGCTGGATGCGCATGTAGGTGAGCGCTTCGTTCTTTTCGGCGATCTCAAAGCAATTTTCCGTTGGCTTTTCGGTGAACTTGGTGATGTCGTACGGCCAATTAACCTCGGGCGGCGTGCCGACGCGGTGCAGCACTTTGACGCCGTCGCGGATGGCCGCGCCGGCGTCACTGCCCACAGTGCCCTCGAGGTCGCGCTCGTTCCAATAGATGAAGAGCCGGCTCGGCGTCATAAAATCCTTGCCCTCTTTGTGCCGGTCAAAGTCAAACGCCGCGGCGAGCGCGTTGGCCGTACAGCTGCCGAGTTGGCCTTGGTTGTACACGGGCGGACATTGCGTACGAAGGTCGGTTTGCTTTGGCAACGGCGCGGCGGCCAAACGTTGCAGCGCCGCCTGTGGTTCAAAGAATTTATCGCGCTGGTCCGGAATGTCCGGGATCCAACCAAGGCCGTGCCCTTGCGGCGTTATAACCATCGTCATACAACCCTCCTTGCGACGCGCTTATGCTATTATGAGTATACAATAAGGAGCTCTTATGAAGAAAATTGTTGTGGTTGCGATCGTCGTCGTTGTGGTCGCTGGCGGTTTGCTTGCGTTCGGTATGCACCATAAGGCAAAGAACAACTCGAGCTCGAACTCGTCGTCTTCGTCAAGCTCATCCTCAAACTCCAGTACACTCAGCAGCACGAGCATGACGCCAAGCTTTATGATTAACGCCAACGATTCTGGTGCCGACCACGAAAGCGTCACGGTTAAAAAAGGCGCAAACGTCAGCATTATGTTCATGGTCGAAACGAGCGGCACGTACCACGGCGGCCTTGAGTTCATCAGCACCGATCCGGCAATCGACAGCGGCCCCATCGCCACCGGCGGCAGCAAAACCGTAACCTTCACGGCCACCAAATCCTTCAGCTTCCAGCCGTACTGGTACGCCAGCCAGGTTAAGAAAGATTATCTTATCACTGTAAACGTGACGGATTAGGAGTTTAGAGAGATGGCGCGTTCATTGCAAAGCAGTTCGGCAAAATCTTCAGCACCTAAGGAACTTTTTCCTTCGTCACCGCAAATGACGCGGGCGTTGCTGGCCTACGGTTTGGCGTTTGTGTTTGCCTACGCCGGCGTGGAATCTTTGCGTAACCCTGACGGTTGGGTTGGATTTGTTCCAAACGCTTTGACGCACATTGCGGCGGCTACGACGATTCTGAAGGTTACGGCTATCGTTGAAATTGTCCTCGCCGCATGGCTTGCGACGCTGCAATGGGTGAAGTACGCAGGCGTTATTGCCGCGCTGATGCTTGCGGGCATTATCGTAGGCAACCCGCACGCGTGGGACATTACGTTCCGCGACGTTGGGCTGCTCCTCGCCGCGTTGGCGCTTATCGCCAGTTAAGCCTCTGAACTTTTGGCCACGCCTACGACGCCGACCAGCGCCGCAGCCATGCCAATGACGAGCAAGATCCAGGTGTCACCGCGCACCGTATCATTCAAAAGCGTGAGGCCGACGACGGCCGGGGCGAGCGTTTGTGCCGCGGTCATCGAGGCGTTTACGGTCGTGGCAAAACTTCGCTGCAAAGCAATCGTAAAGAGCCACACGCCGGCCAAACCGTAGAGCACCAACGCCCACAACAGCGGGCTGGCAAGGAGATGCCACCACTGTGCGGTAACCGGCAGCACGCGCCCGACGACCGACGTGCCGCCAAACGCTACGCCGCTCAAACTCGCCAAGGCAAACGATGCTGCCTTGCCCTTTGCCTTCGTAAGTAATGCGCCGAAGCCGAGGCAAACTATTGGCGTCACAACAATTCCCCACTCCAGTGCGCCGCGCACCACGATGGCGTTTTGCCGCGTTGCGCTCGCGCCGAGGCAAACTAATCCGGCAAGCAGCACGGCCAGCCAGCGCCATGTGCTCCGCGGCAACGCGCGTTTCAAAACGCTTCGCTCAATCAACGCCGTTACGGCAACGTTCGTGGCAATAACCGCCTGAGCCAAAAATAACGGGATGAACCTCACGGCAAAAACCGTCAGAATCCAGCCAAGCAAATCCAACGCCAGCCCCGCGACATATGGCGCGCTGCGCGTAAGGCGCGCGAGCAACCGTACGTCAAGCGACGTCGCCCGACGCTGTTTGTCGGCGCCGATCTTCTGCAGCACGGCCGCAATGCCGTTGCATAACGCACAGGCCACAACGGCCGCAATCGCCAAAGCAAACATGCTCTTAGTGTAGCAAACCTACGGGGAACACTTTACATCTCGTCTGCCAATCTGTATGCTACTTCTTTGTGAGTCTAGAAAAACCATCCGCCAGTGCCAGCGACGCCGACAAAACGCTTACCGGTGACAACGCCGCATTGATTGCACTCAACACGGCCATACAGCGGCGGCGTGCCGACCGTAGCAGGCCGAAATTTTATCACGGGCGCGTGAGCGGCCGGGCACCGTACAGCCTTGCGCAACTCGCACAGGAACAGCGTAGCGCGGGAGCGCCGTTGCCGGACGTAGACTTTGAAGTTGGTATGGTGGGCGAGCACGCGACCGTGCGCCGTGGGCCCGGCCTTGTTCCAATCGCCAACTGGCCGCGGCCAGAGATGATTGAAGGTTGGGATCGCAGCAAGATCATAGACGTGATGGGAAAAACCGCCGAAGTCCGCCACGGCCAAGCCGCCGTGCAAGACGCCAGAAACCAGGGCGATTACAAGTGGAGCTACGAACTAAGCGAGGGCTTCGTCGCCTCCTTCAAAGACCATGGCGAAGCATATCGTGCAAGCCTTGAGGCCGAGTTGGCTCGTGTCGGCGTTGCCGCACAGGTCATACTTTCCGGAGAATTCTTAGACTTTATGGCGCCGGGCATTGACAAAGGCTCGGCGCTTCGTGCCGTGCTCGAAGAACTCGGCGTCGAGGAAGAGAACACTTACACGTCGGGCGATAGCAATAACGACCGCAAACTCGTCCTGGTAGGTAATGCTATTCTCGTTGCAAATGCAGCCCTTGATTTCAGACTATGGGCAGCAAACGGAATCCCGCCGGATCGTCTCTACGAATCTCAAAAACCGTACGCCGGCGGCGTGCATGAAGGCCTTATACATTACGGCGTGCTTGAAGCCGTCGCCTAAATTTAGACAAAGTACATGAGATAAGCATTTGGCGTGTACGCCAACTTAGTCGTATAATGCGCTCACTAATCGAGGGCGAAAAATGACGGCGGAAATAAGCGCGAAGGAACGAGCGGCACTGACCGTAGAACGGCTGCAGCGTGTTGCATGGCTGCCGGTGGCTACGGAAATAACTGATTTGCCAAGCCTGCGACGCGCCTTGGTCGAACGCGACGCCGCGCCAGCCATTGGCGCCGCAATTGTAAACCACCGCGTCGCGGCAAACCCGCCATACCGGTGTAACGGTCTTCTGGCTTGGGTCGATCATACCAGAAGCATGGTGCACGGAAAACTGCATGAAGGCTCGGTTATTGAGGCAAGCTGGATGCACCGCTCGCCATTAACCGAAGCAAATGCACGCTATACGATTCGCATCCCCGTCATACGAAGCTCGGCGGACTCGACGCAATTCACCCTCGACGAAATCGACGGCTTGCCACCAGGCTCATGGTCGGCCGAAGTTGACCGACCTGATGAGGGGCCTGAACCGCTCGCCTTCTACAGAAACGGATCCGACGAAGCATCCAATGATCCCGCGGCATATTTACGCATTGCGCGCGGGCTTGCCTACGATTTGGCCGTTAGTATAGGCGATGAATACGGCATAAGCGGAGCAAGCTTGGTGCCGCATGACCTTAGCAATATCAATCGTGAATTAGTGGCCGAACATAACTCATAAGGTAGAACGAACCGGCGACGAGCAGGATCGGCTCCGGGCGCGCCAGCAACGCCTCCCAGGCGTCGGCGACTTTCGGCATGACATCCACCACCGTAATGCCGGCATGTTCGCACGCTTCGCGCACAAGCTCTGGCGGCACGGATTGATCGCGCATGTCTTGCGTCTGCGGACCGTGAAAGCTCGTGGCTACGACGTGCGAAACGATCGGCTTCAGCTCGGCCGCAGCCGTTTCCAAACGATACGCGCCGTGCGAGGCAAACGCCAGCAATGCCGCCGCCTTTTTGCCGGGATATCGTTGCATGATGCTCGCGACCAGCGCGTGGAGCTTTTGGGCGTTGTGCGCGCCGTCCAAAATAATCGTCTTGCCTTTGTACTCCAACGTTTCCATGCGCGCCGGCACTTTAGTATGCGCTGCGGCGAGCAGTTGCGCGTCCGTGAGCGGCGGCTTGCCGTCGCGTTCCAGCACGAAGGCAACGGCCGTTTTGCTCAGTTCAAAGTTCCTTCGTTGGAAGAGCGGCAAAAAGTCAAACGCACGCGACAACGTCTGCGACGTCAGCGTGCGCAATTCAGCCTGCATTTGCTTGGCGCGGGTGCGGATCGGCGCCATGGCTTCATCACTTTGCTCGTAACAAAACACAGCGTTACGAAGTTGAATGATGCCGGCCTTTTGCGCGGCAATCTCGCCGAGCGTGTCGCCGAGAATGTGCATGTGGTCGAGGCCGAGATCCGTAATGATGCACACCTTATCCTTGCGCGTGACGACGTTTGTAGAGTCCACCAAGCCGCCGAGGCCAACCTCAACCACGGCATATTCCACGCCGCGGCGCTCAAACTCCCAAAAGGCGAAGGCGACGAGCAGCTCGAAGTACGTCGGCTCGATGCCGCTCTTCTCTACAAGGCCGATGAACGTTTGAAGGTCCTCGCAAAATTCCTTTTCGTTCAGAGGCGTGAGATTAATCTGTACGCGCTCATTAATTTCATCAACATGCGGCGAAACCGTCAGCCCCGTTTTGTACCCGGCCTGCGTAAGTAACGCGGCGGCGTAATACGCCGTTGACGTTTTGCCTGACGTGCCGGCAACGTGCACGACGTGCACTTTGTCCTGCGGGTTGCCGAGGAACGTCATCAAATCCGTCTGCCGGTCAAGCGTATACGCGCCCGGCACGCGCGTGCGCGCGATGTACGGCTCCAGCGCCCGGCGCACATCGACAAAATTCGTAATCTTCATCCTCTACATTATACGTCGCGCTGTCACAATATGCAGAATTTTGCCCGTCGTGGGTTCCCAAAAATTACCATGGGCAGACAGATGTTTCGGTGCCGGATTGTACTTCTTGCGTTCCCCATGCAAGCGCGTGGCTCAGCCAATACGGTTTGCTCTCCGGCGTTTCATTTGGATCACCGGGAAATGCCGGTGAACTGATCGGCCCGATCCATGCGCTATGCAAAACGTACGATCCGTTATGTTGTTTCTCAAACGCAACCGAAACCGTACTGCTCGGCTGCGGCTTCTTAGATTTATTAAATGAAGTAAACACATCACGGTTCAAACGCTTTGCAAAAACAAGTTCATCATTCGGCTCGACCGTCACGAGATCACTCGTTCCTACTATGCGCCCCATGTCCGTATCAAACTCAACTACATCGTCCTCGAAAACCGTTCTCGCCAGAATTTCTTGTACGAGGTTAAGCAGCTGCGGTGCGTCACGAAAATGCGTCGCCGCGTGCGAGCCCTCAGCGTCAAAGAAAACATCAAGGCCGTTCTTTGACTTCGCTATAAACGTCAAATCATTCATAAAATGGTGCGCCCGGCAGGATTCGAACCTGCGACCCCTTGGTTCGAAGCCAAGTACTCTAATCCGCTGAGCTACGGGCGCAACGGCGTTATTATACCAGAAAACAGAGGAATTCGGCGAGGCAAACAACGGCGGGCTTACTCGTCAAAAGCGGCCGGCAGCTTCGGGCCGTCAGAACCTTGCTCGTAAAAATGCAGGTTGTCGTCGTTCTGCGTCCAGGCTTCGATGATTTGCTCGAGGATGCGCCATGAGGCCAACACTTCGTCGTCAGTCGCGAAGAGCGTATGGTCGCCGCGAATGGCGTCCACGAGCACGCGTTCGTAGGCGTCCGGGAAATCGGCGTTGCCAAAGCTGCGCTCGTAGTTAAACTCCATGCTCGACGCCTCGGTCGCGTTCGTGAAGCCCGGCTTCTTCACCTGCAGTGCGATCTCTACGCCTTCGCGCGGCTGAATATCAAACGTCATACAGTTCTGTTCCTCGCCTTTTCCGGTACGGAACAGAACGCGAACGCGCGTGCACTTTTCGCGCAAAGCCTTGCCGGTCTTGACGATGACCGGTACGCCGCGCCAACGGTCACTGTCGATGGAAAGTTGCAGCGCAGCAAACGTTTCGGTCGCGGTCTTCGGACTTTGCACTTCCTCGCGATAGCCTTTGTACTGGCCGCGAACGGTGTGCGTGGGAATTTCCATGGGCGAGATTGGTTCGATGGAATCGAGGAGTGCCAGCTTTGCCTTGTGAATCGAGGCCGAACTCATGTTGCCCGGATGTTCCATCGTCGTGACGGCCACGAGCTGCAGCAAATGGCTCTGCACAAAATCGCGCAGCGCGCCGGTTTGCTCGTAAAAGATCGCCCGGCCTTCGATGCCGATCTTCTCCGTCGCTTCAACCTCAATGCGCTCGATGTGTTGGGCGTTCCACAGCGGCTCAAACATCGGATTTCCAAAACGGAACGTCAAAATGTTCTGCACGGTTTCTTTGGCAAGATAATGGTCGATGCGGAAGACTTGCTCCTCACTAAAGTGCTCGCCGACTTGTGCGATGAGTTCCTTTGCCGAGGCAAGGTCGTACCCAAACGGCTTTTCGATGAGCAGGTTTGCCGTTCCCTCGGCAGCTTCCGGTGGCGTGTTGAGGCCGTGCTCGCCAAGTAGCTTTACGATCGGCTCAAAAACCGTCGGCGGAATGGAGAGGTAAAACAAACGGCGCATGGGCTGGCCGGCTTTTTTCTCAACGTCGTTCAAATAGTCGCGGAGCTTGTCGTAGGCCGCGCCGTCGAGCAGATCCATTTTGTGCATATGCAACATGCCGCGCATTTTTGCAACGGCTTTTGCATCGCACGTGCCTTCCGGGTCGCGGCTGCAAAGCTTTTTCTCGTCGAGGACTTCGTGCGCCGTAACGTCGCGGCGCGTAATGCCAATGATCGTCGTGTGCTCGTGCAACACGTTGCTCTTTATGAGGTAGTACAGCGCCGGCAGCAGCTTGCGCTGCGCTAAATCGCCGGTGATGCCAAAGATAACAATTGCCGCTGGCGGCAGAATCGGTTCGTCGTTTGATTGCATATTTCGCATTATAACAGGTTAGCTGCAGCTGCGGTCGAGATCGAGCGTTTGCGTGTACTGCGTCATGACGATTGGGCCGCCGGTGAAACTTGGATAGGTGCAAAAAGTTGCGGCCGTTGCGGCGTTGTCCGAAGCCGTGGCTAGCCACGCAGCGTCGTCGGGCTGCCAATCGCCGACGATTTCTTGCCACTGAGTCCGCGTTGCATAAAAGCCGATCGAGGCAAACACCGTATACCGCCGCACCGCGTCGACAATGCCTTGCAACGCCTCACGGTTTGCAGAAAGGCTGCTCGTCCATGAATTTTCGGTCTCAACATCAAGCCACCATTGCTCGGAATGGATGCCTTGGCTTGAGGCGTAGGTTACGGCGTATTTTCCGGCGCTGTAGCCGAAGTCGTAGCTCACGCACATTTCGTCGTCGGCGCGGCAATGCAGCGGAAAATTGACGTAATTGTGGCCGCGCGGCAAGCCCCAGTTCGCCGTGTTGGCATACACGGCCAGCGTGGAATTTGGGAACCAGCCGGCTTCTTCGCGCAAGCACGGATTGCCGGTAAACACTTTGCCGCCGTTGATTCCTACCACGCCGAATTGCCCCGTCACGGCCTTTACCTCACGGCAATTTGGCCATGAGACATCGTTGCCTGTGGTGCCCGGAATCGTTTGCATCGGCCGAACACTCAGCGCTTCAGCGCCAGCCGGCGCGAACAGTGTAATAAGGCTAATGAGAACGAACATCCACCGTGTCATATTTTTAGTATACGCTTCGCGGAAAACGCCCGTGCTACTATTAAGGCATGAACTTTACGAACAAAGTCTTGAGTTCGATTCCTAAGGCGCTTTCCAGCAAGCCGTCCATTTTCATCTTCATAGGTTTATTCGTGTATCTTTTTGGTTTCGGCGTGTTGGGCTTGTTCTTTACGGCGTTGGAGCCTTCGGCAAGGATGCAACTTATCCTTGGCAATTACACCAACGTTACGAGCGCTGCCGGCGCATCCATTGCTGCTGGCGCCGGCGTCGCCACGCTAACACACGTTCGGAAGAACAACAGAAAGTACGACGAGCTGAAACGGTCGCACGACGAAATGCGCAAGCTCGTGGATGAAATCCATCGCCATACCGTTGGCGCTACCAAGCCGGCCAAGTAGCAAATGCGCTTGTGCTGTGCTGGCAGCATGCGTTATACTGCGCAACATAAGAGGGAAATTCTATGGTAACGTTTGCGCTTTTGGATTTAGGTACAGCGGACTTGGCAATTATCTTGCTGATCGTTTTGTTGTTGTTCGGCGGCAAAAAGCTTCCGGAGCTCGCCAACTCTTTTGGGCGGTCGGCAAAAGAACTTAAGAAAGGTTTAGGCGACGTGCATGATTTGCGCGACGAAGCCAAATCGCAAGTTGGCCAAATAAAGCAAAGTTGGAATGGCTCCGAGCAAAAGTCAGAGAGCCAGCACACCGAAGCGTAATATCCTGCGTATTGTAAAAACTCCTTTGGCCGAAAACCAAAGGAGTTTTTCTTTGCCTTAGGGAACGCGCTAGTTGGCGTCGCGCTTCACGAACATTCCCCACGCAACGCACCACAGCACCACGAGGTACACCGAAAATACAAGCGCCGAATGTGCCGGCGAAAGGAATTTCGTATCCGTACCGTTGCCGCCAATAACGCCGGCCAACGAGAGGAAGGGCAAATAACCTTTGTCGGGTTTCAGCCACAAACCAATGAGTTGTTCAACGGTCCCCGGGTACAAAAACATAAAGACGATCGCCGCCACTTGGTTACGGAGCAGTAAGGTGATGATCAAGGCAATCGCCGCATAGCCTGCGCCGTAGAACACCACTCGCCATAGCAAATCGCCCACGTGGAACGTCTGTGCGACCATCGCCGTATGATGCACGTGCAAGCCCCAGGCGATCATCGCCGGCGAAAGCACGCTGACGACCACCGTATACAACGCACCGAGGCCAAGCACGACGAGCAGCTTGGAAAACAGCACTTTCGTTCGGCTGTTAGAGAGCGTCAACGTATAAGCAATAGTGTTGTAACGATACTCATGCGAAGCAAGAAGGATAGCGATAATGCCCACAAAAATACCGACTGCTTGCAGCGCATTAAAGACTTGCCCCGCCAAAAAGCCCGAGCTGACAACTCTGCTCACGCCATGCGACGTTACGATGCCCGGGTCTGAGCCGTGATATCCCACGACGTAAAAGCTGTAAAAGATAACGATCGCAAACGCCAACCCTAAGATAATGTACGTTGAACGCGTCGTGGTCAGTTTGCGCCATTCGGCTTTGAGTTGCGACAACATTATTTTGCCTCCTTTGGTGACGGCGCGCGATATTCTTCGGAATTTTCGGTAAGGTCGAGGAAGACTTGCTCAAGCGAAGCCGAACGGTTGGTGAGTTCGTACACGGGCAACTTGGCCTCAAACGCCAGCTTACCGATCTCGTCGGTTTTGGCGCCGGCGATTTGCAATCCACCGTCAACCTTTTCAAACGCGACCGACTTCGCCGTAAGCGCTTTCTCAAGCTCAGTATTAGACTTCGTGCGCACAAAGACGCCGGCGCGCGAGGAGCTGTCGATAAGCTTCTTGATGGATGTGTCGGCGATGAGTTTGCCCCTGCCGATCACCACGACGTTGTCGGCCATCATAGCCATTTCGCTCAAAAGGTGAGAGGAAACGAACACGGCGTTGCCCTTGTCGGCATAGGCTTTGAGGAACTCGCGCAGCCACACGATGCCTTCAGGGTCGAGGCCGTTGGCCGGTTCGTCGAGAACCAGATACTTCGGTTCGCCAAGAAGCGCGGCGGCGATGCCGAGGCGTTGGCTCATGCCGAGGGAGAACTTGCCCGGGCCTTTCTTAGCGACGTCGCTCAAGCCAACGAGTTCGAGGACTTCAGCCACGCGCGAATCCGCAATCCCGCCAGCCGCCGCCAACATCCGTAAGTGGTTACGCGCCGTGCGCGTTGGATGGAATGCTTTGGCGTCGAGCAAAATACCCACGACCTTCGAGGGCTTTGCGTACTCGTGCAACTTCTTGCCGTCAAACGTCGTTTGCCCGGAGCCGTTATCGAGGCCGAGCATAAGGCGCATCGTCGTTGATTTTCCCGCGCCGTTCGGCCCCAAAAAGCCGGTGACTTTCCCTGTTTCGACCTTGAACGAAATGTCGTCCACGGCCACTTTCTTTTTGTACTTCTTACTCAAATGTTCAGCATGAATCATATGCCCATTATACATGGTTTATATAGAACGGATGCGTTAGCCTTGCAACTGTACCTGGATCTTGCGGAGCTCATCCATAGCAGCGGCAACGATGACACGCTTGGGTACTTGCACGGTAAATCCGTTTCCAAAGTCAACCAGAATCGTTGAACCTGCGCCCGCAAGAACCACAATATCGTTGTTCTCACTGGCAGGATGTACAGGTAATACGGACGGCTCGACGGCTTCGGCAAGTTTAATCTGACGACAAAAGCTTTGCGACTTATCGAACGTGTTGCGTGCGTCGAGTAGTTTCTCGGCTGACAACCCATATTTTTTAGACAATCCGTCAAGCTGGGTGGCCGATAGCGGGCCATTGATATGTTTGAATATTGAGAAGAGTTCGGGCGCAGAAGCAGCGACGGCAAGCGTCTCGGCGCGTTTGGCCGCCGGCGTATTTGCATCAATGGCATTGCGCGCACTACTGGTAAAAGAGTAACGTCCAGCTTGCTTGAGCTCACGCCGTACAAAGCCGTATTGCTGGAGGGAAGACATTATCGACTCCGCCCTCCCGCTGCGCGATGAAAAGCCGAGAACCCCTCGAAGCTGCTCACGAGTGAGAAGCCGCGACTGCTGCCGCAGAATATCATCCCGATTTTTCTCCATATAACGAATCACTGTCTGAAGATCAAACTGTGGGTAAACAATACGCATATCTACTCCCGCTTCTTACGCTTCTTAGTGTCTTGTTCGGCAAGACGCATCATTGATTTGGAAAATTTTGTAGCCCGTTTCTCAAGGGGAGGAAAAATAGTCCCCAAATACGCCAGGTTCCGAGCCGTACGCGCCCCAATTACAGGCACACTGCTCTCAACACGACGTAGCTTTGCCGTTCCCTCTGTAGCAAATGCTGCCAGGATGATTTCCTTTACTCCCATACGTTACCATACTAGTACCGTTACTCTTCCAACGCAAGTACTTATCTACGAAACGCCTCAAAGAGTACCTAGATAGGGGTAGAACTATAAGCAATCCCAGAGTATGAACGCCCGCACGACTAGCGTTGGCACTGCGTCTCCTCCGCTCATCGTCTTGAGTTCTCAGCGAATGCTCAGAAGCAAATCGTACAGGGCACCGTTGTACGGGTGCAACTACGAAATCCCTCCAGCTGTCTATGCGCTTATACGCTGAGATGCTCGTGCACGACGCGCCACGTGCCGTCGGTCTTTCTGAGCACGTTGGTGCCGCGGCCGACGCCGGATTTTGCCTCGCCGTTTACGATGCCATGCCACACAAAGCGATATGTGCAAACGGCAACATTCGCCTCAACGACCGACCAAGCCAGATCAGATATTTCATACGCCTCGTCTTGAATGCGTGCAAATGTCTCCTCGATTGCTTTGCGGATTTGGGCGATACCTTTGTAAGAGCCATCCGTAAACCAATACGTTGCGTCAGACGCAATTAACGGCTCGAGCTTGGCGAAATCGTGGGAGTTGTTGGCTGCCTCGTACGTTCGCATAAACCGTTGGAGCTCGTCGATCAAAGCAAGTCCTTGGCGGAAATTTCGTGGCGGTATTCGCGCATTAGACGCCCGTCAGCGGCGCGCTCTTCAACATTAACGGCAATGCTTACGATGTTAGCACCAAACATGCGCTGCGGGTTTTCGCCTTCATAGTATGAGCGTCCAATCGGCGCTTTGCCTTCTTTTGCCCGACGTGCGTTATGCACTGCGAGTGCCGTTGTAAGTTCATCGCCACTCATTTCGTGGCCGCCCGAGGCTTTGATGTACAAGCCACCACGCTCCTGAATGTCATAAACAACAATAAACATCTCGCCGGTCCGTATAACATTTTGAGAATGCACCGACAACGGATGCGAGCCAAAATACACGTGCGTCAAATCTTCATCCAACAACAGGAAGAACGGCGTGTTATGCGGCGTGCCGTCTTCGTTGACCGTCGCCATCGCTGCATGCCGCGCCGTTATTAACAATTCGCGGCCGCGCGCAATGCGTTCGTCAACCTTTTCTTGCGGAATGTTCATCACTCACCTTTCAAACGCTCAAACTGCGCTTCGTCGAAGCCAACGTTCGGATCGGAATGCGCAACATGGATGTTATTGGCCGGGTTGAACGGCGGCGTGTTGATGACGACCAGCACGAGATTCTCCTTTGGAATCGTAAAGTGCGCCGTGTTGGGCGGCGTCACCACGACGACACCCGGCACGAGCTGGATCTCCTCGCCGCCATCAACCGTCACGCCGCTGCCCGAAACAACAAAATACACTTCGGTTTCGCCATTGGTGTGGTAATGCGGCTCGGCCACTTTGACCTTGCGCATATCGGCGACGGCGAAGCTTTCGTTTGGACGAGTGAGCGGGCTTTTGAGTTCATAAATCGGCCCGCAATACGTTTCCTTCGGCGTCACGCCTTCGACGAGTTTTTGCCAATCGTCAATGCCGTCGACAAACGGCTTCCACGCGGCGATAAGCTCCTGGATTGCTTGCGGATATTCTTCGTTTTGCATGGTTTCATCGTACCGCTTACGGAGTAATTCGTAAACGTTTAAAAAGCGCGGCCGAGGGTGGCGGAGTTTGTAATTGTTGAGATTGGCAAGCTCGACCCACTTGAGTTTGACGAGGTCGTCGCCCGGCTTCAATAAAATGTCAGCGGCGGCGTCCGAAAGGTCGACACGAAAAACGTTAAAGCGCATCTCGCACAAAACTTTTTCGCCAGTATCTTTAAGCGTTTTCTCCGTTTGGCCGCGGCCTTTGTCATCAACCAAAACGATGTGCGCCTTTGAGACGTCGGCGCCGACTTCTTCGAGGATCTCGCGCTCAAGAGCCTGCTCCAACGATTCACCGCCATCGACGCCGCCGCCTGGAATATGCCAGCAATCCGCGTACACGCCGCCGCCATTCACATCCTTCATACCCATCAACAACTTGTCGTCGCTGGAGAAAATGAGCGCCGAAACAATCGTGCGGCTAATCCTCCTCATAATACGATGCGCGCGGACCCGTTGACGACGAGCGCTTGGCCGTCGTTGAGCGGCACGGTCGTAAGCTTGTCGGCTTTGAGTTGTTCATTAATCTGCTGCACAATCGCGCCGTACTTTTCGTTGTCCATGTGCGGCACGACGACGAACTCCGTAAGATGCAATCCGTCTTTTATAAGCTCGGGCGCGGCGTGCGGATCGTCGGCAGCCTCAAAATATTTGAGCGTTGGGCCGGCGAGAATAGCGCCGGCGCTGTCGCCGCCGTAGACTTTGCCGCTTTCGGCGAGGCCAACGACAAGTTTATCGGCACCGACCTCTTTTAATAACCAGCGTAAGTAAAACGTATTGCCGCCGCCGAACCATAGGACGTCTTGCGAGGTCAAAAGCTTTTCGAGATCGGGTAATTTGCCGCGGAACTTCCGCAGGTCAACCGTTTCAACCTGAAAACCCGACGATCCAAATACCTCATGATTCTTCAGCGCCCATTCCGGCGTCGGCGTGCCGTACGGATCGGCGCCATTGGTGATGAGCGCCACTTTGAGGTCGTGCGGTTGCTTGCCGGCTAGCTCCGCGAGCGCCTGCGCCTGCATAGCGTTCAGCGAAACCGACGAAAGCAGCAACTTCACGTTGCGCCTGGCTTCTTCGCGGCGGCGTGGCCATAATAAACTCATGCGAATATGATACTCCAACACAGCGGCGAGACGACGCGCAATCCGGGGCATAGGCGAGTTTTCCACAGATTTTTAGCGAAAAAGAACGTTAGCAAAAATGCTTACGGTTCGCTATACTGTCGGTAATGGAGGGCGTGCTCGAGGGAAAGAAAACGCCTGACGGTATTCGGGTAAAGTAAAGGGAGTAGTACATGGTTCGTCTGCCAACACCAGGATCTGACGGCGGCACGTGGGGCGATTTACTCAACACCTTCCTTGAAGTTTCCCACTCCTCCGACGGCACGCTCCAATCCAGCGCCGTGCAAAACGCCGGCGCAGTTATGTCGAGCCAATCCGGCTCGGCTAACGGGGTTGCTTCGCTTGGAAGTGACGGGTTGGTGCCCACGGCGCAACTTGGGAGCGGTTCGGGAAGTTCTAGCAACTTCTTGCGCGGTGACGGTACGTGGGCCGTACCGGCTGGTGGCGGTGGCGGCAGTAGCACATTGGCTGGAGATTCCGACGTCGCCCTCACCACCCTCTCCAACAACCAGGTGCTAACGTATAACAGCACGAGCAGCAAATGGGTGAATGCTACACCGGCCAGTGCACCGGTCACTTCAGTCTTTGGACGTACTGGTGTGGTCGTAGCCCAAGCCA